>JBKBRJ010000022.1:0-55982 GCA_046292285.1 Mesorhizobium sp. | reverse complement strand
CCACCCTCGGGGAGGTGGTGTTGCGGCTTATCTCGTTTTTCATGAACTTTTTCTCCGCCCACGTCCCCCGCGCCCGGGGGCGCGGCCGCATCTCCCGCATCGAGCATCGCGCCGGAAAGTTCCTCAACGCCGAACTCGACAAGGCGAGCCAGGAGAACGAGCGCAACGGCCTCGTCATCGACAGCCCGCACGGCCCGGTCGCCACGGTGCAGATCGCCGGCCTGGTGGCGCGCCGGATCCTCTGCTTCGTCGAGGAGCAGACCAACATCTCGGTCGGCGATCGCATCGGCCTGATCCGTTTCGGCTCGCGCGTCGACGTGTTCCTGCCGGCGGGCGCCGTGGCGCGGGTGTTCCTGGGCCAGACGGCGGTGGCCGGCGAGACGGTGCTGGCCGAGTTTGGCGGCGTCGCCACGCCGCTGATGCGGGTGAGCTGACCGGTGGCCGATCCCCTGGAGCCCGGCGGCCCGGCGTGGCCGAGAGACCCGCGCGGCCCGCGCATCCGCGAGATTCCGCTGCGCATGGTGCTGCCCAACCTCGTCACCGTGCTTGCCATCTGCGCCGGCCTGACCGGCATCCGGCTCGCCTTCGAGGGGCGCATCGAACTCGCCGTGGCGATGGTGCTGCTCGCCGCCTTCCTTGATGGGCTCGACGGCCGGGTGGCGCGAGCGCTGAAGGCCACATCGAAGTTCGGTGCGGAAATGGATTCGCTCGCCGACATCGTCAACTTCGGCGTCGCGCCGGGGCTGGTTCTCTACGCCTACCTGCTCGACCGCACGGGCGCGCCCGGATGGATCGCCGCGCTCCTCTTCGCCATCGCCTGCGGCCTGCGGCTGGCCCGCTTCAATGTCATGGCGCACGAGCCCGAGCGCGACAACTGGCGTTCCGGCTATTTCACCGGGGTCCCGGCGCCGGCCGGTGCGATGCTGGTGCTGCTGCCGGCCTATCTCGGCTTTCTCGGCTTCGAGCAGTCCGTCGCCTTCGCCTGGTTTTCCACCCTGTTCACCGCGCTGGTGGCCTTCCTGCTCGTCAGCCGCATTCCGCTGTGGTCGGGCAAGAACATGGGCCGCATCCGCGGCGATCTCATGCTGCCGCTGCTGCTGGTGATCGTGCTCTACGTCCTGCTGCTCGCCAACTACCCCTGGCACACCATGACGGTGACGGCGCTCTCCTACCTCGCCTTCATACCGGTCAGCTGGATCGGCTACCGTCGCCGCGAGAAGGCCGAGGAAGCGGCGGGGGCTCCGGGCACCCTCGACTGATCGCCGTCAGGCGCGGCGCCGCTCTGCAAGGATGATCATCAGCCCGGCCGAGAAGATCAGCACGGCGCCGATCACCACGCCGGGCCTCGGTACGTCGCCCCAGATCAGGAAGCCGAGCGCGAAGGACCAGACGAGCGAGGTGTATTCGAACGGCGCGACCACCGACGCCTCCGCCTTGCGCATGCCCTCGAAGAGACAGAACTGCGCGACCCCGCCGCAGAAGCCCGTCCCGATCAGAAGCGCCAGTTCCGGCAGGCTCGGCGTCTGCCAGAGAAACAGTGTCGGCGCCCCTGCGATCACCAGGAAGAAACCGTTGTTGAGCAGGAGCTGCACCAGCGTCCTCTCGCCGAGCGCGATCTTGCGGATCAGCACGATCGAGAAGCCCCATAGCGCCGCGGCCGCCAGCACCATCAGCACCGGCAGCGACAGGCCGAGCGCCAGCGGGTTGCAGGCGATGAATACGCCCACGAAGCCGGTGAACACCGCGATCCAGCGCACCGGCGGTACCACCTCCTTGAGGAGCCACACCGACAGGATCGTCACGATGATCGGCGCCGCAAAATAGATCGTCGTCAGTTCGGCAAGCTGCAGGTCCCTTGCGGCGGTGTAGAAGCAGAGCCACGCCGCCAGGATGACGAAGCTGCGCAGCAGCATCGCGCCGAGCACGGGAGAGTTCACCGCATCCGTCACCGCCTTGCGCCCGCCGATGGTGAGCGCCAGCGCGACGATCGTGGCCGACCGGAACAGCAGGATCTGCCAGACCGAGAACCCCACCACCATCAGCTTGATGGCGGCGTCCTGCAGCGAGAACAGGAAGTAGCCGACGCTGGTCAAGAGGATGCCGGCGAAGACCTGTTCCCGCGCGCTGATGGCTGCCGTGCCGGCCATGCCTCTCCGTCTCCTCCCGCCTGTCCGCTTGCTGTAGAGACGACGCCGGGTTCGGCCCTGCGCCACGGCGCGCCATGCATGGGGCCAGATCGCGGCGCGCCGCCTTGCCGGCGGGATGGGGCAGCGTCCGCTCCAGGGGGCCTGTCGTCTCGGCCTGCGATCCGCTATGCACCCGGCGGACCCCATCCACAAACAAGGAGAACCGACATGTCCATCCGCCGCATCGAGCCCGGCAAGCGCATGAGCCAGGCCGTCGTCCATGGCAATACCGTCTATCTCGCCGGCCAGGTCGGCACGCCGGGCAAGACGGTGAAGGAACAGACCGAGGAGGTGCTCGCTTCCATCGACCGTCTGCTCGCCGAGGCCGGCTCCGACAAGTCGAAGCTTCTCTCGGCCACGATCTGGCTCGCCGACATGCGCGATTTTGCCGACATGAACTCGGTCTGGGACGTCTGGGTCGACCCGGCCAACCCGCCGGCCCGCGCGACCGGCGAGGCCCGTCTCGCGACCGCCCAGCATCTCGTCGAGATCATCATCGTCGCCGCGATCTGATCCGGCCCCTCCGCCGAACGGCCGCCGGAGCGTGGTTCCGCCATGCCCCGGCTGCGCCGGAGGCCATGGGCCGCCGGAATTATCTCAACGCGATCGGATGTTGCGCTATCCTCTCCGTCGACGAACGAAGGGAGGCGACATCATGGACGCGGAAGAGTTGAAGGCCCTCCAGGCGCCCGTGAAGGCGCGACTGCGCGAGGATCCCGCGCACGGGTTGCTTCATTCCGCCGCTGGCGGCACCGTTTCGAGCCCCGGGTCCGAATCCTCGGAAAAATAGGCTGCCCCCGCCGGGACGCATTGGACCTGCCATCCGAGGCCCGGCTCCTTCTGGTATTCGGCGATGGCTTCCTGGCATTGCTGCCGCGTGTCGAAGCCGCTCGGCATGACCACCATGCCGCCCTGCGGCCCCGAAACGACGAGATACCAGACGAAGGTCGAGAACAGTTCCATGGCTTGCCCCAGCGACGGCGGATGCCGCCATGGCGCACCATACAGACCCGATCGACGATCGGAAAGCGCGCCGCGCGCTTGCTCTCGCGATTGCGCTATTCGGGCATGCGGTAGCGCTGGAACGCCCCCGCGCGCGCGTCGAAGATCAGCCCCGTCTCCGCCAGCGCGGGTCCCGCGAGCGGCACGACCCTCGCGGCGATCTCGGAAGGGTGCGGCACGGTCAGGGGATCCTCGCCCGGCATCGCTTGCGCCCGCATGGCGGTGCGGGTCGCGCCCGGATTGACGATCGCGACCTTCAGCGCCGTGTTCTTCGTCTCGTCGGCCCATGAACGGGCCATCGCCTCGACAGCCGCCTTCGACGCCGCATAAGGGCCCCAGTAGGCGCGGGCCGAATGCGCCGCGCCCGACGACATCACCAGCGCCCGCCCGGCGTCGGAAAGCCTGAGCAGCGGGTCGACGGAACGGATCAGCCGCCATGTCCCGGTCACGTTGACCGCCATGACCTTGTCGAACACCTTGGCCTCGATATGGGCGAGGGGGCCGATGACCCCCAGCACGCCCGCATTGGCCACCAGCACGTCGAGCCTGCCCCAGCGCTCGTGGATTGCGCCGCCCAGACGGTCGATGCCGGCCATGTCGGTCAGGTCGAGCGGAACCAGCGTCGCCTCGCCCCTGCCGGTCCGGGCATGCTCGGCCTTGATCTCGTCGTCGAGTTCCTCGAGCCCGCCCACCGTGCGCGCCACGGCGATGACATGCGCGCCGGCGGCTGCCATCTGCCTGGCGATGAAGTAGCCGATGCCGCGCGAGGCGCCGGTGACCAGCGCGATGCGGCCGGTGAGATCGAGTGTGTCGGTCATGTCAGTTCCCGTAGCCGAGCGGCGGCTCCGTGGCCGCGATCGACGCCGGCTTAGCCGAACTGGCACGTCAGGAAAACCCCGCTTGACCGCGGCGCATACCCGCCCCAGATTGAGAGGGCCGGGACGACCCGGTTTCAATCATCATTGCCGGGGACGACCCCTGATCCGTGGGAGATACGGGGCATGGCCTGGATTTATCTTTTCGCCGCCGGACTGTTCGAGATCGGCTGGGCTGTCGGCATGAAGTACACGCATGGATTCAGCCGGCTGGTACCAAGTCTGCTGACCTTCGCCTCCATGGCGGTGAGCCTCGGGTTGCTGGGCCTTGCCCTGAAGACCCTGCCGCTCGGAACCGCCTACGCGATCTGGACCGGAATCGGAACGATCGGAACGGTCGTGCTGGGCATCTTCCTCTTCGCCGAGCCGGCGGAGGCGGTCAGGCTCGCATGCATCGGCCTCATCGTGGCCGGCATCCTCGGACTGAAGCTCGTTTCACCCTGACGGGCGCCTGACCCGCTACTGCCCCCCGGTGGCCAGCAGAGAGAGGGTGCGGACATTGTCCGCGCCCTCCAGGTCGAGCAGGCGGGTCGGATAGTCGCCGGTGAAGCATGCGTCGCAGAACTGCGGCGAATCGGCGTCGCGATGAGCTTCGCCCACGGCGCGGTAGAGGCCCTCGATGGTCAGGAAGCCGAGGGAGTCGACCCTGATGAACTCGGCCATCTCGGCGATCGACATGCGCGAGGCGAGCAGCTTCGACTTCTCCGGCGTGTCGACCCCGTAGAAGCAGGAGGCGCGGGTCGGCGGCGAGGCGATGCGCATGTGCACCTCCTTCGCGCCCGCGTCGCGGACCATTTGCACGATCTTCTGGCTGGTCGTGCCGCGCACGATCGAATCGTCGACCAGCACCACGCGCTTTCCCTCGATCATTTTCCGGTTGGCGTTGTGCTTCAGCCGCACGCCCATGTGACGGATCGAATCGCCCGGAGAGATGAAGGTCCGCCCGACATAGTGGTTGCGGATGATGCCCAGTTCGAAGGGGATGCCCGCCTGCTGGGAGAAGCCGATCGCCGCGGGCGTGCCGGAATCGGGCACCGGCACCACGATGTCCGCCTCGACCGGGCTCTCGATCGCAAGCTCCGCGCCGATGTGCTTGCGCACGGCATAAACGTTGCGGCCCTCGACCGACGAGTCCGGCCGCGCGAAGTACACATATTCGAAGATGCAGAATCGCGACTTCTGCGGCTCGAAGGGGAAGAAGCTCTCGATGCCCTTGGTGGTGACGACCACCATCTCGCCCGGCTTCAGGTCTCGCACGAAGCGCGCGCCGATGATGTCGAGCGCGCAGGTTTCGGACGCAAGGATCCAGGCGCCGTCGAGATCGCCGAGGACGAGCGGCCTGATGCCCAGCGGATCGCGGCAGCCGATCATCTTCTTGGCCGTGAGCGCCACGAGCGAGAAGGCGCCTTCGAGCTGGCGCACGGCCTCGACGAACCGCGAATTGATGTCCTTCTCACGGCTGGTCGCCACCAGGTGCAGGATCGTTTCGGTGTCGGAGGTCGACGAGAAGATCGCGCCCTGCTTCTGCAAGGTGCGCTGCACGGTCATCGCGTTGGTGAGGTTGCCGTTGTGCGCGACGGCGATGCCGCCATCGGCGAGTTCGGCAAACAGAGGCTGGACATTGCGCAGGCCCGCGCCGCCGGTCGTTGCATAGCGCGTATGGCCGATGGCGCGCTGGCCCTTGAGCCGCTCGATGACGGCGGGCTTGGTGAACGTGTCGCCGATCAGGCCGACATGCCGTTCGACGTGGAACTGCGTCCCGTCATAGGAGACGATGCCGGCCGCCTCCTGCCCGCGATGCTGTAGCGAATGTAGCCCGAGCGTGACGATCGCCGCCGCGTCCTGGCGGCCGAAGATGCCGAACACGCCGCACTCGTCGTGGAAATGGTCGTCGGCCTCCGCCGCCGGTCCGCCGTCGGTGGCGGATGCGGAGAAGGTCAGGTCGGCTCGCTCTGCCATGGCAAATCGCCTTTCGCGCCGTCCGTTGCCGGTGTCCGGCCCCGGAAAGGTTCGCTTCAGTTGCTCGTCCCGCCGTCACCATCCTCGGTGAGGCGCTTGATGATCGAGTTCTCCGGGTCGTCTGGAAGCAGTTCCTGCAGCTTGGCGCCGATTCCCTCGAGCAGCGGCAGCGACTTCGCCTGCGCGACCCATGCCGGGCGGTTGTCGCCCACCAGCCAGTTGAAGAACATCAACGCCACCGCCACCACCAGCACGCCGCGCGCCGCGCCGTAGACGAAGCCGAGGGTCCGGTCGAGCGCGCCGATGCGCGAATCGATGATGAAGTCGGCGATCTTCATCGTCAGCAGGGTCACGATCACCAGCGCCACGAAGAACACGATGCCCGCCGCCGCAACCAGCGCCAGCTTGTCGTTGTCGATGTAGGGCGTCACGTAGGGGACCACCAATGGGTAGAAGAAATACGCCGCCGCTGCCGAAGCGCCCCAGGAGGCGATCGAAAGAACCTCTCGCGACAGGCCGCGCACCATCGCGAGAATGGCCGAGACAAGGGCGAAGCCGACGAGAATTCCGTCAAGCAGCGTAATCGGCATTGTGGACCCACTCCGTTCCAAGCACCGCGTCAGTCTGCATCCCGGTTGCGCTTTGTCCCGGCGATCCTCGCGACGAGATCGACGAGAGCCCCCGGCTGGAACGACCGCGTTGCGATCGCGCCCGCGATCTCCCCGCTGCCGGCCGGCAGGACAGCCTGCCCGAAACCCAGTTTTTCCGCCTCTTTCAACCGCTGCTGCGCATGAGCGACAGGCCGGACGGCGCCCGAAAGGCTGATTTCGCCGAAATAGACACAATCGGCAGGCAGGGCAAGTCCGGTGAGGGAGGAAACCAACGCCGCTGCCACCGCGAGGTCGGCCGCGGGTTCCGAAATGCGGTAGCCGCCGGCCACGTTCAGGTAGACGTCGTGCTGGGCGAAGCGGATGCCGCAATGGGCTTCCAGCACCGCGAGGATCATCGCCAGCCGCGAGGAGTCCCAGCCGACCACGGCCCGCCGGGGCGTGCCGAGCGGCGACGACGCCACGAGGGCCTGGATTTCCACCAGCACCGGCCGCGTACCCTCCATGCCGGCGAAGACGGCGGCGCCCGGCGCCTTGGTGCTGCGCTCGCCGAGGAACAGTTCGGACGGGTTCGACAATTCGCGCAGCCCCTTGTCCGACATCTCGAAGACGCCGATCTCGTCGGTCGGGCCGAAGCGGTTCTTCACGGTGCGCAGGATACGATAGTGATGCCCGCCTTCTCCCTCGAAATAGAGCACGGCGTCGACCATGTGCTCCACCACGCGCGGACCCGCGATCTGGCCGTCCTTGGTGACATGGCCCACGAGCACGATCGCCGCGCCCGTGGATTTCGCATAGCGGATCATCGCCTGGGCGGAGGCGCGCACCTGCGTCACCGTGCCGGGGGCGGAGTCGGCGAGGTCTGTCCACAACGTCTGGATCGAATCGAGGATCAGCAGGTCCGGCCGTCGGCCTTCGGCGATGGTGGCGAGGATGTCCTCGACGTTCGTTTCGGCGGCGAGTTCCACGGGCGCATCCGCCGCCCCCAGGCGTTGCGCGCGCAGCCGAATCTGTGCCACCGCCTCTTCGCCGGAGACGTAGACGATGCGATGACCCTGCCTCGCCAGCGCCGCCGCCGCCTGCGTCAGCAGCGTCGACTTGCCGATGCCGGGGTCGCCGCCGACCAGCAGCGCCGACCCGCGGACGAAGCCGCCGCCGGTCGCCCGGTCGAGTTCGCCGATGCCGCTGGCGATCCGGGGCGCGTCCTCGATGTCGCCGGACAGCGAGGTCAGCACAACGGCGCGGCCCTTGCGGGCGCTGCGCGTCGAAGCCGGGCCAGCGCCGATGCCGCCCGCCGTGCCTTCCTCGATCAGCGTGTTCCACTCGCCGCAGGCATCGCACTTGCCCGCCCACCGCGTGTGGACCGAGCCGCAATTCTGGCAGATGAACTGGACGCGTGACTTCGCCATCAGGGAGCCTTGGTCGGGAACGAAGAAAGGGCAGGGCGGCAGAAGGTGGTCATGTCTCGTCCGGTCCCTCCATCCCGACATGGAAACGCGTGAAGCGGCGCGAGAGGCCTGTCAGAAGCTCGTAGGCGATGGTCCCCGCCGACCTTGCCGCCTCGTCGACCGGCAGGTCGGCCCCGAACAGCTGGATGAAGTCGCCGGCCACGACCGCATCGGCGCCGAGGTCGGTCACATCGAACATCGTCAGGTCCATGGTGACGCGGCCGAGGATCGGCACGCGACGCCCCCGGATGGACCCGCAGCCGCCCGGCAGGACGTCGCGGAGCGGCACCCCGCTGCCCGAGACCGAGCGCGGCAGTCCGTCGGCGTAGCCCGCGGCGGCGATCGCCACCAGCGTGTCGCGCTCGAGCACTTGGGTCGCGCCATAGCTGACGGTTTCCCCGGCCTGCGCCCGCCGCACCTGGAGAACGCGCGCCTCCGCCGTCACGACCGTCTTCATGGTCACGCCGGACGACGGTGCGCCGCCATAGACGGCGATGCCGGGGCGGACCAGGTCGAGGTGGAACTCGCGGCCGAGCAGCAGCCCGGACGAGTTGGCGAGGCTCGCCGGTACGCCCGGAAACGCGGCGCGCACGGCGCTGAACGCCTCCGCCTGCCGTCGGTTCAGCGGATGGTCCCGCTCGTCGCCGCAGGCGAGGTGGCTCATCACCAGCACGGGTTCGACGGCGCGCGTCAGGGCGTTGTCGGCGGCGAAGGCGAGCGCCTGCTGCACCGTCAGGCCGAGCCGATTCAGGCCGGTGTCGACCTGGATGGCGCAAGACCTGTCGACGTCGTGCCTCGCGCAGTGCCGCTCCCACAGCGCGATATCGGTCGCCCCGCTCAGCACCGGTGTCAGGCGATGCGCCGTGAACACGGCCGCGGCTTCTTCGCTGAACAGGCCGTTGAGCACGAAGATCCGCGCATCTGCCGCGGCGCGGCGGGCGGCGATGCCTTCGTCCGCCGTCGCGACGAAGAAGGTGTCGCAGCCTTCGGCGGCGAGCGCAGGCACAACCTCCGCGATGCCGAGACCATAGGCATCCGCCTTGACCATACCCGCCACCCGCGCAGGGCCGACGACCCGCGACAGCGCGCGGTAGTTCGACCGCAGCGGGCGAAGGTCGACCATGACAAGACCGCCGGCGAGCTCGGACCGCGGGCCGCTCTCGCGGATATGAATGGGCTTTTTCACCGCGCTACTCGAGGCGCTCCGGCAGGCGGTCTTCCTCGGCGAGATCCGAGAAGCGGGTGAACTGGCCCTCGAAGGCGAGCTCCACGGTGCCCGTCGGGCCGTGGCGCTGCTTGGCGATGATCAGTTCGGCCTTGCCCTTCACCCGCTCGAACTTCTCTTTCCACTGCAGATACTCCGAAGAGTTTTCGTCCTCAGGCTGCTTGTTCTGCATGTAGTATTCGTCGCGGTAGACGAAGAGCACCACGTCGGCGTCCTGCTCGATCGAGCCCGATTCGCGCAGATCCGACAGCTGCGGGCGCTTGTCGTCGCGCGATTCGACCTGGCGCGACAGCTGCGACAGCGCGATGATCGGCACATGCAATTCCTTGGCCAGCGCCTTCAGGCCGGTGGTGATCTCGGTGATTTCCTGCACGCGGTTCTGGCTCGACTTCGAGGACGAGCCCTGCATCAGCTGGACGTAGTCGATGACGATGACGTCGAGCCCCCGCTGGCGCTTCAGCCGGCGGGCGCGGGCCGCGAGCTGCGCGATCGAGATGCCGCCTGTCTGGTCGATGAAGAGCGGCGTCTTCTGCATCATCTGCGCGCAGGCGACGAGCTTTTCGAAATCCGTCTCGGAAATCTCGCCGCGGCGAATCTTCGAGGACGAGATCTCCGTCTGCTCCGAGATAATGCGGGTGGCGAGCTGTTCGGCCGACATTTCGAGCGAGAAGAAGCCAACGACGCCGCCGCGCTCGGCCTTGAACGAGCCGTCCGCCTGCTGCGCCGGCTTGTAGGCGGCTGCGATGTTGAAGGCGATGTTTGTGGCCAGCGACGTCTTGCCCATCGCGGGTCGGCCGGCCAGGATGACGAGGTCCGACGACTGCAGGCCGCCGAGTTTCCGGTCGACGTCGCGCAGGCCCGTCGAGATGCCCGACAGGTGACCCTCGCGCATGTAGGCGGCATTGGCGACGTCGATCGCCGTCGTCACCGCGTCGGAGAAGCTCTGGAAACCGCCGTCGTAGCGGCCGGTCTCCGCCAGTTCGAACAGCCGCCGCTCGGCATCCTCGATCTGCTCGGCCGGCGACATGTCGACCGGCGCGTCATAGGCGATGTTGACCATGTCCTCGCCGACGGTGATCAGCGCGCGTCGCGTCGCGAGGTCGTAGATCGCGCGGCCATAGTCCGCCGCGTTGATGATGGTCACCGCTTCCGCGGCGAGCCGGGCGAGGTAGTGCGCGACCGTCATGTCGCCGACCTTCTCGTCCGACGGCAGGAAGGTCTTCATGGTGACGGGATTGGCCGACTTGCCCATACGGATCAGTTCGCCCGCGATCTCGAAGATCTTGCGGTGCAGGGGTTCGTAGAAATGGGTCGGCTTCAGGAAATCCGAGACGCGGTAGAAGGCGTCGTTGTTGACGAGGATCGCGCCCAGAAGCGCCTGCTCGGCCTCGATATTGTTGGGCGCTTCGCGATAGAGCGGCGTCTCCGCTACGCCGAGCTTGCGGACTGCTTCTGCCATTATCGTCCCGTCTGGTCCTCGTCGGCCTCCGGCCTATCAGATGTTGGAAGGGCGTGGGCCGTGAAAATCGTCCACCGCACGGGATTCACACTCATCCACACCAAAGGGGCGGTGGACGGCCCTTCGCCGCTCGATTCAAGTTGACGCGAATCAAGAGTTGAGGATAGCCGCCGGCGAGCCGGAACAGAACAGGAAAATCGCGCCTGCGCCTCGTTCCGGGCGAGGCATCATTCCGTCGTCCGCTCCGGACGCAGGGCGGCGGCGAGTTGCGGCTCGATGCGGAAGACGATGTCGCCTTCGTCGCCGGGGATGACGATTGTATCGCTCTGCGGCGTCACCTTGGGCAGCCCCTGCTTGAAGTTGTAGCGGATGACGTCTTCGCGCAGGAAGGCGCCGAGTTCACCGCCGGTCACCATGGTTCCCCCGCCGACCGGTACCTTGCCCGACAGCACGTCGATCAGGCGCTCGGCGAATCGGCTCTTGGCCGGAACCTCCTCGTTCTCCGATCCCGACGTGATGACGCGGCGGACAGGATTGGCGTGAAGATGCTCCGTCCAGCCGTCGCGCTCCGCCTCGCCGCTGCGGCTCTCGATCATCTTGATCGCAGCGCCGGAGAAGCAACTGTCGAATATCCACAGCACGTGCTTGGCTTCCATCACCTCCGACCATTCCTCAACCCGGCGCAGATTGAGCGCCGTGTTGCGGAACGGAGCGGGCGGGTTCATCGCCGGCGCGTCCCGAGGCACGAACCAGGCGGTCTTCTTGCCGAACGATTCGGTCGTGGTCCCATGTCCCGCCAGCATGAAGACGAGACGAGCGTTCGGTTTCGCGCCGTGCCTGTTGACGAAGTCCTTCAGCGCCGTTTCGATCTCGATGCTCGTCGGATCGAACACGGTCTCCACCTCGAAACCGTGCATCCTCTCCAGGACATCGCCCAGCCGCTCCAACTCGTCGCGCACCGCCGGAAGGTCTCGCCAGGCCTGCCGCCCGTCGGCGGCCATGTCGTAGTCGCCGACGCCGATCAGGAGGGCGTAGCTCCCGTCTTCGTAGGTGGGTTTGAGCACGCCCGGCGCGACCTCGTAGACCGCCCGCGCCGCCCGCGTCTCCGGCAGGTCATCCGGCGAAGCGGCGACGGCCGCCGGATTGATCATGAAGTCGCCGGTCAGATTGTCCGAGATCGTCGGCACCTGCCGGCCCCCGGTCGCATCCAGCGTCGCGTTGCGGACCTCGCGAAACCATTCCGACTGGTTCAGGCCTGGCATCGCCAGCGCCCGGGCAATCGCCAGTGCGAAGGGGCCATTGTCCCCGGTGCCGTCCTCCGCCACGCCGCCCGGGCCGACGGCATAGGCGACCAGCGTTCCCTTGACGTTGCTCCGCCGGTTCGCGCCGGCCTGCTCCGACAGCATCGCCGCTCCGCGCGTGGCGACGCTGAAGGGGTTGTCCCGGCACGAGTCGAGCAGGAACAGGCTGACGCCGTCCGGGTTGGCGCTCGACAGGGTTTGCATGGCGATCTCGATCGAAACGGCTTCGTCCGCGACGTCGCCGGTGTCCGCAAGCCGCGCGTCGCTCGCCACCATGTAGCCGGTCCGGTCGATCTCGAAGCCCTGACCGGCATAGTAGAAAACGGAGACGGCGTTACCCGTTTCGCCGATGCGGTCGGCATGGTCCCTGATGGCCGCTTCGAATGTCCGGCGGTCCGGATCGTCGATCCGCGTCACTTTGAAACCGAGGTCCTCGAGCGATCGGGCGACGAGTCGTGCGTCGTTCACCGTGTTCTTCAGCCGCGGGAGATGCTGGTAGTCGGCGACGCCGACGACCAGCGCCAGCTTCGGAGCGGCGGGCTCCGCGCCAATGACCTTCAGGCCGGCCTGGGCAAACCCGCTCGTCGCCACGAACCAGGCGAGGATGAGGATGACGTATCGCGCCATGGCCGCTTGTTCCACCTCTTTGGGGCAATTGTAGAACAGAACGCCACCAGGGGAAACCGGCCGAGCCGGATTCGATCGAATCCGTCGGCAGCCTTAGCCCTCGCGCCGCGACATCGAGCGGCTGCGCGCTTGCCCCGCCGGGGCGGCGAGCTTCGCTTGTTCGCGCTCCCGATGGCTCGCTTCGGCCTCAAAAATGTAGTCGCGGGTTATTGGCAGAACCGAATTGGCGCGCGTCAGCTGAATCTGGAACACCATGAGGTCCTGCCAGCGGAAGGCCGCTTCCGAGCCTGCCAGGTAGAATTCCCACATGCGGCAGAAGCGTTCGTCGTAGATTTCGCGAATAGCGTCGCGGTTGGCGAGGAAACGCTCACGCCAGTGCCGCAGCGTCTCGGCGTAGTGCAGCCGCAGGATCTCGACGTCCGCCGTCATCAGTCCGGCGCGCTCGATCGCCGGCAGCACCTCGGACAGGGCGGGTATGTAGCCGCCGGGGAAGATGTACTTGCGGATGAAGGCGCTGGTCGCGGACGGCGGACCGAAACGGCCGATCGAGTGAAGCAGCATGGCGCCGTCGGGCTTGAGCAGCCGCGCGACCTTGTCGAAATAGGTACGGTAGTGGTTGACCCCGACATGCTCGAACATGCCGACCGACACGATGCGGTCGAAGCGCTCCGACAGGTCGCGGTAGTCGCGCAGTTCGAAATGAACGTGCCGGTCGAGCCCCTCGGCATGCGCGCGCTCGGTGGCGATTGCGTGCTGCTCCTCCGACAGCGTGATGCCGACGACGTCGACGTCGAAGTTGCGTGCAAGGTAGAGGCCTAGACCGCCGAAGCCGCAGCCGATGTCGAGCACCGTCTGCCCCGGCCTGAGATCGAGCTTGGCCGCGATATGCCGCTTCTTGGCCAGTTGCGCATCTTCGAGTGTGGCGTCGGGATGCTCGAAATAGGCGCATGAATACTGCATGTCGGTATCGAGGAAGAGGCGATACAACTCCGGCGACAGGTCGTAGTGCCGCGCCACGTTGCGCCGCGAGCGCCCGACCGTGTTGACCTGCTGCAGCCGGCGAAACGCGGCCCGCACGCCCTCGACCGCTTGCGTCCATGTGGCCTCAATTCCGTTGGGCCCCATGTTGCGATAGGCGATCCGCAGCAGATCGAGGAGGTCCCCCTCCAGGATGTCGAGTTCGCGTTCCATGTAGGCTTCGGGAACGCCGAGCATGAGATCGAGGGCAATCGCTCGCTCGGCGGATCGGGTCCGGATCGCGATGGTCGACTTCGGCCCCGATCCATCCCCGAAATCGTGGGCCGCCCCATCCGGATCGATGATTGTCAGGTTGCCTTGCCTGATCAGACGTTCAACGACGTTGCGCAACAGGAAGTTCATGATGCGTACCCCGGCTTTGACGACGAAGGACGGACCTCTGCTCACTTCTAATTCCGCGGCGGTGTAGAGGTTCCGCCAGACAACAAAAATACCCGGGAAACGCTCCCGGGTATTGATCCTCGACGGCCTGACCGAATGGATCAGGCCCGACACTGGAAGGAGCCTAGGCTTCCTCGTCCTCGAAGCCTTCGGCGCCCGGATCGAAGAACGCGTCCGGACGGGCGTTCTCGTTGATGTCCTCGCCGTAGATCGCCTCGAGCGAGTCGAGCTTCTCGCCCTTCGCCTGACGCTCCGCCTCGTCGGCCGAGCGGGCGATGTTGAGGGTGATCGTGACCTCGACTTCCGGGTGCAGCGCGATCACCACGTTGGTGAGGCCGATCGCCTTGATCGGGTTGTTCAGTTCGACCTGGTTGCGGGCGACGGTGAAGCCCTCTTCGGTGAGCAGCTCGGAAATGTCGCGGGTCGACACCGAGCCATAGAGCTGGCCGGTTTCGCCGGCCGAACGCACGACGATGAAGCTCTGTCCGTCGAGCTTCTCGGCGACGGCCTGGGCCTCGCTCTTGCGCTCGAGGTTGCGGGCTTCGAGCTGGGCGCGCTGACCTTCGAACTTCTTCTTGTTGGCTTCGTTGGCGCGAAGCGCCTTGCCCTGCGGCAGCAGGAAATTGCGTGCGAAGCCGTCGCGCACCTTGACGGTGTCGCCCATCTGGCCGAGGCGGGAAATGCGCTCGAGGAGGATGACTTCCATGATCCTGGTCCTTGTTTCGGGGCCGCGATGCGGCCGAAATTTCGATTGGACGGTCAGGAACGGAAAGCGGAGGATGTCCGCTGGTCGCTGTCCTGCCCGTCGTGGCAGTTAGGGCCGCCGAGGGCCCAACTCGGGATTTTCGATGCTTCCGCCGCACCCGAAGCGGGGAAGGGGCCGGGCGCTGGCGCCCGGCCTGAGGATCACTTCACCACGTAGGGCAGCAGGCCGAGGAAGCGGGCGCGCTTGATCGCCTTGGCGAGTTCGCGCTGCTTCTTCTGGCTGACGGCGGTGATGCGCGACGGCACGATCTTGCCGCGCTCGGAAATGTAGCGCTGCAGCAGGCGCACGTCCTTGTAGTCGATCTTCGGAGCATTCGCGCCGGAGAACGGGCAGGTCTTGCGGCGGCGATGGAAGGGCCGGCGCGTCGGGATCTGGTTGATGTCGACCATTACTGCGCTCCTTCAGCCTGTTCGCGCGGGCGGCGCGGGCCGCGGTCGTCGCGATCGCCACGCGGCGGGCGGTCGCCCCGGTCACCGCGATCGCCGCGGTCACGGTCGCCGAAGCGGGGACGGTCGCCGAAGCGGTCGCCGCGCTCGCTGCGCTCTTCGCGCTTCTGCATCATCGCGGAGGCGCCTTCCTCGTGCTTCTCGACGCGAACGGTCATGAAGCGGAGCACGTCTTCCGACAGGCCCATCTGGCGCTCCATCTCCTGGATCGCCGCCGCCGGGGCGGTGATGTCCATGAGCGTGTAGTACGCCTTGCGGTTCTTGTTGATGCGGTAGGTCAGGGACTTCAGTCCCCAGTTCTCGACCCGGCCAACGCTGCCGCCATTCGCTTCGATGACGCCCTTGTAGGATTCCACAAGCGCGTCGACCTGCTGCGAGGACAGATCCTGGCGGGCGAGAAACACATGTTCGTAGAGAGCCATGCTCGTTCTTGCCTTTCTTCGTTTCACTGCCCGGCGCCCGATGGCTAAGCCTCTGCGACTGCCTTGACCCGGCGAACGGGAGAAGAAAGACGCATCGATGAGACGGTCGAGAGCGGAGACACGGGAGGCGGAAGGACCTTTGCCTTCACACACGCATCGTTCGGAACGGTCCGGAAAACGCGCGAGCCCTCCGTTCAGCCCCCAATCGGAACCGGCAGAGTGGGCGCGCTATACCGGACGCGCCGAGGCTTGGCAAGGCCGGCACATGGGCTCGTCAGCCCGGCAGCGCGAAAAGAGCCACCGTATAGACCAGGTACGCGGCGAGCATGATCGCTCCGCTGCC
Source organism: Mesorhizobium sp. (assembly GCA_046292285.1). Lineage (GTDB taxonomy): Bacteria > Pseudomonadota > Alphaproteobacteria > Rhizobiales > Rhizobiaceae > Aquibium. Next base: position 39,896 of record JBKBRJ010000022.1, on the reverse strand, counting down.
GCGTCCCAGTCCGCTGCGGGCGATCACGGCGACCGAGAACAGGACGCTGACGGCCAGCATCAGCGGCACGTCGAGCCACAGGAAGCGGCTCGCGATCGAGAGCGGCTCGATCATCGCGGTCACGCCGAGGATGCCGAGGACGTTGAAGATGTTGGAGCCGATCACGTTGCCCACGGCCACCTCGCCGCGGCCGCGCCACGCGGCCACGATCGATGTCGCGAGTTCCGGCAGGCTGGTCCCGAGCGCCACCACCGTCAGGCCGATGACGGCTTCGGAGACGCCGACCGAGCGCGCGATCGACGATGCGCCGTCGACCAGCCAGTTCGCGCCGGCAAAGAGCATGCCCAGACCGGCCGTCAGCGCCAGCAGCGACCGCCACGCCGGTGTCGCGCCGGCCATGTCGGGACGCCGGAGTTCGTTTGCGGCATTTGCCCGGCGCGCCGCGCGGAAATGCACTGCGAGGTAGGCCGCCAGCAGCAGAACCAGCACCAGGCCGGCCGGCCGCGGGATCGCGCCCCAAGCGGCTGCAACAAGCACGAGCAAGGATGCGCCCAGCATGATGTGCAGTTCGCGACGGATGCTTTTCTCGAGGTTCAGCCCGGTGGCAAGCAGCGCGGTGGAGCCGCCGATCAGCAGGATGTTGGCGATGTTGGATCCGACGACGTTGCCGATCGCGATCTCCGGCGCGCCCTTCAGCGCGGCCTGGACCGACACCAGCAGTTCCGGGGTAGACGTGGCGAAACCGACGATGGTGAGGCCGATCACCAGTTCCGACACGCCGTATCGCCGTGCGAGGCCCGTGGCGCCCCTGACCAGGAGTTCTCCGCCGCCGAACAAGAGACCCATGCCGGCGATGACGAGCAGGAGGTCGATCCACAAGCTCATGCTGCTCCGCCGTGGCTGGTCGCGATGATCGCGACTAGATGGGTCACGCTGCCCGTGGACGCAAGGTCCCCTGTCTCGTCTGGCTGCCTCGGGCGGCCTGCTCCCGGTCTTTCGGGCCGAGGACCTTCCGCCCGAAAGACGCCCGCCCTTGACTTCCCGACGGCTCCTGCGTCACAGGCAGGCGAGTTCGAACGAGCGGAGGACGTCTGATGGCAATCGCATTCACCTTTCCGGGCCAGGGCAGCCAGTCCGTCGGAATGGGGCGCGACCTCGCCGACGCCTTCCCCGAGGCCCGTGCGGTCTTCGAGGAAGTCGACGCCGCGCTCGGCGAAAAGCTTTCCGCCGTCATGTGGGAAGGGCCGGAAGAGACCCTCACGCTCACCGCCAACGCCCAGCCGGCGCTGATGGCGGTTTCGATCGCCGCGGTGCGGGTCATGCAGTCGCGCGGCCTCGTGCTGAAGGACAAGGTGGCCTATGTCGCCGGCCATTCGCTCGGCGAGTATTCGGCGCTCTGCGCGGCCGGCGTCTTCTCGCTCGCCGACACGGCCCGGCTCCTGCGCATCCGCGGCAACGCCATGCAGGCGGCCGTTCCGGCGGGAGAGGGCGCCATGGCCGCCATCCTCGGCCTCGACCAGGACAAGGTTGAGGAGGCCTGCGCCCGGGCCGAAGGCGGCGTCTGCCAGATCGCCAACGACAATGGCGGCGGACAACTCGTCATCTCGGGGTCGAAGGCCGCCGTCGATCACGCCGCGCGCCTGTGCACCGAGTTGGGCGCCAAGCGCGCGCTGATGCTCTCGGTCTCGGCGCCCTTCCACTCCGCCCTCATGGCGCCGGCCGCCGAGGCCATGCGCGAGGCGCTGGCGGCCGTCGAGATGAAGGCGCCGGTCGTGCCGGTCGTCGCCAACGTCACGGTCAGCCCGCTCACCGACCCCGCCGAGATTCGCCAGCGCCTCGTCGAACAGGTAACCGGCCGCGTCCGCTGGCGCGAGACCGTCGAATGGTTCGCCGCCAACGGGGTCGGCACGCTCTATGAGGTCGGCGCCGGCAAGGTCCTCTGCGGGCTTGCCCGCCGGATCAGCCGCGATACCGCGACGGCGGCCGTAAACACACCCGCCGACATCGAGGCCGCGCTCGCAGCGCTGGCCTGAAGCCAGAACCCCGCCGCGGCCCGCCGCCGCGAGCGAAACCGGGAAAGGATAGCGACATGTTCGATCTGACCGGCCGCAAGGCCCTCGTGACCGGCGCCTCGGGCGGCATCGGCGAGGCGGTTGCGCGCGCCCTGCATGGCCAGGGCGCCACCGTCGGCCTGCACGGCACGCGCGTGGAGAAACTCGAGACGCTCGCAGCCGATCTCGGCGACCGGGTTCGGATCTTCCCCGCCGACCTGTCGAACCGCGACGACGTCAAGGCGCTGGCCCAGAAGGCCGAAGCGGAGCTCGAGGGCGTCGATATTCTCGTCAACAATGCCGGCATCACGCGCGACGGTCTTTTCGTGCGCATGTCCGACGCCGACTGGGATGCCGTGATCGAGGTCAACCTGACCTCGACCTTCCGGCTGACGCGCGAACTCACCCACCCGATGATGCGTCGCCGCTATGGCCGCATCATCAACATGGCCTCCGTGGTCGGCGTCACCGGAAACCCCGGCCAGGCCAATTATTGTGCGTCCAAGGCGGGAATGATCGGCTTCTCCAAGTCGCTCGCGCAGGAGATCGCCTCTCGCAACGTGACCGTGAACTGCATCGCGCCGGGCTTCATCGAATCGGCCATGACCGACAAGCTGAACGACAAGCAGAAGGACGCCATCATGGGCGCGATCCCGATGCGGCGGATGGGAACCGGCCTGGAGATCGCCACGGCGGTCGTCTATCTGGCCTCGTCGGAGGCTGCCTACGTGACCGGGCAGACGATCCACGTCAACGGCGGCATGGCGATGTTCTGACCCTGCCGCGCTCTCCAAGCCGGCCCGCGCCCGAATACGGCTTTGCGGGGCACCGGCTTCATGATATGCGCCGCGCGAGCCGGCATTTCCGTCCAGGCCTCACCGTCGGGACACTGCCTATCAGGTGGAAAGCGCCGTCCGGGAAATCCGCGTTGGACCGGCCGGGAAACCACTATCTTTCAGCTTGATTAGCGGCAATCCTGCCGCTAACGAAGACCAACTTGAACCGAAGTCGAGGGTTTTCCCAATGAGCGATACCGCAGAACGCGTCAAAAAGATCGTCGTCGAGCATCTTGGAGTCGAAGAAGCGAAGGTTACCGAAGCTGCGAGCTTCATCGACGATCTCGGCGCGGACAGCCTGGATACCGTCGAACTCGTGATGGCCTTCGAAGAAGAATTCGGCGTCGAGATCCCCGACGATGCCGCCGAGACGATCCTGACCGTCGGCGACGCGGTCAAGTTCATCGAGAAGGCTTCGGCCTGAGATTGGCCGGCGCCCCCGGCGCCGGATGGAACCCGCAATGAGACGTGTCGTCGTTACGGGCCTCGGCCTACTATCTCCGTTCGGACCTGGCGTGGAGCATTCCTGGAAGCAGCTGCTTTCGGGAAAAAGCGCCGCGCGCAGGATCGAAACCTTCGAGACGGGCGACCTTCCCTGCAAGATCGCCAATATCGTCCCGCGCGGGGCGGGCGACGACGGCACGTTCAATCCCGACCATGTGCTGGAGCCCAAGGACCAGCGCAAGGTCGGCGATTTCATCACCTACGGCATCGCCGCGGCCGACGAGGCGCTCCGGGATTCCGGCTGGGAGCCGAAGACCGACGCGGAGCAGTACGCGACCGGCGTCATGATCGGTTCGGGTATCGGCGGCATCGAAGGCATCGCCGAGAATGCGCTGATCCTGCACGAGCGCGGCCCGCGCCGGATCAGCCCCTTCTTCATCCCCGGCAACATCATCAACCTCGTGTCCGGGCAGGTCTCGATCCGTCACGGGCTGAAGGGTCCGAACCATTCCGTCGTGACCGCCTGCTCGACGGGCGCTCATGCGATCGGAGACGCCTCCCGGCTCATCGCGCTGGGGGATGCCGACGTGATGGTGGCTGGCGGAACGGAAGCGCCGATCAACCGGCTTTCGCTCGCCGGCTTCGCGGCATGCCGCGCATTGTCGACCAGCTACAACGACACGCCCGAAAAGGCATCCCGCCCTTACGATCGCGACCGCGACGGCTTCGTCATGGGCGAGGGGGCCGGCGTGGTGGTGCTCGAGGAACTCGAACATGCCAAGGCGCGCGGCGCGAAGATCTACGCCGAGGTGACGGGATACGGCATGTCGGGCGACGCCTATCACATCACCGCTCCGTCCGAAGACGGCGACGGCGCCTACCGCTGCATGAAGGCCGCGCTGAAGCGCGCCGGGATATCGGCTTCCGACCTCGACTACATCAACGCCCACGGCACCTCGACGATGGCCGACACCATCGAACTTGGCGCCGTCGAACGCTTGGTCGGCAATGCTGCGTCCCGCATCTCGATGTCGTCCACCAAGTCGTCGATCGGGCATCTTCTCGGCGCCGCCGGCGCCGCCGAGGCGATCTTCTGCCTGCTGGCGATTCGCGACAACATCGCGCCCGCGACGATCAACCTGGAGAACCCGTCGACCGAGACGGCGCTCGATCTCGTGCCGAACACGCCACGCAAGCGCCGGATCGATATCGCGCTGTCGAATTCCTTTGGATTCGGCGGAACGAATGCTTCGCTCGTCTTTCAACGGTATAATGGTTGACAGGCGCGCGCGGGCGTCAATTTCGCCATAATCCTTGATAGGCTTCGCGCACGACATCGTGACATGGACATGATGTATGTGCGAACGGTTGCGCTTCGAAGCAGATCCGTCCGCAGGCGATCGGTGACACCGGCCGTCTCCTGCCATCGAACGAGGGACGGACGCCGGAATGAGGGAGCGAGTGTGAACCGATGAGCGATACCGCGAATCAGCCGGAGTTCGGACGCCGCCGCGAAGCGGCCAAGCCGATCGTGCCGAAGACGGCCAATGAGGCCTTGCGCCCGGAAATGGGTACGCCTCCCCCGCGCCGGTCCCGCGCTTCGCGCAGCCAGGTCGTCGTCTTCCTCAATTTCCTGATGTCGGCGATCTTCCTGGTGACGATTGGCGCCGGACTGCTCGTCTATTTCGGCAAGGCGGAGTTCGAGGGGCCGGGTCCCTCCGCGACCGGCGATGTCGTCATGATAAGGCCGAACACCGGAGTCCGCGATATTGCGGCGCAACTCGAGCGTTCCGGCGTGATCAGCGATGCGCGTATCTTCGCGCTCGGCGTCCGCGCTCATGGGGCGGACGGGGACCTCAAGGCAGGCGAGTACGAGATCAAGCCGCGCGCCTCCATGCAGGAGATCATGGAACTCCTGAAGAGTGGCCGTTCGGTCCTCTATTCGCTGACGATCCCGGAGGGGCTGACCGTCGAGCAGGCGTTCCAGCGAATCGCCGAGCATGAAGCACTCGTCGGCGAGATGCCGGAGGTCATGCCGCCGGAAGGCAGCCTCGTCGCCGACACGCAGCGGTTTACGCGCGGAACGCAGCGCAAGGATCTGATCTCGCGCATGATCGCCGCGCAGACCAGACTTGTCGAGAGCATCTGGGCGCGTCGCGTCGAAGGACTTCCGCTGAAGGACATCAACGAGTTCGTGACGCTCGCCTCGATCGTCGAGAAGGAGACGGGGCAGGCGGAGGAGCGTTCCCGCGTCGCCGCCGTGTTCATCAACCGGCTGAACAAGGGCATGCGCCTTCAGTCCGATCCCACGATCATCTATGGCCTGTTCGGCGGCAAGGGCAAGCCGGTGGACCGGCCGATCTATCGCTCCGACATCGACAAGCCGACGCCCTACAACACCTACACCATCAATGGCCTCCCTCCGGGACCGATCGCCTCGCCGGGGCGTGCCTCGCTGGAGGCGGTGGCAAATCCATCCAAGACGAACGACCTCTACTTCGTCGCGGACGGCACCGGAGGTCATGTCTTCGCCGCTACGCTCGACGAGCACAACGAGAACGTCGCGCGCTGGCGTGTGATCGAACGTCAGCGTCGCGAGGCCGCTGCGGCAACCGAGGCGGCTGCTCCGGCGGCGGCGGACTGAGCCGCGGCGCTCGGACGGGGGGATGGCATGACGGTCCAGAGCATGACGGGCTTCGCCCGCGCGTCGGCGGAGCATGATGGCGCGTCGATTGCCTGGGAGTTGCGCTCGGTGAATGGCAAGGGGCTCGAAGCGCGCCTGCGGCTGCCGCCGGGGTTCGAACGGGTCGAGCAGGCGGCGAAGCAGGCGATCCAGAAACGGTTCTCGCGCGGCAACGTCCAGGCCTCCCTCACGGTCGCGCGCAGCGGGTCGGCGGCCTTGCCCGTCGTGAACGAGGCCTTCCTCGAGGAAGTCGCCACCCTGGCCCAGCGCCTCCAGTCGCGTTTCGGCTGCGCGCCGGCCAGCGCCGACGGGCTCCTGGCGTTGCGCGGGGTGCTGGAGGTTCCGGAACTCGCCGACGACGAGGAGACCCGGACCTCGCTCGATGCCGCCATCCTGGCCGTGCTCGACGAGGCGCTGGCCGGCCTGGAACAGTCGCGGCGCTCGGAGGGCTTGGCCCTGTCATCCATCCTGCTCGGGCATGTGGCTGTGATCGAAGCTCTCGTGCTGCGTGCCGAGGCCGACCCATCGCGCGATCCCGCGGTGATCCGCGAGCGTATCGCTGGGCAGGTGCGGCTGCTGATGGACGCCGCCGGGGCTGCGCTCGACGAAACCCGGCTCCACATGGAGGCCGCGCTTCTGGCCACGAAGGCCGATATCCGCGAGGAGATCGACCGCCTCAAGGCGCATGTGGAGTCGGCGCGCAGCATGATCGTGACGGGTGGGGCAACCGGCCGCCGGCTCGATTTTCTGGCGCAGGAATTCAATCGCGAATCGAATACGCTGTGTTCGAAGTCGAATGCCACCGCTGTGACCGCGATCGGCTTGGAATTGAAGGTCGTCGTCGACCAGTTCCGCGAACAGCTGCAGAACCTGGAGTAAAGGCATGGTCGACCGATCGCAGCCGGAGGGCATCCGTCGCCGGGGTCTGATGCTCGTCCTGTCCTCGCCCTCCGGGGCGGGCAAGTCGACCATCGCGCGCAATCTGCTGGAGAACGACAAGGGCTTCGAACTGTCGGTCAGCGTCACGACGCGCCCCCGCCGGTCGAGCGAGATCGACGGCGTGCACTATCATTTCCGGACCCGGCGCGAGTTCGACTACTTGCGCGCCAATGACGAACTGCTGGAATGGGCCGAGGTGCACGGCAACTTCTACGCCACGCCACGGGAACCAGCCGAACGGGCGATGAACGAAGGCCGCGACATGCTCTTCGACATCGACTGGCAGGGCGCCGAGCAGTTGCGCGAAAAGATGCAGGGCGACATCGTCTCGGTGTTCATCCTGCCGCCTTCGATGGCCGAACTGAAGGCTAGGCTGCAGCGCCGCGCGGAGGACGACGCGGAGACGATCGCCCGCCGCCTCGCCAATGCCCGCAAGGAGATCGAGCACTGGCGCGACTACGACTACGTGGTGATCAACCGCGACCTCGATCGCGCCTATCAGCAGGTGCTGTCGATCGTGGCCGCCGAACGCTTGCGCCGCGACCGCAGCCCCGGGCTGTTCGACTATGTGACGCGCCTGCTCGACGAGAAGGTGGACTGACCGCCGTCGGCCCTCAGGGCTGCGCTTCGAGACCGTTCGCGAGGCGGACGAATTCCTCCACGCTCAGCGTCTCGGCCCGCCGGGTGCCGTCTATGCCGGCCTGCGCCAGCAGCGCCTCTCCACCCACCCGCTTCAGGCTCTGGCGCAGCATCTTGCGCCGCTGCCCGAAGGCTGCCTCGGTCACGCGCTCCAGGTGCTTCAGGTCGGCGGGCAGGGGTGCGATCCGCGGCGTCAGGTGGACCACGGACGACGTGACCTTGGGCGGTGGGGTGAAGGCCTGCCGCGGCACGTCGAAGGCGATTCGGGCCTCCGTCCGCCATCCGGCCAGAACGCCGAGCCGTCCATAGGCGTCGGTTCCCGGCGCCGCCACGATCCGCTCCGCGACCTCCTTCTGGAACATCAGCGTCATCGACGACCAGAAAGGCGGCCAGTCGCGCGTCGTCAGCCAGCGCACCAATAGTTCCGTGCCGATGTTGTAGGGCAGGTTGGCGACGATCCGCACAGCCTCGCCAGGCGCCAGCGCGTCGAAGTCGGTCTTCAGCGCGTCGCCCGCGATAACGTCCAGCCGGCCGGGGTAATGCGCCGAGATCTCCGCGAGCGCCGCCAGGCAGCGCTCGTCGCGCTCGATGGCGATGACCCGCCGCGCGCCGGAAAACAGCAGCGCCCGCGTCAACCCACCGGGGCCGGGTCCCACCTCGACGACCGTCGACTGCGTCAGGTCGCCGGCGGCGCGCGCGATCTTGCCCGTCAGGTTCAGGTCGAGCAGGAAATTCTGCCCGAGCGACTTCTTGGCATCGAGTCCGTGCGTCGCGATCACCTCGCGCAGGGGCGGAAGTCCGTCCGTCGTCATCCGGCGGCGAGCCCGCGGCCATGCGCCAGCATCGCCGCCATCCAAAGGGCGGCGACCAGGCTGTCGGGCCTCGCGATGCCCTTTCCGGCAATGTCGAAGGCCGTGCCGTGATCGGGCGAGGTGCGCACGAACGGAAGCCCCAGCGTGACGTTGACGGCCTCGTCGAAGGCAAGCGCCTTGGCCGGTATCAACGCCTGGTCGTGATACATGCAAAGCGCCACGTCGTAGCCTTGCCGGGCGCGCGGGTGGAACATGGTGTCGGCGGGCAGCGGGCCGCGCGCGTCGATGCCTTCGCGCAGCAAGGCCTCGACTGCCGGCCGCACGATCGACTCGTCCTCGGTGCCCATGGCGCCGTTTTCGCCCGCATGCGGATTGAGCCCGGCGATCGCAAGGCGCGGGCGAGCGATGCCGAAGCGCTCCGTCAGGTCGCGTGCGGCGATCCGGGCCGTCTCCACGATGAGCTCGATCGACAACAGGCCGGGAACGTCCCGCAGCGCCACGTGTATCGTCACCGGAATGGTTCGCAGGTCCGGTCCCGCAAGCATCATCACCGGGTGCACCGCTCGACCTGTCGCCTGTTGCGCCAGATGGGCGAGGTACTCCGTGTGGCCGGGGAAGCGGAAGCCGGCCTCGTAGAGCGGCTTCTTGGCGATGGGATTGGTCACCACGGCGCCCGCGCGCCCCGCCAGTGTGTCGGCGACGGCGCGATCGATTGCCTCCACGATGCCGGCGGCGCTCTCCGCCAACGGTTCGCCCGGCCGATCGGGGAGGCGGCTGTCGAGGCGCACGACCGGCAGGGCGCGCCCGAAAGCCTCGATGGCCTCGCCCGGCGAGACGGTCTCCACCGGCACGTTCAAACCCTGAGCGCGAACCCGCGCGGCCACGAGTGACGGATCGGACAACAGGTAGAAGGGCGGCAGCTCGAGCGCCTTGCGTTGCGACCAGGCGACAAGCGTCAACTCCGGACCGATCCCCGATGGATCGCCCGAAGTCAGCGCGAGGGGCAGGGACGGGGGCTGCGCCTCAGCGATTGATGATGCGCGCATTCTTGCGCAGGTCTTCCATGTATTTCTTCGACAGTTCGTCGGCCTTGCCGTCCTCGGCCGCCTCGTTCTGGAAGACCATGCGCGCCACGCGATCGTCGGAGACCTCGCGCGCGCTGCAGATGCCGATGAATTCGACGCCGCGGTCGGTCTCGCGCACCGGCGTCGCCTGTCCGGGCTGCGCCGCCTTGATGGGCTTCTCCCACTCGGGCGGCAGTTCCGGCGCGACGATGCGGCCGAGATCACGCACGGTCACGTCGATCAGGCCTTTGGCGAATTCGCGGGTGGTGTTGCAACCGTTGAACCGGGCGCGCATCGCCTCCGCCTCGCGCTTGCGCTTGGCCATCTGCGTCTTCCGGTCGCCGGCGGGCACGACGAAGATCACCTGCTGGAGCATGTATTCGGTGGCCGTGGGTTTCTGGCCACCCTTCTCCAGCATGCGCTTCACCGCATCCTGTTCGGACACCCGGCCCTCGGCCCTGGCGCGCGCGGCAAGCGCTTGGTTCCAGCCGATTTGGGCGCGGATATAATCCTTGAAGTGTTGCTTGGTCACCCCCGACTGCGCCAGGATCTGGTCGAGCTGGGCGACCGGGAGCTTGTTTCCAGATGCGAAGCGGGCATAGGCGTCGTCCACCTGCTTGTCGGAAACATTGATCCGCAGCCGCGCGACTTCCGCCATCTGCAGCGCCTGCTCGATCATCGCGTCCGAGGCGCTGCCGTTGCGGCGCTGCAGCTTCATGAAGGCGCTGCGGCGGGCGATATCGTAGCTGGTGACGGGGATGTTGTTGACCACGTACTTGATCTCGCTGGCATACGCCGCGGTCGCGAGTGGCAGGGTCATGAGAGGCGCGGCGACGCCGACTGACAGGAGGGCCGGGATCGCGAGGCGTCGCAGGATCGACATCATGGAAACGGTTCCCCTCGAATAGTTCTTCGGACGCAGAAGCAACGCTTAATGTCGCATCGATGCGGCGAAAGCATGACTTCACGCCGAAATGGCTTTCACCTGCTGCCGGTCAGGTCGGAGAAATCATTTGTCGCGGATCCGAAGTCGCCGATTGTCCGGAAACCGATCCGGAAGCCGAAGTTGAAGTCCACGTCGCGATCGATGGTCGTCTCCGTGCGCGTCACCGCCACCGCGTAGGTGAAGCACTCGTCCGCATAGGCGAAGTTGATACCGCTCTTCACCAGCGTCTCCGATTCGAAATCATACGAGCCTCTTCCGGTGACGGACCAATTCTCCGACAGCCTGACGCGCGTGGCGAGAGAGATTTCGCGGCGATCGATGTCGAGGCCGTAGAGGGGCTGACTCTGGATGTAGGTGTAGGTGGCGTTCAGATCGACCTGCCCGACCGTCGCCTGGGCTCCGAAGTCGGTGCGCCTGATCTCGAAGGTTTTCTCGTCGAAGCGACCGGCGGCCGAGAGCTTCAGGCTGTTCGGCGTGTTGACGCTGACCATGCCGACGAAGTCCGAAACGTCGGTCTCGAGCCCCGAATAGGCGCCCACATTGACAAGGTTCGGTTGCGCGAACGGATTCTCACCGGCGATGTGATACGACTGACCGAAGATCGCATTGGCCGTCCAGCCGCCGCCGAAATCGCCCGAATAGCGCAGGCCGAGATTGGCCCGGGTGCCGCCCTCGATGAGGTCGTAGCCGGAGAACTTGTCATGCTCGAACAGGTTCGTCGCGTCGAACACCAGGCTCTGCGCATCCTCATTGGGAATGGAGAGCGAGTTGCCGTAGGGCGCGTCGGGCCGGACGAGGAGCTGGCCGACCGGTTCGAGCACGTGCGACGCGCTCGTGGTCGAGAACATGACCGGCCAGCGGACTTCCATGCCGGCGGTCGCCATGCCCCGGTAGTAGGACGAGCGGACGTCCGACGCCACGGCCCCGTAGGAACTGCCGTCGTGCGAATAGGCGAGGCCCGCAAGGTTCGTCGCCATGTCCGAATAGGCGGCGGCGGAGCCGGCCGAAAGGTCCGTCCCGATCACGTCGCCCCGCGCGGACAGGAGCGGGGTCAGCACGACGCCGCCCTCGGTGATGAAGTTGCGCTTCCATTCGACGGCGGCGGTCAGCCGTCCGGTGGTTCCGTCGACGCCGCCAAAACGGGGCGTCGATGCGTCCAGGGGATCAAGGGCGTCGTAGTCCAGGCGGGTCCGGTGCACCACGGCAAGGTTCACGTCGAAGCCGAGTTCGCCTCCGGCCACCGGATCGTCCAGCGTATAGGAATAGTCGAGCGACGGCAGCACCCAGGGCTGATAGGGATCGCGATCGTCCCGAATGCGGTCCTGCACCCTGAACTTCAGGAACCGCACATCGAAATAATTCCGGTCGTCGAGACCCGTCAGGTAGATTTTCTCGACGCGCCTCGTCTGCGAATAGCCTTCGATCTCGTAGGTTCGCGAGAAGTTCGGGTCGCTCTGGATGAGTGCGTCCCAACCGAAGACCCAGCGCGGATTGATGGTGAAGGCTCCCTTGGTCGCCACCATCCACCGCGTCTTCTCTTCGGCGTCGACGCGGTCCGAATTGAACGCATCGGGATTCTGCTGGATGATTCCGGCAGCCTTGAGCGAGTAGAATCCGCTGTCGAAGCGCTGGCGCCACTCGGCTTCCCCAAGGAAGCCCTGCCGGGTGTAGACATGGCCGGTCAGGGTCAGGTCGTAGGTCGGCGACAGCGCGATGAAGTACGGCTGCGAAAGGCGTGCGCCGCGCTCGCTCGAATAGCCGACCGAGGGGATCAGGAAGCCGGTCTTGCGTTTCACCGACGGGTCGGCGATCTCGAAGGCCGGCAAGTGGGCGATCGGCATGCCGAAGAATTCGAACTGGGCGGCTTCGAACCGGACGGTCTTGGACTGGCCGTTCCAGATGATCTTGCGCGACTTCACGCGCCAGATCGGCGCCTTGTCCGGCTTGTCCTCGCACGGCGCGCAAGCGGTGTAGACGCCATTGTTGAAGATGGTCAGCAAGCCGGCGCGGCGCTCCGCGCTCTCCGCGGCGAAGTAGGTGTCGTCCACCGTCTCGATGCGCAAGGCGTTGACAAAGCCGTCCTTGAAGTCGTCGGTGACGTCGATGTTGTCCGAGAAGATGCGCGTGCCGTCGCGATAGACGATCTGGACATCGCCGACGGCGACGATCCGACCCGTCTGCCGGTTGTAGGTGATGCGGCGGGCGACGAGGCGGTTGCCGTCGTACTCGATCCGCACGTCGCCGGCGGCGGTGACCGTCTGCTTGTCGTTGTCGTAGACGAGATTGTCGGCCTCGAGCAGCATCGGGCCGTCGCTCTCGGTCGCGTTGAGTCCGCTGAGATCCTGCGCATGGGCGGTCGCTGCGCCAAACGCGCACAGCAAGGCCAAGGCCGTTGCGCCGCAGAGAAGACGCGCACGCGCAGCCACCCCGCCGCTACCCCACACCAACTGCACTAACCGTCCTCCTTGTACAGCAGGAATGTCACGCCAAAGAACATCGCGATGACAACCGGCACCCACGCTGCGACCACCGGCGGCACAATCCCCGAACTGCCGAACGCCTTCACGAGAGTCGTCACGACATAAAGCAGAAAGCCGGCCGCGATGCCACCCAGAATGAGAGTACCCGATTGTCCAAGCCTGACGAAGCCCATCGAAACCGTCGCGGCGATCAACGTCATCGCCACCATGAGTACCGGGAGCGCGATGAGCGAATGATACTGCATGGAGAACGCGTTTGTAGCATAGCCGTAGGCCTTCGCGGTCTCGATTTTCTCGCCGAGTTCGAAGAATGGCGTCGCTTCCGGGCGGGCAAGGCGCTGCTGGACGAATTCCGGCCGCAGATTCGTCGGCACGCGCGCCGTAGCGGTCATGACCGGCTTCTCGCCGGACTTGAAACCACGCACATCGGTCAGGATCCATTCGCCGTCCGCGAGTTCGGCGCGGCGTGCGTCCTGGCGTTCGGTGATCTGGCCTTCCTTGTCGACATAGACGAAGACCACGTCCGAAAACGCCAGCCCTCCGTCGAGCACGGCGCGCGCTCCGATGATGATGTCGCCATCCTCGTTGCGTTGCCGGAGCCAGGGGGCCGTGGCGGCCGAGACCCTGTTGGACTGTCCCGATCGGATATCGCTTTCCATCCGTTCGACGCGCGAAAACCCGTAGGCGGCGATCGGATTGAGCACCAGGACGCAGGCGAGCCCGAAGACGAAGGCCCCGACGCAGGCCGGCAACAGGAACTGCCAGGCCGAGATGCCGGCCGCCCGGGCGATGACCAGTTCGTACTTCCGGTTCAACGCGATCAGCGTCGCCATCGCGGCGAACAGCGCGATAAACGGGACCGTGATCTGGAGCACCATCGGCGCCCGAAGGCTCGTCATCAACAGCCCAACCGGCAGGCTGTAGCCGGGCAGACCGCTCAGACGGCTCGACTGCTCGGTAAAGTCGATGATGAAGATCAGCGAGAAGATTCCGATGAGGAACCACATCGTGATGACGATGTAGCGTCTGAAGAAGTAGCGCCCCAGCGTCCAGCCGATCATATCCGCCCCTCCGCCGGTCCCGGCGCATGGTGCGGGCGATTGGATCGACGCCCGGCCAGGACCGCGAAGACGGCGCCGGTCTTCTCGATCCAACCGGCCGGCGGTGTCATCGCCCGTCCCGAGACGATGAAATACAGCGCAAACAGGATGTTCCCCGCGATCATGGCGTAGACCCACGGGATCCAGGCGACGGATTCCTCGATCTTGTCCGTCACGACATAGCCCTGCCAGCGCGCGACCAGGGCGACGGCGATCGCGGTCACCATGGGATGAATCCGCGCCTCGCGATGGGACCGGGCATCGCCGGCGGCGGCGATCGCGAACAGCGCGAACACGATCGAATAGAGCCACTCCGAAAGGATGCGATGGGCTTCAGCGACGTAGAGCCGGGGCGCGCGCTGCACGATGCGGTCATCGGGCGGGGGATCCAGCAGATAGGCGAGTGACCGATCCTTCGGCGAGAAGAAGATCTCGCCCGACTTCGAAGCGAAGCTGGAGAGGTCGAAGGCATAGGACACGAAGCGGATCACCGACACGTCGCCGCCTGGCGCCTTGCGATGGACCTCGCCCTCGCGCATCAGGAGGACTTGGCCGCCGTCGACCTGCTGGATGTCTCCGTCCTTCGCATAGAACAGGAGATCGACGTCCTTTTCCCGTGAGTCGGCGACGACGATGCCGCCCAGTCTTCCGTCCGGAAGCCGGTCGCTGACCTGCACATACAGGCCTTCCTCGATCCGGCGGAACGAACCTTCCTGGATAACAGTGGACAGGAGATCGGCATGCGACGTCGCGACGATCTCGCGGACACGCTGCCGCGCCGCTGGTTCCACCGCGACATCGACGACAAAGGAAAGGACCGCCGTCAGCACGGCGAGCAGCATGATGGGGCGGATGATGGTCATCCGGCCCGCACCGGAGGCAGCGATCACCGAAAGCTCCGAATCCTGGTTCATCGATGACAATGCCTGCGTGGCGCCGATGATCACCGCGAAGGGCGCGACGACCGGGATCATGGTCGGCAACAGAAGCGTCGCGATGTTTATGAAGGTGAGCGCCGTCTGGCCGCTGTCGGTAACGAGATTGATTCGCCCGAGGATCTGCGTCGTCCACGCGATCGCCACCGCGATGGCGAGCGTCGCCGCCGAAACCTTCAGCGCGCGCAGGAAAATGTATCGTTCGACGAGCTTCATCCGTGTGGCTGTCGGTTTCCCTGTGCGCGGTGTCGCATCCGGCAGATTATTCGCTGCCTGCCGGCGTCTCAAGCGTCCGTCGCACTGCTTCTTTTCTCGTGCCCGCCGTCCAATACCGGATTGTGCGCAAGCACGGCTAAAAAAGGGCGAACGGACGAGGTTAACATTTCGTGAACGGCGAGACGCGCCGAGGGCGCTGCGTTCCGCTTCTTCCGGCGGGACGTTTCCAATCGGCCACCCGATGCACTAGATAGGACGTTCACCTTGCCGGCGACCGCCGGCTCAAAATCCGGATACGCCATGCACAAGCCACCGTCCATCGCCTTCGCGAAACTCTCTGCGGCGCCGAAGAAGGGCGCCATCGTGATCCTCCTGTCCGAGGACGGCGCGCCGGCCGCATCGGTGAGCCCGCTCGACCCGGCAGGTACGATCGCCCGGGCGGCGGCGGCGGCGCGGTTCAAGGGCGGGTTCGGGACCACTCTCGACGTCTGGGCGCCCGAGGGCACCGACCTCGACCGTTTTGCCCTGCTCGGCGCGGGCAAGCCAGACAAGCTTGACGAGAACGGCTGGATGCGCCTCGGCGGATCGGCCTGGCCGATGGTGCGCAAGGCCGAGAACGCCGCCGTGATCCTCGACCTCGCGGACGGGGCGCCCGACGAGGCCGCTGCCTGCGCCTTCGCGCTTGGCTTGCTCCTGCGCTCCTACGCCTTCGACAAGTACAAGTCGAAGAAGGACGCCAAGGGCAAAGCCAAGGAGGAGGACAACGGCAAGCCGAAGCTCTCGAAGCTGACGATCCACTGCGCCGATCCCGCCGCGGCGAAGAAGGCCTTCGCCGAGGCCGAGGCGGTGATGGGCGGGGTCTTCCTCGCCCGCGACCTCGTCAACGAGCCCGCAAACACATTGGGTCCCGTCGAGTTTGCCGAGAAGGCGAAGGAGCTTGAGGCGCTCGGCGTCGCGGTCGAAGTGCTCGCCGAGAAGGAGATGAGGAAGCTCGGCATGGGCGCGCTGCTTGGCGTCGCCCAGGGCTCGCCGCGCGGCGCCCGCCTCGTCGTCATGCAATGGAACGGGGGCAAGGGGAAGGACAAGCCGATCGCCTTCGTCGGCAAGGGCGTCACGTTCGATACCGGCGGCAATTCCATGAAGCCGGCGTCGGGCATGGAGGACATGAAGGGCGACATGGGCGGCGCCGCCGCCGTCACCGGCCTGATGCACGCGCTGGCGTCGCGCAAGGCGAAGGCGAACGTCGTCGGCATCATCGGCCTGGTCGAGAATTCCGTCGACGGTCACGCCCAGCGGCCCGGCGACATCGTCACCTCGATGTCGGGCCAGACGATCGAGGTCCTGAACACCGATGCCGAAGGCCGCCTCGTGCTTGCCGACGCGCTCTGGTACTGCAACGACCGCTTCCAGCCCCGGTTCATGGTCAATCTGGCCACGCTCACCGGCGCCATCATGGTGGCGCTCGGCCAGCACCACGCAGGCCTCTTCTCCAATGACGACGATCTTGCCGGCAAGCTCGCCGCTGTTGGCACGGCAACCGGCGAAAAGCTCTGGCGCATGCCGCTCGGCCCCGAGTACGACAAGCTGATCGATTCCAAGAATGCCGACATGAAGAACATCGGCGGGCGCTATGGTGGCGCGATCATCGCCGCGCAGTTCCTGCAGCGTTTCGTCAAGGAGACGCCCTGGGCTCATCTCGACATCGCCGGCACGGCGATGGGGTCTCCGGCCAGCGACACCAACACGTCCTGGGGCTCTGGCTTCGGCGTGCGCCTGCTCGACCGGCTGGTGAGGGACCACTACGAGGCGTGACCGAGGTCCTCTTCTACCACCTGACCGAATCGACGCTCGAGGAGGCGCTGCCGGCCCTCGTCGAGCGCTCTCTCGCGCGGGCCTGGAAGGTCGTCATCCAGACGGGCAGCGACGAGCGGCGCGACGCTCTCGACCAGCATTTGTGGACCTTCCGCGACGACGCCTTCATCGGCCACGGCGCCGAACACGAGCCCCATGCCGCCGACCAGCCAGTGCTTCTCACCACGGGTCCTGGCAACGCCAACGCGGCGGAGATCCGCTTCCTGGTCGATGGCGCCCGGCCACCCGACCTTGCCGCCTACGAGCGCGTCGTCTTCATGTTCGACGGGCACGACGAGTTGCAGGTGAACCTGGCGCGCGAGGACTGGAAGGCCGTCCGCGCCGCCGGTCATCAGGCGACCTACTGGCAGCAGACGCCCGATCGGCGCTGGGAGCGCAAGGCCTGAGGCGATCGCCGCGTGCCTGTCGCCAAGCCTTCGTGGACAAGTCGTCGTGCCCGTGGCAAACCGGTGCCATCTGTCGTCAACGGGTGGCGCATGCGGTTCTTCTTCCTGATCGTGCTGCTCGCCGGCCTCGCGCTCGGTATCGGGTATCCGCTCGCGGTCAACAACGTCTCCGGCTACGAGATCGGCACCTTTCCCCTCTTCGACGGCGACGAATACAGAGCAGCGGAGGTTTCCATCGCACCGTCCGAGGCGCCCGTCCGCGTCAAGGTGGCGCTCCATGTGGCCGATCGGCTGGCTCCGTCGAAGGATGTCCCGCTCTTCCGCATGACCGTCACGGCGGGTGACCTCCCGGTCTTCGAGCAGACCGTCACCTTCGCGGGCTCCGAACCGAAGCCCGCGCCCCTGGGCCGCGATCTCGTCTACGTGGAGGACGTGGCGACCATCGATCCCGTCGACGGCGAGGACGCCTACGTCTTCTCCATCGCTCCCACCGTGGGTGCCGGAGATCTTTCGCCGACGCGCGTCGATCTGATCCTCAACGCCGGCGCCTTCGATCTCGATCCGCGCGCCGTTCCCATCGGCTACATGCTGACCGTGGTCGGTTTCGTCGGCTTCGTCGCGATGGTGAGGCGGCGGCGCAACCTCAACCGCGCGAACCCGCCTCCGCCGCGATGGGGCAGGGGACCGGTCGATCCGGAATAGGCGGACTCGCTTCAGATTTCCGAGAAATCGCCAGAGCGGCCCTTGCCCGAAGCAAATCGCGCGGCCCCTGCGCTGCCTTCCGAGCGGAACGTGTCAGCGCTGTTCCACTCCCTGCCGAGCGCCTTCGGCACGTCGAGCGACCACTGCGCTATGGCCGACAGGCGATCGGCGCGCATGCAGGCCTGCGGAAACCGCGTGAGCTGGTTCGCCAATTCCAACGCGGATTCCAGCGCCGCGCCGTCCGGGCACAGCCTGTTCGCCAGCCCGATGGCCAGGCATTCCTCGGCTTCCACCTGCCGCCCGGTCAGGATCAGGTCCATCGCGCGGCCATGGCCGACGATCCGCGGCAACCGCACGGTTCCGCCGTCGATCAGCGGTACCCCCCAACGACGGCAATAGACGCCCATATAGGCCGAGCGTTCCATGACGCGCAGGTCGCACCACAACGCGAGTTCCATGCCGCCCGCGACCGCCGGTCCGGAAATGGCGGCGATGACCGGCTTGGTCATCGTCAGGCGGGTCGGTCCCATCGGTCCCTTGCGCGGCTGGTCGTCCACGCCGTCGAAGGATGAATCGAGATGATGCTCGGCATACCAGGTCTCGTCCATGCCGCCCGCGGCGGCCTTCAGGTCGAAGCCCGCGCAGAAGGCGCCTGGCACGCCGGTCAGGATCGCCACCTTTGCGCTGTCATCGCGGTCGAACGCCGTAAACGCTCGGAAAAGGTCGTCCGCCATCGCCGGATTGACGGCGTTGCGCGCCTCGGGTCGGTCGATCGTGACGATGCGGACCTCGCCGCGATTCTCCACCCGTATAGTCATTCCGCCAGACCCTCCTCGTACTCCGCCGAAAGCTCCAGCCAGATCTCCTCCTGACGCGCGATCGTGGCGGCGAGTTCCGACCGTTCCTTGGCAAGGCGCGTTGCCTTGATCGGGTCCTTCTCGTAGAGGGCCGGGTTGGCGAGTTCGTCCTCCACCGCGTCGAGCCGCTTGCGCGTCCGCTCGATCAGTCCTTCGGTCGCGCGGATCTGCTTGGCCAGCGGCTCCAGCGCCGCTCGTCTTGCCGCCGCCTCGCGCCGCCTGTCGGCCTTCGACGACTTGTCCGCGTCGCGCTTCTCGCGCCGGTCGGCCGCGCCACCCGTCACGACGCTGCGGTATTCGGACATGTCGCCATCGAATGGGGCGACGGTTCCGTCCTTGACCAGCCACAAGCGATCCGCGGTCGCCTCGATCAGGTGACGATCGTGCGAGATGAGGATCACGGCGCCCGGATAATCGTTGAGCGCGTGAATCAGCGCCTCGCGGCTGTCGATGTCGAGATGGTTGGTCGGTTCGTCGAGGATGAAGAGGTTCGGTCCTTCGAAGGAGGCGAGCCCCATCAGGAGCCGCGCCTTTTCGCCGCCCGACAGGTCCTTGGCGGGCGTGTTCATCTTCTCCGTGACCAGGCCCATCTGGGCGACGCGCGCGCGAACCTTCGATTCAGGGGCCTCCGGCATCAGCCTTCGCACATGCTCGATCGCGTTCTCCTCGGGCCGGAGGTCGTCGAGCTGGTGCTGGGCGAACATCGCCACCTTGAGCTGGGGCGCCACCGTGATCGTGCCGCTGGAAAGCTCGAGCCGCCCGGCGATCAGCTTGGCGAAGGTCGACTTGCCGTTGCCGTTCGAGCCGAGCAGCGCGATGCGGTCGTCGGCGTCGATCCTCAGCGTCAGGTTTTTCAGCACCGGCTTGCCGGGCTGGTAGCCGACCGCGCCCTGCTGGATCGCGACGATCGGCGAGGCGACCGTCTTAACCGGCGCCGGGAAGGTGAACGGCCGCACCGATTCGTCGTTCCACGCCGCGACCGGCTTCATCCGCTCCAGCGCCTTGATGCGCGATTGCGCCTGTCGAGCCTTCGTGGCCTGGGCGCGAAACCGGTCGACGAAGGACTGCAAGTGCTTGCGCTGGGCTTCCTGCTTTGCGCGCGCCTTCTCCTGCAACTCCATCTGCTCGGCGCGCTGGCGCTCGAACTGGTCGTAGCCACCGCGCCAGAAGGTGAGCTTCTGCTGGTCGAGATGGACGATGCAGTTCACCGCCCGGTTGAGCAGGTCGCGATCGTGGCTGATCAGGAGCACGGTATGCGGATACTTCGAGACGTAGGTCTCCAGCCACAGCGTCCCTTCGAGGTCGAGATAGTTCGTCGGTTCGTCTAGCAGCAGCAGGTCGGGCTCGGAAAACAGCACCGCCGCCAGCGCCACGCGCATGCGCCAGCCGCCCGAGAACGAAGAGGCCGGGCGCCGCTGGGCCTCCTCGTCGAAACCGAGCCCGGCCAGGATCGTGGCCGCCCGCGATTCCGCCGAATGGGCATCGATGTCGGCGAGCCGCATGTGGATCTCGGCGATGCGATGGGCGTCCGTCGCCGTCTTTTCTTCCTCCAGCAAGGCCGAGCGTTCCTTGTCGGCCTTGAGCACGATCTCGATCAGCGGTTCCTCGGTGCCGGGCGCCTCCTGCGCCACCTGGCCGATGCGCGCGTTCTTCGGCAGGCCGATCGTGCCGGTCTCGGTGGCGAGTTCTCCGGTAATGGCGCGGAACAGCGTCGTCTTGCCGGTGCCGTTGCGGCCGACGAGGCCCGCCTTCGCGCCCGTCGGCAGCGCCAGCGAGGCGTGGTCGAGGAGAAGGCGTCCGGCGACGCGCAGCGACAGGTCGGTCAATGTAATCATGGCCGCGTGTCTAAGGGCAGGCGGGCGGGCGGGCAAGGGGCCGCGTTGCCGATCGCATCTCGGATGTGTAAACTTGGGATCGACATACACATGGAGCGGCCAATGCGCACCAACATCGACATCGACGACGACCTCATGGCCGAAGCCATGAAACTGGCTGGCAAGAAGACCAAGAAGGAGACAGTGGAGGAGGCGCTGCGCGATCTCATTCGCCGTCGAAGGGGGATCGGCGCCTTGCTGGATTTGCAGGGGAAGATCGAATGGGAGGGGGACCTGGACGCGATGCGTCGCGACAAATGATCCTTCCTGACACCTCGGCCTGGATCGAGTTCTTCCGAGATGCGGATTCGAGAACATCGCTGTCACTGGCGGCATGTATTCGCCAGCAGGATGTGATCGTCGGTGACCTCATCATCGTCGAGCTGTTCCAGGGATTAAAACATCCATCGCAGATGAAGCTTGTCTCGGCGGCTCTCGGATGGTTGCCCACGCGTACGCTTTGCAGCCCTTCCCTTGCCTTCAAGGCAGCTGAAAACTACCGCCATTTGCGCCGTCGAGGGGTCACGGTTCGAGGCACGATCGACGTCATCATTGCGACCTGGTGCATCGAGAACGGTGCGCTGCTGCTGCACAACGACAGGGATTTCGATGCCATGGAGAGGGAACTCGGTCTCCAGATCGCGCGCTGAATCTGTAAACAGTCAAGGCGAAGGCGAAGGCGAAGGCGGAGACGCGGCACCGCCTTCGGGGGACGCTTCGGGCGAAAGCCCTATCGCGATGCGGTTTCGCCAATCAGGCGGCACAACTCGACCAGATCGCGGTCGTAGCCGGCAGGACTGGAGATGACGTCGTCGCAGCGCCGCTTGTAGCGGTTCAGCTCCGCGTTGGACATGCCCGCCACGATCGACTCCGGCGTCGAAGGTCCCGGCTGGCCCGGCGTACCGGGCGTGCCCGGTCCTCCCGGATTGCCGCCGCCGGCCGTCCCACCGATCGACACGCCGACGCCGGCGTTCACTCCGCTTCCGCCGCCAACCGAGGCGCCGACACCCGCATTGACGCCGCTACCTCCGCCGATCGAGGCTCCGGCGCCCGCGTTGACACCCCCGCCGCCGCCGATGGAAGCGCCGGCGCCGGCGTCGATCCCGCCGCCGCCGCCGATCGAAGCTCCGGCGCCGGCACTGACACCGCTCCCGCCCCCCACCGAGGCGCCGGCCCCGGCATCGACGCCGCCTCCGATGCCGACACCGACTCCCACGCCGATGCCCTGCGCGTTGGCCGACGTGGCCGCCAGCGCCGCGGCGATTGCGATTGGCAAGGCTGTTCTGAATGCTGAAAAGCGGATCATCTCATGCTCCTTCGTTGCCGATTTCTACAACCGACGGTATCATTCCGTCGTAGCAGCAATCGACGCGAAGGAGGTTTGTTCCCGACACTCGAGACAACCGTTAACGAATGGTTATCTGACTGGTCGGGAACGAAAACGGTCGACAACGGGTCGTTTTACGCGAACTCGCGCCCTTCCTCCGTCCGCTGGAAATAGATCATGTCGAGCGAAGGCGGGGCTTTGCCAAGCAGCGACAGGATGGTGTGCGCCTGGCCTCGATGATGTGTCTGGTGGTTGAAGAGATGCGTCAGCGCCGGTGCGAGCCGCTGGCTCACCCTGCGCATGTCGGTGACGGTGATGTAGGTGAATCGTCCCGCCAGCGCTGCCTCGTCGAGCGAGTCGATCCAGTCCGAGATGCGGGCATCCTCGGCCTCGCGGGCAAGTCGTAGCGGCCCGAGATTGGGGTGCACGATGGCGTCCAGCGCCTTGGGCGCTTCGCCCTCGGCCGTGAAGCGCTTCATCCAGATGCGATCGCCCACGAGGATGTGGTTCAGCGTTCCCATCATCGAGCCGAAAAAGGCCCCGACGTTCCTCGTGAACTCCTCGTCGGTCAGTTCGGCGGCCGCGTCGTAGATCTGGCCGTTGGCCCAACGATTGTAGGCAGCGAACATCCGGAAGTGGGGCTTCATCGTCTTTTCTTTTCCGTCGAAACAGGCTCAATTCCGGGCACTTGTGGCACAGGTGGAGAACGCGTTCCAATGACCATTCTGCTTTACGACCTTGTCGGCGCCGATACCGCGCGGCCGTTCAGCCCCCATTGCTGGAAGGTGGCGATGGCGCTGGCACACAAGGGCCTTCCCTTCACCTCCATGCCCGCGCCCTTCACGAAGATTCCCGAGATCGAAGGCGGCGCGAGCAAGATCGTGCCGCTCATCCGCGACGGCGACACGCTCGTCTCGGATTCCTTCGACATCGCTCTCTACCTCGAGGATGCCTATCCTGACGGGCCGACGCTGTTCGCCGGGGAGGGTGGCAAGGCGATGGCGCGCTTCATCGAGCGTTGGTCGCAACTCACCGTCCATCCGTTTCTTGGTGCGGCGGTCCTGATGGAGATCCACGATTGCCTCGCGCCGGAAGACCAGGCCCATTTCCGGCGTACCCGGGAGCCGCGCTTCGGGAAGCCGATCGAAGAGGTTCCGCTCGACCGCGACGCCAGGCTCGCCGGCTTTCGCGCCTCGCTCGAACCCCTGCGGAGCATGTTGACCTACCAGCCCTACATCGGTGGCGCCTCGCCGCTCTTTGCGGACTACATCGTCTTCGGTGCGTTCCAGTTTGCCCGCGTCGTCTCTTCCTATCAGGTGCTGGCATCCGACGACCCGATCCGCGATTGGTTCGAGCGTTGTCTGACCCTCCATGACGGTCTCGGGGCGAGGGTCGCGGCGGCGGCCTGACGGTTGCGGGCTCCCTTCGACGGGCACGGCGCGGACCCTTGGCATTCGCCGGGGCGGGCGGTATAGAGCCGCGACTTTCCCATTTGAACGGATGAAGGAACTGACATGGCGATCGAACGCACCTTTTCGATGATCAAGCCCGACGCGACCCGGCGCAACCTGACCGGCGCCATCACCAAGATGCTGGAGGACGCCGGCCTGCGCGTCATCGCGTCCAAGCGCGTCTGGATGAGCCTGCGCGAGGCCGAGGGTTTTTACGCCGTGCACAAGGACCGACCGTTCTTCCGGGAACTGACCGAATTCATGTCGTCTGGACCGACCGTCGTCCAGGTGCTCGAAGGCGAGAACGCCATTGCGAAGAACCGCGAAGTTATGGGCGCCACCAACCCGGCCAATGCCGCGGAGGGCACCATCCGCAAGGTTCATGCCCTCTCGATCGGCGAGAATTCCGTGCACGGTTCCGATGCGCCCGAGACGGCCGCCCAGGAGATCAAGTACTGGTTCGCCGATATCGAGATCGTTGGCTGATCTCCATCGACGGACATTCGGCATGAGCCTGACAAGCCGCCCTCGGGCGGCTTGTTGCGTTTGCGGGGCTTCAGGCTTCAAGCCGAGAGGCGGCTTGCCG
This sequence comes from Mesorhizobium sp., assembly GCA_046292285.1. Classification (GTDB taxonomy): domain Bacteria; phylum Pseudomonadota; class Alphaproteobacteria; order Rhizobiales; family Rhizobiaceae; genus Aquibium. The sequence goes on along the minus strand of JBKBRJ010000022.1, from coordinate 15,696 downwards.
GTTCGAGCCGGGGTTCGCGCCCTGCGCCATTGGTCCGCACGAAGCGCTCGAACTCCGCCACCGGCATGGCCGGCGCGTACAGGTAGCCCTGGAAAAAGTCGCAGCCGGCGGAATGCAGGAAATCCTGCTGGACCTCCGTTTCGACATGCTCGGCCACGACGTCGAGCTCAAGCGTTTCCGCAATGGCGAGAATTGTGCGGACCAGGGCACGATCCTCCTCCGACCTTTCGATGTCGGCGACGAAGCTGCCGTCGATCTTCACCTCGTCGAAGGGAAGGCCTTTCAGCCGGGACAGTGACGAGTAGCCGGTGCCGAAGTCGTCGAGCGAGAATCGCACGCCGCACTTCTTCAGCTTTGCCATCTTCCGGCCGATCTCGACCTGGTCGCCCGCTGTCACGTGCTCGGTGAACTCGATCGTGAGCAGGGACGCATCGACCCGGTGCCGCCCGATCGTCTCGATGAGATGTTCCACCAGCGAGCCTTTGGCGAAGGACTGGACGCTGACGTTTACCGCCAACCGCAGCCGCGCCGTCGCCGGGTCGGAAGCCCAGTCTGCCAGTTGCCGGACCGCCTGGCCGAGCACGAGACGGCAGATGGAATGGATCAGCCCGGACTGCTCGGCAAGCGGAATGAAGCGGTCGGGCGCTATCGCGCCGAGCTTGGGATGATGCCAGCGCAGCAGGCCTTCGGCGCCGACCACGTGCAACTGGCGATCCATCTGCGGTTGGAAACGCAGAGCGAGCGTCTCGTCGGCGATCGCCTTGCGCAACTCCGCGAGCAACGTGAAGCGTTCGGCCTCTCCGTCGAGCCATTCGCTTTCGAACAGCGCCATCGCGTCGCGGCCCGACGCCTTGGCGCGGTACATGGCGATGTCTGCGCGCTTGAGCAGTTCGTCGGGGCTCGAGGCCTCGCCGCCGAAGACGAGAATGCCGATGCTGGCCGAGGAATTGTGCCGCACCTCGCCATGGTCGAACGGCTGGCGCAGGGCGCCCATGATCTTGTTGCCGAGACCGATCGCGAGTGCCGAGGCGGCGGCCTGCTCCGTCCACGCCGTCTCGATCGCCACCACGAACTCGTCGCCACCCATCCGCGCCACGATGTCGTTCGGTCCGACGCTCGCCCTGAGGCGCCGTGCGACGTCCACGAGGAACGCGTCGCCGACATCATGCCCCTGCGTGTCGTTGAGCGACTTGAAATTGTCGAGGTCGATGAACAGCAGGATGCCTTTCGTAGCGCCCCGGTCGCAACGGCCGATCGTTTCGGTCATCCGGTCGACGAACATGCGGCGATTCGGCAATCCCGTGAGCGGATCGAAATAGGCCAGCTTCTCGATCTCCAGCGCCTGGCGCTTTCGAAGCGAAATGTCGGAGATGTACCCGTACCACGTTCCACCTTCCCCATCCGGGCTGGTTTCGCGTTGCGCGGTCATCCGAAGCCACTTTTCGTGTCCTTTGGGCGTCACGATGCGGAATTCGTGGTCCAGCAACGTCTCGCCCTCGATGGCATGTCGAAAGCCCTCCATGTATCCCGCGAAATCGTCGGGATGGACCAGTTTCGAAAGGAGGAAGTCGCTGGCTTGGCACTCCTGCGGGGTCATCTCGACGATGTCATGATATCCGACGCTCACATAGTCGACACAGACATGTCGGCCGCCGTCGCGGGTCTGGAACTGGAACAGCGCGCCGGGGAGGTGGCTGGTCAGCTTGCGGAACATCTCCTCGAGCTTGAGCCGCGCGACGGTCTCGGAAATCTCCCTCACCGAGCCTTCGTAGTAGAGCGGACGTCCGGTCGCCGTGTGGCGCACGAGGCGGGAGGACTCGCTGATCCAGATGCGCTCCCTCGTCTTGTGCCGGTAGATTTCCGAGACGACGTTCTCGAAACGCCCGTCCCGTTCGAGGATCGACAGCAACTCCGCCCGTCGTCCTGGCTCGACATACCATTCGCCGCCGATGTCGTTGACATTGGCGAGCATTTCCTCCTCGCTGTCATACCCGTTCAGCCTGACGAGCGCGCGGTTGGCGCTGATCTGGCGGCCGCCCAGCGTAGATCGGTAGACCCCCTCGGACAGGTTTTCGATCAGGCCTCGCGTGTTGATCCGCTCTTCCACGGCGCTGAGGTATTGGGTGCGGTAGCCGGCCGCGAGGACGCCGAGGACGAGCGCCAGCGCGCTGGACATAACGAGCGCGATCCCCAGAAAATCGAAGGCTGCGTCTTCGCCCAAGCACAGGTCCCCATCGTGCCGTAGTGTTCCCGGCGACGCTAGGCGTGGGGGATTTCGATAGTTCTAACGCGACGAGTTCGCTTCCGGGGATGGTTAACGAAGCCCATTCTCGCGGCTCACCAGCGTTTCGCCGCCTTGTCGTCGGCGTCCTTGGCGTCGACCCAGTTGCCGGTGGTTCCGTCGGACCGGTGTTCCTTTTTCCAGAACGGCGCGCGTGTCTTGAGGAAATCCATCAGGAAGGATGCGCCCTCGAACGCGGCTTGCCGGTGTGCCGAGGCGGCGACCACCAGCACGATGTTCTCGCCCGGCCGGATCATGCCATGGCGGTGGATGGCCACCAGCCCCGTTAGAGGCCAGCGGTTGACGGCCTGCCGCGCGATGCGCAGGATTTCCGCCTCCGCCATGCCGGGATAGTGCTCGAGTTCCAGCGCGGCGAGCGTCCCGGCCTCGTCGCGGCAGAGGCCCGAGAACGTCACGACCGCGCCGACGTCGCCGCGGCCAGCGGTCAGCGCCGCCACTTCCGAGGCGAGGTCGAAATCCTCGGCCTGGATGCGCACGACGGGCTCGACCGGCACGGTCAGCCTCCGGTCATCGGCGGGAACAGGGCGATTTCGGCGGCGCCGGCCAGCCGTTCGCCATGGTCGACATGCTCCCGGTCGATCGCGACGCGGATCACGTCGGGGTGGCGAAGCGCCGCCTCGTACTCGTCGCCGCGACCGCGCAGCCAGGCCAGCAGGTCGCGGACGGTCGCCACCTCCGCCGGCAGGACGATCTCCTCCTCCGCGCGGCCGATGCGCTCGCGCACCCAGGCGAAATAGACGAGCTTCATGGCGGTCTCCGTCATTCGTCGATGATGTGCTTCATCCCGGCGCGAAAATAGTCCCAGCCCGTATAAAGCGTCACCAGTGCCGACAGCCACAGCAGCGTGATGCCGAACTCCATCGTCAGCGGGAACACCTGCTCGCCGGCCGGTCCGGCAAGCAGGAAGCCGATCGCGACCAGTTGCATCGTCGTCTTCCACTTGGCCAGCCGCGTGACCGGGACGCTGACCTTGAGGTCGGCCAGATATTCCCGCAAGCCCGAGACCAGCACTTCCCGGCACAGGATGATGATGGCCGCCCAAAGCGACCACTTGTCGATGGTCCGGTCGAAGGCGAGAAGCAGAAGCACGGCCGCCACGAGCAGCTTGTCCGCGATCGGATCGAGCATCTTGCCGATGTTGGAGGTCTGCGACCAGATCCGCGCAATGTAGCCGTCGAAGTAGTCGGTGATGCTCGCCACCACGAAGATGCCGAAGGCCGCCCAGCGCCAGAACTCCGTCGGCCGCGTCCGCCCCTCCAGATAGAAGCAGATCAGGATCAGCGGCACGGCGAGGATGCGCGCGTAGGTCAGGAGATTGGGCAGGTTGAAAGCGCGCTTGGCCATGTCGTTCCAGTTAGGTCCGTGCCCGGTTAGTCAAACCAGATGGAGAGGGCAGGGGTCAACCGCAAGTCGGGATGGATCGATGGACCAGAAGCGGGAATCATCCGCTTTCGTGGAAATGCTCGTAGATCTGCCGCGCCATGGCGGCCGAAATGCCCTCCACGGCCATCAGATCCTCGACCGCGGCCCGGCCGACGGCCTTGGCCGTGCCGAAGTGATGCAGAAGCGCGCGCTTCCGCGCCGGCCCGATGCCGCCGATCTCGTCGAGCGGGCTGCGAACCATTTCCTTCTTTCGCTTCGCCCGGTGCGAACCGATGGCGAAACGGTGCGCCTCGTCGCGGAGGCGTTGGATGAAGTAGAGCACGGGATCGCGGGGCGGCAGCATGAAGGGCTCGCGACCGCTCACGAAGAAGCGTTCGCGGCCGGCGTCGCGGTCCACGCCCTTGGCGACGCCGATCGCCGTGACCCGGTCCGCGATGCCGAGGTCGGCGAGGATCGTCCGCACGGCGGACATCTGGCCCGCGCCGCCATCGATCAGGATCAGGTCGGGCCAGGCCGGGAAGGCGGCGGTCTCGTCCGGTTCTTCCGTGATCGCTGCGGCAGGCGCGTCAGGGGCAGACGCATGCTCCTTCAGGAGTCGTGAAAACCGCCGCTCCATCACTTCCCGCATCATCCCGAAATCGTCGCCGGGCGTGATGTCGGTCGAGCGGATGTTGAACTTGCGGTACTGGTTCTTCACGAACCCTTCCACGCCCGCCACGATCATCGCTCCGACGGCGTTGGTGCCCATGATGTGCGAATTGTCGTAGACCTCCACCCGGCGCGGCGCACGGGCAAGTCCGAACGTCTCGGCAAGGCCCGCAAGCAGGCGTGTTTGCGAAGAGGTTTCGGCGAGCCGTCGGCCGAGCGCTTCTCGGGCATTCTGCGCCACATGGTCGACAAGGCCCTTCTTTTCGCCGCGCTGCGGCACGCCGAGAGCCACCTTGTGCCCGGCCTTGGTGGCGAGCGCCTGGGCCAGCAAGGCCTGTTCCTCGACCGGATGCGACAACAGGATCGTGCGGGGGCAGGGTTTGTCATCGTAGAACTGGGCCAGGAAGGCGCCCAGCACCTCGGCCGGTTCGAGCGCCGGGTCGGCTTTCGGGAAATAGGCCCGGTTGCCCCAGTTCTGCCCGGTGCGGAAGAAGAACACCTCGATGCAGCTCTGGCCGCCTTCCTGGTGGATGGCGAAGACGTCGGCTTCCTCGACGGATTGCGGATTGATGCCCTGGTGGCTCTGGACGTGGCTGAGCGCGGCGAGACGGTCGCGGAACACCGCCGCGCGCTCGAAGTCGAGCTCCGCCGACGCTTCCTGCATCGCGCCGGCGATCTCGGCCTTCACCTTCTGGCTGCGGCCGGACAGGAAGTCCTTCGCCTCCTTCACCAGTTCCGCATAGTCCGCGGCGGCGATCTCGCCCGTGCAGGGGCCCGAGCACCGCTTGATCTGGTAGAGCAGACAAGGCCGCGTGCGGCTCTCGTAGACCGAATCCGTGCAGGTTCTGAGCAGGAAGGCGCGTTGCAGCGCGTTGATGGTCCGCCCAACCGCCCCAGCCGAGGCGAACGGGCCGAAATAGTCGCCCTTGCGTGAGCGCGCCCCGCGATGCTTGAAGATGCCGGGTGCGGCGTGGTCGCCTGTGAGCAGGATGTACGGAAACGACTTGTCGTCGCGCAGGAGCACATTGTAGCGCGGCCGAAGGCGCTTGATCAGGTTCGCCTCGAGCAGCAGCGCCTCGATCTCGGTGCGCGTGACGACGAACTCCATCGTCGTCGTCTCTCGCACCATGCGGCCGATGCGCTGGGTATGGAATCGCCCCTGGGCGTAGTTCGTGACGCGCTTCTTCAGGCTCCGCGCCTTGCCGACATAGAGAACGTCGCCGGCCGCGTTCATCATCCGGTAGACGCCGGGCGCGTTCGGCAACCGCTTGACGAAATGCGCGATGACCTCGGTGCCGGACTTGCCTTCGGCGTCGGCGGAGGCCGAGTCCCAGACATAGCCGCCGAGGTCCGGCTCGGTTGGCTCGGCCTCGATCGCGTCGATGTCGTCCTCGTCATCCGAGACGTCATCGGGCAGGATGCCGGCGATTTCGTCGCTCTCCGTCTCCGGCTCGGCTTTTCGGCCGGCGGGAAGCGGATGGCGCTGCACTTTCGGTGGGTTCATTCACGCATGCCTGTCACATCCGGGGTCTGCCAGGCAAGATGCTGGCCGCCGTCGAGGGCGATCATCTGGCCGGTGATCGACGGCGTATCCCACAGATAGCGTATCGTGCCGCCAAATTCCGTCAGCATGGGTCCCTTGCGCAGCAGGAGTCCGTCCTGCTGGGCGGCCAGATCCTCCGGCTGCTGGCGCTCGTTGGCGAGCGTCGGACCTGGCCCGATCGCGTTGACGCGCACCGTGGGCGCGAACTCCTGCGCCATCGTCCGCGTCGCCGTCCACAGCGCCGCCTTCGAGAGCGTGTAGGAGAAGAAGTGCGGCGTCAGCCGCCAGACCCGCTGGTCGACGATGTTGACGATCAGCCCCGTCTCGCCGGCCGGCAGGCGCCGGACCATCTCCGACGCAAGCTGCACCGGCGCCTTCAGGTGGAGCGCGAAGTGCGTTTCCCACAGACCCCAGTCGAGCTCTCGCGCCGAATCGGGCTCGAAGACCGAGGCGTTGTTGACCAGGAGCCGGATGGTTCCGAACGTTTCGTCCACGGCGGCCGCCAATTGCGCGACGCTCGTGGAATCGGAGAGGTCAGCCTGAAAGGCCCGTGCCGCGCCACCTGTCGCGGCAATGTGGGCGATGAGCCCCTCGGCGTCTTCGACCGAGCGGTTGCAATGCACGGCAACGGTAAAGCCGCTTTGGGCGAGGTCGGCGGCGATCGCGGCGCCGATTCGCCTTGCGCCGCCAGTGATCAGCGCAACCCCTTTTCGCCCGCTCATGTCGTCACCCCCGTTTACCTCCCAGTCATATATGCGGCCAAATCGAGAAGGAAAGGCGGACCTGCCGCAACGTCCGGCATCCTGACCCCGTATCGCGAAGAGCCGCTATGTGAAGCCGGACGAAATGAAAATTTGAATTAAATCAGCGGATTGATGCGTCGATCCAGCTCGCCGGGGTCCCCCGGGACGAGCGGGTGTTGCAGGAACGACACGTCACTTTTCAGCCATACGGGCGCCGACGGATCACCGTTTTTGCTCTGCGGTTCGGCCGCATTTGCCGACGACATTGGGAACACTTGGGATCGCCGACAGTTCCTCCCCGGCGATACGAGGCGAGAAGGGGGGCAGAAACCCTTCCAGATTGTGCAAGGAGTAACACATGTCCATCAGGTTCAAGACGGGCCGCACGGCCGCCGCAGCCTTCGGCGTCGCCGCGCTGCTTTCCACCACCTCCGCATTCGCGGCCGACGTGATCGGAATGGAGCCCCCGGCGCCGCAGCCGATCCAGTACGACCAGGTTCCGGTCGCGTCTTGGGCCGGCGGCTACGCCGGTATCACTGGCGGCTACAGCTGGGGTGACACCGACGTCGCGTTCGCCCCGGGCACCAACTCGATCGACACGGACGGCTTCAATGCGAGCCTGTTCGGCGGTTGGAACGGCCAGAGCGGCATTTTCGTCTACGGTCTCGAAGGCGACATCGGCTATGACTGGGCGGATGGCACCAACGCCGGCGCATCGACCGACCGCGGCTTCAACGGTTCGCTGCGCGCCCGTATGGGCGTCGCCGCCACCGACAACATCCTGGTCTATGCCACCGGTGGTGGCGCGGCGGCCAAGATCGAGGTCAATGACGGTCTCGGCTTCTCCGATTCGAAGACGATGTACGGCTGGACGGCCGGCGTCGGCGCCGACGTGAAGCTGACGGAAAAGGTCTTCGCCCGCGGCGAATATCGCTACACGGACTACGGTTCGAGCGACTTTGCGCTGTCCGGCGGCGCGACCGAGGTCGATGCCAAGTCGAACAACTTCCTGCTCGGTATCGGCATGAAGTTCTGATCGATCGGCGCGGCGCCTCCGGCGCCGCTCCGAACGTGAGTGGAGAGGCCGGAGCCCGCAAGGTTCCGGCCTTCTTCATGTCATGGTTCTGGCGAAGCCTGCTCAGTGCGGAAGATAGGGTTCCAGTTCCGGGAACAGTTCGTCGAAGCGCTTCACCCACCGTTTCAACTTCGGTCGGCCACGCTCCCACCCGCTGCCGAAGCGAAGGGTATTGTAGGCCAGCATGCAGCGCAGGGCGATGTGGCCGACATGCGCCTTCTTGCCGAGGCGCGGCGGGTGGCCGTTCAGATGGTCGAGCCCGCGCGCCACCTTGGCCGCCTGCCGGTCCACCCACGGCTGGTGGAGCTTGTCCTCCGGCCTGAACCGCTTTTCGTAGACCTGCGCCAGCAGGCAGTCGGCGATGCCGTCGGCCAGCGCCTCCAACTGCTCCGCCTCGCGCCGCTTGGCGGCGTTGCGCGGAAACAACTGGTTGCCCGACATCCGGTTCAGTTGCTGCGTGATCGCCCGGCTGTCGTAGACCGAGCTTCCGTCGTCGAGAATCAGCACCGGAATCTTGCCCAGCGGATTGGCGTCGATCAGCACCGCCGGATCGGCATTGGTGTCGACCGGAACCGCCTCGAAGGGAATCTTGGCATAAGCGGCCGTGGCCATCACCTTGTTGGCGAAGGGCGAGGCGCTGGACATCAGGATTTTCGTCATCGGACTTCCGGTCTGACGCAAGGGCAGGACTCTGCGCCGGACGCCACGCGTCCCGCGCCGAAGATGACGTCTACTGCGCGACGCGGCAGCGGCCGTTATAGACGTTCCAGCGGTCGAAGCCCGACACGCAGGCCTCGACATTATGGCCGACGCCGGCGAATCCCATGCCTTCCTCTATGAAGTACCAGATCGAGCGGTCGTGCCCGTCCGACAGGCGCACGCTGCCCTGGCAATAGGTCCGTGCCACCGGCCAGAGCTCGCGCTTGGGGTGGTGGCGCGTCAGGCGCAGTCCATGGAACTCCGCGATCCGGACCTGCGGCAGGCCGGGCACGTTCCTGACCTGGTGATCGAAGTTGCGGCTGATCCGGCCGAGCACCCAGCTTTCGGAGCAGACGCTGCCGTCGTGGGCCGCCGCCGCGCGGTAGTCGGCCGCCGCCGACGGCGCGGTCGATCCGAGACCGGCGGAAAGGCACAGCAGCGCGGAGAGGGCGAGGGAGGAGAGGCGGGACATGGCGGACCTGTCGACTGGCGTTGGTCGGAATCGCGGACAGCACTGTGCGGAGCTTGGCCGACCCGGTCAAGTCTCGACCGCTTCGCCGGCGAGTTCCTCGACGCGCCAGGCCGCGCCCGCGCCGTCGGCCAGAAGCCGCGTCAGTTCCGGCAGCATCACGGCCAGCTCGCCTGCGAGCGGGAAGGGCGGATTGATGATCAGTATGCCCGTCCCGTCGAGCCGCGGCGTTTCTCCCGCGCCGCGAATGGTCAATGCGACGTCGAGCACCTTCGGTATGCCGCCCGTGCGAAACCCGTCGCGGAACCGCTCCACCGCCGCGCGGTCCTTGATCGGATACCAGACCGCATAGACGCCGCCCGGCCAGCGCCGGTAAGCCTTGGCGAGCTTTTTCGCGATCCGCTCGAACTCGCCGGTCTCCTCGAACGGCGGGTCGATCAGCACAAGGCCGCGCTTCTCCTTCGGCGGCAGCTGCGCGCCGAGCGCCAGCCAGCCGTCGAGCTCGATCACGCGTGCCTGAAAATCGCCGGAAAATCCCTCCTTCAGCGTCGCCGCGTCGGCCGGATGCAGCTCGATCGCCGTCAGCCGGTCCTGTGGCCGCAGGAGGCGCCGCACGATCTTCGGCGAGCCGGGATAGAACCGCACCCCGCCCTCGGGGTTGAACGCCCGCACCGCGTCGAGATAGGGCCCAAGCAGCGCCGCCGCCTCGGGCGCCAGCGTCGCGTCGATCACCCGGCCGACGCCGCCGCGCCATTCGCCGGTCTTCTGCGCCGCATCCGAAGACAGGTCGTAGAGCCCGATCCCGGCATGGGTGTCGATGACGCGGAACGCCTTGTCCTTGCGCTTCAGGTACTCGACGATGTGCACGAGGATGGCGTGCTTGACCACGTCGGCGAAGTTTCCGGCGTGATAGATGTGGCGGTAGTTCATGGCATGGCCTGGCTCGTTCGCCGCATCCATCACCACGACGCGCGCGATGGATCAAATCATTTCGCGCCCGCCGCCCTGTAAGCCGCGCCGAATTCCCGCTAGAAATGCCGCATGAACCAGCACGCTCCCATCCGCATCGGCCATTCGGCCTGCCCGCACGACTGCCCGTCCACCTGCGCGCTCGACGTCGAGATCCTCGGACGCAGCCGCATCGGCCGCGTCCATGGCGCGAAGGACAATTCCTACACGGCCGGCGTCATCTGCGCCAAGGTCGCGCGCTATGCCGAGCGCGTCCATCACCCCGACCGGCTGCTGAAGCCGCTGGTGCGCGCCGGCGCCAAGGGGGAGGGCGTCTGGAAGGAAGCCTCCTGGGAGGCCGCGCTCGACCTCGTCGCCGAAAAATTTCTCAAGGCGGAGGAGCAGCACGGCTCCGAATCCGTCTGGCCCTACTACTACGCCGGCACCATGGGCCTCGTGCAGCGCGATTCCATCAACCGGCTGCGCCACGCCAAGCGCTATTCCGGCTTCTTCGACACCATCTGCACCAACCTCGCCTGGACCGGCTACGTCATGGGCACCGGGCGTCTCACCGGCCCCGACCCGCGCGAGATGGCGAAGTCCGACTGCGTCGTCATCTGGGGCACCAACGCCGTCGTCACCCAGGTCAACGTGATGACGCACGCCGTGCGCGCCCGCAAGGAACGCGGCGCGAAGATCGTCGTCGTCGACGTCTACGACAATGCGACGATGAAGCAGGCCGACATGGGCCTGATCCTGCGCCCCGGCACCGACGGCGCGCTCGCCTGCGCGGTCATGCACGTGCTGTTCCGCGACGGGCTCGCCGACCGCGACTACATGGAAAAATACGCCGACGACCCGGCCGGGCTGGAGGCGCACCTCGCCACCCGCACGCCGCAGTGGGCCGCCGCGATCACCGGGCTGTCGGTCGCCGAGATCGAGGCCTTCGCCCGCCTCGTCGGCACCACCCCGCGCACCTTCATGCGCCTCGGCTACGGCTTCTCGCGCCAGCGCAACGGCGCCGTCAACATGCACGCCGCGCTCTCCATCGCCACCGTGGCCGGCCACTGGCGACACGAGGGCGGCGGCGCCTTCCACAACAATGGCGGCATCTACCGGCTCGACACGTCGCTGCTGGAAGGCGACCGCATGCAGGATCCGAGGATCCGCCATCTCGACCAGTCGCAGATCGGCCGCGTGCTCACCGGCGACGCGGAGGCGCTGCGCCACGGCCCGCCGGTCACGGCGATGCTGATCCAGAACACCAACCCCGCCAACGTCGCGCCCGAGCAGCGGCTGGTCAGGCGCGGTTTCCTGCGCGACGACCTGTTTTCCTGCGTGCACGAGCACTTCATGACCGACACGGCCAAACTCGCCGACGTCGTGCTGCCGGCCACCATGTTCGTCGAGCACGACGACATCTACAAGGGCGGCGGCAACCAGCACATCACGCTGGGGCCGAAGCTGGTCGACCCGCCGGAGGGCCCGCGCACCAATCTCTACGTCATCGAGGAACTGGCCAGGCGCCTCGGCGTCGCCGACAGGCCGGGCTTCGGCATGACCGAGCGCCAGCACATCGACCTGCTGCTCGGCAAGCGCGGGCTCGGCAGTTTCGAGACCTTCGAGGACCGGCGCTGGGCCGACCTGCAGCCCGATTTCGAGACCGCGCATTACCTCAAGGGCTTCGGCCATCCGGACGGAAAATTCCGCTTCAGGCCGGAATGGCAGGGGGGGGCGGCGCCCAACAAGCCGCCGAAGTCGCTCGGCATCCTCGGCCCGCACGAGCGCCTTCCCGTCTTCCCCGATCACGTCGAGCTGATCGAGACCGCCGACGCGGCCCACCCCTTCCGGCTGGCCACCTCGCCCGCCCGCAACTTCCTGAATTCGAGCTTCACCGAGACCCCCACCTCGAAGAGCCGCGAGGGCCGCCCCGAACTCCTGATCCACCCGGCCGATGCCGCCGATCTCGGCATCGCCGACGCCGACCGCGTCGAGCTCGGCAACGAGCGAGGCGACATCGTCCTGCACGCCAAACTCTTCGACGGCGTCAAGCGCGGCGTCGTCATCGCCGAAGGCATCTGGCCCAACTCCGCCCACGAGCGCGGCGAGGGCATCAACGTGCTGACGGGAGCGGACGCGGCCGCGCCGTATGGTGGGGCCGCGTTTCATGACAACCGGGTTTGGGTGCGGGGGGCGTAGGGGGGCGGGCAGAGGCTGTACCTGACAGCGGTTTCGGGCGTTGGGGGAGAGTTCGGAGTGCCCGACGCACAAATGTCAGGTGAATAGCGCTATTTGCCGATTAAACCATTCAACGCTCTGAACAGTATCTCCGCCTTCTCCAAAGTCGCTAACACGGGTGCCGCATCGCCTGACAGCGTACCCGGATGTGCCAAGAGCCAACTGGCCGGAGTGAAGTGGTTGTACGGCGGGGTCGCGTCTGGCAACACTCTAAAGTACGCCTCGGCCTTCTTCACCTGACGCTCGGTGTTTGGATCGGCCGCGAGTAGTTTGGCTGGATCGAGTTGCTGATCTCCCTTTAGGTCGTATGTTCTATTGACGATCTCGCAGTAGAGAGCTGGGTCGAAGAGATCCTCAATGTCGGCCTCTTCTTGAGTTACGAAATCGGCTATCGACAGAACGCCACCGGACTTGATTATCTCGGATTTTTTCAGAGCTTCCAGCTTATTTTTGTCCTTTTTCGTATAGTCTGAGAGGGCAATCACATCGATGTTGTTACCGGCGAAAAGGGAAACGAACGACTGGATTTTGTCGATCCCACCGGATGGGCATATGACCCACTTTGGATCAAGGCCGACCCGATCGCGACGCAGCAGTTCCGCTGATAACGCCTGGAGATAAAGGATGTCGCCGGGACCCTCTACGAGGATCGTGTGTTTGCCGATGAAAAGGGACTGAGTAAGAGCGTAACCAAGTGCTCCCTGGAGTGGGAAAACTGAATCCCTATCTGCTTGAAGAACATCTTCTCGAACTCGGGTTCCGATTGGGGTGCGCCTGCCGCGCTCGTCCACTTTCACCAAGTCCTCGACGATCCGCGAAGCCATGATGTTGTCATGGGGCACCATGAAGGGAGAGTGGGTCGAATAGATGATCTGATGATGTGGTTCTAGCTTCTCCGTGAAGTAGCGAAGCAGGTCGGCTTGAGCAAGCCCATGCAACGTAAGACCAGGTTCATCAAGGAGGAGGAAGACTTTGCCAGCCGCTTCCTTCTTCACGCGATCGAACTTAATCAAAAATGAGAAAAACCAAGTGAAACCGGCACTGCGTTCGGAGAATGACGTGTCGGCCTTGTGGAGAGTGTTATAGATGCGCGCTCGACCGACGGCTCCCGAGTTGAACGGCGCGGGATCGCCAGATAGGCCCTGAGCAACGCTCACTCGAATTTCAATGTCCTGATTCTGCGTCCAGTATTCGAGAATTTCATCCGTCAAGACATTTGATGCCGCTTGGAGCGTGGCGTTGAAACTCTCAAATGTGGTCGCAGCCAAAATCTCTGAGAGGGGCGCATTTGCATATTCTAAGAACTCCCAGAAGAGACGATCTCCGCGAAGAACATCGTTTGTGAATAGCGTTTTATCCGCTGCGCGCTCGCTTAGTGTTTGAAGGTGCACTATCGCGTTCATGCGGTCGTAATTTGAGAAATACATGAACTGAGGGAAGTGCGGTTCCAATATTTTCCGAGCTTTGGAATAAACCGACTGGTTAGGGTAGCTCGCTAGGACGTCATGGAGCGCCTTGTGCTTGGCATTGGCCGTTAGCTCTGAAAGCTTCGCGATCAACTCCTTAGCAGTGAGTGGCTGCCCAACCTGGCTTTTCTCTGGCGCTGAAAAGCCACCTTTAGAGATAAGGTGCTTAACGACCTCAGCTTCATCGATCGGTAGTGACCAAGTTGTACTAGAATTGTTGTAAGTGCGGGAAATCGTGACCGTCCTGCTGGTAACGCTGTTTGGGCCTAGTTCTGCTTTAAGAGTTGCGATTTCCTTGTCATCAAGTTCCCATGTCGTACGTATGATTTCTGCTTCTCTATCGCCATGCCGCTCCTTGTAGCGGGCAAGATAGCGCTTTGGGTAGTCACGCTCCAGTTCATAAGAGAATGGCGTAGCGGGATGAGGATTCAGTCCCGCAATCGCCTGCAGAACGGCTGTCTTGCCTGCCTCGTTCTTTCCAACGAGGCAGGTCAGATGCTCGACGCTGAATAATCCGGAATCTTCAACAGATCGGAAATTTTTAACGTGAACGGTTTTCAGTTCCACTTGACCCTCGAGAAAATCCGAATCAACTCATTCTTACTAACATTATTGTTCGTGAATCGCGAATCTCTCAGCAACAGACCAACAACGGTCTAAAGGACTTGCCGGACTAGGCGACAAGCACGAAGCGGTCCGCAGATTCAGCTTTTTAACGCTGGACAAATCTGAGTCAAACAGTTTGCCGCGCAGAACATCTGCGAAGTCAGCCATTCTTGCGTGACCAAGATCAACTTGTGCGGACTCGGTGCGCGTTGCCGTACAGGTGCGAAGGGCTGCAGAACGGCCGCTATCTCGGCGTCGTAGCCAAGAAGCCGTCAGGCAGGAAACCGCCCCTATACAGCCATTCAAGCCTTGTCCGAAGCGCAACCGTTTAATGGTAAGTGTGGAAGCAACTCGAATGACTGGCATGCGCCACAAACCAGCCGCCGCCCCCATCCCCCCTCACTCCAGCACCATCCTTGGAAAGTAAAACGCCACCACCCAGTTCGGCTGGTCGACGATCTCGCTGATGCGCAGGTCGCCGGCGACGCTGCACAGCATGTAGGCGTCCACGGCTGCCATGCCGGTTCGGCGGGACAGGAGGTCCACCATCTGCGCCACCGCCTCGCGCGCGGCGGTCATCAGGTCGGGGCCGATGCCCATGGTGGCGTCGTAGCCCTTGGCGTCGACGTGGCGCGTCACCGGGCCGGGCGTGCGCAGGCGCGGATATTTCAGGTTGGCGCGCTTCTCGAGGTCAAACGAGATCGCCACCGACATCGGGCTCTCGATCGCCGTGCCGCAGATCTCGCCGTCGCCCTGCGCGGCATGCAGGTCGCCGACCGAAAACAGCCCGCCCGCCACCTCCACCGGAAGCCATAGTTCCACGCCCTCCGAAACGTCGCGCACGTCGAGATTGCCGCCCACCCGGCGCGGCGGCACGATGGAATGCGTGCCGTGCGCGGCGGGCGCGAGCCCGATCGTGCCCGGAAAGGGCTTCAGCGGCACCCGCCCGCCTGGCCCGAAGGCCGCCGGACCGTTCAGCGTGCTCGAATAGCGCCACTGGTGCAGCGCCGGATCGCGAAACTGGTCGGCCAGCAGGCCGAAGCCCGGAATGTTGGCGGTCCAGCCCCAGCCGCTCGGCGAGAATCCGAGGATCTTTACCCGGATCGCGTCGCCCGGCTCCGCGCCGTCGACGTAGACCGGCCCGGTCACCGGGTTCACCAGGGCGAAATCGAGATCGCGCACCGCCTCCACGCCCGAGACCGGCGTGATCTGGCCGCCCGAGGCATCGATCGTGTCGAACTCCACCGTCTGCCCCGGCGCGATCCGGATCGCCGGCGGATTGGCGTTGTTCCAGCCGTGGTGATGGATCGTCCTGTGCAGCGTGTGATCGCAGCGATGCGCCATGTCGTCGGTCCCCATGCCACCCCGGCGGTGGCCGGTCAGTGTGGGTCGAAACCGCCCGCCGGATCAAGCCCGTAGAGTGCCCTTCCTCTCGCGAGGAAAGCTCCTTCACTCGCCCGCGGCAGGGCAGGGCGGTCGCGTACTGTCGCTGGCCGCGCCCCCTCCACCATGCTTCGCATGGTCCCCCTCCCCCGTTAACGGGGGAGGATCAGGCGCCAAATCCTCCCCCGTTTAC
>JBKBRJ010000021.1:0-61728 GCA_046292285.1 Mesorhizobium sp. | reverse complement strand
AACGGTTGCCTGCCGCCGGAACTGCGGGCTGTGGAAGAGCCCGCAGTTCCACCCCCAATCTAACCCGATTCAGACAAACAATTCCGGAAGGCGCCGCCGCGCGGAGCGCGGCGGAGCCTATCCGTAATCCATTCCGTGACTTTGCCGGTTGCGCGGTGTCTGTCGCCGACGTCACGGACTGGATTCCTCATCCGCATGCCCGAACGAACCGGATCCTCAGTGCCTCCGCGACAGCTCCTTCGTCGCGCCTTCCAGTCCCGCCAGCGTCAGCGGATACATGCGTTCCGAAAAGATCTCGCGGATCATGCCGATCGAATGCGTGTAGCCCCAGTGCTTCTGCTGCACGGGGTTGATCCACACCGCGTTCGGCCACTGGTCGAGCACCCGCTTCAGCCAGGCGATGCCCGGCTCGGCGTTCCAGTGCTCCACCGAACCGCCGGCATAGGCGATTTCGTAGGGGCTCATGGAGGCGTCGCCGACGAAGATGACCTTATAGTCGTGGCCATACTTGTGCAGCACGTCGAAGGTCGGGATCACCTCGGAATGGCGGCGTCGGTTGTCCTTCCACACGCCCTCGTAGAGGCAGTTGTGGAAGTAGAAGTATTCCATGTGCTTGAACTCGCCGCGCGCGGCCGAGAAAAGCTCCTCCACCACCTTGATGTGGTCGTCCATAGAGCCGCCGACGTCGAAGAACATCAACAGCTTCACCGCGTTGCGCCGTTCTGGCCGGGTCCGGACGTCCAGGTAGCCGTGCTCGGCGGTGGCGTGGATGGTGCCCGGGATGTCCAGTTCCTCGTCGGCGCCCTCGCGGATCCAGCGGCGAAGGCGCTTCAGCGCGACCTTGATGTTGCGCGTTCCCAGTTCGACGCTGTCGTCGAAGTTCCTGAACTCGCGCTTGTCCCACACCTTCACCGCGCGGCGGTGGCGGCTCTCGTGCTGGCCGATCCGGACGCCCTCGGGATTGTAGCCATAGGCGCCGAAGGGCGAGGTGCCGGCCGTGCCGATCCACTTCGATCCGCCCTGGTGGCGGCCCTTCTGCTCCTCCAGCCGCTGCTTCAGCGTCTCCATCAGCTTCTCGAAGCCGCCCAGCGCCTCGACCAGCTTCTTCTCCTCGTCGGTCAGGTGCTTTTCGGCCAGCCGCCGCAGCCATTCCTCCGGCAGGTCGGCGACGTCGATCGCACCCTCGCCGCCGACCGCCTCGACGCCCTTGAAGACGTGCCCGAACACCTGGTCGAAGCGGTCGATGTGGCGCTCGTCCTTCACCAGCGTCGCGCGCGCCAGATAGTAGAAGCCCTCGACGTCGTAATCGACGAGATGCGCGTCCATGCCTTCGAGCAGCGTCAGGTACTCGCGCAACGAGACGGGAACGCGGGCGGCTTTGAGTTCGAGGAAGAAAGGGATGAACATCGTTGTTTTGTGCCCCCTCTCGCACGGCAACGCAACATGGACTCGGCGATAGCAAAATGCTAGCATAGTTAAACCGTGGAGAGCGAGATGGCCAACCTGCATGTCCGCAACATCGACGACGACATCGTCGTCCGCCTCAAGGAGCGGGCGGCAAGGCATGGCCGTTCCGCCGAGGCCGAGCACAGGGATATCCTGCGCGCCGCCCTGTCATGGGATCCATCCCCGCGCATCGATCGGGCAGAATGGGAAAGGCGCGCGGCCGAACTGCGTGAAAGCCTCAGGGGCAAGCCCCATACGCCGTCCGAAGTCCTGCTTCGCGAGTCGCGGGACGAACGGTGACGACACGGGTCGTCGTCGATGCGAGCGTTGCGATCAAGTGGATCGTTCCCGAAAAGGACGCCCAGGCGGCGCGAGACGTTGCGCTCCGGCATGAGCCGATCGCGCCCCAACTGATCTATGCCGAATGCACCAACATTTTATGGAAGAAGGTCGGCCGGTCCGAAATGTCCTCCGAGCAGGCACTTGCGGCATTGGACCTGATCGAAACCTACGGCATCGAGACGTCGTCCCTGCAGGCCCTCGCACCGACCGCGCTCGACCTTTCGTTCGCGCTCGATCATCCGGCCTATGACTGCTTCTATCTGGCGCTCTCCTTGATCGAGGAGTGCGACTTCATCACCGCGGACGGCAAGCTGTACCGCAAGGTCCACGCCCGGCTTGCTCCACACCTTGCCCGCCGGTGCAGGCTTCTGGGCGCCAACGCATCATGACAGATCATACTCGATGAATCCCGTCCGCCGCGCCACGCGGTCGTAGAGCTTGCGGGCGGTGGCATTGGTTTCGTGCGTCATCCAGTAGACGTCTTTCACGCCGCGTTCGGCCGCGGCCTTGCGCACGGCCTCAATCAGCGCCGCGCCCACGCCGCCGCCGCGCGCCTGCTTCTCGGTGAACAGGTCCTGGAGATAGCAGTTGCCCTCCACCGACCAGCAGGAACGGTGGAAGATGTAGTGGACCAGTCCGGCCGGCTCGCCTTCGACCAATGCTAGAAAGCCCTTCGGCTCGAACGGCCCGCGGGCGAACAGGCGCTTCCAGGTGGTCGCGTAGACCTCCTCGGAAACGCTCGCCTCGTAGAAGACGAGATAGTCGGTCCAGAGCCTTCGCCAGGCGGCATGGTCGGACTTTTCCAGCGGGCGGACGACGAGGGCAGGGGTCATGGCGCGTTTCTCCGTTTGGCGACCGATTGTCACGCCGGGCGGGGACCGGTTCAAGGGCCAGCCGGATCCCTGCGATTGCGTCTGCGGCGTCCCCCGGGCAGCCGCGTCGTGGCGATCGCCTCAGCCCGCCACCGTCGGCAGGCCTTCCTTCTCCAGCGCCGCCTTCGTCTGCGGCAGCGCCTCTACGCGCGCCATCAGCCCGGCCATGCGCGGAAAATCCTTCGCCACATCGATCGGCGTCGCCGCGCCCCAGCGGCCATAGACGTAGATCATGTAGTCGACCGCGCCCGGCCCGTCGCCGAGAGCGAAGCCGTCCGTGCGAAGCTTCGCCTCGATCTGCCGATAGCCGTCGGCCACGGTGGCGAGGCTCTGCGCCTGCACGTCTTTCTGCGCGTCCTCGCCACTCGCGAAACGCTGCGGCCGGAAGAACGGCCCGAAGCCCGAGGCATGGACATGGGTGGCGAGCATGGACAGCCACGACAGCGCCCGCGCCCGTTCAATGCCCGAAGGCGGAAGCAGGCGAGCGTCGGGAAAGCGCTCGGCGAGCCAGGAGAAGATCGCGACGAGCTCGCCCAGCGCCTCGGCCTCGCCTGGAATGGAAAGCGCCGGCACGCGGCCGGCCGGGTTGACCCTCAGGTAGTCCGGCGTCTGCGCCTCGCCCTTGCGGATGGCGACGCGCGTGTCGTCGTAGTCGGCCCCCGCCGCTTCCAGCGCGATGCGCACGCCGAGCGAGCAGGCCGCGCGGTCGTAGTAGAGATTGAGCTTGCCGCCCATGCGTCGTGTCCTCCCCGGAATTCCCGCCCGTCGCCACCCAATGCAGCGACGACGGCATCATCGTTGAAACGAAATCGCCGCCTCCGCCGACGGCACCGCGTCGCTCACCCCTGCCGGCGCGCCATGAAGGCCAGCCGCTCGAACAGGTGCACGTCCTGCTCGTTCTTGAGCAGGGCGCCGTGCAGCTTGGGCAGGGCGTTCTTGGGGTCGGCGCGCAGATCGGCCGGGTCGACGTCGTCGGCCACCAGCAGGCGGATCCAGTCGAGCGCTTCGGAGGTCGAGGGCTTCTTCTTCAGGCCAGGAACCTCGCGCACCTCGTAGAACTGGGTCAGCGCCGCGCGCACCAGGGCCTGCTTGATGCCGGGATAGTGCACCTCGACGATCTTGTGCAGCGTCTCGGCCTCGGGAAAGCGGATGTAGTGGAAGAAGCAGCGGCGCAGGAAGGCGTCCGGCAGTTCCTTCTCGTTGTTGGAGGTGATGATGACGATCGGCCGCTGCACGGCCTTCACCGTCTCGCCGGTCTCGTAGACGAAGAACTCCATGCGATCGAGTTCCTGCAGCAGGTCGTTGGGGAACTCGATGTCGGCCTTGTCGATCTCGTCGATCAGAAGCACCACCTTGCGGCCGGCCGCGAAGGCCTCCCACAGCTTGCCGCGCTTGATGTAGTTGCGGATGTCGTTGAAGCGCTCGTCGCCGAGCTGGCTGTCGCGCAGGCGCGACACGGCGTCGTATTCGTAGAGGCCCTGCTGCGCCTTGGTCGTCGACTTCACGTGCCACTCGATCAGGTCGAGGCCAAGCGCGCCGGCCACCTGGCGGGCGAGTTCCGTCTTGCCGGTGCCGGGCTCGCCCTTGACCAGAAGGGGCCGTTCGAGCGCGATGGACGCGTTCACCGCCACCATCAGATCCTTGTCGGCCACATAGGCTGCCGTGCCTTCGAAACGCATGCTTGGTTGTCCCGGATGATTGTTCAGACTTGTCGCAAAGCGTAGGCAACGAGAGGGAGAGGCGCAAGGGCCGCAGGCACGGGCAGGATCCTATCGCCGCTTCACGACCTGGCCGGCGCTCCGTCGAAATCGGCCGAAAGCGATGGCGCGGCACCAGACGAGAGCCTATATTGGTTTTGACGGTCTGCGCTTCGCGGCAGGAATAACTTTCCCCGGGGCCTTACTGATCCCAAGGGAGTTGTCCCTGGGGGGACCCGTGGGTCCCTTCACACGGCGCCCACCTACGTTGTAGGCACCCGGGATCAACCTTTCCACCGGCTGTCGTGGATCGTCGCTCATCCGTCGCCTGACGGATTGAATCCCTCCCGTCGATCGTCCAAGGCTGGACGATGACATACGAACAGCCCCTCTCCCATCGCGACTTGAAGAAAGCCCTGCGCCTCGAGGCGCTCGGCCGGCGCGACGCGCTCGATCCGCACCACCGCATCGACGCCGCGCTCGCGATCGCCGAGGCGGGCGCCGCCTCGATCGATGTTGGCCCCGGCGACGTCGTGTCCGGCTTCCTGCCGATCCGCAGCGAGATGGACACGAGGCCGCTGATGGCGGCGCTGGCGGAGAAGGGCGCGCGGCTCTGCGTGCCCGCCATTCTCGACAGGACCACCATCGTCTTTCGTGAACTGGCCCGGGGTGCACCCCTGGTCGACACCGGCTTCGGCACCGTCGGCCCGGGGCCGGACGCGGCCGTTCTCGATCCGACGATCATGCTCGTCCCGCTCGCCGCCTTCGACGCGCGCGGCCATCGCATCGGCTACGGCGCCGGCCACTACGACCGCGCCATCGCGCGGCTGCACGCACGGGGCCTCTTCCCGCGTCTCGTCGGCATCGCCTTCGACTGCCAGGAGGTCAAGCGGGCGCCCGACGAACCCCATGATGTCGCCCTGTCCGCTATCCTGACCGAGAGCGGCTTGCGGAAGCCGGAGCCCTATGGCTAAAGCACTTCCATGAGACTCCTCTTTCTCGGTGACATGGTTGGCCGCTGCGGCCGCACGGCGGTCTGGGAACGGCTTCCCGGCCTCATTTCCGACTTCCGGCTCGACTTCGTCATCGTCAACGGCGAGAACGCGGCCGGGGGTTTCGGCATCACCGAGGAGATCTTCCGCAACACGCTCGATGCCGGCGCCGACGTCGTCACCACCGGCAATCACGTCTGGGACCAGCGCGAGGCGCTCACCTTCGCGCCGCGCGAGGAACGCTTCCTTCGCCCCGTCAATTTTCCGCGCGGCACGCCGGGACGCGGTTCGGGCCTCTACATCGCAAGGAATGGCGCCCGCGTGATGGTTTCCAACATCATGGGCCGTGTGTTTATGCATCCCGAGCTCGACGATCCGTTCCAGGCCGGCGAGCGGGAACTGGCGGCCTGTCCGCTCGGCGAGCAGGCCGACGCGGTGGTGATCGATTTCCACGCCGAGGCGACCAGCGAGAAGATGTGCTTTGCCCATTTCGTCGACGGGCGGGCGAGCCTCGTCGTCGGCACGCACACGCACCAGCCGACCGCCGACCACCAGATCCTGAACGGCGGCACCGCCTACATCTCGGATGCCGGCATGTGCGGCGATTATGACTCCTCGCTCGGCATGGACAAGGAAGAGCCGCTCAACCGCTTCCTCTCCAAGGTGCCGCGCGGCCGCTTCGAAGCTGCGAGCGGCCCGGCGACGATCTGCGGACTCGGCGTGGAGATTTCCGACCGGACCGGGCTCGCCGAAAAGGTGGCGCCGCTGCGTCTCGGGCCGCGCCTGGAAGAGACCGTGCCGGCGTTCTGGAACGGACGTTGACGTCGGCCGTTCTCGGTCGCTAGCGTCCCGCACCACTCCTTCAAGGATCCCTTCCATGCCGTTCGCCGATGTCCTTGCCCCGCATCTGGACTGGTTTTCCGATCCGACCGCCTGGGTGGCGCTCGCCACGCTGGTCGTTCTCGAGATCGTGCTCGGCATCGACAACCTGATCTTCATCTCGATCCTGACGAACCGGCTGCCGCTCCACCAGCAGCGGCGGGCGCGGTTCATCGGCATTTCGGCCGCGTTGGTGCTGCGCCTCGTCCTGCTCGCCACCGTCTCCTTCATCGTGACGCTGACGACGCCGATCTTCACGCTGTTCGATCACGGTTTTTCCTGGCGCGACCTGATCCTGATCGCCGGCGGCCTGTTCCTCGTCTGGAAGGCGACTAAGGAGATCCATCACTCCGTCGATCCGGAAGACCCCAAGGAAGACATCGTCGGGCGGACGGTATCGCTCTCCGTCGGCGCCGCCATCGTCCAGATCCTGCTGCTCGACCTCGTCTTCTCGATCGATTCGATCATCACCGCGGTCGGCATGACCAACGAGATCGCCATCATGTACATCGCCGTCATCTGCGCTGTGACGGTGATGCTGATCGCCGCCGAGCCGCTGTCGCGATTCATCGCGAAGAACCCCACCATCGTCATGCTGGCGCTGGGTTTCCTGCTGATGATCGGCATGACGCTGATCGCCGATGGCATGGGCTTCCACGTGCCGAAGGGGTACATCTACGCCGCGATGGGCTTCTCGGCGCTGGTCGAGTCGCTCAACATGCTGGCGCGGCGCAAGAAGAGGTTGGACAAGGCCAATGCTTCGGGCGGCGAGGGGATCTGAACCCGCGCCTCACACGCCCTGGAGGATCAGGATCGTCGGCCGTCGCGGCAGGTCGCGCAGCGAGATCGTGAAACTCCGCTCCGAACGGTAGTCCACTGCGAAGCCTTCGCCCATCATCGCGAGGAACTCGCCCATCGGCGTGGAATGGCGGTGCATCGGCAGCACGATCGACGAATAGAGCCGGGCGGTGATCTCGCTCATGTTGGTCAGCGATTGGGTCATGCCGCCGTCGACCGGCACCATCACGATGTCGAGCCGGCCGATCGCGGCGTAGTGCTCGTTGGTCAGCGCATGATGCAGGTGGCCGAGATGTCCGATGCACAGGTCCGCCACCTCGAAGATGAAGATCGAGTTGGCATTCTCCTCCATGGTCCCGAAACGCCTGATGTCGGTCGTGACGTTGCGGATGTAGACGTCGTCGACCACGATCGCATGCCGCGCGGGCTCGCCGCCGTCCGGGTTCCAGCCGGGCAGAACATGCTCGATGGCCGGATCCGGGTTGGTGGTGAAATGGGTGGAATGCGCCTTGTTCATCGTCACGACGCGCGGCAGCGGGTCGCGTCCGTAGATGCCGGAATAATCGGTCGCGACCCGCACGCCGCCGGGCGATTCGATCACGTAGGTGGAGTGGCCGGCATAGGTGATCGTCACCTCGCCCGATGACCGCGTCGCCTGCGCCGGCGTGAAGCTGGCAAAGGTGACGAAGGGCAGCCCCTGGGCGATCGCCATGCATTTCGAAGGCACGGGGTCGGATTGCGCCCGCGCGGGCACGGCCGCCCAGAGAAGCGAGACCGCCGACAGGGCGGTTGCGAGGAACGCGGCGGCGCGGTGGAGGGGCATGGCGGTCTCCTTCGGTCCCGGGAAAGCAGCGCCATTACGCCACGTCGGACCGGCAGCCCGGAGTCACGATTTCGCGAGTGCCGAAAAGAGCGCCGGACGGCCTCGCGCCCGGTTGCAATTTCCGCCGGGGCCGTCTACATAGCCCTCATCTTGGACGCGCCCATCGTCTAGCGGTCAGGACGGCGCCCTCTCACGGCGCAAACAGGGGTTCGATTCCCCTTGGGCGTACCAAGTTTCTCCCGATGTTGATTGCCGACCCTTCGCGCTTCTATCCCCCCGGATTCTTGAAGTTTTTCCAGGCTCGTCGACGATGGGCCCCCGGTCTGTTCCAGCCTGCTGCGGATTCTCATCAAATTGTCCGCATTCGTTCAATCCGGCTTTCAGTTTTCGTCCCTACCCTTCGCGATGAAGTCAAAGCGTGGGGGGCTTTAGTATGCCAGCAACCGCATCCGTATCTCCGACAGGCGACGTCCGCATCGACGGACTTCTCAGCGGCATCCGCTGGGGCGTGGATACGCTCACCTTCAGCTTTCCGACCAGCGGTTCCTTCTACGGAACCACCTATGGCGGCGGTGAGCACCAGAACAATTTCGAGGCCTTTACGCCGCTCCAGCAGGAGACGATCCGGACGATCCTGAAGTCCTATTCGGAGGTCGCCAACCTGAAATTCGTCGAGGTGACCGAGAGCCTGACGGTCCACGGCGACCTGCGCTATGCGGAATCGGATTCGCCGAGCACGGCCTGGGCCTATTATCCCAGCACCAGCGCGGCCGGCGGCGATGCCTGGTTCAACAATTCGAAGAACTGGTACGACAATCCCGCCAAGGGCAACTACGCCTGGCTGACCATGCTGCACGAGACGGGGCATGCGCTCGGGCTGAAGCATCCGCATGAGGCGCGCGGATCGTTCGGCGCGCTGCCGACGGAGTTCGATTCGCTCGAATACTCGGTGATGAGCTACCGCTCCTTCATCGGCGCCTCGACGACTTCCGGCTACACCAACGGCTCCACCAGCTATCCGCAGACGCTGATGATGCTCGACATCGCCGCGCTGCAGAAGATGTATGGCGCCAACTTCACGACCAATGCCGGCGACACGGTCTACAAGTGGAATCCGTCGACGGGCGAAATGTCGATCAACGGCGTGGGCCAGGGCGCGCCGGCCGGCAACAAGATCTTCATGACGGTCTGGGACGGCGGCGGCAACGACACCTACGATTTCTCCGCCTACTCGACGGGCGTCAACGTCGACCTCAATCCCGGCGGATGGACGACCACGTCGACGACACAGCTCGCCAGCCTCGGCAGCGGCAAGGTGGCCGTCGGCAACATCGCCAACGCGCTGCTGTTCGAGAACAACCCCGCCTCGCTGATCGAGAACGTCATCGGCGGATCCGGCAACGACCGGATCATCGGCAACGCGGCCGACAACACGATCGTCGGCGGCAAGGGCAACGACTATATCGACGGCGGCGCCGGGCAGGATACCGCGGTCTATAGCGGCCTCACCTCGGACTATCTGCGGGTGGAGAATTCCGATGGCACGTGGACCGTCACCGACCTGCGCACCAACGGCGACGGCATCGATACGCTGAAGAACATCGAGTTCCTGAAGTTCTCGGACGGAGTCATCGCGCTCGGTGGTGAAACCGTGCCCAACGAACCTTTCCTGGAGGAGCCCATCGTCGTCAATGCCGCGCCCGTCGCCTATGCCGACAGCTACACGGCGGCGAAGAACACCAAGCTGGTCGTGACGGCGGCGAACGGCGTGTTGAAGAACGACATCGATGCCGACGGCGACGCTCTTTCCGCCGTCCTCGTGAAGGGGCCGGCGAAGGGCGCGCTGGCGCTGAAGGCGGACGGATCGTTCGTCTACACGCCCGCCAAGAACTTCACCGGCACGGTTTCCTTCACCTACAAGGCCAGCGACGGAGAGGCGACGTCGGCAACGACCACCGTCACGCTGGTCGTCGGCGGCGCGGCGGCCAAGGGCAGCAAGGGCGGCAAGGGCGCCACCAGGGACGACCACCATGTGGAGGATGACCAGATCCCGGCGCCGGTTTCGCAGACGGGCAAGCAGTTGGACTGGCTGCCGTTCCTGTTCGCCAAGTCCAAGGTCGCCGAATTCGCTGCGTCGCCCTTGGTCGATCACCCGAAGCTTGCCCTGCTCGGCGAGCTGATGAAGTCGATCGACGGACTTGGCGCCGGCCAGAAGCACATCGATCTGCACGATTTCGACGATCATGGTCTGGGCGCCGGCGGATTGCCGGACTACATGGCGGCGGCATACAGCGAGTTCCAGCTGGCATGAGAGGCGGCGCGACGGGGAGCCTTGCCGCGCTTGCGCTGTTCGGCGGCGCCGTGCTCGCGGGACCGAGCCATGGGGAGAATGCGATGAGCGAATGGATGCCGATCGGCGAATGGCAGCGCTGCGCCGAGCTGGCGCGGCCGGGGATCACCTTCGAGATCAGGAACGCGGAGGGGATGTCCCTGTTCACGCCCTGCACGGATGCCGTGCCGAAGGCGCCCTGGGACTGGAAGTCGCCGCCGTCGGAATTCCGGGCGATCAGCGAGGCCCCGGCGGAACGGTCCGAGCCGCTGCCGGCGCCAGCGTCGCAGGACTGACGCTGCCGCGCGGTTACCCGGGCTCGCCGGCTTCGGCCAATCCGGACGCGACCCCCAGCATTTGCCAGCGGGGAAGCCGATGGGTGCGGAATTCGCCGACGAAGCGGGCCAGCTCGCCGATGCTGTCGTCGTCCTTCTCGACCGAGATGCCGTCCCGCAGGAAATGCCGGCCGGCAGACAGCACCTGGTCGAATGCAGCTTCCGCCAATGCCTTGTCGGCCGCCCGCGGCATCGCGGCGATCAGGGGTGGAAGGATCCGCTCCGGGTATCTCGTGCCGAAGCCCGTACCCAGCACCGGGGCGGCCAGATACCGGTGCGTGTCGTCCGCCCGGCTCAGTTCGAAGATCGCATCGTTGAAGCGCATGGACGGGCCGTGCTCGGCCTGCGCACCGTCGTTTCGAGCGGGGTGAAGCACGCCGTTGTGGACCAGGAGTTCGATGACGGACAGCATCCGCCCTTCCTGCTCGCCGACCGCGCGCGCGGCGGAGACCATCTCCGCGCCGCTCGCGATGCGGGCGTCCACGCACCGCCAGATGGCTTCATTCAACGCGGCGCCGAGGCCGATCTCGCCGGCCGGCGCGCGGAGCTTCTCCGGAATAGCGTTGATCTGCGGGAAAGCCGCAAATCGTTGCTCCAGCAAGCCCTTGCGTTTCAGTCGAGGGTCGAGCCGCCTCGGCTGCCCGACATACACGTCGCGGCGGAACGCCTGGCCGATCGCGATATCCTTCATGAGTTCGCGCATCGCCGCGTCGGGAGCGCCATTCAGAATTGTCGCCAACGCTGCCGGCGCGCAGAATTCGAGCCGGTTTTCCGCGATGGCGGCCGAGCCCGCATAGCTGAGGCCGACGGTCGCCAAGGCGGCCATGACGTCGGTGACGAACATCGGCTGCCATGCGGCGCTCAGATATTCGTGCGCAAGATAGCGCCGGTCCTTCTTCGCCAGCTCGCGGACGCTGGCCCTGGAAATCGCGCCGCGCCTTTCCACCTGGCCCGTCGGTTCCTCGGCCATCAGCCGCAGCAGCTGCATGGCCTTGTCGAGGCGCGCGAGGCTGTCGCCCTCGGCGCGGTTCGCCGCCTCGAACAGCAGCTTCTGGGTCGGGATTGCCTTGGTCCAGCCGGGATGGGTGTTGTAGCTGACATACACAACGCCGCCGGGGTTCAGCCGGGCGCGGATGAAGGCGTGGATCTCGTCGCGCACCGCCGGGGCGACCCAGGCATAGACCCCGTGCAGCACGATGTAGTCGAACGTGCCGAGTTCGTCGTCGGCGCCGGCCTGGCCGAAGCCCGCCTCGATGAAGCGGACATTGTCGATCGCCGCTCGCCTCGCCAGGTCGTCGGCCTCGACGATGTGATCCGGATTGAAGTCGATGCCGACGAATTCGATGTCCGGGTTGGCGGCCGCAAGCAAGACGGTCTGGAATCCGCGCCCGCAGCCCAGCTCGCAATAGCGGCGCGGTCGGGTCCCGGATGGCGGCTCGATCCCCGTCGTCAGGCACACATAGTCGAGGAAGACGGGAGCCAGTTCGCGGTGGAAGCCGAGGGTGTAGGCGACGTCGCTGATGTAGCCGTCGGCGGTCTCTCGCGCCCTCTGAACTGCGAGATCATCCGCGACTGTCGACGGTCGTTTCAACGGCTGACTTCCCTTTAAGAAATCCCCGGCGGCATGGCCGCCGGGGTATCGCAGCTGATCGGGATTGCCGGATCGCTCAGATGGTCACGATGTAGTCGGTCCCGTCGAAGCTGACCGTCCCGGCGACATCGACTTCCTTGTTCTCGACGATCCAGACGCTTGGCGCATCGGCGGAATCGTCATCGTTGGGATTGTTGTCGAACTCGTACCAGACTTCCTTCTGGCCCCCCTTGATGGACACGCCTTCGAGGTAAGAAGAAAGATCGCCATAATCTGCATAGATGGCGGCAAGCGCATCGTCCGCCCAATCGTCGAGATCGTTGGAAACGCCGGTTCCTTCCACGTCCAACTTCACGGTAAACCAGCCATCCGCGGTATTGGTCGTAGAGTTCCCCTTGCCGGTGGGGTTGATTGTGCCCGAGGTGTCGAACTCGAAGCCATCTGGCGTGTCGAAGTAGAACGTCACGTGCGAGATGTCGCGGCCTTCCGCTTCCTTGAAGTCCGGGAAGTGATCGTCCGCCGGCTCGTTGCCCGGATCGAAGAACACCGGCTCCTTGTCGACCAGCTTGATGCTGTCGCCGCCATTGACGCTGGTGGCGCGGACGCCGAGCGTGCCGCCGTTTGCCGGATCGAAGTCGCCGGTGAAGCCGAAGTCGGCGGCATTGAACGTCCAGCTTTCGCCTTCGCTGACGAAGGTGGTCTTGTTCTCGCCTTCCTTGCCGAGGCCGGCGTTGGAGAGCTTCATCATGCCGTCCCAGTCGTCCGAATCCGAACCGTTCATGTTCAGGGCGTTGTCGGACTTCGACAGCTTCACGCCAGCGCCGTCGTTCTCGCCGTCATCCCACCAGAGCGCGTTCAAGTCGAACTTGCCCTCCAGCGAGTTGACGGTGAAGGTGCCGGCGTCGATGTCGTAGACGATGGTGAAGTGCAGGCCGGTGCCAGCCGCTCCATATTCCCAAGTGTAAGTCGCCATTGTCGTTGCCTCACTGTTTTGACTCCCGGGCATTCTGTTACGCCGAGCCCGGATTTCGTGAAGCGTCGCCCGCCATTGCCCCGATCAGGCCGTTAACGCTCTGTTAATGAAACTATTCTTTGTAGGTTGTAGCGTCCATAAACTCGCGGTTGTTTCGTTTGGTCCTACCAAAGTCCTAGGCCTAATTCTCCATACAACTATCGGAAGAAGACGGCCGCGAATGCTTCGCCATCCCGTTGCCATGATCTGCTGCATTTAAAATAGAATGGATGTTAACCTGCTCAAGGTACTGTGCGGTCAGGTACAGCGGGTATCATGCGGGGCGTTGAAATGGCTTCCAGGCCGAAAACAAACGAGTTGCGATCGGTCTACGAGGCCTGTCGCGGCTATTTCGTCACGGCGGGCGTTTTCAGTTTCGCGATCAATATTCTCTATCTGGCCGGCCCGCTCTACATGCTGCAGGTGTATGACCGGGTTATCGCCAGCGGCAGCACCACGACGCTCGTCATGCTGACCGTGGCTCTGCTGCTCGCTTACCTCGCGCTCGCCTCCCTCGACGTCGTCCGCGGCCGCATCCTGGCGCGGGCTGGGCTGCGCCTCGACGCGCTGCTGGCCGAGCGGGTGGTGGAGTCGACGCTGGCGCTCGGCATCCGCGACACCAGCCGCAGCCAGCCGCTGCGCGATTTCGACACGTTCCGCCAGTTCGTGTCGGGCCCGGGCATCCACGCCGTCTTCGACCTGCCCTGGGTGCCCGTCTACATCGGCGTCATCTTCATGCTGCATCCCGCCCTCGGAATCTTCGCGGGCGGCTGCGTGGTCGTCCTGATCATCATGGCGGTTATCAACGAGCTACTGGTGCGGCGGCTGTCGTCCGAGGCCGGGGACGCGGCAACGCAGAGCTATCATTTTACCGAGACGAGCCTGCGCAACACCGAGGTGATCAGGGCGCTGGGCATGACGCGCGGCCTGTTGCGGCGCTGGGGCGACGATCGCAACCGGATGCTGCGTGCGCAGATCGCGGCCAGCGACCGCGCCGGCTTCATGTCGAGCATGATCAAGCTGTCGCGGCTCTCGATGCAGTCGCTGATGCTCGGCATCGGCGCCTTTCTCGCCATCCAGCGGCTGGCGACGGTCGGCGCGATGTTCGCCTCCTCGATCCTGCTGGGCCGCGCCCTGCAGCCGGTCGAGCAGATCGTCACCGGCTGGCGCTCGCTGCTCAGCGCGAGAAGCGCCTATCTGCGCGTCAGGAAGCTCCTCCTCGAGAACCCGCCGCGAGAGGCGGGCCTGGTGCTGCCCCGTCCCAAGGGCGTGGTCACCGTGCAGAACCTGACCTATGTCGAAGGCTCGCTCCAGAAGCCGATCCTGCGCAACGTCACGTTCAGGTCGGAGGCAGGCGAGGCGCTCGGCGTCATCGGCCCGTCCGGCGCCGGCAAGTCGACGCTGGCGCGGCTGCTCGTCGGCGTCCTGAAGCCGACCATGGGCGCGGTGCGCCTCGACGGCGCCGACATCTATGACTGGCAGAACCGCGACCTGGGCCAGTACCTCGGCTACCTGCCGCAGGACATCGAGCTGTTCTCGGACACCGTCGCCAACAACATCAAGCGTTTCGCCAAGGGCGCGGACGACGCGGTCGTGCAGGCGGCGAAGCTGGCCGGGGTCCACGGCATGATCCTGCAGCTTCCCCAGGGGTACGACACGATCATCGGCGAGGGCGGGCATGTCCTCTCCGGCGGCTACCGCCAGCGCATCGCGCTGGCGCGGGCGGTCTATGGCGAACCGAACCTCGTGGTGCTCGACGAGCCCAGTTCCAATCTCGACAGCACCGGAGACGACGCGCTCAGCAATTGCGTGGCGACCTTGAAGCAGCGCGGCGTATCGGTCATCATCATCTCGCACCGGCCGGCCACCCTGGCGGCGGTGGACAAGCTTCTGGTGCTGCGCGACGGCGTGGTCGAACTGTTCGGCACGCGCGACGAGATCTTGCAGCGGATGATCCGGCCGTCGACCGTCGCGGTACAGTCGGACAGAGGGGCGATACCCCCTCCAAGGCGCAAGCCGGATGAAAAGCGATCCGCGGGAGGAGCGGAATGACCCTGAAAGCGATAGCTCCCAGCCGACCTCAACAGGCTGTGAAGGGCGCCGAAGCGCCCGATGACTCGGCAAGCGGCGCGGTGCGCTTCGGCTGGCTGGTGCTGTTCGTCTTCTTCGGCGGCTTCGGCACCTGGGCGGCCACCGCTCCGCTCAACGGAGCGGTGATCGGCGAGGCCGTCGTCAAGGTCGATGGCAATCGCAAGAGCGTCCAGCACCTCGAAGGCGGGATCGTCAAGGAAATCCGGGTCCGGGAAGGCGAGCGGATCAGCGAGGGCGATGTGGTCATCGTCCTCGACGAAGGGTCGGCGCAAGCGGACCTCGAGGTCCTAGACCAGCAGAGGATCACGCTGCTTGCGATCCAGGCCCGGCTCGAGGCCGAGATTTCGGGGGCGGACGACATCATCGTCCCGGCTCACCTCTCTGAGAGATGGGATGACGAATCGGTTCGCGCGGCCATGGCGAGCCAGCAGGCCGAACTCGGCAGTCGGCGGGCGGCGCGCACCGCGGAACAGGCCACGCTCGAGCGACGCATCTCGCAGTTGGAGGAACAGGCCAAGGGCGATCGCGCTCAGGCCACCACGTTCAAGAACCAGCTCGATTCCGTAGTGGCTGAGGAGGAAAGCCTTGCCGACCTCGTCAAGAAGGGGCTCGTCACCCGGCCGCGAATCCTCCAGCTGCAGCGGACGGCGGAGGGTCTGCGCGGACAGATGGAAGCCGCTCTCGCCTCGCTCGCGCAGACGCAGCAGGCCATCGAGGAAACCCGCACCCGCATCGATCAGTTGAACAAGCAGGCCTTCGCCGAGGCTGTGCAGATGAGGTCCGAGGTCGAGTCGAAGCTGTCTGACATCACGCCGCGCCTCCGCACCTCCAGCGCGCGCCGGACGCGGACGGAAATTCGATCGCCCTACAGCGGCACAGTCGTCGGGCTCAATGTCTTTTCAGTCGGCGGAGTCATCGGCCCCGGCGAACGGCTGCTCGACGTGGTGCCGGACGAGACATCCCTCGTCGTCGAAGCGCGGATCGCCGTTGAAGACATCGCCGAGATCCGCCCCGGCATGACGGCGGAGGTCCTGTTCACATCCTACAAGCAGCGCCTGACGCCTCGCCTGCACGGCAGCGTCCGGGAAGTCTCGGCCGACCGTCTCGTCGACGACCGGACGCAGATACCCTACTATCTGACACTGCTGGAGGTCGATCCCGACGACCTGAGCAATGCTCCGCAGATCCAGCTCTACCCCGGCATGCCGGCGACCGTGATGATCACGACGATCGAGCGCACGGCGCTGGACTACCTCGTCGGTCCGCTGGTGGAATCCTTCCATTCGTCGTTTCGCCAGAAGTGAGGCTCACGCCTCGCGAAGCCTCTCGAGCAGCCGCGCCACCGCCTCGGCGCCCGGATCGTTGACGCCCTTCAGCCGGTCCTCGGAGATGTAGCTGGCGCGCCCCGCCTTGGCCTTGCGCATGCCGCCGGTGGCGTCCGCGCCCGCGCGCGCAGCGGCGGCGGCGGGCGCCAGCCCCTGCGGCAGGGCCTCCAGCGCCGGCACCAGCGCATCGATCATCGTGCGGTCGCCGGGTTGCGCGCCGCCCACCTGGCGGATCCGTTCGAGACCCGCCTTCAACGCCTCGATCCAGTCCTTTCCGCCGGCCGAAGCATCGCCCGCGGCGGTGAAGAAGATGGCGAGCAGCACGCCGGACGACCCGCCCATCGTCTGCGACAGCTCCATGCCGATCGCCCGGTAGAGCTGGGTCAGGTCGGCGAGCGGCAGTCGGTCGAGCGCCGCCACCAGGGCGCGCGCCGCCGTGGCCAGCGTGGTGCCGGTGTCGCCGTCGCCGGCTCGTGAATCGAGCACGTTGAGGTCGGCCTCCGCCGCGATTAGGATGTCGCAGCACGTCCTGAGCAGCGCCCGCCGCCCGGGATGCGCCGAGGGCATCGGTTGGATCGGCGTCAGCCCGTCGGGCAGGGGCATCACCTCGACCTTGCCGAAAGGAGCGAGCCCCGGCCAGGCCCATGGCGCGACTTTCGCCAGAAGCGCGGTTTCCGCCTCCTTGGTGAGAGGCATCAGTGACAGAGAGAATCCCTGCATATCGAGCGACGTCATCATGGCGGCCGGTCCGACGATGTAGCGGATCTGGTCGGCGATGGGGGAGCGCGCCAGTTCCTCGGCCAGGACGGACATCTCGAGCTGCGTCGCGCCGCCGAGATTGTTCAACAGCGCCACGTGCGGGCCGGGCTTCAGACGCGGCGAAAGCCGGCCGATCACCATCTCCATCGCCTGCCTGGCCGTCTCGAAGATCACCTGTTCCGCGCCCGCCTCGCCGTGGATGCCAAGACCGAGCTCGGCGAAGCCCGGCGCAATGCGGTCGTGCTTGGGCGAGCCGGGAATCGTGCAGGTGTCGAGCGACATGCCGATCGAAATGACCCCGTCGATGGCGCGCCGGGCAGCCGCCGTCACGGCCTCCAGGGATTCGCCCGCCTCGGCTAGCGCGCCGGCGATCTTGTGCACGAAGAGGGTGCCAGCGACCCCGCGCGCCTGCGGAAGGTCGGGGAGCGCCACGTCGTCGTCGACGATGACCATGTCGACGGCGAGACCAAAGGTGCGCGCGCGCTCGGCCGCCAGCCCGAAGTTCAACCGGTCACCGGTATAGTTCTTGACGATCAGCAGGCATCCGGCCTTGCCGGTCACCGTCAGGATGGCGGCGAGAACCGCGTCGACGGAGGGCGAGGCAAAGACGTCGCCGCAGACGGCCGCCGTCAGCATGCCCTGGCCGACGAAGCCGGCATGCGCCGGTTCATGGCCCGAGCCGCCGCCCGAGACGATCGCCACCTTCGAGCGGTCCCAGTCGGCGCGCACCGCCACCTTGATGTGGGGATAGCCGTCGAGACGCGCGATCCTCCCGCCCGCGCCGCGCAGGAAGCCGTCGAGCGCCTCGACGACGACCGTGTCCTTGTTGTTGAAAAACTGGGTCATGCGGCTTCTCCTCAAGCGAGACGGGCGCCGTCGGCGGCGAAAAACAGTGGATTGTGCGGCGCGATGCGAATGGTGGCGCCCGGCCGCAGCGGCGTGTGCGGGTCGGCCAATGTCACCAGGGGATGGCCGTCGACCAGCAGATGAAGGCGGGTCTGGTCGCCGAGATGCTCGACGCGCGTGACGCTCGCCTCGCGCCCTTCGCCCTCGCGGATGTGCTCGGGGCGCAGGCCGATCCACGCGGCGCCCGCCGGCGAATGGCCGAACAGCCCGGCCGGCAGCGTGTTGATGCGCGGCTGGCCGAGGCGCGAGGCGACGGTCAGGCTGACCGGCTCTTCGTAGATCTCGCGCGGCGTGCCGAACTGAACCAGCCGCCCGGCATCGAGCACGCCGACATGGGTCGCCATGGTCATGGCCTCGATCTGGTCGTGGGTGACGTAGACCAGCGTCGCGCCGAGATCGGCGTGGATGCGCTTCAGTTCGATGCGCAAATCCGCGCGCAGCTTGGCGTCGAGCGACGACAGAGGCTCGTCCATCAGGAAGACCTGCGGCTTGCGCACCAGCGCGCGGCCGATCGAGACGCGCTGCATCTCGCCGCCCGACAGCGCGGTCGCCTTGTTGTCGAGCTTGTGCGCGATCCGCAGCACATCGGCGACCTCCCGGATGCGCCGCTCGATGATCTCGGGCGGCGTGCGCAGCAGAGGCGACTGGAGCGGGAAGGCGAGATTCTGGCGCACCGTCAGGTGCGGATAGAGCGAATATTGCTGGAACACCATCGCCACGTTGCGCTCGGCGGGCGTGTCGGCCAGCACGCTGCGCCCGCCGATCGCGATGTCGCCGCCATCCGGCGACTCCAGCCCCGCGATCAGCCGCAGGGTCGTGGTCTTGCCTGCGCCCGTCGGACCTAGAAGCACGACGAAGGCGCCGTTGGGAACGGCGAGGTCCATGTCGTCGACGGCGACGGTGGCGCCGAAGCGCTTGGAGATTCCCCTGAGGACGACGTCAGCCATGCGCGGTCTCCCGGCGATGCGCTTCGCGCAGCATTGGCCGCTCCACCGCCAGCGCGCGGCCGCTGCCGGCGTCGAAGAGCGATAGCGTCTGCGTGTTGAAGGACAGGCCGACCGTCTCGCCCACGCGGACGGCCTGCGAGGAGGCGATGCGCGCCTTGACCGCGCCGCCCGGCGTGTCCAGCGTCACGATCTGGGTCGTGCCGAGATACTCCGCCGCCACCACCGTACCCCGATAGGGCGCGGCATCGTCGAGCCGGACATGCTCGGGCCGCA
Source organism: Mesorhizobium sp. (assembly GCA_046292285.1). Lineage (GTDB taxonomy): Bacteria > Pseudomonadota > Alphaproteobacteria > Rhizobiales > Rhizobiaceae > Aquibium. Next base: position 42,311 of record JBKBRJ010000021.1, on the reverse strand, counting down.
CGCCGAGCACGGATTTCGCGCCTGCGGTCGCCTGCTTCGTACGGGGGACCGCGATCTCGACGCCAGACAGCCGCACGCTCGTCGCGCCCTCCGGGACGGCCGCGTCGAAACGCAGGAAATTCATCGGCGGCGAGCCTATGAACTCGGCCACGAACAGGGTCGCCGGCTCGTCGTAGATGTCCTGCGGCGTGCCCCACTGCTCGACCACGCCGTGGTTCATGACCACGATCTTGTCGCCCATCTGCATGGCTTCCAACTGGTCGTGCGTGACGTAGACGGTGGTGGCGCCCATCCGGTCGTGCAGCGCGCGCAGTTCCTCGGCCATCCGTTCCCGGAACTCGGCGTCGAGCGCGCCGAGCGGCTCGTCCATCAGGAAGGCCTTCGGGCGGCGCACGATGGCGCGGCCGAGCGCCACGCGCTGGCGGTCGCCGGCCGACAGTCCACCCACGGAACGGTCGAGGATGTCCTCGATCCCGAGGATGCGCGCGATCTCGGCCACCCGCATCCTGACCTCGGCGCGCGGCACGCCCTGGCTGACCAGCGGATAGGAGATGTTGCGGCGGACGTTCATGTGAGGATAGAGCGCGAACATCTGGAAGACGAAAGCGATGTCGCGGGCGCTGGCGCGCATGTTGGCGACGTCCTTGCCGTCGAGCAGGATCTGCCCGGACGTCGGCAGTTCCAGCCCCGCGATCATGCGCAGCGTGGTCGTCTTGCCGCAGCCCGAGGGGCCGAGCAGCATGAAGAATTCGCCGTCGGCGATCGTGAAGCTCGAATCCTTCACGGCCGTGAAGCTTCCGAATTCCTTGCGCAGGTTGCGGATCACGATCTCGGCCAACGCGCTACTCCGGAAAATGGCTGACGACGATGAACATCACCGTGCCCGTCAGCGTCACGGCGAAGGACCACGTGTAGGCCCAGAGCGCGAAGGGCTGCATCAGCATGACGACGCCGAGCGCGATGAGGACGGTCGCGACCGTCTCCCAGGGACCGCGCCTGAGGCGGGCCAGCCGACCAACGAAGCTCTTCATTTGCGCACCGCTCCGAAGGTGATGCCGCGCAGCAGGTGTTTGCGCAGGAGGATGGTGAACACCATGACCGGCACCAGGAACAGCGTCGCGCCCGCCGCCACCGCCGGCCAGTCCTTGCCCACGCCGATGATGGTGGGGATGAAGGGCGGCGCGGTCTGCGCAGTGCCCGAGGTGAGCAGCACGGCGAAGGCATACTCGTTCCAGGCGAAGATCAGGCAGAAGATGGCGGTGGACGCGATGCCGGTCGTGGCCTGCGGCAGCACCACCTTGTAGAATGCCTGGAAACGCGTGTAGCCGTCGATCAGCGCCGCTTCCTCGTACTCGACCGGGATCTCGTCGATGAAGCCCTTCAGCAGCCAGACCGAGAGCGACAGGTTCACCGCCGTATAGAGCAGGATCATCCCCAGATGCGTGTCCGACAGCCCAAGCTGGCGAAACATCAGGAAGATCGGGATGGCGACGGCGATCGGCGGCATCATCCGCGTCGACAGGATGAAGAACATCAGGTCGTCCTTGAGCGGCACCCGGAAGCGCGAGAAGGCATAGGCCGCCAGCGTGCCGAGAAAGATCGACAGGAAGGTCGAGCCGAAGCCGATGATGACGGAGTTGAGGAAGCGCTCGCCGTAGCGGCTCGGACCCGAGATCACCATGTCGTACTGGCGCACGATGGCGTCGTACCAGGTTTGCGGCGGGCCGAGCTGCGCCAAGGTTTCCGGCGTCGCTCGCGAGCGCGTCGTGAACAGGTTGACGTAGCCCTCCAGCGTCGGCTCGTAGACCAGCTTGGGCGGATAGGCGATGGCGTCCGCCGGCGACTTGAACCCCGTCGCGATGATCCAGGCGAGCGGCATGATGGTGATCAGCGCATAGGCGACGACCAGCGTGCCGGCGAACCATTTTTGCAGCCGGGACGGCTCGGTGACCGAATGGTTCATCGCTGCTTCACCTTGTTCAGGGCCTTCACGTAGATTGAGGCGAGGCCGAAGACGGTGACGAACAATATGATGGCGTAGGCGGAGGAGAAGCCCGTCCGCCATTTCTCGAAAGCCTCGCGCTTGAGGTTGATCGAGGTCAGCTCGGTGACGCTGCCGGGGCCGCCGCCGGTAAGCTGCACCACGAGGTCGAACATCTTGAAGTTCTCGATGCCGCGAAACAACACCGCCAGCATCAGGAAGGGCAGCACCATCGGGATGGTGATCGTCCAGAACTGGCGCCAGCGCGACGCGCGGTCCACTTCGGCCGCCTCGTAGATGTAGTCGGGGATCGACCGCAACCCGGCGAGGCAGATCAGCATGACGAAGGGCGTCCACATCCATGTGTCGACGATGATGATGGACCACGGCGCCAACCGGACGTCGCCGATCATCGAGAAGGAGGCGGGGTCGATGCCGGTCACGAAGGCGACCGCGTAGTTGAAGAGCCCGATCTGCGGCTGGTAGAGGAAGGTCCAGAAGTTGCCGACCACGGCGGGCGAAAGCATCATCGGCAGGACGATGATCGTCGTCCAGAGATCATTGCCCTTGAACTTCTTGTTGATCAGGTAGGCCAGCCCGAAACCGATCAGCACCTGCAGGACCAGCGTCCAGATCAGGAAGTGCGCCGTCGCCTGCATCGAGTTCCAGATGTCGGGGTTGGTCAGGATGCGCTCGTAGTTGCGCAGTCCAACCCATTCGAGCGGGTCGTTGGCGCGGTTGGCGCGATAGTTGGTCAGGCTGAGGCGGATCGTCCAGATCAGCGGGAAGATGTTGATCGCCAGCAGCAGCAGGATCGTGGGAACGATGAAGATCCAGGCCAAGGCGCGGTCGGAGAGCCCTGCGATCCGGCGACGCAAACCCGCCGGCGCAGAAACCCGTTCACGGCTGATGCTGTCGTCCGTCATGACGCCACGCTTATCTGTCTGAAGTCGCCAGGTGCCAGGGCGAAGCCTGCCGGCCCCGCCCTGGAATGACAATCCGGCTCAAGCCGAAACGCCACAGCGCGAAGCTAGAGCTTGCCGTCGTCCTCGAAGGTCTCGGTCCAGTCCGCGACCAGACCGTCCAGCGCCTCCTTGGCCGTGCCGTTGCCGGCGACCACATAGTCGTGGAAGCGGCGCTGGGTGGCCTGCAGCAGCGTGGCGTAGCTCGGCTCGGCCCAGAAGTCCTTCACGACGGCCATCGAGTCGAGGAAGGTCTGCGCGTAGGGCTGGCTCTGCGGGAAGGCCGGATCGAGCGTCACGGCCTTCAGGCAGGAGAAGCCGCCCATGGACCACCACTTGGCCTGAACGTCCGGTTGGGCGAACCACTTGATGTATTCGAGCGCCGCTTCCTGCTGCGACGAATAGGAGACGACCGAGATGCCCTGGCCGCCGAGCTGGGCGAACTGGTCGCCGTCGGGGCCGGCCGGGTTGACGAAGTAGCCCGTCTTGCCGCCGCCGACATTGGCATCGCTCTCGAAACCGGGCCAGGTGAAGGCGAAGTTCATCTGCAGCGCGACCTGGCCGGACTTGAACGCGTCGATGCCTTCCGACATGTAGCCGTTCGACGAACCGGGCGGGGTGCAGCAGTCGTAGAGCGCTTTGTAGTATTCGAGGCCGGCCACGGCGCCCGGCGAGTTGACGAAGCCTTCCATGTCGTAGGGCTTGTCGGGGTTCTCGTACTTGAAGCCGTAGCTGTAGAGCGCGTTCATGGCGCCCATGGTGATGCCTTCGGAGCCGCGCTCGGTGTAGATCGAGGCGCCGTAGACGGTCTTGCCGTCTACCTCGCGGCCCTGGAAGAATTCGGCGATATCCTTCAGTTCGGCGAGCGTGGCCGGCACGCCGAGATCGCGGCCGTACTTCTCCTTGAATGCGGCCTGCAGTTCCGGTTTCTCGAACCAGTCCTTGCGGTAGGTCCAGCCGACGACGTCGCCGAAGGCGGGCAGGGCCCAGTAGTTCGGCGTGTTCTTCGGCCATTCCGAATAGCCGGTCACCGTGGCGTCGATGAAGTCGCTCATCTTGATGCCGTTGGCGTCGAAGAAGTCGTTGAGCTTGACGTAGTGGCCGTTCTCGGCCGATCCGCCGATCCATTGGCTGTCGCCGATCATCAGGTCGCACAGCTTGCCGCCCGAGTTGAGTTCGTTGAGCATTCGGTCGGCGAAATTGGGCCAGGGCACGAACTCGAACTTCATCGTGTGGCCGGACTGCGCCTCGAAATCCTTGGACAGTTCGACCAGCGCGTTTGCCGGGTCCCAGGCCGCCCAGCACAAAGTGAGGTTCGCGGCCTGGGCTCCGGTCGCGGAAAAGGCAGCCGAAATCGTCAAGGCGGCTGTGGCCGCCAGTTGGGCACGTCTCATGATTGATCCTCCCGAAAGGCGCCGAGCGCCGACGCAGGGGAAGCTAAATGAGGTACGTACCTCATGTCAATCGCCCTTTGCGCGTGACGTGCTTCGGACGAGGGCGGCGCTCGACCGCTCGATCGCTGACGGGCTCCTTCGCGGTGGTTCCCAGGGCCTTGCCCGCGATTGTCGGAAACCCTCTGTCGCCGAAACGCGGCTTCCGGGAGCACGGAGAGCCACGCCGCCGCCAGGCCGTGGCGTCGTTGTTCATCGGGTTCTGATTCAAGCCACGCACGCTGCCTTGCCTCCGGTCCGGTCCCCCGGTTAAGAGTTGGCCAAACGAGTGGCCTGCCAACCAAGCCCGCGTCCGGATCGACGCAGGGTGGCCGGGGTGGAGGCGAAGGGGAGAATGATGGCGTCGTTTGGAAACGTCTTGCGTGTGCTTGCCGCGGCGGGGCTTGCGGCGATGCTCGCGATGCCGGCCTCGGCGGCCCAGACCATCACGATCAAGGTCGGATATCCGGCCGGTGGCGGCTTCGACCTGTCGGGGAGGCTCGTTGCGCGGCACCTCGGCAGATTTCTGGAGGGAAACCCGACGATCGTCGTGCAGAACGTGCCGGGCGGCGGCAGTCTGAAGCTCACCGAGATGCTTCAGGATTCCGAGCCCGGCGACGGCTCCGTCATCGGCGTGGTCAGCCCCACCATGGCGACGGCGCCTCTCCTGGACCCTGGCCTGCAGCACCTGAAGGCGTCCGAGTTCCGCTGGCTCGGCGCCTTGCGCAACGAGGCCTCCGTCTGCTTCACCGGCAGGAAGAGCGGCGTGGAAACCCTCGAGGACTTCCGCACGAAGGAGATCCTGCTCGGCGCTTCCGGAAAGGCGAGCACCACCTACATGCACGCCGCGCTTGCCAAGAACATGCTTGGCGCCAGGTTCACCATCGTGACCGGATTCCAGGGCGCCAGCGATATCGATGCGGCGATCGAGCGGGGCGAGATCGCCGGGCGTTGCAGCGCCACCTATTCGTCGCTGCGCTCGATGGGACTGCTGGACAGCATCAACGTCATCGTGACGGTTGTGGCGGATGCCTCGACCGATGCGGCGAAAGTGCCGGTCCTGTCCGACTTTGTCTCGTCGGAACTCGATCGCGATGCGGCGGACATCGTCACCAGGACACTGACTTTCCATCATTCCTTCATGCTTCCATCAGCCACCACGCCCGACATCGTGACGAAGTATAGAGCCGCCTTCGACGAGATGGTCCGTGATCCGGAATTCCTGGCGGAAGCCAAAGGGCTGAAGGTCGAGATCGACGCCACTGGCGGCAAGCGGATCGAGGAAATCTCGAAGACTTTCTATACCCTCCCGCAGGAAACGGTCGCCAGGGCCCGCGAACTGATCGAGTAGCGGCGACGATCGCGAGCCGGCCCCGCCATGGACGTCATCCTTGCGGCACTGGCCGAGATGACCGAGCCGTTGCGGCTGGCCATGCTGCTGGTCGGCGTCTGCACGGGGCTGGTCATCGGCGTGATCCCCGGACTGGGCGGGTTGTTCGGCATGGCGTTGCTGATCCCCATGACCTTCGGACTCGATCCCTATTCGGCGATCGCCTTGCTTCTCGGAATGTCGTCGGTGACGACGACGTCGGACACAATTCCCGCCGTGCTCGTCGGAGTGCCGGGCACGGTCGGTGCGATGGCGACCGTCGTCGACGGACATGCGCTCGCCAAGAAGAACCAGGCGGGGCGGGCGCTCGGCGCGGCCTATTCCGCTTCGCTGCTCGGCGGATTGTTCGGCGCGTTCATCCTGGCCGTCAGCCTTCCGCTGCTGAAACCCCTCGTCCTCATGCTGCGCACGCCCGATTTCCTGGCCGTCACGCTGCTCGGCCTGTCGCTCGTCGCCCTGCTGGTCGGTCGCGATCCGCTCAAGGGCTTTGCCGCGGCCGGCGCCGGGGTCGTCCTTTCCTTCATCGGCGTCGATGACCAGACCGCCGCGCACCGCTGGACCTTCGGCCAGATCTATCTCTGGGAAGGGCTGCCGCTCGGCGCGCTCTTCCTCGGGCTGTTCGGGATTCCCGAGGTGGCGTCGATGATGTCGAGGAAAGCGATCGCCGAACCCGGAGCGGCGGTGACCACGGGCGTTCGCGACGGGATCGCAAACACGCTGCGCGAATGGCGCCTGGTCCTGCAGTGCAGCGGCATCGGCGCGCTTCTCGGTGCGCTGCCGGGCGTCGGCCTCTCGGTCGTCAGCTGGATCGCCTACGGATTCGCCAGGCGCAATCGCGGCGACGGTCCCGAGTTCGGCGAGGGCAACATCCGCGGCGTCATCGGACCGGAGAGCGCCAACAACGCCAATGATGGCGGTTCCCTCATCCCGACCATCGCGCTCGGGATACCGGGCGGCGCCGGCACGGCCCTCCTGCTCGGCGCGCTGATCGTGCACGGGGTCGTGCCCGGCCCGCACATGCTGGAAGCCAACGCCGCGGTCACCGTGGCCATGATCTTCAGCCTGGCTATGGCGAACGTGATCGGGGCGGGCATCTGCCTTGCCCTTTCGACCCCGCTTTCGCGGATCGCCACGGTCGGGTCCCACATCATCGGACCCATCGCGCTCGTCTTCGTCATCCTGGGCGCCTTCCAGTCGTCCGCGAGCATCCAGGATATCGTGGTGCTGCTGTGCTTCGGCGTGGTCGGCATGGTCATGAAGGCCAGGGACTGGCCGCGGCCGGCCCTGGCGCTGGGCTTCGTCCTCGGCGAACTGGTGGAGCGCAACTTCTTCCTGTCGTGGCAGATCTTCGGCTGGTCCACCTTCCTGCGGCCGAGTTTCCTGCTCGTTGCCCTGCTGCTCGCCTTCCAGATCGGATGGTATCTGATCGGACGGAGACGAGGCGGCGTTGGTGCGCCCGAGGCCGCCTCGGGAGGCCTCTGGAATTCCATCGGCGTGTTCGCGTTCGCCGGCTTCGTCCTGCTGACGGCGCAGACGTTGCCGGCGGCCGCGGCCCTGTTTCCGTCGATCACCGCCGTCTTCCTGATGATCGTGGCCGTCCTGATGCTGTTCCGGGCGCTGGTGCCCGCGAAGGGCGGCGGCATCGCCCCCGCGGGAAACGGACCGATGCCCGATGCGGTCATGACGCGGGCTGGCGCCGGCGTGGTCATGGGGATCCCAGCCTTCCTCGGTGGCCTCCTTCTGTTTGGCCCGCTGCTTTCCAGCGGCCTTCTCGTCGCCGCCACCATGCGCCGGGGCGGCGAGAGCGTGGTGCGCTCGGTGACGACAGGCGCGCTGGTCGCGCTGGTCGTCCACCTGGTCTTCGATCGCCTGATCTCGACGCCGTGGCCGCGAAGCCTGCTGGAAAAGGCGTTGTCAGCCTTCGCCTGACAGCATGTCGGCCACCTTCGATCGTTGCAGCTTCCCGGCCGCATTGTAGGGCAGGCTTTCGACGATCCGGATGATGCGCGGGCGTTTTTCCGGCGCCAGGTTGCGGATGCAGAAGGCGCGGAACTCGTTCTCGTCGCCGGCCTTGGAGACGATGGCGGCGACGATTTCCTGGCCGTAGATGGGATCCTCGATTCCCGCCACGGCGACGTCCTCGATGGCGGGGTGCTGGATCAGGATCGCTTCGATCTCCTGCGGCGCGACGTTCACGCCGCCGCGAATGATCATGTCGGCTCCGCGCCCGACGATGGTCAGGAAGCCCTCCTCGTCGAGGATGCCGATGTCGCCCGGAATTCCCCATCCCTCGCCGCGCAACTCGCGGCCTTCGGCTCGTCCCCCCTCCGCCTCGATCGTCACCTCGCTGAGATAGGGCGTGACGACTTTGATCAGCCCGGCTTGATGGAAGGGCAATCGTTCTCCCGTCGCCCCGTCCACGATTTCGATCGTGATACCATCGATGGGGCGGCCGACGGTTTCCGGTCTTTTCAACACGTCCTCGCCGGCCAGCGAGGTCGTCATCCCGGTCAGGTTGGACGAGTACGCCATCCGGTAGCCCGGCGAGAGGTAGCGGTAGGCCGCTATCTTGTCCTCGGGCAGAGCCGGACCCCCGGTGCTGCGAAGCAGCTTCAGGTGGGGGAAATAGGGTTGCGGACGTTCGCCGATCTCCCGGACCATCTGGGCGATGATGCTCGGCGGCAGCGCCGTCCCCGAGGCGCGCGTGGCCGACAGCGTCTCGATCAGTTCACCGGCCGACGCAAGCGGCGGCATGAAATGAACCCTTCCGCCGCCGAACAGGCAATTCAGCACGCGGGAGCGGGTCGCGGAGATCGAGATGCTCATGGGCGCCACGAACGGGTGCTCCGGCGATTGCCGCGACGTCGCGCCATGCTTCAGTCGGCGCATGGTGAGTTCGTGGCTCTGGAGGTAGATCTTGGGCACGCCGGTCGTCCCGGACGAGAGCGCGCACAGCGCGAAGGAGTTCTCGGTCGCGCGGGCATTGGCGAAGTCGGCCCAGGGCGCGGGCCGGCGCCAGTCGTCGCCGAAGAGGACCCAACGATAGTCGTCGGCGGACTTCGGCATGCGGCGGCTTTCGATCGAAAGCGTCGCGCTGACCGCCTTCGCGATCGCCGAACGCTGAGGCCCGGGGGTGCGGAAGTCCATCATCATCACGCAGGCGCCGACCATCCAGCCGCCGATCATTCCCGCGAGCAGGTCGGTGTTCGATTGGAGGTACAAGGCGATGCGGCTGTCCTGTCCGCAGCCATGCTCGCCGAGCATCGCCGCAAAGCCGGCCGAACGCCGAAGCAGTTCGCCGGCCGTCAGGTCCGTCTCCCCGGAAATCACCGGCCGATCGAGATCGGTCGACAAAGTATCGATCAACGCGCTTGCAACCACGCCTAGCAATGGATCCTCCGACTGGTCGCGTCCGGCAATCGGACTGGGTAAGCACGACCATTCCGACAGGATATCAGCATGGCCTTTCATCCGAGTAATGTGTGGTTGGACAGCCCAGATCAACAGCTATCGGCCGTATGATCCTTCCAATGCGCTCGAAATCCAGTGAATAGTGGGCATGGAACCGGAAAATCAGGGAAATCCCAAGCCAAGGGGTTGTTGCCTTTTCACAGGCTGTCTATCGTCCAAGATAAAGCTGAAGTTTGGCCTGGGCTCTCTGCTTCGTCGCGTTGGAAGCGCAGGCTCGGGTCCGGTCGAGGGGCAGCTGTTTCTTGAATGTCGGGCTGGCGGTTTTTTGCGCCTGCCGACAGGGCGGGTGGGGTAGGCGATGAACCGGGAATCGATGGAGCTTTCGGCTCCTTATGTCGCTCCGTCGTCGGAAGCGGAGACGCGAATGGTCCGCCTCTGGGCCGAGGCCTTCGATCTGGACCATGTCGGGCTCAACGACGACTTCTTTGAACTCGGCGGCGATTCGCTCCTCGCCGCGACTCTGGTCGCCGCCCTGCGGCCGGCATTTGACGTCAAGCTCAAGGAGAGCCAACTGGCCGATCTCTGCACGCCGCGCAAGCTTCTGGAGAGCTTCGGCGCCACCGCCAGGACGGATCGAAAACCCCTCCCGAGCAATGTCATCGCGATCAATCCGGATGGCCGGCTTGCGCCCATCTTCATGATCCATGGCGCGGCCGGCATCATCTTTCCAAAGCCAAGGTTCCGCGACGCGCTCGATCCCGAGCAGCCGGTCTATCTGTTCCAGGCCCAGGGCTATGACGGCGCGGCGCCACCGCTCGCGAGCGTCGAGGAGATCGCTTCCGGCTATCTTCGTTCGATCCTGGAGATCCAGCCCGAGCCGCCGTGGAACCTGGTGGCCTATTGCGCGGGCGGCTGGATCGCCGTCGAAATCGCTCAGCAGATGGAGCGCCAGGGGATCGAGCCGACGAACGTCATCCTCATCGACACCAATCTTCCGTCGGGAATGCGCAAGGATTACAGCCTCAGGCGGATCAGCCTCGGGAATCTTCGGCTCCCCCAGGTTCCGGACACCGTCGTCGCCGTGGTGAAGGGATCGCTCTCGCTGGCGCGCAGGATCAAGACCTTCGTCAGCACCGGTCGATTCGTCGACGTCCACGATCCCCGGGCCTTCGATGATCCCGCCATTCGCCGGCATCTGGTTTCGGGCACGCAGCGACGCAACAAGAGGCGTGGCGCCAGGCGTTCCGACGCCTTCGCGGCTTCGAAGGGCGAGGACACGCAGACGCAGCAGGCTACGGAACTCGCCGGCATCTCCTCGGGTGAGGCGGCCGCGGTCACGACGGCGATGCTAAGACGCGCCTATCGGGCGTACGAGCCAAGCCCGTGCGATTTCCCGTTCTCGTTCATCGTCAGCGTCAAGCGGTCGGCTCCCTTCGACGACCCGGAATTCCCCATCAACCAGTTGCTGCCGAACCGACGGGTGGTGATATCCGGCGACACCCACGGCGACGCGGTGTCGTCGCGGGAGACCGCCGAACTGATCCAGCGTCTCGTGAAGGGCGAGAACGTCGACGCCGCCGAGCCGGCGCCCCGAAGCCCGGCCACGCTCCAGGGCCTGCCTGCCACCGGGTGACGGCCGAGCCGCTGTTCCCTCCGGATCGCTGTCGCGCGCAGCGGCTCTCTGACGCGGCCTCTCGAATGCGCGGCTGATCCACATGAGATCGCCGTCCATCACATGGATGGAATTGGGCCGTCCTCATTGGTGGGCGTCGTTCCGGCTCGACAGGACCGGCGGCACGCGATACCCGGAAAGTCTTCGGGAGGAGGGCCTTCATGGCAGGGATAGCAATCATCGGCAGCGGCTTCATCGGGCGCGCCTGGGCGATCAGTTTCGCGCGCGCCGGCAACGAGGTCGCGATGTGGGACCAGGTCGCGGCGGCGACCGAGGGCGCGCGCGGCTTCATCGAGGGCGTGCTCGGCGATCTGGAGGCCAACGATCTCCTGCGCGGGCAGACGCCGGAGGCGGTGCTGGCGCGAATCTCGGTCACCACCGATATCGCCCAGGCGCTCGACGGCGCCCGGCACATCCAGGAGAACACGCCCGAGAAGCGCGACGTCAAGCGCGAGGTGTTTTCTCTGATTGACGGTCTGGCACACGCGGATGCGGTGATCGCGAGCTCGACGTCGGCGCTGCTGCCGTCGAGCTTCACCGAACATCTGGCCGGGCGACATCGCTGCCTCGTCGTCCACCCGCTCAACCCGCCCTATCTCATTCCGGCGGCGGAGGTGGTTCCCGCGCCCTGGACCTCGGCCGAGACGGTCGAGCGCACGCGTGCGCTTCTGGTCGCCGCCGGCCACGCGCCGCTGGTGATGAAGCGCGAGCTCGACGGCTTCATCATGAACCGGCTACAGGGCGCGCTACTGGAGGAGGCGTTTCGGCTCGTCGCCGACGGCTATGCCAGCATCGAGGACGTCGACATCGGCATCCGCGACGGGCTGGCGCTGCGCTGGTCCTTCATGGGGCCGTTCGAAACGATCGACCTGAACGCGCCGGCCGGCGTGCGCGATTATGTCGAGCGCTACCAGGGCATCTACGAGACGATGTTCCACCAGATGCAGCGCCGCGTGGACTGGGCTGGCCCGGTGCTGGAAACGGTCGAGGCGGACCGCCGCGCGAAGCTGCCGGCCGACCGGCTCGCCGAGCGACAGGTCTGGCGGGACCGCCGGCTGATGGCGCTCGCCGCGCACAAGCGCAGATCCGACGAGGACATCGGCGCCTGAGGGCATTGCGGCAGACACGGCCGTCCGGCGCCTGCCGTTTGGGCTCCTTTCGAGGCGGAACGAGCCGATTCGCACGAGTTTGCGCGTCTCTGACAAGCAATGGTTAATCCGGTTGCCGTAACGTAGCCTTCGGGTTGACGGGGGAGCCATCGGAGGAGGCCGTCGCATGACCAAGGACATCGGCTGGGAACCGGCGCGGCCGGTTTCGCCCAAGACGCAACCGCTCAAGGGGTTCGGACGGCGCTTCGTCGACCTCCTGCTGCCGCTGCTGCTCGTGCTCGTCGCATACTGGATCGGCACCACGTTCTTCGGGTTCTGACCCCCGGGTAGCGCATCTCCGATGGATGCTCGCGAAGGGCCGGCGGCGGGAGCCAACCGGCCACGCCCGCGTTGTCCCGCGCCAGCCGATCGAAAGGCGCGACGACCATGGGACTTCCGCTACAGCTGCTTCTGCTCCCCGCCACACTGCTTCTGATGGCCGCCGTGGACCTCCCCGACGAGGCGCCGCGGCCGCCCGATATCCCGCGCCCGGCCGAGGTTCAGTCTGCTGAGCCCGATGCGGCGAGCGACCCCGCCGGACCAGCGAATCCGGACGCCACGAAGGATGACGACGCGAGCGAAGCCGAGGAGGCAACTCCGCCCGCGGTCGAAAAGCCCGACCCGATCGCCGACGTCCCGCAGCCCGAGCCGCTGTCCGATTCCGAGATCGCCGCCTGCGAGGCCGAGCTGACGCGGCTCGGAGCGGTGTTCGAGCGGCTGGATCCGATCGAAGGTGAGGGGGGCTGCGGCGTGCCGCAGCCATACGACCTGGCCGAGCCAGCGCCCGGCATCGACCTCGATCCCGGCACGCAGATGACATGTCCCGCCGCGCTCGCAACCGCGCGCTGGGTGCGGGACGTGGCGCAGCCGGCGGCCCGCGCGCTCGGCGAGGGCGTCGCGCTTTCGGGCATCACCCACGCCTCGACTTATGTCTGCCGCGGCCGCAACGGCCAGCCAGGCGCGAAGATCTCGGAGCACGCCACCGGCAGCGCCATCGACGTCAGCCGATTCGACTTCGAGGGCCGCGAGCCGATTCCGATCGTCCCGCGAACCGGCAAGGGCAATATCGAGGAGGCATTCCAGCGCGCGGTGCAGGCTGGCGCCTGCCTGCATTTCACCACCGTGCTGGGCCCCGGATCGGACGCCTACCACGACGATCACCTGCATCTCGACCTCGCCGAGCGCCGTGGCGGCTACCGGATGTGCCAGTAACGGGAGAGGACCTTCATGGGATCGGGTTGCGGCCAGAGAATGCGCCGCACCTCCGAACGACAACGGCGCGCCGTCGAGGGCGCGCCGCTTTTAGACTGTCGAATGAAGCCGCTGGAGGGCTCAGGCCGCCTTCTTCTTCGGCTGGATCAGGCCGCGCTCCACCAGCAGCTCGGCGATCTGGACGGCGTTGAGGGCAGCACCCTTGCGCAGGTTGTCGGAGACGATCCACATCGAGAGGCCGTTCTCGACGGTGATGTCCTCGCGGATGCGGCTGATGTAGGTCGCGTCCTCGCCGGCGGATTCGAGCGGCGTGATGTAGCCGCCGTCCTCGCGCTTGTCGATCACCTGGCAGCCGGGCGCGTCGCGCAGGATGTCGCGCGCCTCGTCGGCCGTGATCGGCTTCTCGAACTCGATGTTGACGGCTTCCGAATGACCGATGAAGACCGGCACGCGCACGCAGGTCGCGGTCAGCTTGATCTTCGGGTCGAGCATCTTCTTCGTCTCGGCCACCATCTTCCACTCTTCCTTCGTGTAGCCGTCCTCCATGAAGACGTCGATGTGGGGGATGACGTTGAAGGCGATGCGCTTGGTGAACTTCTTGTTCTCGACCGGATCGGCCACGTAGACCGCGCGGGTCTGCGTGAACAGCTCGTCCATGCCGTCCTTGCCGGCGCCGGAGACCGACTGGTAGGTGGCGACCACGACGCGCTTGATGGTCGCGGCGTCATGCAGCGGCTTCAAGGCCACGAGCAACTGCGCGGTGGAGCAGTTCGGATTGGCGATGATGTTCTTCTTCGTGAAGCCGGCGATGGCGTCCGGGTTCACCTCGGGCACGATCAGCGGCACGTCCTGGTCGTAGCGCCAGGCGCTCGAATTATCGATCACGACGCAGCCCTGCCGGCCGATCTTCGGCGAGTATTCCTTGGACACGGCGCCGCCGGCCGACATCAGGCAGATGTCGGTGTCGGAGAAGTCATAGGTCGCCAGGTCCTTCACCTTCAGCGTCTTGTCGCCGTAGGAGACTTCCGTGCCGACCGAGCGGCGTGAGGCCAACGGCACGATCTCGTCGGCCGGAAAGCCGCGCTCCTCGAGGATGTTGAGCATCTCGCGCCCGACATTGCCGGTCGCGCCGGCGATTGCGATCTTGAAACCCATCTGGAAACTCCTGTCCCTCTCCTCTCGCCTGGATTGGTGAACCCGCTGGCCTTAGCGGGTTTCTCCCCGGGCCGGACCCGGGAGAGGGGCGAGCAGGCCGAGGTGGTCAGACCGTGGTGGTCGTCGTTTTGGCCGGGGTTTTGGTGGTGGAGACGGGCGCGCGCATGCGGCCGAGGCCGGCCAGCAGGCCGGTCGAGCCGAAGGAAAGGAAAGCCATGGTCAGGCCGCGCATGTCATGCTCCGCAAAACGTGCCGCTCATAGCCACAACCGTGCCGCAAAGTCAATCAGAGCGCCTCGAAACGCTTTCCCGCGATGCGGTGCGCCTCGACGTCGGCCCGGTGGACGAGGCGCCTGAACGCGCGGTGCGCCGGCAGCGGCAGGAGATGGAACGAGCGTCGCCGTTGCGGCAGCTTGCCCTCCGGCAGGAGGAAGACGAGACCCGCCTTGCCGAAGCGGATCGCCACCCAGTAGGAAAACCAGCCGCCGATCAGGAGGCCGGCCACCACGTCGCTCGGATGGTGCGCGCCGACGACCGAGCGGGAGAAGCCGAACCACAGCGCGGCGAGGATGGCCGCCAGCCGCAGGCGCGGAAACAGGATCGCGACACAGAAGCACACAGCGCCCACCGTCGTGGCATGGCCCGACGGGAAGCTCAGATGCGCGGCGTCGAACGAGAAGGGATCGAAGTTGAAGGCGCCGAGTTCGCCCGCCAGTTTCGGCCGCGCGCGTCCGAACAGCTGTTTCAGCAGCGTCACCAGCAGGCCCGAACCGGCGATCGAGGCGAAGGCGTACCAGGCGGCGGCGGTGCCGTTGAAGAGGTGCAGCCTCGACCGTCTCTCCAGGGCCGACCAGTCGACCAATGCGGTCCAGACCAGGAAGAGCGCCAGCGGAATCAGGTAGGGCCCCGACAGGCCGATATCGGTGATCGTCTGGCCGAACCCGTAGAGGGGGCTTTTCCAGTCACGCGGCACGGCGGCGAAGACCGGATCGAAATAGGCGGCGGCAAGGGCGATCAGGGCGATCGTCACCACGGCGAACCGCCGCCAGGGTTCGTGGCGGCCCCGCAGCGCCGTGCGTGCGTCGAGCCGGCGTCGCGCGAAGCGGAACGCCGACGGCGCATTGTGGGCGAGGAGCCTCAGGCGCGGGACGGCGGCATCCTTGATCCGCTCGGCCTGCGCGGCGACCGACCGTCCAAGCCGTTGCGCCTGCGCCGTCACCGTTTCGCGTGAGATCATCCGGAACGCTCCGTACCGCCCCTTGCGCGGTCGCAACCGATCTAGCGATGCGCCGGCAAAGATGCAAACGCGTCGCGCCGCGCGAGCAGCCGGCGCCGTCATCAAGCCGGCGTGATTTGACGCCACCGCCGCACGACCCATCTGAATACCCTAGGCACGCTAACTGGAAGGAACGGCAATGATCGGAAACTCGTCACGGCGTCTTCGCGGCATCGCGGCTGCCTTTGCGCTCGCGGCGCTGGCGCCGGTGGCCGCGCTGGCGCACCACGGCTGGTCGTGGACCCAGGACGGCTTCTTCCAGCTCGAGGGCGTGATCGCCGCCATCTACATCGGCAATCCGCACGCCACGATCGACGTCGACGTGAACGGCGCGATCTGGCGCGTCGAGCTCGCGCCCCCGTCGCGCACCGTCGCCGCCGGCTTCACCGACAAGGTCGCCGCCGTCGGCGACGAGGTGACCGCGATCGGCAATCGCTCGCGGGACGACGGCGAGAACCGCATGAAGGCGGTGCGCGTCATCGTCAACGGCGGCACCTACGACGTCTATCCCTACCGCGCACCGTCCTGACCGGGCCGGCGGGCGAGGCGGGCCGATCGTCTTGGATTCCACACCGTTCCTCTACTTGCTCCGGGCCGTCGAGGGCCTGGCGCCGGCGGCCGCGCTGCGCGCGTCCTTCGTCGCCTATCCGCAGGTCAACGCCCTGCACATCCTGTCGCTCGGCGTGCTGGTCGCCACCGTCGGGCTCATGGACCTGCGCGTGCTGGGGCGGTTCCGTCGCCTTGACGGCCACGCCTTGGTGGCGGCGCTCAGGCCCGTCGCGATCGGCGCCTTCGTCGGCGCGGTGATGACGGGCCTCGCGCTGTTCTCCGTCCGCGCCACCGAATACGCCTTCAACCCGGCCTTCCAGCTCAAGCTCGGGCTGATCGTGCTGGCCGGGCTCAATCTGGTCATGTTCCTGCGCGTCGCCCGCCGCCGCGAACTTTCCGGGCACGGCGGTTTTTCCGCCGCCGAACGCCTCTCCGCCGCCTTGTCGCTGCTCGTCTGGCCGGGCGTGCTGGTCGCGGGTCGCTTCATCGGCTTCCTTTGAGCCGCCGGTCGGAGGTCGGTTGACAGGACCCGGTCCGCGCCGGATTTTGCCTTGGGGCGACGGGCCGGGAAAGGGCGGATCGTGAAGGGCGAGGTTCTCTATTTCGACGACGAGCGCGGCATCGGCTTCGCGAACGGCGACGACGGAAACCGCTATCATTTCGATCGCGGCGACCTGCCGGCCGGCTATGCGCCGAGAAAGGGCATGCGCATTGCCTTCACGCCGTCGGGCAACCGCGCCGGCGCCATCCAGCCGGAGGGCGGGTTCGTCGCAGCGCCGGCCGCCGCGAGCCCGTCCACGCGCGAGGCGCGGCCGACCGGCGCGGTCCCGTCCATCACGGCCGGGGCCGTCACGTCCGCGCCGATGTCGGCGCAACCGGCCGACGCTCCCGATCCTCGCTCGCTCTTCGGTCATTTCCGGTACTGCGTCACCGGCGGATATGCCCGCTTCGGCGGACGCGCGCGCCGGAGGGAATACTGGGGCTTCGTGCTTTTTTTCCTGCTGATGATGTCGCTCGTCTCGTTCGCCGCGCTGGTGATCGATGCGGGGGCCGGCAATCTCGACAGGGACGAACCGATCACGCTGGCAATCCTGGCGCCCCTCGTCCTGCTGGCGATGATCCTGCCGTCGATCGCCGTCACGGTGCGGCGCATCCACGACATCGGGCTGTCCGGCTGGTTCGTCCTGCTCGGTCTGATCCCGACGATCGGCAGCCTCATTCTCATCGTTTTCGCGCTGATCCCGTCGCAAGGTAAGGCCAACAGATGGGGCGATGTTCCGCCGGGCGCGCTCTGAAGCGGACCTCGGGCGCGACTCGTCGCGGCGGGCGACACCGGAACGCGAAAAGGCCGGCGCGTCGCCGCGCCGGCCCCGGTTCTTCCCATGCGTGGTTGTCGGCCTCAGGCCGAAAGCGCCATGAACTTCGCCACGATCGCGTCGCCCATCTGGGCGGTGCCCACCTTGGTCATCCCGTCCGACATGATGTCGGCGGTGCGCAGGCCGTCGTCGAGCACCGCGGCGATCGCTGCTTCCAGCCGGTCGGCCTCGGCGACCATGTTGAAGGAATAGCGCAGGCACATGGCGAAGGAGGCGATCATGGCGATCGGGTTGGCGATGCCCTGGCCGGCGATGTCGGGCGCGGAGCCGTGCACGGGCTCGTAGAGCGCCTTGCGCTGCCCGGTCCTGGCGTCCGGCGCGCCGAGCGAGGCCGAGGGCAGCATGCCCAGCGAGCCGGTCAGCATCGCCGCGACGTCAGACAGCATGTCGCCGAACAGATTGTCGGTGACGATCACGTCGAATTGCTTCGGCCAGCGCACCAACTGCATGCCGCCGGCATCCGCCAGCATGTGGGAGAGCTCGACGTCGGGATACTTGGCCTTGTGGGTGGCCGTCACCACCTCGTTCCACAGGACGCCCGACTTCATGACGTTGCGCTTTTCCATCGAGCAGACCTTGTTCCGGCGCGTACGCGCCAGCTCGAAGGCCACGCCCGCGATGCGCTCGATCTCGAACGTGTCGTAGACCTGCGTGTCGATCGCCCGCTTCTGGCCGTTGCCGAGGTCGGTGATGGTCTTCGGTTCGCCGAAGTAGACGCCGCCGGTCAATTCGCGGATGATCAGGATGTCGAGACCCTCGACCACCTCGGGCTTCAGCGACGACGATTGCGCCAGCGCCGGATAGCAGATCGCCGGACGCAAATTGGCGAACAGTTCCATGTCCTTGCGCAGCCGCAACAGGCCGGCCTCGGGCCGCACCTCGTAGGGAACGCCGTCCCACTTCGGCCCGCCGACCGCCCCGAACAGCACGGCGTCCGACGCCATCGCCTTGGCCATGTCCGCTTCCGAGATCGCCTGGCCATGCGCGTCGTAGGCGCAGCCGCCCACCAAACCTTCCTCGGTCTCGAAGCCGGCGCCCATCTTCCCGTTCATGGTGGCGATCAGCTTCTTCACCTCGGCCATCGCCTCGGGGCCGATGCCGTCACCGGCGAGAAGGAGAAGTTTGCGCGTCGCCATGGGGGAAGTCTCCGTTGAGCTTGGAAATCGCGGCCTTGCTATCGCCGCGCCCGCCCGCGCGCAAGCGCAAACGGCTGCGCCAGCTTCAAGCCGCCCGGGACGTCGCCCGGGATCAGGCGACGACGATGCGCTTGAGGATGCGTCGCACGATCGGCGCGACCAGGAGGATGGACGGAAAGGCGATCGCCCAGGAGGGAATCCAGGCCGACATCCAGCGCAGGAAGAACCCGTCATGAATGCCCGACGCGATGGCCGTCGACAGGCCGGAGACGATGCACGACATCATCCCCGACAGGAGAAGACCGAAGACCACCGGCTCGAGCCGGCGCGGCACGAAGGGCTTCATGAGAGGCGGTCTCAGGCCCAGGGGCGGTTTTCGGCGAGCGTCTTCTCGTAGCTGGCGATCGCCGGCGCCTTCTCCATCGTCAGGCCGATGTCGTCGAGGCCGTTGAGCAGGCAGTGGCGGCGGAAGGAATCGAGGTCGAACTTGATGACGCCGCCGTCGGGGCCGCGGATCTCCATCGCCTCGAGGTCGACCGTCAGCGTGGCGTTGGAGCCGCGCGAGGCGTCGTCCATCAGCTTGTCGAGATCCTCGGGGCTGACCATGATCGGCAGGATGCCGTTCTTGAAGCAGTTGTTGTAGAAGATGTCGGCGAACGAGGTGGAGATCACGCAGCGGATGCCGAAGTCGAGCAGCGCCCAGGGCGCATGCTCGCGCGAGGAGCCGCAGCCGAAATTGTCGCCCGCGACCAGGATCTGCGCCTTGCGGTAGGCCGGCTTGTTCAGCACGAAATCCGGGTTCTCCGTGCCGTCGTCGTTGTAGCGCATCTCCGAGAACAGGCCGGTGCCGAGGCCGGTGCGCTTGATCGTCTTCAGGTAGTCCTTCGGGATGATCATGTCGGTGTCGACATTGATGATCGGCAGCGGAGCGGCGACGCCGGTGAGCTTGGTGAACTTTTGCATCGTATTCGGCCCGTGGTCTGGTGCGGCTGATATGGCTGCGCACCGCTTTATACGGCTTGTCCGCACAAATCAAAGGGTCGGTGCCCCGCTTCGCCGCCCCATTTACAGGCCCTTGGCCTGTCGGGTCGCCATCGCCGCCCGTCGGGGGATCAATCGCCACCCGAACCTTCCAGCGCCCGCCCGATCCGGCTGGCGAAGGGGCGGACCAGCTTCGCGTCGTCGGCGCCCTCCCTTCGCCAGTCCGTCATCTTCGCCCGCCATTCCGCGATCATCTCGCGCGCCGCCTCCCTCTGCGCTTCGGACAGGTCCGCCCTTGCCTCGAAGTTCAGCGCCGGGACGAGCGCAGCATCGATCCGTGCCTGGTCGAGGGTGGCGAGATACCCCTTGACGGTGCGATCGAGCGCGTCGCGCCAGGTCTGCCTCGAAAAACCGGCGGCGGCGATCCGCCGCTCGAACGCGGCGTCCTCATCATACCAGATGTCCGCCGCTTCCTCGTCATAAGCGAGGTCGCCCAGGTCCCCGGCCAGTTGCTCCATCACGCCGACCACGCGCTCGACGTCGCCTGGCGACAGGGACCGCGCCGGCGTCGACAGGAACATCGCCAGGGCCAGGGCCGATAGCAGGACCGCTGATACTTTCGAGACCGTGACCAGGGACTGCGTCTCCGCCGTCTCGGCCTGTTCCGAGGGGGGCTTGCCGCGTCCCTCCCTCAGACCGCAAAGCACCAGCATCATGGCCGCCTTCATCGTCATCCATTCCATCCGTTCGGGCGAGAACTCGCCGGGAACAGCGCCTCTAGGCCAAAGGGAACGGGCAGTCTCGGATGGAGGCGAAGCGACTATGCGCCAGGAAAAGTCGATGTCGCGCGGGAGTGAAACATGGTCGGGATCGACGCGGTGGGGCGCTATCGCTCCTGCCGGCTCAGCGCTTCGGCGCGCACCTCGCTCGGGGTGGCCCCGAAGTGCCGGCGGAAGGCGCGGTTGAAAGTCGAAAGATCGCCGAAGCCCGATTCGAAGGCGATGGCTGCGATGGAGGCGTGCGCGCGCGCCTCGTCGCGCAGGCTGAACCAGGCGCGTTCCAGCCGTTTCCCGCGGACATGGTCGGAGAAGCTCGTTCCTTCGGCGGCAAACAGGAGCTGGATGTAGCGCGGGGTGACCTTGTGACGGCGGGCCACGGCCTCCAGGGTCAGTCCCGGCTCCGGCAGCCGGCGCTCGATGTCCGCCTTGATCAGCCTGAGCCTCGTATGCGCGACGGCGCGGCGTGGCTGGCTGGCCTCGCTCCACCCGCCCACCAAGGCGCCCACCAGCCGGTAGACGTGTTCCGAGGCGATCTCCGTTGGTTCGCTGTCGGGCAGGTTGCGCAGGAGTTCGGCATAACCGCCGACGAGCGAGACCATCGGCGACGTCCGGGGGAAGTGCCAGGCCGGCTCGGAGGCGGCGCCGGGAGCCGTTTGCAGCAGGCGCGTTCGGTCGAGCGTCATGACCATGGCGCCCGTACCCGGCAGCCGGAACCGATATGGGCTCGCTTCGTCGACTACCACGATGTCACCCGCGCCGATGGCCCGGCGCTTTCCCCCAGCCTCGAACTCGTAGTCGGTGTCGTGGATCGACAGCACGTAGTTGCTGCGCCCGTCCGCCAGCATTGCGGGACGCCTGATGCCCGTCACCGCGCTGTAGCGGGTGGAAGACACGACGACGCCGTTCCCGATCGGCCGGGCGGCGAGACGATAGTCGAAGGTCGCGACGTCGCGCGGCTCGAAGCGCAAGCCCAGGTGCGGCGCGATGAAGTCGTGCAGATGCGCCATTCGCTGGCGAAGCGGCACGTCCACGACCGATATGCTCAGCATGCGTCTTCTCCGCGCCCTGGACCGCGCTTCCGCGTGGGAAGCGCGCTCTTAAGGACGTGGACGATGGCGGTCAACTGACAAAGCCCGACATCGGCGAGGGCGCTTCAGATCACGTTCAGTTCGCGATACGCCCGCCCCGCCGCCACGCGCTCGTAGCCGAAGACCGAGCAGTCGATCGTCCGGTAGGCTCCGTGCACGATCAGT
Source organism: Mesorhizobium sp. (assembly GCA_046292285.1). Classification (GTDB taxonomy): domain Bacteria; phylum Pseudomonadota; class Alphaproteobacteria; order Rhizobiales; family Rhizobiaceae; genus Aquibium. The sequence goes on along the minus strand of JBKBRJ010000021.1, from coordinate 20,601 downwards.
TCGGCCAGCGCCTTGCCCACGGCCGGCGCCTGCTGCAGGCCATGGCCGGAGAAGCCGTTGGCGAAGAGGAAGTTCGTCACCTCCGGATGCGGGCCGATCACGGCGTTCTGGTCGAGCGTGTTGTAGTCGTAGTGGCCGGCCCAGGCACGCGTGGCCTTGATCGCCTCGAAGGCCGGGATGCGGGTCGCCAGCACCGGCCAGATCGTCTCCTCGAACAGCGCCCAGTCGGGCTCGAAATCGGCCGGGTCGGCCACGGCGTCGTTGTCGTGGGGTTCCGCGCCGCCGGTGATGTAGACGGAACCTTCCGGCCGCACATAGACGCCCGACGGGTCCACCAGCAGCGGCATGTCGTCGAAACGCTCGCGCGCCTCGAACACGAAGACGGAGCGCTTGCGCGGCTCCACCGGCAGCGCGATGCCAGCCATCGCCGCCACCCTTCCAGCGTTCGGGCCGGCCGCGTTGACGACGATTCCGGCTGAAAGCGTCTCGCCGGTGTCGAGAGTGACCGCCGTCACCCGGTTGCCCTCGCGCGCGATCCCCGTCGCCGAGGCCTCGATCATGTCGACGGATTTCGTCCTCAGCGCCTTGCGAAACAGCATCAGCAAGGCATGCGCGTCGAACCAGCCTTCGCCGGTGCGGCCGAAGGCGCCCGCCGCGATCCCCTCGGTCGACAGCCAGGAAAAGCGCTTCTCCAGCGTGGAGGCATCCTCCAGCAGGATGTCGGCGCCCTCGGCCACCTGCACGCGGTGGTTCGCCTCGAGCACCGGCCGACCTTCCTCGGAAGCGAGGATGAGGTAGCCCTTCTCGCGAAAGCCGATGTCGGCATCCGCGCCGAACTTGTCCTTCAACCGCCGGAACAGGTCGAGCGTATGGCGCGACAGGCGGATGTTCTCGGGGATCGAGAACTGCTGCCGGATCGAGGCGCAGGACAGCGTGGTCGCGGCATGCTCGAAGCGCGGGTCGCGTTCGATCAGGGCGATCGAGCCGGCAAATCCCTCCTCGCGCAACTGCCAGGCCAGCGAGGCGCCGACGATGGCGCCGCCGATGATGACGATGTCGTAGGCCGGCACGGTGCTCTCCTGGCGGGATGCGGATCGGGCAGGCTCTGCCGGAACCTCCGCGCACTTGCAAGGGGCCTTGCGCCTTGCCATGACTGGTCCATGAGCAAGTCCTTCCGTCCCCGCCGTTCCGTCCTCTACGTACCCGCTTCCAGCGAAAAGGCGCTCGCCAAGGCGCCGACGCTCGCCTGCGACGTCGTGGTGATCGACCTCGAGGACGCGGTCGCGCCCGCCGCCAAGGCGGAGGCGCGCGCGGGGCTCGCCGGGGTCTTCGCCGGTCGGCGCGACGGTGGCCCCGACCTCGTGATCCGCGTCAACGCGCTGTCGAGCCCGTGGGGCGTCGACGACCTCGCGGCGGCCGCGTCCTTGACGCCGGACGCGATCCTGCTGCCCAAGGTGGACGGCCCGAAGGACGTGCTGGCCGCCGACGATATGCTCGATTCGCTCGACGCCGATCCCGCCATCAAGCTCTGGACGATGATCGAGACGCCGAAGGGCGTTCTTAATCTCGGCCCCATCGCCGAACTCGGCCGCGATCCCGCGGCCCGCCTCGACTGCCTCGTCGCCGGCACCAACGATCTCGTCAAGGAAACCGGCGTTCGGATGACGCCCGACCGGCAATGGCTCCTGCCCTGGCTGATGCAGATCGTGCTGGCCGCCCGTGCCGGCGGTATCGACGCGCTCGACGGCGTCTCCAACGATTTCCGCGACCTCGAAGCCTTCGCCCGCGAATGCGACCAGGGCCGCGCCATGGGCTTCGACGGCAAGACGCTGATCCATCCGGCCCAGGTCGACCCGGCCAACCGCGCCTTTTCCCCGTCGGAGGCGGAGATCGCCGCGGCGCATGCCATCGCCGACGCCTTCGCGTTGCCAGGCAATGCTGGCAAGGGCGTGATCCAGATCGACGGACGCATGGTCGAGAGGCTGCATCTCGACCAGGCCCTGAAGCTCCTGGCCCGGACCTGACCTGGATCGATCGTCGAGCCCGAACATGGCTGCTTTGGGAAAGATCGGATTCGTCGGCGTTCGTTAACCGCCCGTTCACCCTTTCGGGCGGTCACTTTGAGTGGCAATAATCGGTTACACAGTCTCACATATTGTGATTCCGGGAAGAATGTCCGCTATGGCACACCCTTTCGTTCGGGGAACCAGGCAGAAGCGGTGAGGAAACCGACAAGCATGTCGAAACAGTATTTTGGAACGGATGGGATCCGGGGACGGGCCAATTCCTTTCCGATGACCGCGGAAGTCGCGATGAAGGTCGGCATGGCCGCCGGCCTGTCCTTCCAGCGCGGCAATCATCGCCACCGGGTGGTCATCGGCAAGGATACGCGGCTCTCCGGCTACATGATCGAGAACGCCATGGTGGCGGGTTTCTGCGCGGCGGGCATGGACGTATTCCTGCTCGGCCCGGTTCCGACGCCCGCCGTTGCCATGCTGTCGCGATCGCTGCGCGCCGACATCGGCGTCATGATCTCGGCCTCGCACAACCCCTACTACGACAACGGCATCAAGCTGTTCGGCCCCGACGGCTACAAGCTCTCCGACGAGATCGAGTCGCGCATCGAGGGGATGCTCGACAAGGACCTCTCGCGCCAGTTGGCCACGTCGGAGGGCCTCGGCCGCGCCAAGCGCATCGACGGCGTGCACGACCGCTACATCGAGTTCGCCAAGCGCACCCTGCCGCGCTCCATGTCGCTGGCCGGGATGCGCATCGTCATCGACTGCGCCAACGGCGCCGCCTACAAGGTCGCGCCCGCCGCGCTGTGGGAACTCGGCGCCGAGGTCTTCGCAATCCACGACGAGCCGAACGGCTTCAACATCAACGACGGCTGCGGCTCCACCGCGCCGCAGAGCCTGTGCGAAAAGGTGCGCGAGGTGCGTGCCGACATCGGTATCGCGCTCGACGGCGACGCCGACCGCATGATCATCGTCGACCAGAACGGCGAGATCGTCGACGGCGACCAGGTCATGGCCGTCATCGCTGAGTCATGGCATCAGGCGGGGCGTCTCGCGGGCGGCGGCGTGGTCGCCACCGTCATGTCCAATCTCGGCCTCGAGCGCCATCTCGGCACGCTCGGCCTCACCCTCCAGCGCACCAAGGTGGGTGACCGCTACGTGGTCGAGCACATGCGCGCGCATGGCTTCAACGTCGGCGGCGAACAGTCGGGCCACATCGTCCTGTCGGACTTCGCCACCACCGGCGACGGTCTGGTCGCGGCGCTGCAGATTCTCGCCTGCATCAAGCGCTCCAACAGGCCGGCGAGCGAGGTCTGCCGCAAGTTCGAACCGGTGCCACAGGTGCTCAAGAACGTCCGCTTCAACGGCGGACGCCCGCTCGAGAGCGAGCCGGTGCGCGCGATGATCGAGGACGCGCGCCAGCGCCTCGGATCGGCCGGGCGCCTCGTCATCCGCCCGTCCGGCACCGAGCCGCTGATTCGCGTCATGGCCGAAGGCGACGACCCCTCGCTGGTCGAGACCGTGGTCGACGACATCGTCGGCGTGATCGGCAGCGTCAAGACCGCCGCCTGAGGCGACAGCCGCCACGAAAGTCCGAAGTCGGACCGCGCCTCGCGCGATCCTTTTCGTTTCTGGCCGATCCCGGGTCCCCGAGGCCGCCTCATCTTGGTTCGCGGTGCCCGCGATACCGCCGCGAACAGCAATCACGGTAAACGAACAGGGTTAAACGCTATTTAACCTTTCGGTTTCATTATCCTTGGCGAGTTCAACCAAATCCCGGCCGGTCATGTCCGGGACCTGCAAGGATAGTCCTCATGTTGAAGCCGCTCAGGCTGATCATCGCGGCGCTCGCGCTCGGCGGCGCCTCAACGGCCCTCGCCGCGGACATCTACGAGCCTCCGGTCGTGGAAATTCCGCCGACGCCGATCTACCAGGAGGTCGGAGGTTGGTACATTCGCGGCGACATCGACTATCACTGGTCGAAGCTGCGCGGCACCGAATACATCACCTATGGCTGCTGCGATCCGGAGCCCGGCACCAACACCTTCGACGAGACGAGCCTGAAGGGCGCGCTGTCGCTCGGCGCCGGCGTCGGCTACCAGGTCAACCGCTATTTCCGCACGGATCTGACCGGCGACTACTGGTTCAAGTCGAAATTCAAGGGCAGCACCAGCGGCACCTGCGGCGGCAATCCCTGCGTGTCGGAGGACGAATCGGACCTCTCCGCTCTGCTGCTGCTCGCCAACGCCTATGTCGATCTCGGCACCTATTATGGCGTGACGCCCTATCTCGGCGCCGGCATCGGCGGCGCGCATGTCCGCTGGGGCGACCTGCGCAACACCACCGGCGGCGGCACCGACGTTCACAAGGGCACCTCCGGCTGGCGCTTCGCCTATGCCGTGATGGCGGGCGCCTCCTACTGCATCACCCACAACCTGCAGGCCGACCTCGGCTATCGCTACAGCCGCATCGAGGGCGGGCGCATGTTCGAGGAATACTCGCCGTCGGGCCAGTCGATCGGGGTCGGCCCCGGCTTCGACAAGGGCATCAACACGCACGAGGTCCGCGGCGGCCTGCGCTGGACCTTCGGCGGCAACGTCAACTGCGCGCCCGAGCAGGTGGCCTTCCAGCCCGAGCCGACCTACGAGCCGGTCTACAAGTAAGCGCCACGAAGCGCCTTCCGGCGCGCTGGTTTCCGAAGGGCCGTCCGGCGTCGAGCCGGGCGGCCCTTCCGTTTCTCCCGGCGGGTGCCCGCCTGGACGAAGCCCTTGAAAATACTGCTCCCACGACCCGGTTATGCTTAACCCGCATTTAACCACTATGGTTAACAATGCCTCATGAACCGGTTGCGCGGACGAAATCTCCGCCCGGTCGCGTGATCCCGGAGTGAGGCCCATGAAACTGCTTTCCCGTCTCCTGCTGTCGAGCGCCGCCCTCGCGGCATGGCCGCTCGCGCAGGCCGTCGCGGCCGACTACGACGCACCCCTCTACATCGAGGAGGCGCCGGAATACGTGCCGGTCGAAATCGGTTCCGGCTGGTACCTTCGCGGCGACGTCAGCTACAATTTCGGCAAGCCGTTCCGAAATCTCGACTGGGGCGGTCCGACCGTCGTCGACGAAGACTATGACGAATCCCACACCGCCCTTTCGGGCGCCGTCGGCTTCGGCTACCATTTTTCGGACCATTTTCGGGGCGATCTGAACCTCGGGTTCCTCAGCAGCAACGATCAGAACCTGTCCTACGCGGAAGCCGGCGTCAGTTCGACCACCGTCTCTGTCGAAAACGAGGTCTGGACTGGCATGGCGAATGCCTATGTCGATCTCGGCACCTATGTCGGCATCACGCCTTATCTCGGAGGCGGTCTCGGCATCGCCTACGCCGAAAGGAAGCAAAGTTACTCGGTCAACTACGTTGACGTCCTGACGCCCGACATCGACCAGCATGACGACAAAAACCAGATCACGTGGGCCTACAGCCTGAACGCCGGCGCGAGCTATCAATTCACGCAGAATGTCTCGGTCGACGTCGGCTACAGCTATCTTGCCGCGCCTTCTCTGGAATACTACACGATCCGGGAAGGAGAGCCCGAAATCGCCAAGGGCCTGAAACTGCACCAGGTCAAGGTCGGCCTGCGCTACGACCTCTGGTAGATCCCCGACGCGGACCGCGTGACTTCGAGAGACGGCGGCTGGTCCGCCGTCCTTTCGTTTTGCCGGCTCGGGAACGCGCCTCGACCCATCCTTCCTGCGACGAAAACTTTGCCCTTGACGCCATGGGGGCGAAGGGACTATCGCCGTCCGTGGGCCACCCCTCCCCAACGAGCGGGCTTACTATCTGGAAGGATAGACCACGATGACGATCTCCAAGCCCGGATTCCGTCCGGCCTCTCCCAATTTTTCCTCCGGTCCCTGCGCGAAACGTCCCGGCTGGTCGCCCGAGGCGCTCAAGGGCGCGCCGCTCGGCCGCTCGCACCGCGCCAAGGTCGGCAAGGCCCGCCTCGAGCGCGCCATCGATCTCACCCGCGAAATCCTCCAGGTTCCCGCCGACTACCGCATCGGCATCGTTCCCGCCTCCGACACCGGCGCGGTCGAGATGGCGATGTGGTCGCTGCTCGGCGAGCGCGGCGTCGACATGGTCGCCTGGGAGAGCTTCGGCGCCGGCTGGGTCACCGACGTCGTCAAGCAGCTGAAGCTCAAGGACGCGCGCACGATCGAGGCGCCCTATGGCGAACTCCCCAATCTCTCGACCATCGATTTCAACCGCGACGTCGTCTTCACCTGGAACGGCACGACCTCGGGCGTGCGCGTGCCCAACGGCGACTTCATCCCCGCCGATCGCAAGGGGCTTACCATCTGCGACGCCACGAGCGCCGCCTTCGCGCAACGACTCGACTTTTCGAAGCTCGACGTCGTCACCTTCTCCTGGCAGAAGGTGCTGGGCGGCGAGGGCGCACACGGCATGCTCATCCTCAGCCCACGCGCCGTCGAACGGCTGGAAAGCTACAAGCCGGCCTGGCCGCTGCCCAAGATCTTCCGCCTCACCTCGGGCGGCAAGCTGATCGAGGGCATCTTCAAGGGCGAGACCATCAACACGCCCTCGATGCTGTGCGTCGAGGACTACATCGACGCGCTCGAATGGGCGAAGTCGGTGGGCGGGCTCGACGGGCTCGTCGCCCGCGCCGATGCCAATTTCGCCGTGCTCGACCGCTTCGTCTCCGCCTCGTCCTGGCTCGGCCATCTCGCCGTCGACCCGTCGACGCGGTCCAACACCTCCGTCTGCCTGTCGATCGTCGATCCCGACATCGTAGCCCTCGACGGCGACGCGCAGGCGGTCTTCGCCAAGAACCTCGCGGCCCTGCTCGAGAAGGAAGGCGCGGCCTACGATATCGGCGCCTATCGCGACGCGCCTCCCGGCCTGCGCATCTGGGCCGGCGCGACGGTCGAGACGACCGACCTCGAAGCGCTGCTCCCCTGGCTCGACTGGGCCTTCGCCACCCAGAAGGCCGCGCTCAAGGCCGCGGCCTGATCTCCTTGACCCTCCCCCTTGCGGGGAGGGTGGCCCGAAGGGGCGGGTGGGGGCCGCAGCGACGAATTGGACCGGACACGTCCAGTTGCCGGCTCTTCCGACCTTCCCGCACCCGCCTGCCAGATTGAACCACCCCCACCCGTCGGCTTCGCCGACACCCTCCCCGCAAAGGGGAGGGGGATGCACATCCTAGAAGGACCCACCATGCCCCGCGTTCTCGTTTCCGACGCCCTTTCCACCACCGCCGTGCAGATCTTCAAGGATCGCGGCGTCGACGTCGACTACCTGCCGGAGATCGGCAAGGACAAGGACAAGCTCGCCGCCATCATCGGCCAGTATGACGGCCTCGCCATCCGCTCGGCCACCAAGGTCACCGAGAAGCTGATCGCGGCGGCCGAAAACCTCAAGGTGATCGGCCGCGCCGGCATCGGCGTCGACAACGTCGACATCCCCGCCGCCTCCCGCAAGGGCATCATCGTGATGAACACGCCCTTCGGCAATTCCATCACCACCGCCGAGCACGCGGTGGCGCTGATGTTCGCCGTCGCGCGCCAGATTCCCGAGGCCAACGCCTCCACCCACGCCGGCAAGTGGGAGAAGAACAAGTTCATGGGCGTCGAGATCACCGGCAAGACGCTCGGCGTGATCGGCTGCGGCAACATCGGCTCGATCGTCGCCACCCGCGGCATCGGCCTCAGGATGCACGTCGTCGGCTTCGACCCGTTCCTGTCGGAAAGCCGCGCCTCCGAACTCGGCATCGAGAAGGTCGAGCTCGACGAACTGTTCGCCCGCGCCGACTTCATCACGCTGCACACGCCGCTGACCGACAAGACGCGCAACATCATCGACGCGGCCGCGATCGCGAAGATGAAGGACGGCGTGCGCATCATCAACTGCGCGCGCGGCGGACTGATCGTCGAGGCCGATCTCGTCGAGGCGCTGAAGTCGGGCAAGGTGGCGGGCGCCGCAATCGACGTCTTCGAGGTCGAGCCGGCGACCGAGAACGCGCTGTTCGACATGCCCAACGTCGTCTGCACGCCGCATCTCGGCGCCTCCACCTCGGAGGCGCAGGAGAACGTCGCCCTGCAGGTCGCCGAGCAGATGGCGGACTACCTGATCAAGGGCGCGGTTTCCAATGCCATCAACATGCCCTCGATCACCGCCGAGGAAGCGCCGCGGCTGAGGCCCTTCGTCAAGCTCGCCGAGGTGCTCGGGGCCTTCGTCGGCCAGGTCACGGAGGACCCGATCAAGGAGGTCGAGATCCTGTTCGACGGTTCGACCGCCGCCATGAACACGAAGGCGCTGACCAGTGCGGCGCTGGCAGGCCTGATCCGGCCGCAGGTCTCCGACGTCAACATGGTCTCGGCACCGATCATGGTGAAGGAGCGCGGCATCATCCTGTCGGAGGTGCGTCGCGACAAGTCGGGCGTCTTCGACGGCTACATTAAGCTGACGGTGAAGACCGAGCACATGACGCGCTCGATCGCCGGCACGTGCTTTTCCGACGGCAAGCCGCGCTTCATCCAGATCAAGGGCATCAACCTCGACGCCGAGGTCGGGCAGCACATGCTCTACACGACCAATGCCGACGTGCCGGGCATCATCGGCCTGCTCGGCACGATCTGCGGCTCGCGCGGCGTCAACATCGCCAACTTCCAGCTCGGCCGCGACCGGCCGGGCGGCGACGCCATCGCGCTGCTCTATCTCGACGAGCCGTTCCCGCAGGACGTGCTCGCCGAGTTGCGCGCCAACCCGAAGATCGATTCGGCCAAGCCGCTGCGCTTCGACGTCAACGGAGCCTGATTGTGGTCATCCCGCCATTCGCGGGCAGTCGTCGCGCGAATGGTTAGCCACTCCTTAAAACTTCTGCTCCATGACTAGTCCCTCATACGCTATCGGGGGATTGCGGGTGGAAGGTGTCATTGGCAGGGCCACGTCGCCCCGAACGCCGCGGCCTACGGGCCGCGCCCGGCACGCGTCGGCCCCGGCGGCCGGCGCGGACGGCATCTTTCGCGAGATCGACGCGCAGTATGGCGCGCATGGTTTCGAGACCCTGCTCGAGCTTTCGGTCGACTGGCTGTGGGAGACCGACGAACACCACCGCTGGATCTGGGTCAGCGACCGCTGTACCGAGATCACTGGCCTGCCGCGCTCGGCCTTCATCGGCCGGTCGGCGATCCGGAGCCTTTCCCGCAGCGCGATCGACGACCCCGGAACCACCAAATATCTTGCGCGGATCGAGGCGCATCTTCCGTTCAGCGATTTCCTGCTCGAGCTGAGGGCGGGTCGCCCCGGCTGCCGCTGGATATCCGTCTCCGGCCTGCCGATCCTCGACGAAGACGGGCGCTTCCGGGGCTACCGGGGTGCGACCCGAAACGTCACCGCGCTGATCGAGGCCGCCGCCGCGCGTGGTGCGATCGACCTGCCCAGGCGTGAGCCCCGCGGCGACCGGCCGACCGACGAGGCGGCCGCGGATGCCAGAACGTTGCGTTCGGCGATGAACGTCATCCACGACGCGGTCGCGATCTACGACGCCGACGATCGCATCGTGGTCTACAACGACGCACTGCTGTCCCTCTACGACGGTCTCGCCGACGTGATCCGGCCGGGCATCCACATCGTCGAGTTCCTTCGCACCGGCCTCGCGCGCGGCCTGTTCGAGCTTGACGGCGCGAACCCGGAGGAATGGCTTGCCGCCTTCCTGCGCAACAGGGCGTCCCGGAAGCCGGAGCCGGTGACGTTGCGCACGATCGACGGGCGCTCGATCCTGCATCGCGACTACCTCACGCGTGAAGGCGGGCGCATCGGCATTTGCAACGACATCACCGACCTACGGCAGCGCGAAGAAGAACTCGCCCGCGCGAACGCGGCGCTGCACGGTGTGCTCTGCGATTTCAAGACTGCGCTCGACGCCATGAACATGGGCGTCTTGCTGCTGGATTCGGAGTTGCGGATCGAGTCGGTCAACAGCGCCTTCCGCGAACTCTGGCGGCTCGACGCTGAGGCGCTGACGGTCGGAACGCCGCTGCGGTCGGTATTCGATCTCGAACCGGTGCGTAACCTCTACACCGTGCCGCGCGATGAGCAGGACGCCTATTTCGACGAACGGATCGAGGGCATGAAGTCCGGCCGCCTCGCCACCGGAGAGATTCACCGCACCGACGGGTCAACCCTGGTCTATTCGATCACGCCGCTGTCGGCCGGCAAGGTGTTCGTCGTCCACTACGACATCACGCCGCTGAAGCTGCGCGAGGCCGAGCTCGAGCGCGCCCTCGAACGGGCGGGGCTGGTGGAAGCCGCGCTGAACGCCGTCAGCGACCCGGTCTTCGTCAAGGACACGGACCTGCGCTACGTCTTCGTCAACGAGGCGTTCGCCCGGCTCGTCGGGAGCACCGCGTCGGCGCTGGTCGGCAAGCGCTCGAAGGAGGTCTTCGATCCCCGGTGGGCGCGGCCGGCCGAGGCGGAGGAACTGCGGATCCTCGAAACCGGCGAGCCGCTGGAGATCGAGGACGATCCGCATCGGCACGGCGACGGGCGGTTCCGAATCCTGCGCAAGCAGCTTGTCACCATCGAGGGCGGCAAGAGCTTCCTCGCCGGATTCCTGTTCGATATCACGGACATCCGGCGGCGCGAGCAGGAGGCGGAGGAGGCCCGGCGCCGCCTCGCGCATGTCCTGAAGACGCTCCCCGCCGGCGTCGTCATCTTCGACGAGCATGACAGGTTCGTGCTGTGCAACGAACACATCGTTTCAAGGCTGCCGAAGATCGCGCCACTTCTCGTTCCGGGCAATCATTTGCGCGACGTTCTGGAGGCCGGACATGCGGCCGGCTACTTCCGCTTCCCGAACGAGCCGGAAATGGAGCGCCTCTACGACGAGGATCCGCGGGCCTGGGTCGAGGCAACCCTGCGCCGCTATCACGAGACGCAGGCCGTGCGCGAGCAGCAGAACGCCGACGGAACCTGGCTCCAGGTCCATGACGAGCGGACCAGCGACGGCTACTTCGTCGGCGTGCGCGTCGACATCACGGAACTGAAGCTCCGCGAGGAAGCGCTTCGCCGCGCCGAGCAGCGCGCCGTTCTGGCCGACCGCGCCAAGTCCGAGTTCCTCGCCAACATGAGCCATGAAATCCGCACGCCCATGAACGGCGTGCTCGGCATGGCCGAATTGCTTGCCCGCACCCAGCTGGATGTGAAGCAGAAGACCTTCACCGACATCATCGTGAAGTCGGGCAACGCGTTGCTCACCATCATCAACGACATCCTCGACTTCTCCAAGATCGACGCCGGCCAGATGGTGCTCGATCCGGCGCCCTTCAATCTGGCCGAATCGGTCGAGGACGTGGCCGCGCTGATGTCGACGCGGGCCAACGAGAAGGATCTCGAGCTCATCGTGCGGGTCGATCCGGCCCTGCCGTCCATCGTCGTCGGCGACGTCGGGCGGCTGCGCCAGATCGTCACCAACCTCGTCGGCAACGCCGTCAAGTTCACCGATGCCGGCCATGTGCTGGTCGACGTCTCCGGAACGGTCCAGGATGGGACGGCCAGCCTTCGGGTGGCGATCGAGGACACCGGAATCGGCATTCCGGAGGATATGATCGCGCAGGTGTTCGAGAAGTTCAGCCAGGTGGACGCCAGTTCGACGCGCCGCCACGAGGGCACCGGACTCGGGCTGGCGATCACGTCGCGGCTGGTCGCCTTGATGAACGGCCGCATCGGCGTCGAAAGCCGGCTCGGCAAGGGGTCCACCTTCTGGTTCGAGATCGACCTGCCCGTCGGCCCCGCGCTGCGGGACCTTCGGATCGATCGGGTGGATGTCACAGGCGCGCGCGTCCTCGTCGTCGACGACAACGCGGTGAACCGGTCGATCCTGATGGAGCAGATGGCGGCCTGGGGCTTCGACGCCTGCGCGGCCTCCAGCGGCGCGGAGGCGCTGGCGGTGCTGGCCGAGACCGCGCGTCTCGGGCTGCCGGTGGATTGCGTCGTGCTCGATTACCAGATGCCCGGCATGAACGGCGCCGACGTCGCCGCGCGAATCCGCGCGACGCCCTTCATCGACGCCACGCCGGTGATCATGCTCACCTCCGTCGACCAGCCGCTCGGCGGCCGACAATATCGCGATCTCGGCATCGCCATGCAGATCATCAAGCCGGTCCGCTCCAACGCGCTCCAGGAGGCGCTCCTGTCGGAGATCAGGCGCGGGCGGCTCGCGCGCGGCGCTCCAGCGCAGACGTTGCCGGGCCCTTCGGCGCCCGCCGGGGCCGCCACGTCCCGGTCCGCGCTCGCGGCGGAGCCGCCGGCCGCAGCGACGCCGGTCCGGGCAGGTCCGGCGCCGACCACGCCGGAACCGGACGGCTGGACCAGCCATCTCGACATCCTGGTGGCGGAGGACAACGAGGTGAACCAGCTCGTCTTCGCGCAGATCCTGAGCGAGACCGGCTACACATTCGAGATCGTCGGCAATGGCGAACTGGCGCTGGCGGCCTGGCGGACCATGCGCCCCTCGATGATCCTGATGGACGTCTCCATGCCGCAGATGAACGGGCTGGAGGCCACGGCCGCCATTCGCGCCGAAGAAGGCGGGGGCGAGCGCATCCCGATCGTCGGCGTCACCGCGCATGCGCTCAAGGGCGACCGCGATCGTTGCCTGGAGGCCGGCATGGACGACTATCTGTCGAAGCCGATCAGCCCGCGGACCCTGCGCGAGAAGATCGGCCGCTGGCTCGCGCATTCCCGGCAGGTCGAGGCGGCAACCGCCTGATCGACAATCGTTTCGCCGCATCCGGTCCGCCCGGAGCGCGCCGTGCACCGGTCGGCGCCGACGGCCGCTCGGCGGAGCCGCGCGGAAACCTTAATCGAGGCGACATAAAAGTGTCATCGAACTGTAACATGAGGGGTCTAATCGGGCCGCGACGCCGCTCTCGGGCGTCAGAGGAATTCCCAAGAGGAGTAGGCCCAATGAAGAAATTTCTCGTCTCGGCGTCCGCCGCGGCCATCGCGCTGACCGCGTCCGCCGGCATCGCCGCCGCGCGCGACCAGATCAAGGTCACGGGTTCGTCGACCGTTTTCCCGTATTCGCAGGCGGCTGCCGAAGAGTATGCCAACAAGACCGGCAAGCCGGCTCCGGTCATCGAGTCCGTCGGCACTGGCGGCGGCTTCAAGGCATTCTGCGGCGGCATCGGCCCCGATTTCGCCGACGTGACGGGCGCCTCGCGCGCGATCACCGAATCGGAAGTCAAGCTGTGCACCGAGAATGGCGTGACCGACATCACCGAGGCGCTGATCGGCTACGACGGCCTCTCGATCGCGCACAGCCGTTCGGCTCCCGACATGGACCTGACCGAGGAGCAGATCTTCAAGGCGCTCGCCGCCGAGCTCCCGGACGGCAATGGCGGCTTCATCGCCAACCCGAACAAGAAGTGGTCCGACATCGACCCGTCGCTGCCGGCGTTCGACATCGTCGCCTTCGGCCCGCCCCCCACGTCGGGTACCCGCGACGCCTTCGTCGAACTCGTGATGCATGACGGCTGCAAGAACCTGCCCGGCATGGCCGACCTGCGCAAGGACAACCGCGACAAGTGGAACGAAGTCTGCTCGCGCATGCGCCAAGACGGTCCGTTCGTCGAGGCCGGCGAGAACGACAACCTGATCGTTCAGCGCCTTGAGGCTGACGCGAACGCCATCGGCATCTTCGGCTACTCGTTCCTCTACGAGAACCAGGACAAGCTGAAGGACGTCAAGATCAACGGCATCGAGGCCAATTTCGACACGATCGCCGACGGTTCCTACCCGGTCGCGCGTCCGCTCTTCTTCTACGTGAAGAATGCCCACCGCGACGTGATCCCCGGCCTGAACGAGTTCCTCGCGGAGTACGTCTCGGAAGAGGCTCTCGGTCCGGACGGCTACATGGCCGAGCGCGGTCTGACCCCGCTCGACGACGAGAAGCGCGCCGAGGTCCAGAAGGCGGTCCTCGAAGGCAAGAAGTTCGGTTCCTGATTTGAGCCGATGAAACCGGCCACCCATCCCGATGGGTGGCCGGGTGCATTTGACGGGCACGCGCGACGACTGGCGGGGGCGTTATGATCGGCTATCTTTTCGGGTTCATGGCTTTGGCCGCGCTCGTGTCGGCTTTCGTGGGCTCTTGGCGTGCGCGGGGCAAGCGCAACGACGCCGGATCCGCGAAAACCCATTCGCGCCCGATCTACCATGGTCTCAACGCTGCGATCTGGACCGGCGTTCCAGCCTTCATCTTCCTGCTGCTTTGGCTTCTCTTCCAGAACAGCGTGATCAACGCGCTGGTCATTGCTTCCTATCCCGGCTCCGCGGATCTCACGGATGCGCAGCAGGCGCTGCTCATCAGCGAGATCCGACAGGTTGCCTCCGGCTCCATCTTCAGGGAGCCATCGCCAGAGCTGCTTGCTGCCGTCGACCATTTCCGCTCCTTGCAGGGGCTGGCGGCCTGGGCGCTGGTAGCGCTCGTCGCAGCCCTCGTCGCGCTGGGCGCTTTTCTCGGCTTCCGCGTCATCGAGCATCGCTTCCGCGCCCGCCATAGCGTCGAGCGTTCCGTGACCTGGTTCATGATGTTCTCCTCCCTCGTTGCCATCTTGACGACCGCGGGGATCGTCGGCTCGCTGGTCTACGAGGCGCTCCAGTTCTTCGCCCGCGTGCCGATCACGGAGTTCCTGTTCGGCCTTCGCTGGGAGCCGCAGATTGCGATCCGTGCCGACCAGGTTGCGGGGCAGGGCGCCTTCGGCATGATCCCCGTGCTGTTCGGCACCTTCGTCATCTCGGCGCTTGCTATGGCGGTGGCGATCCCCACAGGCATCCTGTCGGCAATCTATCTCACCGAGTACGCCGACCGCCGGCTGCGCGCCGTCGTCAAGCCGCTGCTCGAAATCCTCGCCGGCATCCCGACGATCGTCTACGGCTTCTTCGCCGTGCTCACGGTCGCGCCGGCCATCCGAAGCCTCGGCATGAGCCTGGGCATCGACGCGGCTCCCAACAGCGCCATGGCGGCCGGCGGCGTCATGGGCGTCATGCTCATCCCCTTCATTTCGTCGCTGTCCGACGATGCCTTCGCCGCGGTGCCCCGCGCCATGCGCGACGGGTCCTATGCGCTTGGCGCCACCAAGGGCGAGACCATACGCAAGGTGCTGCTGCCCGCCGCGCTGCCCGGCATCGTCGGCGGTGTGCTTCTGGCGCTCAGCCGCGCCGTCGGCGAGACCATGATCGTCGTCATGGCGGCCGGCCTCATCGCCAAGATGACGCTCAACCCGTTCGATTCGGTCACGACCGTGACGGTGCAGATCGTGACGCTGCTTATCGGAGACAGCGCGTTCGACAATCCGAAGACGCTCGCCGCCTTCGCGCTTGGCCTGCTGCTCTTTGTCATCACGCTCGGCCTCAATCTGATCGCGCTGCGCACCGTTCGCAAATACCGGGAGAAGTACTGATGGCTATCGCTGAGGGCACGCCGGCCGGTTCGGTCGCCAATGGCGCGCCGGTCACATGGAAGTCGGAAGCCATGGCCGCGCGTCGCAAGGCCCGTTATGCGGCCGACCGCCGGCTCCAGGTCTACGGCATGATCGCCATCGCCTTCGCGCTCGGCTTCCTGGCCACGCTCGTCGGAACGCTGGTCTACACCGGCTCTAACGCGTTCCGGCAGTCGATGGTGACGATCGACATTGATTTCAGCACCGCCGAGATCAACCGCGAAAACCCGATGGAGTCGAACTGGCGCAACATCTTCCGCGATGCGGTGCGCGACGATATCGGCGAGCTGTCGCGTTCGGACGAGAGGGATTACTTCTCGCTGTTCACCTCGTCCGCCGCCTTCCTGATCCGCGACCGCATTATCGCCGACCCATCGCTCCTGAACGGCCGCGCCACCTTCGTCGTTCCGCTGTCCGATCCCTTCGATCAGCTTGCCAAGGGTCTGGTGAACACCGATCTGCCGGAAAGCCAGCGCCGCGTGAACGACAAGCAGATTGAATTCTACAAGGCGCTCGAACAGCAGGGAGCGATCTCGCGCCCGTTCAACTGGGGCCTGTTCTTCAACTCCGACAGCCGCTTCCCCGAACTCGCGGGTCTGGCGGGCGCCATCTCCGGCTCCTTCTGGGCGCTCCTGGTGTGCTTCCTCATCTCCTTCCCGGTGGGCATCGCCGCGGCCATTTACCTGGAGGAGTTCGCGCCGAAGAATCGCATCACGGACCTGATCGAGATCAATATCAACAACCTCGCGGCCGTTCCCTCGGTGGTTTTCGGTCTGCTCGGCCTCGCCGTGTTCCTCGGCTGGTTCGGGCTGCCGCGCTCGGCGCCCCTGGTCGGCGGCATGGTCTTGTCGCTGATGACGCTGCCGACGATCATCATCGTCACGCGCGCCGCGCTGACGTCGGTGCCTTCGTCGATCCGCGAGGCGGCGCTGGGCATTGGCGCATCGAAGCACGAGGCGATCTTCCATCACATCTTGCCGCTCGCCATGCCGTCGATCATGACCGGTACGATCATCGGCCTGGCGCAGGCGCTGGGCGAGACCGCGCCCTTGCTGCTCATCGGCATGAACGCCTTCATCACCAGCCCCCCGGCCGGCGTCTTCGAGGCTTCGACCGCGCTGCCGACCCAGATCTACATCTGGGCCGACAGTCCCGAACGCGGCTTCGTGGCGCGGACCTCCGCCGCCATCCTCGTGCTGCTCGGCTTCCTCGTCGTGATGAACGGTATTGCCATCTTCCTGAGGCAGCGCTTCGAGCGCCGCTGGTAATGGGGTAAGAAGACATGAACATGCTGAACGAAGCCTCCATCGAACAGAAGCTGTCGCCCATGACGAACGAACCCAACATCAAGATGCGCGGCGAGAAGGTCACCGTGCACTACGGCGAGAAGCAGGCGCTGTTCGGCGTCGATCTCGCGGTGCCGGAGCATCAGGTCACGGCGCTGATCGGCCCGTCGGGCTGCGGCAAGTCGACGTTCCTGCGCTGCCTCAACCGCATGAACGACACCATCGACGGCTGCCGCGTCGGCGGCAAGATCACGCTTGACCAGGAAGACGTCTATGATCCCTCGATCGACGTCGTCGAGCTTCGCGCCCGCGTCGGCATGGTGTTCCAGAAGCCGAACCCGTTCCCGAAATCGATCTACGAGAACATCGCCTACGGGCCGCGCATCCATGGGCTGACGACCTCGAAGGCCGAGATGGATCAGATCGTGGAGTCGAGCCTGCGCAAGGCCGCGATCTGGGATGAGGTCAAGGACCGGCTCAGCGAGCCCGGCACCGGCCTGTCCGGCGGCCAGCAGCAGCGCCTGTGCATCGCCCGCGCCATCGCCGTGTCGCCCGAGGTCATCCTGATGGACGAGCCCTGTTCTGCGCTCGATCCCATCGCCACCGCCAAGGTGGAGGAACTGATCGACGAGTTGCGCCAGAACTACACCATCGTGATCGTCACGCACTCCATGCAGCAGGCCGCCCGCGTGTCGCAGCGCACGGCCATGTTCCACCTCGGCTATCTCGTCGAGGAGGGGCCGACCGACAAGATGTTCACCAACCCCGACGAAAAGCGCACCCAGGATTACATCACCGGCCGCTTCGGCTGACGCCGGCCCAGCAAAGACGAGGACAGATCATGGGTGAGCATACCGTCGCCTCCTTCGACCAGGACCTGGAATCCATCGACCGGCTGATCCGCGAGATGGGCGCGCTGTCGGCCACGATGGTCGCCGACGCCACCCGAGCGCTGCTCTCGTCCGACAATGCGCTGGCGCAGCGCGTCGTCTCCGACGACGCCATCATGGACGCCAAGCAGCGCGAGATCGACGAGCAGGCGATCACGCTGATCGCCCGGCGCCAGCCGATGGCGCAGGACCTGCGCGCCGTCGTCTCGGCCATCCGCATGGCCTCCGATCTCGAGCGGGTCGGCGACCTCGCCAAGAACATCGCCAAGCGCGTCGGCGCAGTCGGTCAGTCGGCCACGCCCAAGCCGCTCGCCCATTCCCTCGACTCCATGGCTTCCCTGGTGCACGACCAGGTGAAGAGCGTCGTGGCGCTCTATGCGGAGCGTCGCGCCGAGGAGCTTCCCGCGCTGCGCGCCGACGACGAGAAGATCGACATCAAGTACACGGCGATCTTCCGCGAACTCCTGACCTACATGATGGAGGATCCGCGCAACATCACCGCCTGCACGCATCTCCTGTTCTGCGCCAAGAACCTCGAGCGCATCGGCGACCACGTCACCAACATCGCCGAGAACGCCTACTACGTGATGACGGGACGGCAGCTGCCGATGGCCCGTCCGCGCGTCGACGAGACCGCGGTCTCCGACGCAACCGCCTGAAGGAAGACCGGGACATGATCGCCGCAAAGGTGATGGTCGTGGAGGACGAGGAGCCGCTCTGCGTCCTCCTGAAGTACAACCTCGAGGCCGAGGGCTACCAGGTCGAGATCATCACCCGGGGCGACGAGGCCGAGATCCGGCTGCAGGAAAGCGTGCCGGACCTGCTCGTGCTCGACTGGATGGTGCCCGGCATCTCCGGCATCGAGTTGTGCCGCCGCCTGCGGGCCCGGCCCGAGACCGAGCGCCTGCCGATCATCATGCTGACGGCGCGCGGCGAGGAGAGCGACCGCGTGCGCGGCCTCTCCACCGGCGCCGACGACTATCTCGTCAAGCCGTTCTCGACGCCCGAATTCGTCGCCCGGGTGCGCGCGCTGCTGCGCCGCGCCAAGCCCGAGGTGCTGTCCTCCGTGCTCAAGGTCGGCGACATTGTGCTCGACCGGGAGGCGCACCGGGTCTACCGCCGCAAGGCCGAGATCAAGCTCGGCCCGACCGAGTTCCGCCTGCTGGAGTTCCTGATGCAGCATCCCGGCCGCGTCTTCTCGCGCGGCCAGTTGCTCGACAACGTCTGGGGCGAAACCATCTACATCGACGAGCGCACCGTCGACGTCCATGTCGGCCGCCTGCGCAAGGCGGTCAACAACGGCCGCATGCCGGACGTCATCCGCACCATCCGCGGCGCCGGCTACGCCATCCGCGAGGCGTGAGCGGGCGGGCTTGGAGTTTGAGTCGTTCTGCCCTACATTATGTCTCATCTCGAGGCAGGAGATCGGGCAATGAATGCCATTTCAGGCTTGCCGCGCAATGCCGCTCTGATTGCCGATTTTTCCGATGACACCGGTCTTATCCTGGTCGACCGGGTCATCGCGGGTTTCGGCATGTCCAAGACGCAACTCGCGGAAACCGCAGGTATTGCCTCGGATTCGCTCGTCAAGTCCGCCCGCAACCGCGCTCGCAAGACCCAGTCCCGGCTTCGCGAGATGCTCGAGATCGTCGGGCGTGTGGACGCCTGGGCCGGTGGGCCGCAGCAGGCCATGTCGTGGTACCGAGCCCAGCCCATTCCCGCGTTCGGCGGCCGAACGGCGGAGGCGCTCGTCAAGGAAGGGCGCGCCGTCGCGGTGCGCGACTATCTCGATCACGTTGCGCTCGGCGGCTTTGCGTGAGGTTTCGCGGGGTCTGCTTCCGCGCGCATGATCCTCGCTGGTCCTTCAAGCCCATTTCCGGCGACGGTGCCGCGATCCGGGGTGGACGCTTCAATCCGAAAGGCGTGCCGGCTCTCTATCTCGCCTTGGAAATCGTCACGGCGATCAAGGAAGTCAGCCACGGCTTCGCGCGCCGGATCGATCCCCTGGTGCTCTGCTCTTATGAGGTGGATTGCGACGGCATCGTTGATCTCCGCTCCGACGACGGGCGACGTTCGGCCGATTTATCGCTCGACGACATGGCCTGTGGCTGGATGGATATGGCAACGCGCGGCCGCCAACCTTCCTCGTGGGCGATCTTCCAACGGCTTTCGTCGCAAGGTGCGGCGGGCATCATTGTCCCCAGCTTCGCCAGTGGCGCCGACGACCGGGATGCGAACCTCGTCCTCTGGACCTGGAGTCGCGACCGTCCTCACCGCGTCGAAGTCTTCGATCCGAGCGGTCGTCTGCCGAAGAACCAGCTGTCGTGGGAGTGATCCCTCCAAGGTCATCCACCCCTCGGCGCCGCGCGAGGGAACCCCTGCGCCCTTGTCCTTTGCAACCCGCTCGTGCTTACCTCCCCGCGCGGTCGCAATGTCCGTCAGGGAGGAGCATCGATGGCTTTGATTGGCAGGATCGTCGTGCCGTTCGTCGCGGTCGTCTGCTTCCTCGTCGCCGGGGCTGTCGGCGCCCGCGCCGACGACCGCTCCGCCGTCGACCCGATTCGCGACTGGTACCGGCTGACGCTTGAGCTCGTGCGGCACACGCCCACCTATTCGCCACCGGTCGCCAGCCGCGCCTTCGCCTATGTCGGGGTCGCCGCCTTCGAGGCGCTCGCCTCCGGCGACGACCGTCTGCACACGCTGGCCGGACAGCTCAACGAGCTCGGCGCGCCGCCGGCGCGGGTCGCCGGCCTCGACCATGACGACGCCGTCGTCGTCCAGGCGGCGATGGCCGAGGTTATCCGCGACCTGTTCTCCAACACCGGGCCGACCGGCCAGCGCGCCATCGCGGCCTTCGAAAGGAAGCTGCGCGCGCAGGCCGCCGCCGGCCTC
>JBKBRJ010000020.1:0-62954 GCA_046292285.1 Mesorhizobium sp. | reverse complement strand
CAGGGGCCTGAACGGCAGCATCTGGTCGAGCAGGTTGCCGCTGGCGCCGTGCAGGAAGACCAGCGGCGGCAGGTCGGCCTCCGGTCCCGCAGGCAGGTGGACATGGTGCAGGCGCGTGCCGTTGACGACGACGAAGCTGCCGACGGGCGGATGGCGCCGCTCGATCAGCCATGCGCCGACGCGGGTCGCACCCGCCAGGACCAGCAGGAGAGCGAGCAGGAAGGCCGCGGCGGCATAGACGAGGTTCATGAAAACCTGGTGCGGACGGTGGAAGGGTAGGCAGAAAGGACCCGTCGCGCAGGATTTACGCAAGGGGGACGGCGTCAGATGCCTTCGCCGGCGAGTTCGTCCGAAAGAGTGGCGACCTCCGACTGGGCGCTGCGCATCATCGGATAGATCGCCAGCGTGCGTTCGTAGGCATCGAGCGCCAGTTCCTTGCGGCCGGTGGCCTTGAGGATCGAAGCCAGCCCGGAAAGCGCGCCGAAGTGGCGCGGTTCCAGCCTCAGCGTATACTCGATGTCGGCCATCGACTTGGCGTAGTTGTCCATCATGAAATGTACGGTGGCGCGGCGGTTCCAGCCTTCCGCGAAATCCGGCTGCAGGGTGACGACCTGGTCGAGGAAATCGAGCGCGACGTCGAACTTCTTCTTTTCCGCCGCCTCGTTCGACCATTGCAGCATGAGGTCGACGGAAGCGCTGCCGGACTTGCGCCATTCGGCCCAGATCTGGTTGGCGATGCGCTCGGCCGCCTTCTCGTTGCGTTCGCGCTTCAGGTCGGAAAAGAGCTTGTCGAGCCGCGAGCCCTCGTCGATCCGGCCGGAATCATCTCCGGCCGAGGCGGGCGCAAGGGCAAGGACGGGGACGACCAGCGCCGGGATCAGTAAACGCAAAACGTTCCGCATGCCGCAGAATCTAATCCTGCTGCGCGGAACGTCAAACTGAAAATGCCGTGATCAACATCGGGAGCGTGACGCTCCCGTGGGCTCAGCCCTGGCGCGCCTTGTAGCGCGGCGCCGTCTTGTTGATGATGTAGATGCGGCCCTTGCGGCGCACCATGCGGTTGTCGCGGTGACGGCCCTTGAGCGACTTGAGCGAATTCTTGATCTTCATTGTCTCAGCCCGTGGTGTGCGGCCCGCGCGGGCCAGAATTGAAAGACGCGCCAGAAGGCGCGCCGGAAAGTCGCGCGGTCATAGACGCAAAGGTCGGCCGGTGTCAACCTGGTCGACCTCGTCGAGGAATTGCCCCCAAGGGCTGGTTCGGCCGAAGTTTGCCTTCAGCTAAGCCGGGTGAAGTGTCCCATCTTGCGGCCTGGGCGAGTCTCGGTCTTGCCGTAGAGATTGAGCACCACGCCCGGCTCGCCGAGCAGGTCGGGGATGCGCTCGACATCGTCGCCGATCAGGTTTTCCATGACGCACGAGGAATGGCGGCCGGCCAAGCCGAGCGGAAGTCCCGCCACCGCGCGGATGTGCTGTTCGAATTGCGAGACGACGCAGGCGGCCTCCGTCCAGTGACCCGAATTGTGGACCCGTGGGGCGAACTCGTTGGCGAGCACCGTGCCGTCGGCCAACGCGAAGAACTCCACGCCGATCACGCCGACATAGCCCAGCGCATCCATCAGGGCGAAGGTCGCCGCGCGGGCGCTTTCCTCCATCCTCGGGTCCAGTCCCGCGGGAACGGTGGACCGCCGCAGGATTCCGTCCGAATGCTCGTTGCGGGCGGCGTCGTAAGCCATCTTCGAGCCGTCGAGGCCGCGCGCGGCGATGATGGAGAACTCGAAATCGAATGAAACGAATTCTTCCAGGATCAGGGGCACGCCGCCCATCGCTTCCACCGCGCCGCGACAGTCGTCGCCCGTCGCATCGCGGAACAGCCGCTGGCCTTTGCCGTCATAGCCGAGACGGCGGGTCTTCAGCACGCCGCTGCCGTTAAAGGCCGTCAGGGCGGACTCCAGTCCGGCGTCGTCATCCACAGACAAGAAGCGGGCTGTGGATATCTGGTGGCGATTCAGGAAATTCTTCTCGGCCAGGCGGTCCTGCGCCATCTCAAGCGCCAGCGGCGGCGGAAACACCGGCACGTGGTCGGTCAGATGCTTAGCCGCGCCCACGGGCACGTTCTCGAACTCGTAGGTGACGACGGCCGACCTCGCGGCGAGAGAGGTCAGGGCCGCGCGGTCGTCATAGGCGGCGACGATCTGGCTGTTCGCCACCTGCGCGGCCGGGCAGTCCGGCTGCGGCTCGAGGATGGAGGTTCTGAAGCCGAGTCGGGCGGCCGCCATCGCCAGCATGCGGCCAAGCTGGCCGCCGCCGATGATGCCGATCATGTCGCCGGGAACGAGCGGGCGGATCATGCGTCGTCGGTCGGCCGCAGCGCGACCTTGCCGGTCTGGGCGGCGCGAAAGCGGTCGAGCCGCTCGGCCAGCGCTTCGTCGGAGAGCGCCAGTACGGCGGCGGCGAGCAGCGCGGCATTCACCGCGCCAGCCCGGCCGATGGCCAGCGTGCCGACCGGAATGCCGGCGGGCATCTGAACGATCGACAGCAAGGAATCCTGCCCCGACAACGCCTTCGACTCGACCGGGACGCCGAAGACCGGGAGCGGCGTGAGCGATGCCGCCATGCCTGGCAGATGAGCGGCCCCGCCAGCGCCCGCAACGATGACCTTGTAGCCCGCGGCCTTCGCGCCTCGCGCGAAGTCGAAAAGCCGCTCAGGCGTCCGGTGTGCCGAAACGATCAGGGATTCGTGGGCGATCTCGAGTTCGGCCAGCGTGTCGGCCGCATGGCGCATGGTGGCCCAGTCCGACTGGCTTCCCATGATGATGGCGACGTCGGGGCGCTGGCTGTGCAAGGATCCTGCCTTTTCGCTAAAGCCGCGCCATAGCCGAAACGGTCGGTCGCCGCAAGAACGAGCGGCCTTGCGCGACCGCGGGCCTGGGCCAGCTCAGGCGATGATGTCGGGGATCACGCGGTCCTCGAGGTGGGTCAGCTTATCCTTGATCGCCAGCTTCTTCTTCTTCATCCGCTGGATCTGCAGTGGATCGCAGCCGGTTGCGATCATCGCATTGATCGCCGCGTCGAAATCGGCGTGTTCCTGCTTCAAGCGCGCAAATTCGAGACGAATTTCGGCTTGTTCCTGATCCGACATGCATGCTTCCCCGGCGCAGGATTTCGCGCCCAAATGGCAGGACCCGGGTCTCGCCGGGGCCGCCGGCCTATATCACATTTCGAGCCGACAGAAAATGCTACCACGGCACATTCGACAGGCCGATCGAGTGGTGGCACACTGTCATCGCGTTGTCATGAATCGCGGCCTGCGGTGGGACGCGGTTCCTGACTTTCGAACGAGGAAAGGGAGCACCACGCATGTCTCTGACGTCGCACATCGAGGAACTGAAGCGCAAGCATACCGAACTCGACCGGGAAATCGCCGAAGCGATCGCGAGTCCTTCCACCGACGACATCGAGATAAACAGGCTCAAGCGGCGCAAACTCGCCCTCAAGGACGCGATCGAGAAGCTCGGATCGCACCACACGACGCATTGACGGGCTAAGGTCCAGGGTCCGTCGCCAATCGACGGATCCTGGCTGCCGGACGACCGGGGGGACCCTCCTGCCGCCGGTCCCATCCCCGGGGATGGTCATTCGGTCCAGAACTGATCGATCCAGATGTTCAGACGCGTGAAGCCGCCGGGGTTGATGGCGTAGATCCGTCTGGTCCCATCGGGATTTGCCACGACGAGTCCCGCATCGAGCAGGACCTTCAGGTGCTGCGATACGGCCGGCCGCGAGACCGGCAATCCCGAAGCGAGTTCGTTGACGGTCTTGGGCCCCCGGCGAAGCTCCTCGAGGAGGTGGCGCCGGTTCGCGTCCGATATCGCCATGAACGCGTCGATCGGGATCATCGGACAACGTTATCCGCTCGCGGACGAAACTCAAAGCCATCATCCGCCTCCGCGACCGCCTTGTCTTCGGGCGCCTCGGGGCGGTCCGGTCAGGCCGCGTCCTTGTCGGCTGATCCATTGCCGAGGTCGCCGTCGCCGCGTGGATCGAGGCGCAGGACTTCGGGGGTGAGGGCGCGTTCGGGCGGAAGCGAGCTGAAGGATTCGCGGTCTTCCACCGGCACCGGAGCGCGCCTCGAAATGCGCAGCAGCGTGTAGCCGGCGATCAGGATGTGGGCGAGCGCGGTGACCAGGAACAGGCTTTCGGGGCGCATCCGATCCATCAGCGCGCCTCCGACGATGGGTCCGATCATCGTGCCGAAGCCGTAGAGCAAAAGGAGGCCGCCGGAGACCTTGACGAAATCCTCAGATTTGGCGTGGTCGTTGGCATGCGCGACGGCCAGGGAATAGAGCACGTAGGCCATTGCGCCGTAGGCGGCGGTCAGGGCGATCACCGTCGTGCCGTCGCGCGCGCCGACGACGAAGATCAGCAGGCCGATCGCGGCGGCCAGGAAGGCCGCGGCCGCGAGAACGTAGCGCCGGTCGGTCCGGTCGGAGAGACGCCCGGCCGGAAGCTGCACGACCGCGCCCGCCACGACGGCCAGGCTCATCATCAGCGCGATCTGGGCGGTCGAGATGCCGATCTCGGCCCCGAACACGGCGCCCAGCGTGCCCCAGGCGCCGTTGGCGACGCCGATCAGCAGGCATCCGGCCGAGGCCACCGGCGAGTTGGCATAGAGCGCCTTCAGGTCGAGCGATACGCCGACCAGCGGCTTCGGCGTCGCCTGCGTCGATACGGTGGTCGGGATCAGCGCCAGGCAGAAGAAGATGCCGGTGACCATGAACAGTGATGCCGTGGTGACGTCGCCGGCCGCGACGATCAGCTGGCCGCCCATCAGGGAGGCGTTCGTCACCATCATGTAGATGCCGAAGACAGTCCCCCGGTTCTCGTTGGTTGCGCTCTCGTTCAGCCAGCTCTCGATCACCATGAAGGCGCCGGCCATGCAGAAGCCGGTGAAGACGCGCAGGGCGATCCAGACATACTGGTCGATGATCAGGCCGGTCAGAAGGGCGATGATGGCGGCCGAGGCCGCGAAGGCGCCGAAGGCCCGGACGTGGCCGACGCGGCGGACGAGCCTCGGGGCCAGCAGGCAGCCGGCCACGAACCCGCCGGCCCAAGCCGTGCCGAGCAGGCCAAGCGACGTCGTGGAAAACCCCTCGGCCTGTCCGCGCAGGGGCAGAAGCAGGCTGTGAAGACCGGACGCCGCCAGCAGGAAGGCGGTGCCGCGCAGCAGAGACAGGATCGGTCTGTAGCTCGCGAACATGGGAACCTTCCGACTTGGTCGAACGAATCGCGTAACGGCCTGAAAGCGGCGGGTGACAGCTTCGGCGGCCGGGCCGCGAGGTCAACCCGTCAAATGCGGCGGAAAAGCGCTTCGGCGGCCCGCTTGGTCGATCCCTTCGCCTTGAGTTCGGCCTCGATACGCGCGATCTCGGCCCTCAGCACGCCGATCCGCTCCTCCAGATCGGCGACGGAAAGCAACGAGAGGTCCTGCCCGATCTCGTGCAGCCGGGGCTTGCGCGGCTGTTCTTCTTCAAGAATACCCATGTCTGCACCTCCCGTTGCCGTTGCCGGCGGGGAGGATACAGTCCAGCGGGCGCCGGAATCAAATCCCCCAGCGCCGGTCGCCGCCGACAGGAGACACCATGGCCGAGACCCTACCCGAGACGATGACAGCCATCGCCATTGCCGAGCCGGGCGGCCCCAGGGTGCTCAAACCGGAAGCCCGGCCAGTGCCGAAGCCGCAAGGGGGCGACATCCTGATCCGGGTGCGCGCCGCGGGCGTCAACCGTCCAGACGTCGCGCAGCGGACAGGGGCCTATCCGCCGCCGCCGGGCGCCTCCGACCTGCCGGGACTAGAGGTCGCAGGGACGGTCGCGGCCGTCGGCCCCGACGTCCGCCGCTGGCGCGTCGGCGAC
Organism: Mesorhizobium sp.; assembly: GCA_046292285.1. Lineage (GTDB taxonomy): Bacteria > Pseudomonadota > Alphaproteobacteria > Rhizobiales > Rhizobiaceae > Aquibium. Next base: position 57,042 of record JBKBRJ010000020.1, on the reverse strand, counting down.
CAGGTCTGCGCGCTGACCCCGGGCGGGGGCTATGCCGAATACTGCTTGACGCACGAGAGCAATGCCCTGCCCGTACCGCATGGCTTCACCCTGACCGAAGCCGCCGCCCTGCCGGAAACCTATTTCACGGTCTGGCACAACGTCTTCCAGCGCGGCGCGCTCAAGGCGGGCGAGACCTTTCTCGTCCATGGCGGCTCGTCCGGCATCGGGACGACCGCGATCCAGCTCGCCTCGGCCTTCGGCGCCACCGTGCTGGCGACGGCAGGTTCGGCCGATAAGTGCGAGGCCTGCGTGAAGCTCGGAGCCGCCCGCGCGATCAATTATCGCGACGAGGACTTCGTCGCGGTGGCGAAGGAGGCGACCGGCGGCAAGGGCGTCAACCTCATTCTCGACATGGTTGGAGGAAGCTACGTCGACCGCAACTACGAGGCGGCGGCGGTCGAAGGGCGAATCGTCCAGATCGCCACGCTCGGCGGGGCCAAGGCCGAGGTCAACATCGCCAAGCTCATGGTCAAGCGGCTCGTCCACACCGGTTCGACACTGCGGCCGCGAACGGTCGAGTTCAAGGGCGCCGTGGCGGCCGAGCTCGAGCGGCTCGTCTGGCCGCTGCTCGGCGAACGGAAAGTGGCTCCCGTGATGGACATGATCTACCCGCTGCGCGACGCCTGGCGGGCGCATGAGCGCATGGAGGAAGGGGACCACATCGGCAAGATCGTCCTCGACGTCGACTGAGGCGATCCTTAGGATCCGTCAGCGCTCACGCACCGCGCGACTGCCGGAGGGAGCGGCGCCGTGCGGACTTCGATCCTCCATCTGGCGGTAGAAATCCGCGAGCTGCTTGCCGCGCTCGTGCCTGAAGGTGCGATCCGCGACCGTCAGGCTGGCGATGCGGTCGATGCGAAAGGCGCGGAAATCCTCGCGCAGTTCGCACCAGGCGACCAGCGTCCAAACCTTGCCCCAGAACCACAGACCGAGGGGGCGGACGTCGCGGACGGACCCCTTGTCGGCCTCGTCCTGGTAGTCAAGCGTCAAAACGCAGCGGAGTTCGATCGCCCGCTCGACCGCGTCGATCTTTTCGCGGTCGGGCTGGCTGACGACATACAGTGGCGCGTGAATCTCCGTGCGGGCGATGCGGTCCTTCTCGCTGTCGGGCAGCACCGCCGCGATCTTGACCAGCGCCTCCTCGGCCGACCGCGCCATGGCCGCGCCGCCGAAGGCCCGCACCATGCGGGCTCCGGCCACCAGGGCCACGATCTCGTCGCGCGTGAACATCAGCGGCGGCAGGTCGTAGCCGGAGCGCATGAGGTAGCCGACGCCGGCCTCCCCATCGATCGGCACGCCCGTCGACTGCAGGTCGGCGATGTCGCGGTAGATCGTACGTTCGGAGACTTCCAGCCATTGGCCCAGCATGCGCGCGGTGACGAGCCGTCCGCCGCGCAGATGCTGGACGATCTGGAACAGGCGGTCAGCGCGTCGCATGCGGGATTCCCTTTCGTCGAACCGCTCAGGCGGTAAACAGGCCGATCGAGTTGCCGTCGGGATCGAGGCAATAGGCGAAGCGGCCCGCGGGGATCTGGATCGGCGGCGATACCACCTGGCCGCCATTGGCGCTCACGCGCTCCATCGCAGCTTCCAGGGGCGCGGCGACCGCGAGATGGATGGTGCTGCCCGTACCCGCCGCCGCCGGCTTGCCGGGATAGATGTGACCGGAGACGGCTTCCGGATCCGCCGACCTGAAAATGGCCATCGGATTGGGTCCGTCGTTCTGGTCGGTCAGCTCGTATTGCAGCACGGCGGCGTAGAATGCCTTGGCGCGATCCATGTCGGTGACCGGGATCTCGAACCAGACGACGGACGTCTGCGGGGTGAATGACATCGGATTTCCTTCCTTGGTGGATTACACTATGGCAGGGTTCTCCTGACAACATCCTGTCAGGAGATGTCAGTTTGCGGACGACCGCAGCGAAGCGGTCTCGCCGTGCCGCGAACCTGAACGGAACGGCGATCAGGCGACCGGTCGCGCCCATCCGCGCACGGCGTCACTTGCCGTCGACCTGGCCGCGCCAGCCAGTCTGGTGCGACACGGCATCCGGCCAGCCGATGTCGCGGCGAAGCGACGGCGACAGGCGCGCGATCGCCCGCTCGGTGCGAACCATCTCACGGGTCGCGCGCCATCTCCGGGCCCAGCGGCCAAGCGGGGTGTTCTGGAACGGGTTCATGTGTGTCTCCATCGACCGGGTTTCGATGAAGGCATCATGCCATGCCCCTCCTGACGACCTTCCGTCAGGAGGGGCCGGACGCGGCGATCATTCTTCGGGGACGGGGACCGTGTAGTTCAAAGGCAGGCGGCCGCCATCGGCGTAGATCGTCTGACCGGTGATGTAGCTGGCCTCATCGGAGGCGAGGAAAAGGGCAATCGCGGCGATTTCCGTGGGGGCGCCGATACGGCCGAGCGGCGTGCGCGAGAGGATTCGGGTGCGCGCCGCCGGATCGGCGTTGACGCTCGCCAGCATGTCGGTCCTGATCGATCCCGGTCCGATGGCGTTGACGCGGATTCCATAGGGCGCGAGCGACAGCGCCATGGCCTTCGTGAGCTGGTTCACGCCGCCTTTCGAGACCGAGTAGGGCACCTGGTTCGCGATCGCGAGAATGGCATTGATCGACGACATGTTGACGATCGATCCGGCTGAGCCGCCGGCGTTCACCCGCTCGACCATGTGGCGGGCGACCGCCTGGCCGGTCAGGAAGGTCCCCTTCAGGTTGACGGCGAGCACGCGGTCGAAATCCTCCTCGGTAAGGTCGAGGAAACTGGCGCCGTGGGCGATGCCGGCATTGTTGACGAGGATGTCGATGTCGCCATACGTATCGATCGTCGCGGCGACCAGGTTGTGCACGTCGAGCCGCCGGGCGACATCGGCCTTCACGAACTGCACGTCGCCGAAACGGGCGAGGTCGCGCTCCGCCCTCATGCCCTTTTCGGCGTCGATGTCGGCGATCACGACCTTGGCCCTTTCGCGCGCGAAACGCTCCGCGATGGCGTAGCCGATGCCGCCGGCGCCCCCGGTGATGATGGCGACTTTCCCGTCGAGTGGCATGGCGCGCTCCTGAACATGACCGAGCGCAGCTTATAGACCGGGGCCGTGTGGCGGGCCAGTGGGACGGGTCGAGCGTGTCGCGGGCGCCTCAGCCCAGGCCCTTCGCCCTGAGCGCCTCGGCGATCTCGTCGAGGATCGCCGGATCGTCGATCGTCGCCGGCATCTTCCACTCCTCGTGATCGGCGATCTTCTGCATGGTGCCGCGCAGAATCTTTCCCGAGCGGGTCTTTGGCAGGCGCTTGACCGGCACGACCGTCTTGAACGCGGCCACGGGGCCGATACGGTCTCGCACCAGCGCCACGACCTCCTTCTCCAGTTCCGCCGCGTCGCGCGTGACGCCCGCGTTGAGCACCACGAAGCCGCAGGGCACCTGGCCCTTCATTTCGTCGGCGATGCCGATCACGGCGCATTCGGCGACGTCGGGATGCTCGGCCAGCACCTCCTCCATTCCGCCCGTGGACAGGCGGTGTCCGGCGACGTTGATGATGTCGTCGGTGCGGGCCATGATGAAGAGATAGCCGTCGTCATCGATGTAGCCGGCGTCGGCCGTCTTGTAGTAGCCGGGGAACTCGGCGAGGTAGGCGTCGCGAAAGCGATCGTCGGCATGCCAGAGCGTCGGCAGCGCGCCGGGCGGCAGCGGCAGCTTCACCACCACGTTGCCCAAGGCGCCGCGCGGCACCTCGTGTCCGGCATCGTCGACCACATGCATCTCGTAGCCGGGCATCGGCACGGCGGGAGAGCCGTACTTCACGGGCAATCGTCCCAGTCCGATCGGGTTCTGGCTGATCGGCGCACCGGTTTCGGTCTGCCACCAATGGTCGATCACCGGCACCTTGAGCTGGTTCTCGGCCCATTTGATCGTCTCGGGATCGGCGCGTTCGCCGGCGAGGAAGAGCGTGCGGAACTTCGACAGGTCGTACTTGCGCACGAACTCGCCCTTCGGGTCCTGGCCCTTGATGGCGCGGAAGGCGGTTGGCGCGGTGAACAGCGCCACGACGCCATGCTCGGATATCACCCGCCAGAAGGTGCCGGCGTCCGGCGTGCCGACCGGCTTGCCCTCGAACAGGATCGTCGTCGCGCCATGCAGCAGCGGCGCATAGACGATGTAGGAATGGCCGACCACCCAGCCGACGTCCGATGCCGCCCAGAAGACCTCTCCCGGCCTGACGCCGAACTCGTTCCACATCGTCCAGGCAAGCATCACCATATGCCCGCCATTGTCGCGCACGACGCCCTTGGGCTGGCCGGTGGTGCCCGACGTGTAGAGCACGTAGAGCGGGTCCGTCGCAGCGACGGTGACGCAGGGGACCGACCGTCCGGCGGCCCTGGCCGCGCCGACGGCGTCGGCATAGTCGACGTCGCGGCCCGCGACGAGCTCGCAGCGCTGCTGGTCGCGCTGGAGCACGATGCAGGATTGCGGCTTGTGGCTGGCGATGTCGATCGCGCCGTCGAGCAGCGGCTTGTAGGCCACGATACGCCCCGGCTCGATGCCGCAGGAGGCGGAAACGATCAGCTTCGGCGTGGAATCGTCTATGCGGGTCGCCAGTTCGCGCGCGGCGAAGCCGCCGAAGACGACCGAGTGGATCGCGCCGATGCGCGCGCAGGCGAGCATGGCGAACACCGCCTCCGGCACCATCGGCATGTAGATGATGACGCGGTCGCCCTTCGTCACGCCCTGATCGACCAGCACGGCCGCGAGCGCCTCGACCTCGGCCTTCAACTGGGCGTAGGTATAGCTCCGCTTGGTTCCGGTGACCGGGCTGTCGTAGACGAGCGCGGCCTGGTCGGCCCGCCCGTTCTCGACATGCCGGTCGACGGCGTTGTGGCAGGTGTTGCAGGTCGCGTCGGGGAACCAGCGGCCGTAGACGCCGGCCGAACCATCGTAGATCGCTTTCGGCGGCGAGACCCAGTCGATGGCCCGCGCGGCCTCGGCCCAGAAGCCCTCGGGATCGCGTTTCCAACCCGCGTAGACCTCATGATAGCGCGAACCCATGGCATCCTCCCCTGTCGTCCTCGCGCTTGTTCTAGCCGTTCGGCCGGCGCCGCGTCCATTTGACTATGTTCCGATAGGCCCGGGCAGGGGAAGGGGCTTTGACTTCCGTCAAGAGGGCTGGTCAATGGAGGCTTGGAGGCGGCGCAAGGTCGCCCGCAGCGCAGGGAACGGCCGGCGGCATGACCAAAGCCCTCTCGATCGTCATCATCCTGATCATGGTCGTGCAGATCATCAAGCCGCTCGGCCTGCCGGGACTTCGCAAGCGCAGCGACTTCTGGAAGCTGGCGCTCGGCGCGCTCGGGCTGATCTCACTGACGGTCATCCTCAGCCACGGAGGTTGAGGCCAGCGCTTCGGCCGCCGGCAGTTCGATCAGCGGCAGCAGGTGCTCGGCCCAAGCCCGGTAGCCGGCCTCGGATGCATGGAACCCGTCGGTCGAGAAGCCGAGGGTCGGATCCTCGACCGGCAGGCGGCTCGCGGGCACCGCGCCGCGCTCGAGGCACAGCCTCGTCCCCATCGCGTTGATCGCCTGGGCGCGGATCTCGAGGATGCGCGCCAAGAGCGGCGGCAGGGCGGGCACCCTCGTCATGTCGATCACCGGCGACCAGACGATGCGCGCGCCGGGAAACTTCGCCTTCAGGGCATAGAGAAGTCCGCCGAAATCGCGCTTGAAGCGGGACAGGGTGTGAAAGTTCTTGGCATCGTTGGTGCCGACCGAAAGCACGATGTGGGTCCAGTCGTCATCCGCGAGGTTGGGCAGGACGAAATCGCGCAGTTGCGTGGCCGTGGCCGAGTTGAAGCCGGCCGCGCGCCAGGTGACCGGCCTGCCGGTGTCGCGCGCGAGCATTCCTGCCAGAAGCGCGGCGATGCCGCCGTCCGTGCGATCGATGCCGACCGACGCCGCCGACGAGTCGCCGAGCACCAAAAGCCGCAGCGGCGCGCCTCGTCCGGGAAGGGTATGCGTCACCGGACCTTCGGCGGGCAGGAGGCGCTGCGTGCGCATCCGCACACCGATGCCTTGCCAGGCATAGATCGGGAAGGCGAGCCAGGACAGCAACGGAAGCAGGCGGGACATGGGCGTTCGGGCGTCGGCGGGTTGGTGATGGTACTCCCCTACAACCAATCGCGCGGGATGGAAAAGGCCTGGCGCGGATGCGGCCGTCTCGGATCTGTCCGAGGTTCGCATGAAGAGACATGTTTGACATTTCTTTTGGAATGTATGACATTTTCGCTGTATCAGGAGAACAGGATGTCTGGCCGGAAACAGATCGAGCAGGAATCCCGGAGAATCTGGCGCCGAGACGTCATCATGGAACGCCTCGCACGGCTGGGCTTGTCAAAAGACAAGACGGCCAAGCTGGGCGGGCGCGTGAATCCGAAGCTCCTCGAATTGGCGCGCGAACGTGCCGGCGCGGTCAACGACAGCCAACTCATCGAGATCGCGCTTGGCAATCTCGTGATGGAGGACGGCTTCTCGGAAGCATTCCGAGCGAGCCGCGGCTCGGTCGATCCGGCGCTGGACCTCGACATCTGACGTACGATGGACATCGAGGAGCTGCTACGACGCTGCCGGCATGCCCTGGCCAGGGCGGAACTGCCCTTGCGAAGCGACGACGAACTCGATTTCCTTGCCGATGGCGACATGGTCGGCGAGCAGATCATGCTCGACACCTGCGTCTACATCGACCAGATGCAGGGACGGTTGCCGATCAGCGTGGCCCAGCGGGTGGAGGCCAGAACCACGGTTCACTCACCCATCGTGCTCGGCGAACTGAGCTTCCTGTTCGGAAATCTCGATCCTCGCGATTCCAGGACCGAAGCGGCGCTAGCCGCCATACAGATGATGCTTTCCGCTATCGGCGAGCACCGCATCATCCCGCTGACCCATGAGGACATGATGCGCGGGATGATCCTCTCGGGCTGTCTGGCGCGCTTGTTGAACCGCCAGGGCGCGAGCCGTCGGAACGTGCAGAACGACTCGATCCTCGCCGCGCATGCGGCGCGCACGGGGAATCTCCTGGTCACGCGCAACATCGCCGATTTCGATCGGCTTTCGCAGCTCGAACCGCGATTGAAGGTTTCGTTCTACCGAGCCGGCTCGACTTGAGACGCCCCTCAGGCGGCGACCTTGTCGGCGCGCGACGCTTGGAAGATGCTGTCGATCGTCGCCGCCAGCGTGGCGTTGAACTCCGCGTCGCTCTGATCGGCCGAGAGGCCTTCGGTCAGCGCGCGCGAGAAGCTGGCGATCAGGCCGTCGTTCTGGGCCAGCCTGGCGTTCGCCTCGTCGCGCGAGTAGCCGCCGGACAGCGCCACGACGCGCATGACGCGCGGATCGTCGATGAGCGGCTTGTAGAGGTTCGGCGTCGTCGGGATGGTCACCTTCAGCATGATCTTCTTGCCGGCCGGCAGGTCGTCGAGATGCTTCTTGATCTCGGCGAGCAGCATGGCCTCGGCCTCGGCCTTGTCGGCGATCGAGATCGTCACCTCCGGCTCGAGGATCGGGACGAGACCGTGCGCCAGGATCTGCTTGCCGACCTCGAACTGCTGGTCGACGATCGCCTTGATGCCCGCCGGATTGGCGGCATCGATGACCGAGCGCATCTTGGTGCCGAAGACGCCCTTGGCGACAGCCCGTTGCAGCAACTCGTCGAGGCCGGCGATCGGCTTCATCAGCTTGACGCCATCCTTGGCATCGGCGAGACCCATGTCGACCTTGAGGAAGGGGACCACGCCGCGCTTCTCCCACAGGTACTGGGCGGTCGGCACGCCGTCGACCGAACGATCCATCGTCTGTTCGAACAGGATCGCCCCCATCACCTTGTCGCCGGTGAAGGCGGGCGAGGTGATGATGCGCGAACGCATGGCGTGGATGAGATCGTACATCTCCTCCTCGCTCGACCAGGCATCTTCCGGGACGCCGTACAGCTTCAGCGCCTTGGGGGTCGAGCCGCCCGACTGGTCGAGAGCCGCGATGAAGCCGTCCTTGCTCGCGACCTGGACCGCCATGTCCGCCCGCGCCTTCGATACCGCAAGTTCGCCAAGCCGTTCGCTCATCTTCTCGCCTCCTGAAAATGGTTTTCGGCCGTCTAACAGATGCGGAAGACAAACGGAACGGTAAGACAAACCCTTGAACCGATTGAAAAATATTCAATCGGTTTAGCGTTCTTCGCGCTGTTTTACGAGTGTTAAACACTTAACGGAAGGCTGGTGCGCCGGCGCATAGAGTGGCTCCATCGAGAACGTCCCCCGGCCCGTCTTGGACAATAGGGCCCGCGAACATATGCAAACCGGGTTCGTCCCTGTTTGGGAGCCTTGCAATGTCACCGATCACCGCCGCCCTCTTCGGATCCGGAACAGCCGTCGTGTACGTGGTCGCGACGTGGATCCTCGAACCCCTCGGCAGTTCACCCTATCTGGTCCTGATTCCGCTCGCGGTCGCCACGGTCGCTGCCAGTGCCTGGATCGAGTCCGCCGCGCCGCGCCGCTTCCGATTCGGTCCCGTCGTTGCGCTGGTCATCGTCCTCGAATTGTCCATGGCGTCCGTCGCCGCCATTCTGTCCGCGACCGAGATCTATCCCTGGCGCGAGGTCATGGGCGCGATCATCGCCTTCGCCGGTCTCGCCCTGCTCGGCACGCGCGCCGGGCGCGTGGAGTAAGTTGACCTGCGTCTGCGCGATCGTCGGTCGGAGAACCTCCCGCGAAATGCCAAATGAAGCCGCGCCGGCCCGCGCCCGATCGAGCGCGCGCCGTCGACGGTCTGCCGGCGAAGGCTCGCGCTAGCCCTTGAGCACGTCCACGCCGGGCAGCGGCTTGCCTTCCATCCATTCGAGGAAGGCGCCGCCCGCCGTCGAGACGTAGGTGAAGTTGTCGGCCACGCCCGCATGGTGCAGGGCCGCCACCGTGTCGCCGCCGCCGGCCACCGATACCAACTTGCCCTCGCGCGTCTGGGCGGCCGCGAATCTCGCCGCCGCGACGGTGGCGGCGTCGAAGGGCGCGATCTCGAAGGCGCCGAGCGGACCGTTCCAGACCACGGTCGCGGCGCGGTCGATCCAGGCGTTGACGGCTTCCACCGTCTTCGGCCCGACGTCGAGGATCATGGCGTCGGCGGGGACGGCGTCGATGGCGACGATCTCGCTGGCCGCGCCGGCCCTGAATTCGCGCGCGACGACGCCGTCGACCGGCAGGATGACGGCGCAGCCCGCGGTCGCCGCCTCGATCATGATCTGCTTGGCGGTCGACGCCAGGTCGTGCTCGCACAGCGACTTTCCGACGTCGGTGCCGCGGGCGGCCAGGAAGGTGTTGGCCATGCCGCCGCCGATCACCAGCGCGTCGACCTTCTTCACCAGGTTCATCAGGAGGTCGATCTTGGACGACACCTTGGCGCCGCCGACGATCGCCACCACCGGGCGTCGCGGGTTTCCGAGGCCCTTCTCCAGCGCCTCCAGCTCGGCCTGCATGGTACGGCCGGCAAAAGCCGGCATCAGGTGGGCCAGTCCTTCCGTCGACGCATGGGCGCGGTGCGCCGCCGAAAAGGCGTCGTTGACGTAGACGTCCCCATTGGCGGCGAGCGCCTTGACGAAATCCGGGTCGTTCTTCTCCTCGCCCTTGTGGAAGCGGGTGTTTTCCAGGAGCAGGATGTCGCCGCCGGCCATCGCCTTCACAGCCCCCGCCGCGACGTCGCCGATGCAGTCGGCTGCGAAGTGGACGCGACGATCAAGCACTGCCTCGGTCGCCGCGGCGATCGGGGCGAGCGACAGCGCTGGGTCCGGTCCATCCTTGGGGCGGCCGAAATGGGCGAGCAGGATCACCTTCGCGCCCTTGTCCGAGAGTTCCTCAATGGTTGGCGCGACGCGCTCGATCCGCGTCGCATCGGTCACCTTGCCGTCCTTCATCGGCACGTTCAGGTCGACGCGCAGCAGGACACGCTTGTCCGTCACGTCACCGATGTCGTCGAGTGTCCTGAAGTCGGGCATCGCCATCTCCCAAATGAAAATCGGCCGGACCATACATTGTGGCCCGCCGTGCGCAAGAGAGCGTCAGTCGGGATCGCGCGGCAGGATCACGTCCGGCCCGCGCCCGGCATCGGCTCGTTGCGCGGCCTCGATCTCTTCCCTGCGGAGCCTGGCTTCGCGCCTTCGTGCCCGCCAGCGACGCAGCGCCTCGACCATTCGGTCGCGCATTTCGCCGGCGCTGAGGAAGACCGGAACCTGCGGCGCTGCGTGATGCGGCTCCGTCGACAGGCCGATGGAGGCGATCGTGCCGTCCTCGCCGACGTCGCGCACGATCAGTTCGATCGGCCCGACCGTGACGCGGTCGGCATATTCCGCGCGACCGCCGAGGCGGGCGGTGACCATTTCGGCAATCGTCAGCTTCGCTTCCTCTTCCGGGAGACCGATGCCATAGGCGGCGTCCAGGTCCGACGCCGGCCTCGTCGCGTCGATCGCGAACTCGCCGAAGAAGTCAGCGTCGTCCTCGTCGAGGTCCGCCCGGCTGGCGAAGAGGCGGTCGAGCAGCGGCGGATAGCGGTCGGGAACGAAGATGTAGACATGGTCGTCGACCAGTAGGCGTCCCGCATATTGATAGGCCATCGAGCGCCCCTCTCGCACCACCAGCGAGGGCCGTGCCCAGCGCGGAATGCGGACGCCGCGCGCCACGGGACTGCCCGCTGCGACGCGGTAGGCGAGGAGTTCGTGCCGGGCCGCGCCCGGCAGTTCCAGTTCCACCTTGTCGAGCGGCCCGATCCTGGGCGGCACGACCAGCCCGAGCCGCCTGGCCAGCGGCCCGATCGTCCAGCCCTGGATGACGAGCGAGACGAGGACGATGATGAAGGCGCTGTTGAAGATGTAGCCGCCATTGCGCAGATCATCGAGCAGCGGTGTCAGGGCAAGCAGGATCGAGACCGCGCCGCGCAGGCCGACCCAGGAGACGAAAGCCGTCTCCGCCCGCGTGAAGCGGAACGGAACCAGGCAAAGCCAGACCGCGAGCGGCCGGGCGACGAAGATCAGGAACAGGCCGAGTCCGATTGCCGGCAGGGCGATGGCGCCGAATTGCGAGGGGGTGGCAAACAGGCCTAGCACGAGGAACATGATGATCTGCGCCAGCCAGGTGATGCCGTCCTGAAAGCGCTTCAGCCGCGCGGCGGAGCGAATGCGGGAATTGCCGACGATCATGCCGGCGACATAGACGGCGATGAAGCCCGAGCCGCCGATCGCACCCGCCACGCCGAAGAGCAGCAGCGCCAGCGTGATCACGAAGATCGGCAGGAGCCCGATATCGAGTTCGAGGCGCTCCACCAGTCGCGCCATCAGAAAGCCGCCCGTCAATCCCGCCGCGAGGCCGAGGCCCATCTGCACGACGAAACCCCGCAGGATGTCGACGAGGATCCAGTCCGCCTCGGGCGTTCCGCCAGCGGCGAGGACGGAAACGAGCGTGATGGTGAGGAAGATGGCGATCGGATCGTTCGAGCCCGATTCCACTTCCAGCGTCGACCGAACCCTGTCGCGCAGGTTGAGATTGCCGGCGCGCAGCAGGAAGAACACCGCGGCTGCGTCGGTGGAGGCGATGGTCGCGCCGAGCAGGAAGGATTCGAGCCAGGAGAGCGGAGTCACGTAGTAGGCGGCGACCCCGAATACGCCCGCCGTCACCACCACGCCGATGGTTGCCAGCGACAGGGCCGGAAGGGCCGCCTGGCGGAAGACGGAGAGTTTCGTGCCGAAGCCCGAATCGAACAGGATGACGGCGAGCGCCAGCGAACCGATGAAATATGCGGCCGGCGCGTTGTTGAAGTCTAGGCCCAGGCCGTCGACGCCTGCGAGCAGGCCGATACCCAGAAAGATGAGCAGCAACGGCGCGCCGAACCGAAAGGCGATCAGGCTGGAGAAGGCAGCGGCAAGCACCAGCGCCGTCCCGATCATGATCGCCAGGTAGATGCTGTCCATGCCTAAGTCCCGAACCCTCCTCGTGTGCTGTCCACGCACAGTGCGGCGAAGGCATGGCGGGGGCAAGTCTTGCGTGCGTGGAATGCGGTGCGGACCGCCGCTTGCCGCGTTTTCCGGGAGTTCAAGCTGGGGCGCCGCTATGGGCGTGACCGCCGCCGCCGCGGTAAATGCGCCGTCCGGCCTCAGCCCCTGCCAGCGTCCGAGCCGGCGTTGTCGCTGGCGCCGCCGTCGGTGCTGCCGGGACCGCGGCTGAATCATTTTCCCAATGGACGGTCCGGCCGGCGCGGGGCAGCTTCTCGCGTCCGGCGTCGCGGCCCCAGCGCGGCGGGCCGGGGCGCGAGCGGCGGCGCGCGCCCCGAACGAGGGCGAAGGCCGCCAAGATGGCGACGACGCCGAGGAACAGCCAGAACGGTTCGTTGCCGTCCGCGGCCATCCCGATGTCAGGAAATGGTCTTGGCCAGGGCCGCGGCCGTGTCCGACATGCGATTCGAGAAGCCCCACTCGTTATCGTACCACGACATCACGCGCACGAGGTTGCCCTCGATGACCTTGGTCTGGTCGAGGGCGACCGTCGAGGAGGCCGCGTCGTGGTTCATGTCGATCGAGACCAGCGGGTCGTGCGTGTAGGCGAGTATGCCCTTCAGCTTGCCGTCGGCGGCGGCGACGAGCGCGGCGTTGACTTCCTCGATCGTGACGTTGCGCTTCGGCACGAACTTGAAGTCGATGACGGAGACGTTCGGGGTCGGCACGCGGATCGAGACGCCGTCGAGCTTGCCTTTGAGATCCGGCAGCACCAGGCCGACCGCCTTGGCGGCGCCCGTCGAGGTCGGGATCATCGACATCGCCGCGGCGCGGGCGCGGTAAAGGTCCTTGTGCATCGTGTCCAGCGTCGGCTGGTCGCCGGTGTAGGAGTGGATGGTCGTCATGAAGCCCTTCTCGATGCCGAAGGCGTCGTGCAGGACCATCGCCACCGGGGCGAGGCAGTTCGTGGTGCAGGAGGCGTTGGAGATGACGATATGGTCCTTCGTCAGCTTGTCGTGGTTGACGCCGTAGACCACCGTCAGGTCCGCGCCGTCGGCCGGGGCCGAGACGATGACGCGCTTTGCGCCGGCCGCAAGATGCGCCGAGGCCTTCTCCTTCGAGGTGAAGATGCCGGTGCATTCCATCACGATGTCGACGCCGAGTTCGCCCCAGGGCAGCTTCGAGGGATCGCGCTCGGCGAAGACCTTGAAGGAGTCATTGCCGACCTGGATCTCGTTGCCGTTGACGGTGACCTGCGAGGGGAAGCGGCCGTGCACGCTGTCGTAGCGCAGGAGGTGCGCGTTGGTCTCGACCGGGCCGAGATCGTTGACGGCGACGATGTCGATGTCCGTGCGGCCGGACTCGTAGATGGCGCGAACGATGTTGCGGCCGATGCGGCCGAAGCCGTTGATGGCGATCTTTACCGACATGCTGGGAAACCTCCTGAACGGGAACTGCGGGCGCGGGATCGCCCTTGGCTTGATGTTCGCCGCTTCTTAGCGACGCGGCGACCAAGAATCCAGCCGCCGGGCCATGCCGCCGGCCGCAAATCCGTTCGGCCAGGATGGTTTCAATCGATAAACCTGGCCGCGCGCGTCGATCGAGCCGGCCGTCGGCGTCGCGAGCAGTCAGGCGCGCGCGACGCCATGCCGCTCATGCCGCTTCGTGCAGGCGCTCCTCGACCGCCTTCAACACGGCTTCGGCGGTGATGCCGAAATGGGCGTAGAGGTCCTCGTACTTGCCGCTGGCGCCGAAGCTGCTCATTCCGACAAAGATGCCGTCCTGGCCGATCAGCGCGTCCCAGGGCTGGCGCACGCCGGCCTCGATCGCCACCCGGATCGGCGCGTTGCCGACCATCGCGGTGCGGTACTGACGGGTCTGCATCGCGAAGCGCTCCAGCGACGGCACCGACACGACGCGGGTCGGGTGGCCCGCCGCCTCGAGCTTCTTGCGCGCGGCGAGTGCGATCTCGACTTCAGAGCCTGTCGCGAAGATCGTCACCACGGCGTCGTCGGACGCCGTCTCCAGCTCGTAGGCGCCAAAGCCGCAGAGGTTTTCCTCGACATGCTCCGTGCGCACGGCGGGCAGGTTCTGGCGGGTGAGGGCGAGCACCGAGGGACCCGTCATGTCCTCGAGCGCCAGTTGCCAGCATTCCGCCGTCTCGACGGCGTCGGCGGGACGGAAGACGCGCAGGTTGGGAATGGTGCGCAGCGCCGCCAGATGCTCGACCGGCTGGTGCGTGGGGCCATCCTCGCCGAGCCCGATCGAGTCATGCGTCATGACATAAATCACCCGCAGCCCCATCAGGGCAGACAGGCGGATCGACGGACGGCAGTAGTCGGTGAAGACCAGGAAAGTGCCGCCATAGGGAATGATGCCGCCATGCAGCGCCATGCCGTTCATGGCCGCCGCCATGCCGTGCTCGCGGATGCCGTAGTAGACGTAGCGGCCCGAATAGTCGTCGGCCGAGAAGGGCTTCGTCTGGCTGGTCTTGGTGTTGTTGGAGCCGGTCAGGTCGGCCGAGCCGCCGATCGTCTCGGGGATGGCGGCGTTGATGACCTCGAGCGCGTTCTCGGATGCCTTGCGGGTCGCGAGCTTCGGCTTTTCGGCGGCGAGCTTCTTCTTGTAGTCGGCGATGGCGCTCTCGAAGCCGCCGGGCAGTTCGCCGCGCATGCGGCGTTCGAACTCGGTGCGGATCTCGCCGCTGGCCGCCGCCAGGCGGGCGTCCCATTCCTTGCGCTCCTTGGTGGAGCGCAGGCCGGCGAGGCGCCACAGGTCAAGAATATCCGACGGCACGACAAAGGGCTTGGCGTCCCAGCCGAGCGCCTTGCGGGCGCCAGCGATCTCCTCGGCCCCGAGCGGCGAGCCATGCGCCTTCGACGAGCCGGCGCGGGTGGGCGCGCCGAATCCGATCGTCGTCTTGCAGGCGATCATCGAGGGCTTGTCGGAAGCCTTGGCGGCCTCGATCGCGCGGGCGATCGCCTCGGCGTCATGGCCGTTGCAGCGCTGGACATGCCAGCCCGACGCCTCGAAGCGGGCACACTGGTCGGTGGAATCGGACAGCGAGATCGGGCCGTCGATCGAGATGCCGTTGTCGTCGAACAGCACGATGAGTTTCGACAGCCTCAGATGCCCGGCAAGCGCGATCGCCTCCTGGCTGATGCCTTCCATCAGGCAGCCGTCGCCGGCCAGAACGTAGGTGTGATGGTCGACGAGGTCATCGCCGAAGCGCGCGTTCATGATGCGCTCGGCCATCGCCATGCCGACGGCGTTGGCCAGGCCCTGGCCGAGCGGTCCGGTCGTGGTTTCGATGCCGGCGGCGTGGCCGAATTCCGGGTGGCCGGCGGTCTTCGAACCGAGTTGGCGGAACTTCTCGATCTCGCCGATCGTGATGTCCTCGTAGCCGGTCAGGTAGAGCAGCGAATAGAGCAGCATCGAGCCGTGTCCGGCCGACAGGACGAAGCGGTCGCGGTCGGGCCAGTGCGGGTGGTGCGGGTCGTGCTTCAGGAAACGGGTGTAGAGCACGGTGGCGATGTCGGCCGCGCCCATCGGCAGGCCGGGATGCCCCGAATTGGCTTTCTCCACCGCGTCCACCGACAGGAAGCGGATCGCATTGGCCATGCGGGCATGATGGTCGGAAACGGGCATGGTGGCTCTCTCGTCGCGAAACGGCTGGAACGGGCCACCCAAGGCCCGCGAAATGCCCCGAAAAGGCGAGGGGACACATAGCAGGTGCCGTTTGCGAGTCAACAAATCCCGGCCGGCCCGGATGCGCCATCGACATCTTTGCGCGTCCGGATTGGTCGCTCTCCCCTGCCTTTGCTGGGGACCGGGCGCGGAGTTTGTTGACGCCCCTTTCATGTGGCGTCTAATCTTTTGGGATTAACGCGCTAGCAACGCGGACGATTCGGTTTCTCCGCGTGGGAATGGCCGTGGAAGCGACGCTGAAAGAAGTCATCATCCGCCTTGGCAAGGCCATGGACGTGCTCGAAAACGCGGCGATGGCGCGGATCGAGCAGGGTCAGGACTATGCCGAGGCGGAGGCGGAAGTGCAGCGCATGAACGCCGACCGTTCGCGGCTCGCGCAGGAACTCGACGCTTCCGAGGCTCGCGCCGAGCGTTTGCAGGACGCCAACAAGGAAGTGTCGCGCCGGCTGGTCACTGCCATGGAGACCATCCGCGCCGTTCTCGACAGGTAGGGTCCCAGATGGCGCAAGTCACGGTCAGCATCGACGGCAAGTCGTACCGGATGGCCTGCGACGAGGGCCAGGAGGAGCATCTCCTCGAACTCGCCCACAAGTTCGACCGCTATGTCGGGCACCTCAAGGCGTCCTTCGGCGAAATCGGCGACCACCGGCTGGCGGTGATGGCCGGCATCATGGTGATGGACGAACTGTCGGAACTCCAGCACCGCGTGAAAGGCCTGGAAACCGAGGTCGCCACGCTGCGCAAGACGCGCGACGAGGCCCTGTCCAAGGCTGACAAGACCGACACCGCGCTGGTCGGCGCGCTGGCCGCCCTCGCCGAGCGCATGGAGACCCTTTCGGCCAGGCTCGCGGTGAAGGACGCGCCCGGCGGCTGAGTTCGCCCGGCCCGCCGGCCTTTTTCATATCCCGCTACGGGCGGCGATTTGATCGCGGGGCGGCTTGACCGGTCCGGCCGCCTGTTGCATCGAAGCGCCTCGAATTCAGGCGCCGCCCGTACAGAGTCGCGGCGCCGCATCAAGACGGAGCACGGACATGGCCGACGAGATCACCGAAGAATCCTCCCAGACGATCGCCGCGGGTCAACTGCGCGCCTTCATCGAGCGCATCGAGCGACTGGAGGAAGAGAAGCAGACGATCTCGGACGACATCAAGGACGTCTACGCCGAGTTGAAGGGCACGGGGTTCGACTCGAAGGCCGTGCGGACCATTATCCGGCTGCGCAAGAAGGATGCCAACGAGCGGCAGGAGGAAGAGGCTATTCTCGACCTCTACAAGGCTGCGCTCGGCATGGAGTAGCCGAGCGGTCCGCAAGAAACTCGCCGCGGCCCGGGACTTGTGGGAAGAAGCGCGTGGCGCGTGGCGGGGAGCGCCATGTCGTCGGCGAGGCATCCCAACCATCCTTCATCCGCAGGCCGCGCAAGCCGCTTGCGAAAGGTCGCGAAGGCGCAGTCCCGCCGGGTGGAAGGCCGATCAGCGCAGGCGCCTACCCTCGGCGTCGATCACCACCTCGCCGTCATCCTTGGTGAACGGCCCGATGTCCGGATTGGGCAGGATATCGAGCACCGCTTCCGACGGACGGCAGAGCTTCGTGCCGAGCGGCGTCACGACGATCGGCCGGTTGATCAGGATCGGATGCGCCATCATGAAGGTGACCAGGTCGTCGTCGCTCCAACTCGGATCGCCAAGCCTCAGTTCGGCGTAGGGGGTGCCCTTCTCGCGCAACTGTCCGCGCGGCGTAATGCCCATGGCGTCGATGAGTTGCGCCAGCCGTTCGCGCGACGGCGGTGTCTTGAGATACTCGATCACTTCCGGCTCCTCGCCAGACTGCCGGATCATGGCCAAGGTATTGCGCGACGTGCCGCAGTCGGGGTTGTGGTAGATCGTGATGGTCATGTCAGGCTTTCGGGAACCAGTGCTGCGTGCGGTTGGCGAACGCGACCAGTGACAGCATGACGGGCACTTCGACGAGCACGCCGACGACGGTTGCGAGCGCCGCCCCGGAATGGAGCCCGAACAGGCTGATCGCGACGGCAACCGCCAGTTCGAAGAAATTGGACGTGCCGATCAGCGCGCAGGGCGCGGCGACGTTGAACGGCACCTTCCACGCCCTGGCGGCCGCGTAGGCGATGGCGAAGATGCCGTAGGACTGGAGGACCAGCGGTACCGCGATCAGCGCGATCAGCATCGGATTGGCCAGGATCACGTTGCCCTGGAAGCCGAAAAGCAGCACCACCGTTGCCAGCAAGCCGATGACCGACACGGGTTTGAGGCGTCCGGTGAACTCCGAAACGGCGGCCTCGCCATTGCCGCCGCCCCGGGCGCGGCTGACAAGCCAGTTGCGGGTCAGGGCTCCCGCGGCGAGCGGAATGACCACGTACAGCACCGTCGACAGGATAAGGGTCGCCCAGGGCACCTCGATGTCGGTCACGCCGAGCAAGAACGCCACGATCGGGGCGAAGGCGAAAATCATGATGACGTCGTTCACCGAAACCTGCACCAGCGTGTAGGTCGCGTCGCCGCGCGTCAACTGGCTCCAGACGAAGACCATTGCCGTACAGGGCGCGGCGCCGAGCAGGATCAGCCCGGCGATGTACTGCTGCGCATCCGCGGGCTCGATCCAGGGCGCAAAGACATATTCGAAGAACAGCACGCCAAGCGCGGCCATCGTGAACGGCTTGATCAGCCAGTTGACCGCGAGGGTCAGGACCAGGCCCTTGGGGCGGTCGCCGATGTGGCGCAGGCTGGCGAAGTCGACATTGACCATCATCGGGAACACCATCGCCCAGATGAGGACGGCGACAACGAGATTGACCGAGGCGTACTCGATTCGCGAAAGGACGCCGAAAAGGCCTGGCAGCATCGTGCCCAGCGCGATGCCGGCGACGATGCAGAGCGCCACCCAGACCGATAGCCACTTCTCGAAGAAGCCGATTCCGCCGGGCGCGGCGCTGCCCGCGTTCAATGT
This sequence comes from Mesorhizobium sp., assembly GCA_046292285.1. Lineage (GTDB taxonomy): Bacteria > Pseudomonadota > Alphaproteobacteria > Rhizobiales > Rhizobiaceae > Aquibium. The sequence continues at coordinate 38,325 of JBKBRJ010000020.1, read as the reverse complement.
CGTGTCCGTCATGGTCGAATCCTTCAGCCGGCCATCGGCAGGTTGCGGCCGATATCGTCGAGCCGCTTCTGCAGCGCCAGCCGGTCGAGCGTGTTCATCGGCAGGCTGGTGAAGATCGAGATGCGGTTGTTGAGCATGCGGTAGGCGTCCGCGAAGGCAAGCCGCCTCTCGGCCTCGGTGCCTTCCGCCGCCGCGGGATCCGGTACGCCCCAATGCGCGGTCATCGGCTGTCCCGGCCACACGGGGCAGGTTTCGTTGGCGGCATTGTCGCAAACGGTAAAAACGAAGTTCATCTCCGGCGCTCCGGGAACGGCGAACTCTTCCCAGTTTTTCGATCGCGCGAAGGATGTATCGTGGTTCAGGCTCTTCAGCAGGTCGAGAGCGTAGGGATGCACTTCGCCCTTGGGCTGGGAACCGGCGGAATAGGCCTTGAACCGGCCCTGGCCAACGCGGTTCAGAATGGCCTCGGCAAGGATCGAGCGGGCGGAATTTCCGGTGCAGAGAAAGAGGACGTTAAAGGGCTTCTCGGACATGGGTGCGCTTCCTAGCATTCGCAGGTGACGGCGTTGATGACGGGGCGGCAGAGTTCCGGAGAGCCGTTGCAGCAGTCCTCCATCAGGTAGGCGAGCAGATCCCGGAAGCCCGTCATGTCGGCGACATATCGCACGGTGCGGCCGTCGCGCTCGGGACGGATCAGGCCGGCATGCGTGAGGATCTTCAGATGCGACGACGACGTGTTCTGGACGGCGCCGACGCGGCTGGCGATCTCGCCCGCCGGAATGCCCTCGCCGCCGGCGCGAAGAAGCAGCCGGAAGATGTCCAGCCTCGTTTCCTGCCCAAGCGCGGCCAGCGCAGCCAGTGACGCCTTCTTGTCCATACATCTGCCTTTCTCGATGAATCGACTCTTCGGCCACTAGCATGACAGGATGATGACGAAAAGGCCTAATTCGCCCTGACGGCGCGTCGTGTCCCCGGCCCGATACGATTCGGGTCCGGCGGTGGCAGAGCCATGGGGCATGACCTCATCTGGTCGTCCCTTGCACGTCGCCACGCGCCACGGCCATCGACTTGACGATCGCGAAACAGGAGGCCCCCGGCACGAGCGCCAGCGCATGCGCCGAGCGCGCGGTGATTCGCGCCAGGATCTCGTCGCCGGAGACGACGAGCCTGACGATGACGCCAGGTCCGTCTCCCTCGGTGACGGCGATGACGGAGGCAGGCAGCACGTTGAGCGCGGAAATGTCTGTCGGCCGCTCGCGCGCAATCATCACGTCGTGCGCCATGATCCGCAGGCGGACCGGCGAGCCGGGCGCACCGTCGATGCGCGGGAGCCAGACCGGTCCCGCTGCCGCCTCGAGGCGGGTGAGTTCGTCCTCCTCATGCGCGACGATGACGGCGCGAAGGCTGGATCCGATCTCGCGCAGGCCCATGGCGCGCAGCGCGGCGGGGTCGAACAGGACGTCGCCCGTCGCACCCGAGCGCACGACGCGGCCGTGCTCGATCACCACCATGCGGTCGGCGAGCAGGCGCGCCTCCTCCATGTCGTGGGTGACGAGCACGGTCGGCATGGCGAGATGCCCCCGCAACTGCCGGATCTCCTCGTGGAGCCGCTCGCGCGTGGCGCGGTCGACGGCCGAGAACGGCTCGTCGAGCAGCAGCGCCGCCGGCTCGCGGGCGAGCGCACGGGCGACGGCGACCCGCTGCTGCTGGCCGCCCGACAATTGCGCGGGCTTGCGGGCTTCCAGCCCGGACAGGTTGACCAGAGCGAGCAGCCTTCGCGCCTCGGCTTCCCGTTCCGATGCCGGGCGGTGCCCCATGCCGGCGATGACGTTGCCGAGCGCCGTCATGTGCGGGAAAAGCGCATAGGACTGGAAGACGATGCCGACGCGGCGGCGGTGCGGCGCGAGGTTAATGCCTCGTCCGGTGTCAAGCCAGGTCTCGCCACCGACCACGACCCTTGCCTCCGACGGCTTCCAAAGGCCGGCGATGGTGCGCAGCATGGTCGACTTCCCCGAGCCCGAATGCCCGACCAGCGCCAGCAGTTCGCCCGGCTCGACGCGGAAGGCGATGTCGAGCGGAATCGGCGCGGTCGCGCGCGCCATGACCTCCAGCGCCATCAGGAGAGCCTTCTGCCGACGCGCGCCGACAGCCAGAACGTCAGCGTGATCGTCAACAGAGAGATCGCCAGCAGCACGAGGGACATGATCGCGGCACCCTGCATGTCGAAGCCTTGCACCTTGTCGTAGATCGAAATCGCGATGGTCTTCGTCTTGCCGGGAATCGAGCCGCCGACCATCAGCACGATGCCGAACTCGCCCAGCGTGTGGGCGAAGGTCAGCACCATGGCGGTCATCAGCCCCGGCCAGGCCAGGGGCAGTTCAACCTTCCATAGAGATCGCAAGGGCGACATGCCGCAGCCCATGGCTGCCTCGCGCACCGCGACGGGTATCGCTTCGAAACCGCGTTGCGCGGGCTGGATGGCGAAGGGCAGGTTGAAGATCACCGATGCCACCAGCAGCCCTTCGAAGGTGAACACCAGCTGATGGCCGAACAGGGACTGCCAGGCCTGTCCGATGGGCGAGCGGGCGCCGAAGCCGACCAGCAGGTAGAAGCCGAAGACCGTGGGCGGCAATACCAGTGGCAGCATCACCAGCGCCTCGACGAGGCCCTTGGCGGCAAATTGGCGATAGGCGAGGAAGCGTCCCGCGAGGATCGCGACCGGCAGGAGGATCAGGACGGTCCATCCCGCAAGTCGCAATGAAAGCCAAAGAGACGTCCAGTCCATAAGTCACTCGCCAGGGAGCACGAACCCGTATCTCTTCATGATCTCACGGGCGGCGGGGGCATTCATGTAGGCAAAGAACTCTTCGGCAATGGGCCCCGCCGATTTCAGGAGCACCATGCGCTGATTGAGGGGTTCATGCCAGTCCGCCGGGATCAGTTCATATTCGCCGAGCGCCGACACTTCCCTGGAGAGCGCCAGCGAGTAGGCGATGATGCCGCCCTGCGCGTCGCCCGACGTGGCGAACTGCGCCGCCTGGCTCACGTTCTCGCCCAGCACCAGCTTCGGCTGGACCGCTTCCCATATCCCCGCTTGCTGCAAGGCCTCCATGGCGCGCACGCCGTAGGGCGCATGGTCGGGATTGGCGATGGCGAAATGGCTGATCGTGCCGTCCGCCAGCGCGGCCTTCAGGCTCTCCAGCGAACCATCCGCCTTCAGGGTCGAGCCGTGCGGCGTGATCATCACGATGCGGCCCTGCGCATAGAGCGTCCCCTCGTCGCGGGTGAAGCCTTCGGCCGCCAGCTTGGCGACGTAGCTTTCGTCCGCGGCCAGGAACATCTGGTAAGGTGCCCCTTCGCGGATCTGCGTGGTGAAATTGCCGGTCGAACCGAAGGAGAGCCTCACCTCCTTGCCGGTTTCCGCCTTGAAGGCGTCCGCGATCTCGGTCACCGCGAATTTCAGGTCCGCGGCCGCGGCAATGACGGGTGCGTCGTCCTGGGCATGGAGCACCATTGGCTGGACCATGATGCCGAGGGCGAGCGCGGCGGAAAGCAGGAAACGTCGCGAAAAAGCCATGTGGTCCTCCAGGATATGTATGTAGAAACATATCCCCGGAAAGGCAGGGCGAAGTCAATCGTTATTTCCCGGTGGAAATATCCCTCAGCATCGATTGCATCTCGGCGAGCCGCTCCGCGCCAGACGCCACGGCCTCCGCCTCGAACCGCCGATAGAGGTCAAGGATACGCCTTCCGGTGTCGGTCAGCACGGCGCCGCCGCCCTGAACCCCGCCGCGCGTGCTTTCGACGACCGGCTCGCGGAACATCGCGTTGAGCGTCTCGACCAGCATCCAGGCGCGCTTGTAGCTCATGTTCATCTCGCGCCCGGCGGCCGAGATGGAACCGGTGCGATCGATCCGCTCGAGAAGCTCGGCCTTGCCGGGGCCGATCATTCCGGCCGCGTCGAAGACGACGCGGATCCTGACGGTGGGGCGCCTCGGTTCGCTGGTCATGTCGTCATCATCGGCTTCCTGCCGCTCCAGAACCATAGAAAAGCGACCATTCCGAACAGTTCCACCAGAGACTGGAACACGATGACGATCACCGCCATGTCCCAAGCGGCCGGCAGCGCCAGGGCGAAGGGAAGCACGACGAACGAGTTGCGTGTCGCCGCGCTCAGCACGAGGGTGCGCGTCTGCGGCTCCGGCAGCGCCAGAAGCCGGGCGACGAGCATGCCGATCAGCGTCGCCCCGAGAAGGAACAGGACGAAGGCGGGCAAGACCTGGCCGAGCACCGGCAGGGAGCCTGCAACCGCCTCGACCTGCGACCCGGCGATCAGGAAGACCACCAGCGCCAGGAGCGGCACCGGGAACCATGCCAGCTTGTCGACGACCGCGTGGCGCGCGCGACGCCGTTCCGCCCAGATTTCGGTCGCGAAGGCCAGCGCCAGCGGCATCAGTATGAGCGCGGCGAAGACGAGCGCGATGCGTTCGGCCGATAGGATCTCGGCAAAACTATCGCCCATGAAGAACCAGAGATAGACCGGCAGCAGCGCGAGCTGAAGCAGGAGGTTCATCGGCGTCACGGCGATCGCCCGCTTGGTATCGCCGCCGCCCAGGTGCGTGAACGTGATGAACCAGTCGGTGCACGGAACGAGAAGCACCAGCAGGACGCCGAGCTTCACCGCCGGTTGATCCGGGACGACGACCAACAGGCCCCAGACGAGAGCCGGCGCGCAGACGAAGTTTGCGATCAGCACCGCCGCCATGAAGCGGGCATCCCGAAATGCTCCGGGCAGGTGGTTCAGGGGCACCTGCGTGAAGGTGATATAGAGCAGCGCGGCGAGGCACGGCCATAGCGCCATTTCCAGCAAGGCGCCGATACCGGGCCACGCGTTCCCGATCGCGAGGCCGGCCGCGATTGCGCCGAGATAGATCCAGACCTGACAACGTTCGAGCGTTTCCCGCGCCATTCCGATCTTCGCATTCGTTCGCGCCTGCAACGGGAGCAGCATGCATGGCGCGGCGACGGAAAGCCACCGTCGGATGGACCCGCGGCGCGCGCCGTGCCCCTGTCAAGGGCACTTCGCCGCATCCGCCAGGACCGACCCGCCGAAGACCTTCGCCGCCGCGAAGAAGGCTTCGCTCACCTGCCCGGCATCGTCGCGCGGCGCGAATACCACCTCGTCATAGAGCCGGTCCATCTCGCGGACGGGGATACGCCGGATCGCATCGGTCCGGCCGGTGCCTTCCCGCCACATGAAGCCGACGCCGATGCCGTTGGCGACCGCCTCGTAGACGCCGTCGCGCGTGTCGAGGGTGAGCAGGGGGATCGGGCTCAGCCCCGCGGCATTGAACGCCCTGTCGACGACGCGCTGGGTCGAGGACCCGCGTGTGCGGAACACCAGCGGCGCCGTTATCAGTTGCTCGCAGGTCAGCACGTCATCCGACGCCAGCGCGCTATCGGGGTTGACGATCGCGACCACCTGCTGCCGCACGAGGAGTTCGCGCCGGAAGCGGCCGTCGTCGGGCACGTTCGGCAGCACGCCGACGTCGACACGGCGGGTGATGACGGCCGTGGTGATCTCCTCGAAGGATCCGGTCTGGACCGAGATCGACACCGAGGGGTGACGCTTGTTGAACAGCGCGATCAGGGCCATGCCAGGCATCGAATTGCCGAGCCCGACCGAAATGTGGCCATCGGCGAGTGCGTTGCGGCGGGTGAGGATCCGGGCCGCCGCGTTCTCGGCTTCCGTCATCCGCTCCGCCACGTCGCAAAGTTCGAGGCACAGGGGCGTTGGATGAAGCGCGCCGTTGCGGCGCAGGAACAGGCGCACGCCGAACTGTTCCTCCAGCCCCTTCACATGCTGCGAGACCGCCGGTTGGGAGATCCCGAGCAGTCGGGCGGCCGCGGCGAAGGAGCCGGATGCGGCGACGGCGTTGACGGCGCGGATTCGGGTGGGCGAAACGGTCAAGGAAATCTCCTGCGTCATAAGCGAGGCTTTGCTCGAAGCGAAGTCTAGCTGTGGTCTGTAAAGCCTGTGTCACAGAGCTGGCCCAGGTTGCGGGTGCGGCGGGCATGGACCCGACCGCCCAGACAGACTCATGGCGGACGGGACGAACCTGACGCGGCGCATTCGCGTCGACGGATGGCTTCGTCGTGTCCGCCGGCAGCGGAGCCGAGGCGTGACGGACGGGACGATCAGAATCGGGGATATCGCGCAGGCGCCGGTCGATGGCTGCGAGGCGATCTTTTGCGACCTCGACGGCTGCCTCGTCTCCGGTCGACATGTCTATCCCAACGTACGCGAGTTCGTCGCGAACCATGCCGACCGGCTGTGGATCATCTCGAACAATTCGTCCGACACGTCCGAGACGCTTTCGGAGCGCATGGCGGTCGCAGGGCTTGCCGTCGACCCGCGGCGGATCCTGCTGGCCGGCGAGCAGGCCATCCGGCGGATCGCGGCGTCCCGCCCCGGCGCGGCGGTGTCGCTCTATGCCGAGCCGCCGATCCGCGCCTTCGCCCGGTCGCTCGGGCTGCGGACGGAAACCCGCAGACCCGAAATCGTGCTTCTCGCGCGCGATACGAGCTTTTCCGTGCGGGACCTGGCCCGGCTGATCGACGAGGTTCACGACGGCGCGGCGCTCGTCGTCACCAACATCGACACCGTCCATCCAGACGACCGCGGCCGTCCTGTTCCCGAAACCGGCGCCATCGTCGCGGCGGTCCGTGCCTGCGTTCCGTCAATTCGCTTCACGAGCATCGGGAAACCAGCGCCGGATCTGGTCGAACTGGGGCTGCGACTGAGCGGCGCGGCACCCGGCGCCTGCGTGTTCATCGGTGACAACGCCGGCACGGACGGCCTCGCGGCGGCCGCGGCAGGCGTTCGCTTCGTCCACCTGCGCCGCATGACCGCGAATGGTCCGCCGGCCGCCGGCGCGCTTGCGATGCCGGATGCGGCGGCCGCCGGAGGGGCGATCTGATGCTGCGCCACGTCGCTCGCACGCTCGCCAAGATGGTCGTCACGCTCTTCGTGATCGTGACGCTGGTCTTCTTCGCGACCCGCCTCTCCGGCGATCCGATCAACTACGTCGTCGGGCAGGGGATCACGCAGGAAGACCGCGAGCTGCTGACCCGCTACTATGGTCTCGACGCATCGATCTGGGAACAATACGTCCGCTTCCTGGGCTCCTTCGTGGACGGCCAGTTCGGCCTTTCCTTCGTCGAGCGGCGTCCCGTCGCCGACATCGTGGCGGAACGGGTCTGGCCGTCGCTGCAGCTCCTGCTCGCGGGCGTATCGTTCACCGTCCTCGTCGCCATTCCGCTCGGCATCCTCGCGGCGATCCATCGCAACAGCTGGATCGGCAGCGCGGTCATGACGGTCGCCTTCATCGGCTACGCGGTGCCGAACTTCGTGCTTGCCGTGTTCATGGTGCTGGTCTTCGCCTTCATGCTGAACTGGCTGCCGGTGGTGGGCAATTCCACGCCCTGGCACTTCATCATGCCGACCATCACGCTGTCGGGCGGTCTGATCGCGGCACTGACGCGCTTCACGCGCAACGCCATGCTCGATGTGCTGAGCCAGGACTTCATGCGCACCGCCCGCGCCAAGGGCCTGTCGGAAGCCGTGGTCGTCCTGAAGCACGGCTTCTCCAATGCCTCGATCACCATCCTGTCGGTGCTCGGTCTCCAGATCGCCGGCCTCGCCGCTGCTGGAAACGTCGTGGTCGAGGCCATCTTCGCATGGCCCGGCATCGGCGCGCTGCTCGTCAACGCGGCGATCCTGCGCGACTTCCCGGTGCTGCAGTTCGCAGTGCTGGCCGTCGCCTTCGCGGTGATCATCGTCAACGGGGTGATCGACATAGCCTACGCCTATGCCGATCCCCGCATCCGGCTGGGGAGGGCGTGATGGCGGAGGCAACGTTCGGGAACGCCATGGCCCGGCAGGGTCTTCTTGCCGACGCGCGGCGCATCTGGGGCGACGCCAACGGCGTCCAGCGCGCGGCGATGTGCATCGCCTTCCTCCTGCTTGTCGTCGCCGCCTTCGCCCCGTTCATCGCGCCGCACGAGCCGACGGCGCAGAGCCTGATCTCGCGGCTGCGTCCGCCCATCGGCTTCGAGCGCTTCAAGGACGGCTATCTGCTCGGCACCGACGAACTCGGCCGCGACGTGCTGTCGCGCTCGCTCTACGGACTGCAACTGACGCTGATCCTGGCCGCGCTCGGCGCCACGATCGGCCTGCTGCTCGGCGGGGTGCTCGGGCTCGTTTCCGGCATTGCCGGCGGCATCGTCGACGATGTGATCATGGGCGCGGTCGATGCCCAGATCGCCATCCCCTTCACCCTGATCGCACTGCTCGTGCTGGCGATCTTCGGGTCCACCATCGAGGTCATGGTGCTGGTGCTCGGTCTATATGGCTGGGAACAATATGCCCGCATCGTGCGCGGCGAGGTCCGGCGGCTGATGGCCATGCCGTTCATCGAGGCGGCGCGTGCGGCGGGGGCGTCCGGCAGCCGGATCGCCTTCCGTCACGTCCTGCCCAACGCGGTTTCCCCGCTCGTTGTCCAGTTCACCCTCTCGATCTCCAACATCGTCCTGCTGGAATCGACGCTGTCCTTCCTCGGCATGGGCGTGCAGCCGCCGACCGCCACGCTGGGCGCCATGGTCGGCATCGGCCGCGACTACCTGCCGACGGCGCCGTGGATCGTGATCGCGCCCGCCGTGATGATCCTGCTCGTCACCTTCGCCGTGCAGATCCTCGGCGACTGGCTGCGCGACCGCGCGGACGTGCGTCTGAGGGACAGATGAGAGCCGTTTCGACTTCAAGAAGAAGAGGCCGCGACAGGCCCGCCGACCCCAACCCAACCGTCCTCACAGGAGACATGACATGACAAGGTTCCTTGCGACGACCGCGATCGCCACCGTACTCGCGGGCTCCGCCTTCGCCGCCGAACTGACCGTCGGCGCCGCCAACGTGACCGGCTACGTGGATCCGGGCCGCGACCATTCGAACGTCGGGTCGCAGTTCTACTACAACACCTTCGATACGCTCATCGAAAAGAACTACGACAAGCTGCAGGGCGAATTCCGCCCCAGCCTGGCGACCGAGTGGACGCTGGTCGAGCCGACCGTAATGGAGCTCAAGCTGCGCCAGGACGTGAAGTTTCATAACGGCGAGGACATGACCGCCGACGACGTGGTGTTCTCCCTCAACCGCATGTACCAGGCGACCTTCCCGCCCTACCAGGTCCGCTCGCGCGACCGCCTCGCCAATTTCGAGAAGGCGGAGAAGGTCGACGACTACACCGTGCGCATCCACGCCAAGCGCGAGGAGCCGCTCTGGGAGACGCTGCTCAACCTGCAGCAGGTTATGATCATTCCCGAGGACTACACCAAGGGCCTGACCGGCGATCCCAAGGTCGCCGAGAACGACGACTTCGAGGCCTTCTCGCTGAAGCCCGTCGGAACCGGTCCCTACAGGATCGCCGAGCTGGTGCCCGGCGAAAAGCTGGTCTGGGAGCGTTTCGAGGATTTCTGGGGCGAGAAGGCGCCGCTTGAGAAGGTGACCGTCCGGCACATGCCGGAAACCGCCGCGCGCATCACGGCGCTTAAGACCGGCGAAGCCGACCTCGTCACCAACATCGCGCCCGACCAGCTGGCCCTGATCGAAGCCGATCCGGCGCTCAAGGCCGCGGGCTCGGCGACGGCGCTGTTCCACGTCATGATCATGAACGTGAACCACCCGGTGCTGAAGGATCCGCGCATCCGCCAGGCCATGAGCCTCGCGGTCGACCGCGACACGCTCAACGAGGCGCTGTGGCTCGGGAAGGCGATCGTGCCGGCGTCGCACACCATGGAGGAGTTCGGGCCGCTCTACATGCCGGAGCTCAAGACCTTCGAGTACAATCCGGAGAAGGCCAAGCAGCTGCTCCAGGAGGCCGGCTACAAGGGCGAAGAGATCGTCTACACGAGCTTCCCGACCTACTACACCAACGGTCTGCTCGCCGCGCAGGCGATCGTCGAGATGTGGAAGGAAGTCGGCATCAACGGCAAGGTCAACGTCGTCGACAAGTGGACCGGCGGCGATGCCGACATGATGGCGCGCAACTGGTCGAACCCGATGTATTTCGCCGATCCGTTCGGTTCGTTCGGCGTCATGTGGGCGCCCAAGGGTCCGTCCGAGTCGGAAGGCCGCTTCAACACCGACGAGGCCTATGCCGAAAGCTGGGAGCGCTTCCGCTTCTCCAAGGATGTCGAGGAGCGCAAGGCCGCCTATGCCGAACTGATGGAGCGCATCAGCCAGGATCCGCCGCTTCTGCCGCTCTACCGGCCGTTCGAGTCCTGGGCGATGAACAAGAACGTCAACTGGGCGCCGAAGCCCGGCCACATCCCCTACGTGCTCGACTTCCGCGCCGGTTCGATCTCCTTCGCCTCGAACTGACGCCCGTCCCTTCGCGCCGCCGGCCCCGCGCCGGCGGCGCATCCACCAGTCACACAGCTGAAAACGGGAATCGAATCCATGTCCGTCCGCATCTGCGTCGTTGCCGACATCCATCACGGAAAGCCCTCCGCGACCAAGCGTGGCGACACCGCGCTCGCGCTGATGGAGGAGTTCGCCCGATTCACGAACGACGCCGGTCCCGATCTCGTGCTCGACCTCGGCGATCGGATTTCCGACGAGAACAGGGAGACCGACCTCGTCCTCCAGAGGGAAGTCGGCGAGGCGTTTCGCCAGGTCGCCACGCCGATCCACCACATCAACGGCAATCACGACCGCGATCACCTCGAGGTTTCCGACAACGAGACGATCCTCGGCCAGCCGATGAAATCGATGACGCTCGACCTTGGCGGCTGGCGCATCGCGCTCTGGCGGGCGGATGCCAAGATCCAGCGCGACACGGATCGCCATGGCTTCGTGCTGCGCGAGGAGGATCTGCTCTGGCTGTCGCGCACGGCGCAGGCCGCCGACCGGCCCCTCCTCGTCGTCAGCCACGTGCCGATCTCCGGCCACGCGCAGACCGGCAACTACTATTTCGAGCGCAATCCGTCCGTCTCGACCTATCCGATGGCCGAGCGCGCGCGCGCCGCGCTGGCACAGGCCCGCGTGCCCGTGGTCTGCCTCGCCGGCCACGTCCACTGGAACACCGTCACAACGGTCGACGGCATCACCCACCTGACCCAGCAATCTCTGACCGAGAGCTTCACCACGCAGGGCGAGCCCGCTGGCGCGATGGGGCTGATCGAACTCGGCGAGACCGTGAACTGGCAGGTTTCGGGCCGCGACCCGATCTCGTTCGGCTTCGCCCCCGGGGCAACGCGCTGGACCCCGCCGCTGCCTGTCTTTTCCGAGCATCCGGAGATCGGAGCGCGGATGCGGAGGGCCGCTTCGTGATGCCGCTGCTGTCCGTTCGCAATCTCAAGGTGGCCTTCGGCGCCAAGGAGGCCGTGCACGAGCTCTCCTTCGACGTGCCGTCGGGCGCGACCATGGCGCTCGTAGGCGAATCGGGTTCGGGCAAGTCGGCAACCGCCCTGTCGATCCTGCGCCTGATCGAGCGCGAGGGCGGGCGGATCGCGCGGGGCACCATCACGCTGCATGAAGACCTTGGCCCCGTCGACATCACGGCCATGGACGAAAGCCAGCTCCGCGGGCTCCGCGGCAACCGCATCTCGATGATCTTCCAGGAGCCGATGACGTCGCTCAATCCGGTTCTGACGGTCGGGAACCAGGTGGCGGAGGTCTTCATCCGCCATCGCGGAATGGGCCGCGCGCAGGCGCTCGCGGCGGCCGGCGAGGCGCTCGACAGCGTCCGCATCCCCGAGGCGCGGCGGCGGTTGACGCAATATCCGCATGAGCTCTCCGGCGGCCTGCGCCAGCGCGTGATGATCGCGATGGCGCTTGCCTGCCGACCGAAGCTTTTGATCGCCGACGAGCCGACGACGGCGCTGGATGTAACGACGCAGGCGGAGATCCTGAACCTGATCCGCGAACTGCAGGCCGAGATCGGCATGGCGGTGCTGTTCATCACGCACGACATGGGCGTGGTGGCCGAGATCGCCGATCGCATCGTGGTCCTGCGCGAGGGGCGCAAGGTCGAGGAAGGGTCCGCCGACGAGCTTTTCCGGGCGCCCAAGCACGCCTATTCCCAGCAGCTCATGGCGGCGACCCCCAAGCTGGGCTCGGGCTCGCCGGATGCTCCGCGCGGCGGGACGAAGCTTCTCGAGGTCAGGGACCTGACGACGCGGTTCACGATTCGCGGCGGGTTTCTGAAAGGTCGCGTCAGCATCGACGCGGTCCGAGGCGTTTCGCTCAGCCTTGGCCGGGCGGAGACGCTTGGGCTGGTGGGCGAGTCCGGTTGCGGCAAGTCCACGCTGGCGCGCTCGATCCTGCGGCTGATCGAGCCGGCGAGCGGCGGCATCCTGCTCGACGGCCAGGACGTCATGCGGGCGAACCGCCAAGACCTGCGCGCCCTGCGGCGCCATGCGCAGATGGTGTTCCAGGACCCTTATGCCAGCCTCAACCCGCGCCTGCCGGTGCACGACCTCGTCACCGAACCGGCGCGTGTCCACGGCGTCGTGTCGGCGCGCCACCAACGTGACCTCGCGGCCGATCTCCTCCGATCCGTCGGGCTGGAGGAGGCAGCGGTCGACCGCTATCCGCACCAGTTCTCGGGCGGCCAGCGCCAGCGGCTGTGCATCGCGCGTGCGTTGTCGGTGAAGCCGAAGCTCATCGTCGCCGACGAACCCGTCTCGGCGCTCGACGTCTCGATCGCGCGCCAGGTGACCGACCTGATGCTCGACCTGCAGCAGCGCGAAGGCATCTCCTTCCTGTTCATCAGCCATGACATCGCCGTCATCGAACGGGTCAGCCACCGCATCGCGGTGATGCATGGCGGCGAGATCGTCGAGACCGGGCCGTCGCAGGCGGTGCTGCGTGATCCGCGCCATCCCTACACCCGTCGCCTGCTCGCCTCGGTGCCGCGCCCCGATCCGGCGCGCCGAAGCGCCGCGCCGGAACCGCTTCCGGCCGCGTCGCCTTCGCGGGCGCGCACGCAACTTCTCGAAGCGGCTCCAGGCCATTTCGTGCGGGAGAATGCGGCCTGAACGACCGGGCAGGCGACGTCGCCTGATCAGGCGCCGGAGGACAGTTCCTGCGTGTGGACGATGACTGCTTCCCGGTCGACCAGCACGACGCTGTAGGCGGGCGCTTCGAAACTGACCGCATGCGGCCCGTGCAGGCGCAGGGCCGACTGATGGTTGGTGCCGCGAACCGTGGTGAAGGGGATGCCTTCCCAGGTGCCATGGGCGAGGCGATGGACATGGCCGGCGAAGAGATGGCGTACATTGCCATGCCTGCGGATCAGCGACAGCAGCCTGTCGGGCTCGCAGAGCCGGCATTCGTCGAGCGAAGGGATGCCGAGCCGGAACGGCGGGTGATGCATGAAGACGAGCGCCTCCTCGGTCGTGCCGAGCTGCCGGTCGAGCCATTGCAGCCGGGTTTCGCACAGCATCCCGTGGACGTTTCCGGGCCAGAGCGTATCGAGCAGGACGATCCGCGTGCGGCCGATGTCGATGCTCGTCTGGATGAATCCGTCCGCGTCGGCCTGCTGCGGCAGCGACCGCAGGAAGCGGGCGCGATCGTCATGGTTGCCCATCATGAAGCGGTGGGGCGGGGCGAGGTGCGCCACGCGCCCGGCAAGGGCCTCGTAGGCGGCGGCTTCGCCGTCATTCGTCAGGTCGCCGGCGAATACCACAAGATCGGCATCGGCATGCGCGCCGTTAATCCCGGCGATGCATGATTCAAGCCCGCGCAGCGGATCCATGCCGAAGAGGGTCTTGCCCGGTTCGACCAGATGAAGATCGGAAACGAGGATAATCTTCATCCGGCTGACCGGCATCCGGGACAGGAAAGATATGGCGAAGCGCCTTCATCATCTTGCAGGATAGGCATGGGAGTCTCGCTCCGTGTTTCGAATGCTGTCGCGCAGGATGAGGACCGGGTCCAGCTGGACGATCGACGGGGCCGCGTCGGGACTGCCCAGCCGTCGGTCGAGCTGCTCGATGGCGTGTCTCGCCATCTCGTCCGGGTCCTGCCGGAAGGTCGTCAGGCGGTAGGCGTCCCAGGACGCTTCAGGGATGTCGTCGAAGCCGATGACGGACAGGTCTGCCGGTACGTCAAGCCCGAACCTGAACCGCGCCGCGTCGACGAGACCCAGCGCGATCAGGTCGTTGACGCAGAAGACCGCCTGCGGCCGCTCGGCCTGACCCAGCAACGCGGCGGCCGCCTGCTGGCCGCCTGTATAATCCGACTCGCCGCCGCGCGCCGTTCGCACGGTCGCTCCGAGCCGCAGCGCCTCGTCCACGAACGCGCGTTCGCGTTCGACGATGCTCGGGGTCCCGGACTCGGAACCCGCCAGGCCGAGCCGCAAGATCCCGCGTTCCACGAACAGCGCCGCCGCTTTCGCCGCCGCCCCGGCGTTGTCGATGCGTACGTGGTCGCAATCGGGTTCGGAGCGGCCGAGCATGACGAGCGGCTGACCGTTCTGGCGCGCGAGTTCGGAGAAGGATGCGGGCGGCGAGCCGGACAGGATGATGGTCGCCTCCGCGCGGTAGCCGAACAGGGCGGTGTGCGCGGCCTGAACCTCCGTTTCGGAATCGCCGGTGTTGATCAGGAGGGGGACGTTGCCGCGTCGGATCAGCGCCCGGCTCAACGCCGCGACGAGGTGGGCGCGGAAGCCGAGTTCAGGCTTGGTGACGACGAGGCCCACCAGCCGGCTGCGGTTCGCCAGCAGGCCGCGCGCGAGATCGTTGACCTGGTACCCGAGTTCCGCGGCGGCCTTGCCGACCTTGTCGCGGGTTTCGGCGGCGATGCTTGCGCCGGGCGTGAATGCGCGCGAGACCGCCGACCGCGACACGCCGGCCAACTGTGCGACCTGCTGCGCGCTGACGAAGCTCGGCTTCGGCCGCTTGTCCTCCGGTTTCAATGGCCCACCCTCGAAAGCACGTCTGACCTCAGGAACCGCTCCACCACCAGCATGAAGCCCACCGACGGGATGAGGAGCAACAGCGCCGTGATCGATGCGATCTGGTAATTGCCGCCCGCGCTGGCCGTGTAGAGCAGGAGTGGAAGCATGTTCACGTCCGGCGCGCCGACGAAGTAGCTGCCGGTGAACTCGTCCAGCGATTCCAGGAATACGAAGATGGCACTCGCCAGAAGGCCCGGCGCGGCAAGCGGCAGGGTGACGTCCCTGAAGGTGCGCAACGCGCCCGCGCCGATCGACCGCGCCGCCTCTTCCAGCTCCCTGTCGATTGCCGAGAATGCGGCGGTCGCGATCCAGACGGCATAGACCAGGCCGTGGGTGACGTGCACCAGCACCACGCCGGTGACGGTGCCGTTTAGGCCCAGCTGGTAGAACAGCCGTGCGATGTTGACGTAGACCGGCAGGTTCGGAAACGCCTGCGGGACGAGAAAGGCGAGCAGGATCAGCGCACGAAAGGGCAGGTGCAGCCGCGCCAGCGCATAACCCGCAGGAACCGCCAGCGCCATCGACGCCACGACGGTCATCGATGCCACGGCCACGCTGTTGGTCAGCGACTCCATCGCGGCGCCGCGCGGCGAGAACACGCGCCCCCAGGAGCTGAAGCCGTATTCCAGCGGCATCGCGTGCGGGAAGTACCAGCGTTCGGCCACTGTCCACAGGATCAGGTTGGTCAGCGGGCCGAAGATCGCGAATGCCAGCAGCCCCAGCACGACGGCACGCGGGATCCACAACAGATCCACGTCGAAGGCTAGGCGGGCGAGGGGACGGCGCGACGCGCTCATGACCGCTCTCGCATGGTCTGGCGCAGGTAGAACCAGCCGACGCATGCACTGGCGAAGAGCGAAATGAGGCCGAGGGCATTGGCGACGCCGTAATCGCCATAGGCGTTGATGCGGAAGGCGATGTCGGCGGTGATCATCGTCGGCGACTGCGCGTTGATCATCAGCGGGACGGACAGGACCGACATCATCGTGACGAAGGAGAGAACCAGGCCGACGACCAGCGTGGTGGCCACCTGCGGCGCCAGGATCTCGACCAGAATGCGCAGGCGTGAGGCGCCGAGGTTGCGCGCCGCCTCGATCGTGCTGCGGTCGACCGCGGCCATGGCCCCCGACACCAGCATGGCGACGAAGGGCGTCTGCTTCCATACGAAGGCGATGACGATGCCGCGCCAGTCGAGGAAGCTGACCGCCTGCAGCGGCGTGATCAGGCCGATCTCGATGAGCACGTTGTTCATCAGGCCATTCTTGGCCAGGAAGGTGCGCAGGATCTGGCCGACCACGATGAAAGGAATGAACAGCGGCCAGCGGTAGAGCCAGCGCAGGATCGCCACCGCGCGGGGATTCTCGCCGAGGACGAGATAGCCGCCGATGGCGGTGGCGAAAACACCGATGATGGCCGTCGAGAGGGAGACGATCACGACCGTGAAGATGATGTCGGACGTGTAGAGTTCGAAGGATTTGGTGAAATTGCCGAAGCCGTAGCCGTCGCCGACCTCGAAGGCGCCCACAAGCGAGGTCGCCAGCGGCACGACGAACAGCAGCAGGATCACCGCCAGGGCGGGCAGCACCAACAGCAGTCCGAGGAGACGTTTCGGCATCGATCGATCCGGTATCGCGGCTATGGGAAGGCCGCCCGCCGGAGGCGGACGGCCGGAACGCTGCGGCGGCAGGGCTCAGTTGGTGACGTGACGCTCGTAAGCCTCGAGGATCGCCTTGTTGTAGGGGGCGATCGGGAAAGGCTTTCCCTTGGTGGCGAGGTCTTCCGGGGTGACGTCGACGAACAGCTTGTTCCAGGTCGCCTCGTCGAGTTCGGCCTGGACGTGCTTGGCGTCGATGCCCGGATACCAGTTGAAGCGCTTGACGATACCCTCGGCCTGCACCTTGGCGCTGGTCGCCAGTTCAACGAACTTCTCGGCCAGCTCCTTGTTCGGCGCGTTGGCCGGGATCACGTAGTGCATCGGCTGGCCGGGCATGCCGGGCGCCGGGAGCACCAGCTTGAACTCTGGCGGCAGCTGGCCGTTGGCCTGCCAGGAATAGAACATGTCGACCCAGACCGGTCCCATGGCGATCTCGCCGCGTGAAAGCAGGTCGAGCGTGCCGGCATTGCCGGGCGTGAGCGTCGCGTTGGTGGTGAAATCGGCGAGGCTGTCGAATGCGCCGTCCCACTTCGTCGTCTCGGCATCCTCGAAGGGGCCGTTCATCAGCTTGCTGGCGTCGCCCTCACCGAAGGCGTAGATCCAGCCCATCACGAAGCTGACGCCGGAGGCGCCGCCCTTGATGCCGTTGTAGCCGAACTGCTTCGGATTGGCCTTGGCCCAGTCGGCGAGTTCCGCGTAGCTCATCGGCGGGTTCGGCAGCAGGGCGGGATTGTAGGCCAGTGCCGTCTGGCTGTTGAACATGGGCATGACATAGCCCTTGACGTTCGCGCCCAGAGCCATGTCCGCATTGGAGCGGGTGACGAGACCGCCGGTGGCGATGCGGTCGCGATAGGCGTCGAGATAGCCGGCTTCGACCATCGGTCCGACGAACTTCTCGTGGACCACGGCGACGTCGGTGTCCCAGGTCTGGACGCGGGCCTGCTTCTGCGCCTCGAAGCGCTCGACGATCTTCTGCGAGCCCGCGTCGCCGGGACCCGTGCCGACGGCGCGCACGGTGTTTCCGGGGTACTGCGCCTCGAAGAGGGGCCCGAGATATTCGTTGACGTAGTCGACCATGTTCTGGTCGCCCGCGGTGATGAGCGTCAGCTCGGCTGCGGAGGCTGTTCCGGCCGACAGGCTCAGGACCAGCGATGTCTGGAGGAGTTTCTTCATGGTCGATGTCTCCGTTGGACGATGTTCATGCGTCGGATGATTCCAGGACGCGGGCGGCGCCACCCCCGTCCGGGAAACCTGGTTGCGGCCGCGCGTGGCGGCCCGACAGATCGAAAAGGAAGAGATTCTGCGCCGGGATGCGGACGCGCACGGCCCGGCCCGGCGTGCTCGGCTGCGCGGCATCGACCAGAACGATGTCGTCGCCGACGCGTACCGCGTGCCGCCACGTGCCGCCGGGATAGCTCGCCGCCTCGACCCGACCGAAGAGATACAGCGCGCCGGCTGCCTCGGAAGCCGGCATCTCGTCGTCGATCAGCTGCGCGCCTTCCGTCCGGAACCGAGCTTCGAACCCGCCGCCCTTCACCGTGCGGGCGTCGAGCGGCAGCACGGCTCTCGCGTTGACGGGGCTGTCGTCGATCACGACCTTGTCGCTGCCGACCGAGCCATGCAGCGCGATCATGTTTTCCGCGCCCATGAAGGCGGCGACGAAGGGCGAGGCCGGACGGTTGAACACCTCTTCCGGCGCGCCCTGCTGGGCGATGCGGCCGGCATCCAGAATGACGATCCGGTCGGCCATCACCATGGCTTCCTCGCGATCGTGGGTCACATGCACGGCGGTGATGCCCAGCCGCTTCTGCAGCGCGCTGATGTCGTGGCGCACCTTGAGGCGGATGCGCGCGTCGAGGTTCGACAACGGCTCGTCGAGCAGCAGGATGGACGGATCGACGGCAAGCGCGCGCCCCAGCGCCACGCGCTGGCGCTGGCCCCCGGAGAGGGCGGCAGGCTTGCGGTCGCCGAGACCGGACAGACCGAGCAGATCCTGCAATTCGCCGACGCGGCGGTCGATGCCGGCGCGCGGCATGCCGCGCAGCCTGAGGCCATAGCCGATGTTCTGCGCGACCGTCATGTGCGGCCACAGCGCGTAGGACTGGAAGACGAGCGCCATGCCGCGCCGATCCGGCGGCAGCCGGGTCACGTCCGCGCCGTCGACGCGGATCGTCCCCGCATCGGGTTTGACGAACCCTGCCAGCGCGCGCAGCAGCGTTGTCTTTCCGCAGCCCGAGGAGCCGAGAAGAGCCACGAACTCGCCTTTGCGGATCGACAGGTCGAGCCCGTCCAGGACGGTGGTCTTCCCGTAGCCGACGGACAATTTTTCGACGCTGACGAAGCCGTTCCTGTCCATGATCTGTCCTTGCACAGCTGTGCAATCGCGCCCGCAGCGCCGTTTCCGTGCCCGACAGCGATAGGGGCCATTCATAACGCTGGCATGACGGCGAAGTTTTTTCGGGCGCGGCGTCCTCTCACGGCATGCGACGGCCACGGCACGTCCGAGCCGGTTCGAACCGGAAGCGGCCTCGCTGCCCGCCGATCAGGCCGCGCTGATGATCCGGAGCGGCCAGGGTGCCCGATCCCGCCGCTGGCGCACGTGGCGCGCCAGTCCGCCCCCTGTCATTCGACCGACACGCGATCCGCCTATTCAGCAACCATCCTTTCACGACGGAGCAGAACCATGACACGCTCGACAGCCATCGCCGGCTCCATGCTCGGAGCCCTGCTGCTGACCGCCTTCCCGGCCTGGTCGAAGACGGCCATCGTCATCGGCATGCAGCAGGAGCCGACCTCGCTCGACCCGACCAGCGACGCGACGGCGTCGATCGACGGCATGCTCGCCCACAACGTCTTCGAGGCGCTGACCTCTGTCACGGAGCAGGGCGAAGTCGTTCCGGAACTCGCGAAGGCCTGGACCGTGTCGGACGACGGCCTGACATACACCTTCGACCTCCAGCCGGGCGTCACCTTCCACGACGGCACGGCGTTCGACGCCGCCGACGTGAAGTTCTCCTTCGACCGTGCCATGAGCGCCGACAGCGTCAACCCGTCCAAGAGCATCTTCGAGCCGATCGCTGCCGTCACCGTGATCGACCCGGCGACGGTGGAGCTCAAGCTCAACCGTCCGGATGCCTTCCTGCTGTTCAACCTCGCTCAGGGCGACGCCTCGATCGTGGCACCCGAATCGATCGAGCTCGCCAAGACGGCTCCGGTCGGCACCGGCCCGTTCCGGTTCGACAGCTGGACCCGCGGCGACCGCCTGACTCTTGCGAAGTATCCGGCCCACCGCGACGCCGCGGCCGTGCAGATGGAGAAGGTCATCTTCCAGTTCATCCCCGATCCGGCCTCGGCGAGCGCGGCCCTCCTGTCGGAGACGCTCGATGCCTATCCCGGCTTCCCGGCCCCCGAAATGATGGCGCAGTTCGAAGCAGATCCGCGCTTCTCGGTGGAGATCGGCAGCACCGAAGGCGAGGTCATCATGGCGATGAACAATGCCAAAGCGCCCTTCGACGACATCCGCGTGCGCCGCGCGATCAGCCATGCGCTCGACCGCAATGCGATCATCGACGGTGCGATGTACGGGCAGGCCACGCCGATCGGCAGCTTCTACCCGCCGCACGGCAAGGCCTATGTCGACCTGACCGGGACGTACCCGCACGACATCGCCAAGGCTAAGGAACTGCTCAAGGAAGCAGGCATCGCCGAAGGCGCCGTGATGACGCTGCGCGTGCCGCCGTTCCCCTATGCCACGCGCTCGGCCGAGATCATCCAGGCGCAGCTCGCCGAGGCAGGGCTCGACGTCAAGGTCGAAAACGTCGAGTGGGGCTTCTGGCTTGAGGAGATCTACAAGAAGCTCAACTACGACATGACCATCATCGCCCATACATCGCCGAACGACATGGGCAACTTTGCCCGGGGCAAGAGCTATTTCTACGGCTACGACAATCCCGAGTTCACTGCGCTGTGGGAGCGGATCAAGATCGAAGCGGATCCGGAGGCGCGCGACGCGCTGCTGAAGCAGGGCCAAGAGTTCCTGGCGACGGAGGCCGTGCACGGCTTCCTCTTCCAGCTGCCGAAGCTCGGTGTCGTGCGCAAGGAGCTTTCCGGCTTCTGGAAGTCCTCGCCGGTGCTGTTCCAGCCGCTGGCGCAGGTGAAGTGGAACGGCTGAGGGCGGCGCCTGCGACGGGTGGCGGCGCGCCGGGACGCCGCCGCCACCCGATCCGCTTCCGGCCGATTGAAGAACGCGCATGCTCCTGTTCCTTGCCAAGCGCACGGCGGGTCTGCTCGCCACGCTGCTTGCCGTCTCCGTCGTCGTCTTCCTGGTCATGAACGTCCTGCCGGGCGATCCTGTGCTGGTGATCCTCGGCATCGACTCCACGCCCGACGCGCAGGCCGCCCTGCGCGAGCAGCTCGGCCTGAACGCGCCTCTGCTCGACCGCTACCTGACCTGGATCGCGGGCGTCGCGCGAGGCGATTTCGGCACCAGCCATTCCTTCGGCGTTCCGGTCGCGGGACTGATTTCCGAGCGGCTGCCGCTGACGTTGTCGCTCGCGCTGTCGGCCACGCTGCTTACCGTAGTTCTGGCTCTGGCGCTCGGCGTTTTTGCCGCTTCGAACCACCGCAAGGCGGGAGACTGGGGCGTCATGACGCTGTCCCAGCTCGGCATCGCCGTGCCGGCCTTCTGGCTGTCGATGCTTCTCGTGCTGCTCTTCGCCGTCAAGCTGCGCTGGCTGCCGCCCGGCGGCTTTCCGGGCTGGAGCGATCCGGCCGCGGCCGCACGGGCGCTGGTGCTTCCGACCGTTGCGCTGGCGCTGGTGCAGGCGGCGGTGCTGGCCCGGGTCACCCGTTCCTCCATGCTCGAAGTGCTGCGGCTCGACTTCACCCGCACCGCGCTCGCCACCGGCCTGTCGCGCGGACGCGTCCTGTGGCGCCACGTGCTGCGCAACGCGCTGGTTCCGGTCGTCACCATCGTCGGCATGCAGTTCGCCAACGTCGTCACCGGCACCATCGTCATCGAGAACGTCTTCTACCTGCCGGGCCTCGGCCGGCTGATCTTCCAGGCGATCAGCAACCGCGACCTTCTCACGGTCCAGGCGCTGGTGCTGATGTTCGCCGCCATCGTGGTGACGGCCAATTTCGTGGTCGACATCCTCTACGTGCTCATCGATCCGCGGCTGCGGGGGCGGCTGGCATGATGCGGATGCGCTCCCTGCCGGTGAACCTCCTGCTCGGCGGCGCGCTGGTCGCGGGGCTGACCGCGGCGGCACTTCTCTCGCTGGTCTGGACGCCGCATCCCTTCGCGGTGATCGACGTCGCCAACCGGTTCCAGGGACCGAGCGCGGAGCACTGGCTGGGCACCGATCAGCTCGGCCGCGACGTGGTCTCGCAGCTGATGGCGGGCGCCCGCACTTCCGTCGCCATCGCCTTCGTCGCAGTCGTGCTCGGCGGGTCGATCGGCACCGCGCTCGGGCTTTTCGCCAGCGCCGTCGGGGGCATCGTCGAGGACGCGGTCATGCGGCTCGCCGATTTCAGCTTCGCCTTTCCGGCACTGCTCTTCGCCATCATGCTCGCCGCCGTCTTCGGCCCTTCGCTCGCCAACGCCATCTTCGCCATCGCCTTCATCAACATCCCGGTCTTCGCCCGCGTCGCGCGGGCGGCGGCCAACCAGGTCTGGACGCGCGAGTTCACGCTGGCCGCGCGGATCGCCGGCCGCAGCGGCTTCTCCATCACGGTCGACCACATCCTGCCCAACGTCGCCGCAGCCGTGATCGTGCAGGCGACGATCGAGTTCGCCGTCGCGATTCTCGCGGAGGCGGCGCTGTCCTATCTCGGCCTCGGCGTCCAACCGCCGGCCGCCTCGTGGGGCCGGATGCTGTCGGAGGCGCAGACGCTGCTCTATCTCGCGCCGCAGCTCGCCATCTATCCCGGCCTGTGCATCGTCGCGGCCGTGCTCGGCTTCAACCTGCTCGGCGACGGGCTGCGGGACGTCACCGATCCGCGCCTGTCGCGGCGGCAATAGGCGAGGCGCGCGGCGATGCTCGATGTCGAACGCCTGTCCGTCCGCTTCGGCGAGGCTTATGCGGTGCGCGAGGCGAGCCTGTCGGTGGCGCCCGGCGAGCGCGTCGGCATCGTCGGCGAATCCGGCTGCGGCAAGTCGGTGCTGGCCGCGAGCCTGCTCGGGCTGGAGCCCGAGGCGGCGCGGGTCAGCGGCTCGATCCGCCTGTCCGGGACGGAGTTGGCAGGTGCGCCCGAGCGGCGGTGGCGCAGCCACCGGGGCAGGGACATCGCCATGGTGTTCCAGGAGCCGATGAGCGCGCTCAACCCGCTGCTACGGATCGGCCAGATCCTCGCCGAACCGATCGTCCTGCATCAGCGGCTCGGCCGAAGGGCAGCCGAAGGCCGGGTCCTGTCCCTGCTCGAGGAGGTCGGGCTGCCGGATGCGCGCGCGCGGCTGTCGCAGTTCCCGCACGAACTCTCGGGCGGCCAGCGGCAGCGCGTGCTGATCGCGCTGGCGCTTGCCGCCGACCCCTCGATCCTGATCGCCGACGAGCCGACGACGGCGCTCGACGCGAACATGGCGGTCAGGATCGTCGACCTGCTGGTCGACCTGACGCGCAGGCGAGGCATGGGGCTCGTCTTCATCAGCCACGATCTCGGCGCAGTGGCGCGGGCGACGGAGCGGGTCATCGTCATGTATGGCGGTGACATCGTCGAGACCGGTCCGACCCGGCGGACCCTCGACGCGCCGTGCCATCCCTACACCGCCGGGCTGATCGCCGCGCGGCCGTCGATCGCGCGGGCGGGCGCCCCGCGGATGCGATTGCCGACCATCCCCGGCACGGTGCCACCGGTCGGGCGCCGCGCGCCCGGCTGCCCGTTCAGCGGCCGGTGCGCGGTTGAACTGCCGATCTGCGGGATCGAGCGGCCCCCGATGCTCGATCTGGGAGAGGGCGCGCGCGCCGCCTGCCACCGGCTCGCCGAAGCCGACCTGCGGGACGATCCGGCAACGGCACCCGCGCCCGGCGCCATGCCGGAGACCGTCGGATGAGCCTCCCCCACCCGATCCTGTCGGTGGACGGCGTGTCGCGCCGCTACCGGCTGCCGCGCCGGACCCTTTTTGGGCCAGCTCCGCAACTTGCCGCCGTCCAGGACGCCAGTCTGGTGGTCGGGCGGGGCGAGGTGCTCGGCATCGTCGGCGAGAGCGGCTCGGGCAAGTCGACGCTCGCCCGCATGGTGATGGGGCTCGAAAGACCCGATCGCGGGACGATCCGCATCAACGGCACCGATCCGCACCGCTGCGGCCGCGCCGCGATGAAGCATCTGCGCTGGCGCATGCAGATGGTGTTCCAGGATCCGTTCGGTTCGCTTGATCCGCGCCGCTCCATCGGCTGGAGCGTGGCCGAGCCGCTGCTTGCCGCGGGCCTTCCGAGCGCCGAGCGCGGATCGAGGGTCCTCGACATGCTCGGCCGGGTCGGAATCGACCCCGGTGCCGCATCCCGGTATCCGCACGAGTTCTCCGGCGGCCAGCGCCAGCGCATCGCCATCGCCCGCGCGCTCGTCACCCGCCCTGCGCTGCTCGTGGCCGACGAGCCCGTCGCCTCGCTCGACGTCTCCGTCCAGGCGCAGATCCTCGACCTGCTGATGGACCTGCACGAGGAGTTCGGCCTGTCGATGCTCGTCATCAGCCACGATCTCGCCGTGGTCGCCAGCATCTGCGACCGCGTCGCGGTGATGCGCGCGGGCCGCATCGTCGAGACGGGCGCCACCCGCACGATTCTGACCGCCCCCGCCCACGCCTACACGAAGGAACTCGTCTCGGCCTTCGGATAGGAGAGCGGCCTCAACCGGCCGCACCTGCGCCTCCGGCGGCCTCAGCTTCTCCCGTCAAGCCAGCGGTAGTAGCGCACCGAGGCGGCGAGGAACCAGGGATTGCCGGTGTAGAGCGGGCGGGTCTGGAAGGTCGTGGCGTCGAAGCCGGTGCGGCCTTCCTTCAGCCCCAGCACCTTCTGGCCGGTCCGCATGCCGAGATAGCTCGCCATCGACACGCCCGAACCGCAATAGCCCATGGCATAGTGCATGCCGTCATGGCTGCCGGTGTGGGCCAGGGTGTCGAAGGTGTAGGCGACGAAGCCCATCCAGGAATGGCTGACGCGGGCCTTTGCGAGCTGCGGAAAGAGACGCGCCATCTCGGCGCGAAGCAGCGGCCCGCTGATGCGCGGGTCGGTCTCGGCCTGGCTGACGCGGCCGCCGAAGATCATGCGCGTGCCGTCGGGGGACAGCCGGTAATAGTAGACCACCTTGCGGGTGTCGGAAACGATGCGGTTCCTCGGGATGACGGCCTGCATGGTCTCGCGCGGCATCGGCTCGGTGGCGATCACGTAGCTGCCGATCGGGATCACCCGGCGCCGCAGCCAGGGCGTGACGGCGCCGGTGTAGCCGTTGGTGGCGATCACCACCTCGCGCGCGGTGACGCGCCCGCGCGGGGTCGAAACGACGAACCCCTTGGAATCGCGCTCGATACCGACGGCGGGGCAGCGATCGACCACGGACACTCCGGCCTCGCGGACGCGGGCGAGCAGCCCGGCATGGTAGCGGCCGGGGTCGAGCACGGCATGCCGCTTCAGGACGATTCCTCCGTGATAGGCATCGGTGCCGATCTCGCGGTGCTGCTCGGCGCGCGGCACCACGTCCAACTCGACCTCGAGGCCCGGCGTCTGGCGTTCCGCGTCGCGCGCCATGACCTCGAAGGCCTTCGGCGAATGCGCGGCATGGAAGCGCCCGCAGACCGAAAAGCCGCAGTCGATGCCCTCCGCCTTTGTGAAGTCGCCGATCCAGCGCAGCGCCTCGCGGCCGTCCATCAGGATGGCGCGTGCGGTCTGTTCCCCGTGGCGCTTCGACAGTTCGGCGAAGGAGGGCTTCACGCTGGTGCTGATCTGCCCGCCGTTGCGCGTGCTGCAGCCTTCGCCGACGCGATCCTTTTCCAGCACCAGGGTTGAGCGCCCGCCCCGCGCGGTGACCAGCGCGGCGTTTAGGCCGGTATAGCCGGAGCCGACCACGAGCACGTCGACGCTGCGCGGCAGCGGCGTTTCCGGCAGGTCGGGGCGTGGCGAGGCCTCCCACCAGTATGGATCGGTCTTGAAGTCGGGGGTGAATATTTCGGCGGCACTCAGGGTCGCCATCGTCACTTGCCCCGGGGCGTCACGCGCGCGGCCACGCTCTTCAGCTTCATGTAGGTGCGCAAGGCATCCACCCCCTTCTCGCGGCCGAAGCCCGACATCCGGTTGCCGCCGAAGGGAAGCGCGATCCCGCCGGCGAAATACTCGTTGATGTAGACCTGCCCGGCGTCGATCCGGCGCGCAAGATCGTGCGCCGCCGAAAAGTCGCTCGTGTAGACGCCCGCCACCAGCGCGAACCGGGTCGAATTGGCGACCTCGACCGCTTCCTCGGCGTCCTCCACGAGTTGCACCGCGAGAACCGGGCCGAAGATCTCCTCCTGCGCGATCGGATCGTCGACCGGAACCCGATCGACGATGGTCGGCTCATGGAACCAGCCGAGCCCGGTCTCCGGGTCCGTCGCGGCGTGCCCGCCGGTGGCGATCTCGAGCCCGCGCGCGCGGGCGCCATCGACGAAGGCCGAGATCTTGTCGCGATGCGCCGCCGAACTGACCGGCCCCATGTCGGGGCGGCGCAGGCCGTGGCCGAGGCGGATCGCACGGGCGCGGGCCACCAGGCGTCCGACCAGTTCGGCATGAACGGCCCGCTCCACCACGAGGCGCGAACCGGCCGAGCAGATCTGGCCGGCGTTCTCGAAGATCGCGCCGACAACACCGTCCACGACGGCGTCCATGTCCGCATCGCGCAGCACGACCACCGGCGACTTGCCGCCCAGTTCCGGCAGCACGCTGGCAACGTTGCGCGCCGCGGCCCGCATGACCTCGATGCCGGTAGAGGTAGAACCGGTGAAGGTGACCTGGCGCACGAGCGGATGCGCGACCAGCGGGGCGCCAGCCTGCGCGCCCGTCCCGGTCACGACGTTCAGCACGCCTGCCGGCAGGCCAGCACGGACGAGGATCTCGGCCAGCATCAGCGCCGTCAGCGGGGTCTGCTCGGCCGGCTTGGCGACGACCGTGCAGCCGGCCGCGAGCGCCGGCGCGATGCCGCGCGCGAAGGTCGACAGCGGATAGTTCCAGGGGATGATGTGGGCGGTGACGCCGATCGGCTCCCAGGTCGTATAGCCGAGATGGTCCGGCCCGAGCGGAATCGTCCGTCCCTCCATCTTGTCGGGCAGGCCGGCATAATACTCGAAGCAACGCGCCGCGCCCATCACGTCGCCCTCGGCCTCCTGCAGCGGCTTGCCGCTGTCGAGGGTCTCGGCGAAGGCCAATCGTGCCGCCGCCTCCCGGATCAGCGTCGCGGCGCGGGCCAGCACGGCGCCGCGCTCGGCGGGCGACACCCGGCTCCAGGCGCCGCGAAGCGCGGCATCCGCGCTACGCACCGCTCGGTCCACGTCCTCGGCATCGCCGGCCGCGAATTCGTGGAACGGTCGGCCGGTGCCGGGGTCGAGGGTTTCCATCGTGCCATGGGCGACGGAGGGCGTCCATTCGCCTCCGATGAAGTGATGCGTCGGCAGGCCGTCGATCCCCTTGCCTGCCTGATAGCGCGCGACCAGTGCGTCGAGTTCGTCGTTCATGCGTCCAGCCTGCTTGCCTGATAGGTCGCCTTGTCCAGCCATTGCGGAGAGACCTCGAGACCCCAGCCGGGCTCGTCCGAAATGCGCACGCGGCCGTCCTCGACACGATAGGGGTCGGTCAGGAACAGCCCCTGCTCCCAAGGATAGTAGTCCTCGCCCTCGATGGACAGTTCCAGATACTTGCCGGCGTTCGGAATGGCGGCGAGGTAGTGCATGGTGAAGACCGTCACCATGCTGCGGTTGGCGGCGTGCGGCGTGACGGGCATGCCCGCCGCCGCCGCAATCGACGCCAGCCGCATCGAGCGCGCGATGCCGCCGAGATAGAGGATGTCCGGCTGGACGATGTCGACCGTGCGTTCGCGGATGATCTGCTTCCAGACCGAGAACTCGCAGTCCTGCTCGCCGCCGGCAACGTCCATGTCGAGCACGTCGGTGACCTGCCGCGTCTGCTCCAGTTCCCAGTAGGGGCAGGGTTCCTCGTAGTGCACCATGCCATGCGCCTCCATCAGCCGGCCCACCTCGATGGCGCGCGCCGGCGAGTAGCAGCTGTTGGCATCGGCGAGCAGGTCGACCCGATCGCCCAGCGCGCGGCGGATCGCCGGGATGATCTCCTCGGTGCGGCCCGGCCATTCGTCCTGGTTGCGTCCGACCTCGGCGCCGACCCGGAACTTGAAGGCGTCGAAGCCGTGCTCGCCGCGCAGGCGGCGGAACCGCTCCGCCTCGTCGGCGGGCGTGATGTCGCGCTTCATAGACGAGGCGTAGGCGCGAATGGAGATTGGCTTGCCGCCCAGCAGCTCGACCACCGGCTTGCCGGCGAGCTTGCCGCGCAGGTCCCACAGCGCGGTGTCGAAGCCGCCCATGGCGCGGCGCAGGTACGATCCGGGAAACTTGTGCTCGCGTTCGCCGACGAGGTCCATCAGGTCGTCGAGATCGCAGTGGACGTCCGCGCCAAGCACCCAGGGCGCGACCTGCCGGTGCAGCACCAGCGCGGTGATGTCGGCGTGATAGGGAGCGACCTGGCCCCAGCCGGTGGCGCCGTCTTCGGCCGTTACCCTGACGAAAGTGACGTAGGGGCTGGAGAATGTCTCTATGCTTTTGATCTTCATCTGAAAATTCCGCGCGTTCGATCACGCCGGAAACGGCGATGGCGCGTCCTTCCCGACCGCGCCTCCGCGTTGCCTGCCTTGGCGTCGCCGAACATTCCGTTCATATTGGTCTGCCGATAAGAGCCACTTTGAATATTCTGGAAGGCCATTCGTGAAGCAACCGGAGACCGCCTCGCCGCTTCGCGACGGGGCAGCGGCATGAAATACGCCGGCGGCGCGCTGCTGCCCACCCTGCGCGTGGACCGCGAGTCCGGCCGCCCGATCGCCGTGCAGCTCGTCAGCGCGATTCGCGAACTCGTCCTGTCGGGGGTGCTCGCGCCGGGACAGCGGCTGCCGTCCAGCCGCACCTTCGCGCACGACCAGGGAATCTCGCGCACCACGGCCATCAGCGTCTACGAGTCGCTGACGGCCGAAGGGCTGCTCGTCTCGCGCGTTGGCTCCGGTTCCTATGTCAGCGACGTGCTGAAGGCGAAGGCCGAGGCGGTCGCGCCGCAGCGCGCGGGCGACGTCAAGCAACCGACGCGACTGGCGAGCCTGGCCAGCCGGGCCTCCGAGCAGTTCTTTCCCAGGCTTTCGCACCCGACGAAACCACGACCCTTCGTGACCGGCCTGCCCGCGCTCGACATGTTCCCGATGCCGCTGTGGGCCAAGCTGACGGCTCGCCACTGGCGGTCGGCCCGAGGCCACATGCTGGGCTATCCCGAACCCGGAGGGTTGAAGGAACTGCGGCAGGCCATCGCCGCCCACCTGCGCGCCAACCGGGGCATCGTCTGCGATCCCGAGGAGGTGTTCATCGTCAACGGGGCGCAGGAGGCCTTCAACCGCATCGGCAGCACCCTGCTCGACCCGGGCGACGCCGTCTGGTTCGAGAATCCCGGCGCGATCGGCGCGCGCAACAGCCTGCTGGCCTGCGGGGCCCGGCTGGTGCCGGTGCCGGTCGACGACGAGGGCATCGACGTCGCCGCGGGATTGTCCGCCGAACCGGGCTTCCGCCTCGCCTTCGTCACGCCCTCGCACCAGCACCCGCTCGGCGCGGTGATGAGCCTGCAGCGACGGTTCGAACTCCTCCAGGCGGCCGACCGGGCCGACGCCTGGATCGTCGAGGACGATTACGACGGCGAGTTCTACTATTCCGGCCACCCGCCGCCGACGCTGAAGAGCGTCGATACGGTCGGCCGCGTCATCTATGTCGGCACCTTCTCGAAATCGCTGTTTCCAGGTCTTCGCATCGCCTTCATGGTGGTGAGCGCGCCCCTGTCGGAGGTGTTCGCCCGCATCGCCGGAGCCGCGTTCCAGGGCGCCTCGACGATGCTTCAGTCCGTCGTGGCGAGCTTCATCGAGGAAGGACACTTCGCCAGCCACATCCGGCGCATGAGGAAGATCTACACGGAGCGGCACGAGGTGCTGATCGACGCCGCTTCGCGTCGGCTCGACGGCGCCGTCGCCATCAAGCGCACCGAGAGCGGAATCCAGACGGTCGGCCATCTGCTGACCGCGCATGACGAGCGATCGGTCGCCGAAGCGGCGGCGGCGCGCAACGTCATCGTCGCGCCACTGGAGCGCTTCTGCATCGCTCCGGTGGCGGCGAAGGGCTTCGCCCTCGGCTTCAGCACCTCGCCGCCCTCGGAGATCCGCGCGGGCGTCGACCGGCTCGCCGACGCGATCGAATCGCTGACGCCCTGGCGGCCGACGGGTCAGAACCGATCCGGTCGGTAGGGCCGGAGGTCGAGGTTCGTCCGCCGCCGTCCGGCCAGGTCGGCGACGATGCGCCCGACCTTCGCTCCGATCGTCAGGCCGATGTGCTGGCCGCCATAGGCATGTAGGATGTTCGGCGCGGCCTCGGCCTCGCCGATCACGGGCAGGCTGTCCGGCGTCGTCGGCCGATGCCCCATCCAGCTTTCGCCCACCTCGAAATCCAGGCCGGGATAGACCCTGCGAACGCCCTCCCTGATCAGTTCCACGGGTCGCTTGGACGCGGGGGCATCGAGCCCGCCGAACTCGGCGACGCCGGCCGCGCGCAAGCCATCTTCCATGGGCGTCAGCACGAATTTCGCATCCATGACGAAATAGGGATGAGGCGCACGATATTCGCTCGAACGGAGCGCGACGTGATAGCCGCGCTCGGCCTCCAGCCTGACGCGAATGCCGGCGGTGCGCGCCAGTTTTCCCGACCACGCCCCCGACGCCAGGACGATGGTGTCGCCCGTCAGCGCCTCGCCATCGTCCAGCAGCAGGCGGGGGGAAGCCCCTGGCTCCAGCGAGACCGCGCGTCCGCGACGAAAATTCCCGCCATGGCGCAGGAAATGTCTGAACAGCGAAGCGACGTAGCCGCCGGGCGACGAAAGCCAGCAGTAGTCGTCGAACACGGTTGCGAACTGATAGGCCGGACCGATGTTGGGGTCCCGTTCAAGAATCCCCTTGCGATCAAGCAGCCGGGGAACCAGGCCGTACGCCTCCCGTGTCCGCCGGGTGGACACGTCGTCGTCATAGACCTGCCTGTCGCGGTAGAGGCTGACGAGCTCGCCCCTACGGATGAAGGCTTCCGCCGGCGTTCCGCGCGCCAGTGCAAGATGCTGCTCGTTGGCGTCGAAGGTCAGGGCGGCGAGGGCCGGCGAGATTGCCGCGACGCGTTCGGCCCTGGCGCTGCGCAGGAACTGCAGCAGCCAGGGAAGGAGACGAGGGAGGTAGGCCCAACGCATGAAGAGCGGGGAGTGGGGATCCCGCAGCATGGCGGGGAGGTTGCGGAGGAGCGACGGGGTTGCGATCGGCATGACCGATGTCCGCGACAGCAGGCCGGCGTTCCCGAAGGAGGCCTGTTCGAGCGCTCCCGGGCAAACCGGATCGATCAGCGTGACGGTCCAGCCGTCCGTGCGCAGCCATTCGGCCGTGCAGACGCCGGTGATGCCCGCTCCGACGATCAGCGCGGTTGCCATCGCCCGTTTCCTTCCAGCAAAGCGTGCCCGTCAGCCATCCCTACCAGTTGGCGGGCAGAGGGAAAGGTCCATTTCCATCCGTTGCGGCGCGCCAAGTGGTCTGCCCGTCATTTCATAATGGCACTGGAATGCCGACCAAATCAGACCAGACTGATGCTCCGGTCTTGCGAAGCCCAAGAGCCGCGATGGCCGAAACGACAATGGGAGAGTGACATGCTTGAGCGGAAACTGCTGAACTGCACCGTCGCGCTCGCGGCGCTGCACGCCGCGACCGTGTTCGCGCTGCCGGCGCTGGCGGACGAGATCACGGTTGTATCCTTTGGCGGCGCCTATCAGGAGGCGCAGAGCAAGGCGCTGTTCCAGCCCGCGGCCAAGGCGATGGGCATCACCGTGCGCGAGGAGACCTATGGCGGCATCGCCGACCTGCGCCTGCAGGTCAAGTCGGGCGCCGTCACCTGGGATGTCGTCGCCAGCGGGTCGGGAAGCGCCGCGCGCGCCGGCGCCGAGGGCATCCTCGAACCGCTCGACTATTCCGTCATCGACGTCTCGACCTTCCAGCCGGGCCTCTATCAGGACTACTGCGTCGGCGGCGACGTGTTCTCGACCGTGCTGGCCTGGAACACCAAGACGTTCGGCGACAACGGCCCGCAGAGCTGGGCCGATTTCTGGGACGTCGAGAAGTTCCCGGGCAAGCGCGCCTACCGCAATTCGGTGGCCGGTGCGCTGGAGCCCGCGCTTATGGCCGACGGCGTCCCCGCCGACCAGGTCTACGAGGTGCTGTCGACGCCGGAAGGCATGAAGCGCGCCCTGGACAAGATCCGCGAGCTGAAGCCGCACATCGCCGTCTGGTGGTCGTCGGGCGCCCAGCATGCGCAACTGATGGTCGACGGCGAGGTCGACATGGTGACGGGCTGGAACGGCCGCTTCGACGTGGCGGCGAAGAGCGGCGCTGCCGTCAAGTACACCTTCAACCAGGCGCTTCTCGACTATGACTGCTACGCCATCGCCAAGGGCGCACCGAACCGGGACGTGGCCATGAAGTTCCTGGCCGAGATCTCGAAGCCGGAATACCAGGCCGACTTCACCAACTACATCACCTACGGCCCGACCAACGTGAAGGCCTATGAACTCGGACTGATCAAGGACGACTACGCGCGCCTCCTGCCGTCGCATCCCGACAACGCGGCCAAGCAGTTGCCGATCAACCTCGAATGGTACATCAAGAACGAGGCCGAGGCGTCCGCCGCCTACCAGGACATGCTGACCGAGTGACGGCGGGCCGGTTCTCGACACGACATTCCGAAGGCGATGCCGCGTGCGACATCGCCTTCGCGGTTCTCAGCGATAGTGACCGGGGCGGACATCGGGAATGAACCGGGGCGGCGCACTTCCGATAAGCGTCAGCAGGGTCACCAAGACCTACGGCCGCTTCCATGCGCTCGACAGCGTCGATCTCGATGTACGGAGCGGCGAGTTCCTGACCCTGCTCGGCCCTTCGGGCTCCGGCAAGACGACGCTGCTCATGGTGCTGGCGGGCTTCAACCGGCCCGATTCCGGCAGCGTCCGTTTCGGCGACCGCGAGGTGGTGCGGCTGGCGCCGCACAAGCGCGACGTGGGCATGGTGTTCCAGAGCTACGCGCTTTTCCCGCACATGGACGTGGCCGGCAACATCGGCTTTCCGCTGCGTTTGCGCGGCGTTCCGAAGACGGAGATCGCCCGGCGGGTCGAACAGGCGCTCGAAACCGTCAAGCTCGGCGGGTATGGCGCGCGCCGGATCGAACAGCTGTCGGGCGGCCAGCGGCAGCGCGTGGCGCTGGCGCGCGCCATCGTCTTCGAGCCGCGCATTCTCCTGATGGACGAGCCGCTGTCGGCGCTCGACAAGCAGTTGCGCGAACACATGCACGTCGAGCTTCGGCAGTTGCACGAGAAGCTCGGCATGACCACCGTCTACGTTACCCATGACCAGCGCGAGGCGCTGACGATGTCGGACCGGATCGCCGTGATCGACAAGGGCCGGATCATGCAGCTCGACACGCCGCGCCGCATCTACGAGCAACCCTCCTGCCGCTTCGTGGCGGAGTTCGTCGGCGAGTCCGCCTTTCTCCCGGTCGAGGTCGTCGGGGGAATCGCCACGCTCGACGGCGTCCCGCTCAAGCTGGGCGAAGGAGTCGCGGCGCGGGACGGCGCCATGTTCCTGATGGTGCGGCCCGAGAAGCTCCGCATCCTCCCGGGCGACCGGCAGCCCGACGAAAACGTCAACGTGCTGTCCGGGCGCGTCGCGCGCTTCATCTACCAGGGCGAGAGCTTCGTGCTCGACGTGGAACTGCCCTCCGGCGCGAGCGTCAGCGTGCGGGGCATGACCTCGAGCGCCGCGATGGCGTCGCTGCCGCAGGCCGGCGAACCGGTGCGGCTGGGGCTCGACCGGAGCGACGCGTTCCTGGTTCCGGTCGAGGAGCAGCCGGCGTGAACGGGATCGCCACTTCGCCGGCGCCCCATGCCGCCCTGCTGCGGCGCGACGGTGTTCGCGAGCACTGGACCCTGTTCAGCCTGAGCCTGCCCGCGCTGCTGCTCGTCACCGTCATGCTGGTCGTTCCGATCGGCTGGCTGTTCTGGTTGTCCTTCCTGTCGGACGCCGGGGAATTCAGCCTGGAGCACTACCGGCGCATGGCCAGCCAGGCCTCCTATGCGCGCATCTTCCGCACGACCTTCGAGGTGAGCTTCATCACGACCGCGCTCTGCGTCCTGCTCGGCTATCCGCTCGCCTACCTGCTGGCGCAACTGCCGCGGCGGCTCGCCGCACTGTGCATGATCGCGGTGCTGCTGCCGTTCTGGACGTCGGTCCTGGTGCGCACCTATGCCTGGCTGGTGCTCCTGCAGCGCCAGGGCATCGTCAACGACTGGGGCATGGGCCTCGGGCTGTGGCAGGAGCCGTTGCCGCTGGTCCACAATCTTTCGGGAACGCTGATCGGCATGACGCACATCATGCTGCCCTATCTCATCCTGCCGCTCTACGGCTCGATGCGCGCCATCGATGGCGACTACGTGAAGGCGGCCGCCAATCTCGGCGCCTCGCCCGCCCGCGCCTTCTGGTCCGTCTACCTGCCGCTGTCGCTGCCGGGGCTGGCGGCGGGCGCCACCATCGTCTTCATCCTGTGCCTCGGCTTCTACATCACGCCGGCGCTCCTGGGCGGCGGGCGGGTCATCCTGGTGTCGATGCGCATCGCCACCGACATCGAACTGTTCTTCAACTGGGGAGCGGCCAGCGCGCTCGGCGTGGTCCTGCTCCTGCTCACCGTGGCGCTCCTCTATCTCGCGTCGCGGGTCGCCGGTTTCGAACGCGTGCTGGGGGGCGCGAAATGAGCGGCTGGCTGTCCCGCCCCGCGTCCGACACGCAGATCACGCATGGCCGGCGCCTCTGGCTCTACGCGGTCGGGGGCCTCGTCATGCTGTTCCTCGTCATCCCGTCGCTGATCGTCATCCCGATGTCCTTCTCGGATTCGCAATATCTCCGCTTTCCGCCGCAGGCCTGGTCGCTGCGCTGGTACGAGAACTATTTCGGTTCGCTGGAATGGATGCAGGCCACCTGGACGTCGCTGAAGGCCGGGGTGCTGACCATGCTTGTGGCGACCCCGCTCGGCACGCTGGCCGCATACGGCCTGCATGTCTCGCGCACGCGCCTCGGCGGCCTGGCGATGCTGGTGCTGGCGATGCCCATCATGATGCCGCTGATCCTGATCGGCATCGGCGTCTTCAACGTCTATGTGCATTTCGGCCTGCTGAACACGCTGCCGGGCGTCGTCATCGCCCATTCGATGCTGGCGCTGCCGCTGGTGGTGCTCGTCGTCGCCTCCGGCTTGAAGAGCTACGACATGAACCAGGAACTCGCCGCCTGCAGCCTCGGCGCCTCGCGGCCGCGCGCCTTCCTTCTGGTGACGCTGCCGCAGATCCGCTTCTCGGTGGTCACCGGCGCTCTGCTGGCCTTCCTCACCTCCTTCGACGAGGTGATCGTGGCGCTTTTCGTCTCCGGCGGCCAGAACTCGACGCTGACGCGCAACATGTTCCTGGCGCTGCGCGACCAGATCGACCCGACGATCGCCGCCATCTCGACGGTGATGATCGTCGTCACGTCGCTGCTTTTACTGGTAGCGCAGTTGTTCGGCCGGTCGGACCGTTGACGTCGGCGCCAATACCTCCCCGCCAGCCCGAAGGACAACCGATGATCGATTTCCTCGCCACCGAAAATCTCGCCGCACTCGATCTCGGCGCGCCCGCCGGCAAGCCCACCTCGATCGACTGCGAGCAGTGGGAAGCCGCCCGCGAACTCTGGCGCTCGAAGGACGGGCTGATGAAGATCGGCGTCTGGGAATGCACGCCCGGCCGCTTCTCGTCCGACCGGAACGCCGCTTCGGAGACCTGCCACCTGATCACCGGCCGGATCACGCTGCACGGCGCTGACGGACAGAGCCGCGACCTCGCGGCCGGCGACATGCTCGTCCTGCCGCGCGGATGGCGCGGCGAATGGACGATTCACGAGACCACGCGGAAGCTCTACGTCCTCCACGCCGACGGCGGCGCGTAGTCGCTCCATCGACGGTGGCAGGACCTGCGGCGAGGCCGAAATTCCCTTCGGCGCAGCGATACCATCCTGCCCGTCTTTGTCCTAAAGCGGAGGGACGTTTCCCGGACGAACCACGCCATGGCAAGGCCTCCCACCGTCAGACCCGCGCCGCGACCGAAACGGGGCTTCTTCGCGCATCGCTGGTACGGCGAGATCGATTTCGGCACGTTGTTCTGGCGCGACACCATCCTTGTCGGTACGCTCGTCAACGTCGTCTTCGCCGGCGTCGCGCTGGCCCTGCTCGCGGCGGGGGCGAACACCGCGATCGTGTTCCTCGTCTATGTCCTGCCGGTGCCCTACAATCTGCTCCTCTTCGCCTGCGTCTGGCGCCAGGCGGTCGATCTTGGGCCGTTCATGGCCTTCGCCGCCCGATGCGCCGTGCTCGGCTGGCTGGCACTGGCGATCCTCCTTTGAAACCGGCCTCGGTGCCGGCTTGATCAGGTGGCCGCGGACGCTACAGTCGCCGACGGTCGTAAAGACGGGGGAACGCGATGTGGGACGAGCGATACAGCTGCGAGGACTATGTCTTCGGGACCGAGCCGAACGCGTTCCTCGCCTCCTGCGCGCCGCTGCTCGAAGGAGGCCGCAGCGTGCTATGCGTGGCCGACGGCGAAGGTCGGAACTCCGTCTGGCTGGCGCAGCAGGGGCTCACGGTCACCGCCTTCGACTTCTCCGGCGTCGGCATCGCCAAGGCGCGCAAGCTCGCGGAGGCGAGGGGCGTGGCCGTCGACTACCGGCAGGCCTCCATCGAGGACTGGGATTGGGAGCCGGAACGCTTCGACATCGTGGCGGCGATCTTCATCCAGTTCGCCGAGCCACCGCTGCGCAGCCGCATCTTCGAAGGTATGAAGCGCACGCTGAAGCCCGGAGGGCTCCTGCTCATGCAGGGCTATCGCCCCGAACAGATCGAATACGCGACCGGCGGCCCGCGCGCCCGCGAGAACCTCTATACCCGCGCTCTGCTGGAAGAGGCCTTTGCCGGCTTCGAAATCCTGCGTCTCGACGAGCATGACAGCGAGATCCACGAGGGGCCGGGTCACGCCGGCATGTCGGCGCTCATCGATCTCGTGGCGCGCAAACCGGCCGCCTGAAAACGCGTCGTCCCGCACGAGGCGGGACGCATGGAGTTCGTCGACCGAGGCGGAGGCTATTTCGCCGGCTCGAAGGCCAGCGCCACGCCGTTGATGCAGTAGCGCTGGTAGGTCGGCGGCGGCCCGTCCGGGAAGACATGGCCGAGATGGCTGCCGCAGGTGGCGCAGTGGCATTCGGTGCGCACCATGCCGTGGCTGCGGTCGATGGTGGTCGCCACCGAGCCTGGAACGGGATCGTTGAAGCTCGGCCAGCCGGTGCCGCTCTCGAACTTCAGCGTCGATTCGAACAGCGGGCTGTCGCAGCCAACGCAGCGGAAGGTTCCCGGCCGCTTCTCGTACAGCAGCGCGCAGCTTCCCGGCCGCTCGGTGCCGTGCTGGCGCATGATGTAATATTGCTCGGGCGTCAGCCGCTCGCGCCATTCGGCGTCGGTGCGGGTGACGGGAAAGGTGTGGGTGTCCATGAGGGCCTCCATGCGGTGTTTTCGCCAATGTAGTGCGACGGTGCCGAGTTGTCGAAGGGCACGGGCCGCGGAGCCGATCCCGTCACTCATCCACTACAGCGCCTTCCGGAATCCATTCCGCGACTTCGCCGGTTGCGCGGTGTCTGTCGCCGGCGGCACGGACTGGATTCCGGATCCGGATGCCTCCGCTTCGCTACGCACCCGGTCCGGAATGACGCGGGTGGAAAGCTTCTGCTCACCAGCCTTGTCCGCTATAGAGTTCCCTCCAATCCGGGTTCATTTCCTCGATCAACGCGATCTTCCAGGAGCGGCGCCATTTCTTCAACTGCTTCTCGAAGACGATCGCCTCCCCAATTTCGAAGTACTCGCGATACCAAACCAGCCGAACCGCGCCGTATTTAGCCGTGAAACCGGGATTCGCGCGCTGCTTGTGTTGCCATACCCGGCCACCGAGATCGGATGTTACGCCTACGTAGAGGGTTCCGTTTCGTTTGGATGCGAGAATGTAGACATATCCAGCCATGACGGCTGATTATGGCACGCCTCCATCGCCGCGTCATCAACTCTGCTGTAGTTGAGCGTCTCTCAACTCTGCTGTAGTTGAGCGTCTCTCAACTCTGCTGTAGTTGAGCGTCTCTCAGCCTTGCATTGAGGGTAACGACGATCTTTCGCATGACGGCGGCGAGGGCCAGGATGGGCTTCTTTCCGGCGGCGACGAGGCGTTTGTAGAAGGCGGCGAACTCGCCGCG
>JBKBRJ010000019.1:0-64040 GCA_046292285.1 Mesorhizobium sp. | reverse complement strand
AAACCGAGTTCTGCTCGCTTCCGGTATAGAGCACGCCGAGCCGCGTGATCGGCCTGTACGCATGCATGGCCCTCAGCTGGGTCTCGGTGGGCACCACATGGACGGCGCCGGTCAGCAGGCGGCCAGGCCGGGCATTGTCGCGCACCAGACCGGCTGCAAGGGGCGACGCCACGAGAGCGAAGACCACGGGGATGTCGCCGATGACCGCCGAACGGTCCTCGGCATCGTACCGCCCTGCGATGCCGAGCGTCACCGGCGTACCCCACGTGTAGACCAGGTCGGGTTTCAACGCGCGGATTTCCTCGATGAATCCCGGCAGCCTGGCCGTGCCGCGATCGGCATCCCGCTCGATGAACTCCACCGCGACGCCGTTGCTGGCGAGATAGTCGTCGAACCCGTCCTCGACCTCGGTTCGTCCGCGATAGGTGATCCGGTAGATCCGGAAGGGCCGGGCCTGCGCGGCCGCCGGCCGGGCCAACGCCGTCCCCGCGATCATGCCCGCCGTGGCTTGCAGAAAACGTCGTCTCAGCATCGTCAGCCTCCCGCCGATGGAAGTTCGATTTCGGTGGTGCGTCGGGCGATCGCCATCACGCCGAAGATCAACGCACAGGCGGCCACGGCACCGCCGATAATCGTTATGGTTGCATTGAACCCGTACAGTCCCAGCAGCGTCCCCGCAAGCAGCGGACCCAGCGCATTGCCGGACCGTTCGACGAGCCGGAAGATGCCATAGACCGAACTCTCGTTCACGCTGCCCGGAAGCAGTCGCGCATAGTCGCCGACCAGTCCCGACAAGGCGGCGTTTGACATGGCATGGCCGTGGCCGAGGCCGAGCAGCATCGCGGCCATGGCGGGCACGCCGGGCTCCGCCACGACCATGACGAAGGCGCTCGCGCCGGCGAGGATCCCCCCGCCCGCGACGAAGCTCGCGCGCATGTCCCAACGGTCGGCCAGCGACGCGAAGGTCGGAACCAGGAGCACCATGGCAATCGGATAGATCATCAGCATGCGCCCGGTGGCGGACTGCATGGCGCCGATCGCATCCATCTGCAGCGGCACCAGGAAGAAGCAGAAGGCGACGAGAATGATCTTCGCGGGCAAGGCGCAGAGGAACAGCAGCGTCCCGAGCGATGGCGACGTGACGATGCTGCCGAAATCCCGCCAGCGGATCGCCTGAGCGGGCTTTCGCTGCTCGCGTGCCGGCATGCACAGCCAGGCAAGCGCCAGGCTGACCGCCGCGAAGGCTCCGGCGACGATGAACGTGCCCGGAATTCCGATGCGGTCGGCGAGGATTCCGCCGATCGGCGGCCCGCACAGGCCCGCCACCAGGATCGCGCTGATGAACATGGCCATGCCGCTGGAGCGTTGGCGCAGGTCGGTGGAATCGATCACGAAGCCCTGTGCGCTGACGAACACGAATGCGAAGCCGAGGCCGGAGATCGCCCGGGCGACCGTCAGGCCAAGCAGTCCGTCCGCGAAAGCCGAGGCGCCGTAGCCGAAAATGCCCATCAGCGCGCCGATCATGAGGCTGCGCCTGCGGCCGAGGCTCTCGGTGACGCTGCCAAGGAAAGGCTGCGCGCCGGCGACGACCACCAGGAAGGCGGTCATCGGCAAGCTTGCGACGAACTCCGGCGAGAGGCCGGCGACGGGCCCGGCCATCGCCTTGATGTAGCCTGGCAGGAACGGCCGGGTCAGTTCCTCGGCCAGCATGAAGACGAACAGCGGCGCCCGTACCGCGATCACGCGCGCCGGCGGCCCGAGCACCCGTTCGCCGAACCCAAACCGGCTCTGCAGCAGGTCGGCCGCCTGTTGCGTAACCTGGTCGCGACGGTCCGCCAGTGTCTGGCGGACGCTGGCGAAGACGAGGTGAACCCGGTCGATGCGCTGGTCGATGGCCTGCGCGAGCCGGCCGAACTCGCTCCCAAGGTCGACCGGGAGATGCTGGCGCAGGTCGCCGCGGCCGATCCGGCGCAACCTTTCCTCTACGCCTTCGATCGCCCCGTAGAGGCCGATGCCGAAGCCGACATAGATGAGTTCCAGCGCGACGACCGCCGTAACGAAGATCACGATGACAAGATCGATCCAGAGGGTGGAAACGACCTGGCGGGCAAAGGCCGGGTCGAGGCCGACGACGACCGTCCGCTCGACGCCGTCGGCGGCTCGGACGGGGACGGAAATGGTCTCGCCCGGACCGGCGAGGGCCTTCGCCGACCGCGAGGCATAGGCGGTCGTTCCGTCAGTCGCGTTCAGCGCCATGAAGGATAGGTCGGGATTCGCATCGACGATGCGCTGGAGATGGTCGTCCAGGCCGTGCAGCCGCTCGAACGGAATCCCGAGGTCCAGCGCGCGCGTGACGAGACTTGCCACGGTGTCCGCCACGGTCGCCGCCTTGCGCTCGATCTCCGGCTGGAGCAGCGCCTCCGCCTTGCGCGCCGTCTGCATCGAAAGCAGGAGCAATGCCACGACCAGGACGCCGAGGATGACGGCAGAGAGACGTACGCGCAGGCTGTTCATGCGACGCTCTCCAGCCTGAGGCGCGCCACTTCCGTCTCGGCACGGCTGATCGGGTCCTGCGGCTGATGCTGCTCGGAGAAGCGGCGCGCCCGCCGGTACAGGCCGCTCAATAGCAGCAGCGCCATCAGGCATCCCACGCCGACCGCGCCAAGGCCGGCCGGTAGCGCGCTGGCGAAGACGTCCAGCCTGAGCCGATCGAGCGCCGCGTCGATTCCCGCGCGATCCAGCCGGACATCGATCGTCCCGACGACCGCGCCCAGGTCATTGGTCACCTGCGCGAAATGCCGGAGCACCGGAACGTCGTCGGAATGGGCCGCGCCGACCCGTCCGGGATCGCTGGAAAAGATGATCGTGCCATCGACGCCGGTCACGTCGATCGAGCGCAACAGCGGGTCCGCGGCGGCCTGACGTGAAAGCAGTTCCGGCAGGGTCGACTGTTCGGGCAGCGCGATGCCGATCGAGTTCGCCGCGGCGACATCCGTCGCCACCGCTGTCGCGATCATTTCCATGCGCGCTCGGACGAGATCGAGATAGGCCGTCCGCACGCCGCTGAAATTCATGTACGCCGCGAGCGCGACCGCAAAACCGATGATGACCGCGAAGACGGGAAGGAAGCGGACGGCAAGGCGCATCATTGGTTGTCCAACGGCATTAGCGACCAATTTACAGTGGTTTGCGAACCTAGCATGGGCTTTGTCCCATCGATAGGGTTTTGCCTGATGACAGGCCAGAGGCCTTCGACTACCGTTGCCGGACAGTGAACATCTCACAGTTGCACCCCACCCATGGCGCTCAGCTCCAAGATCGTGCTTTCCCTGATGGGCGTCGCCGGGACGACGGTCCTGCTTTGCGCGGCGCTGGTTTTCGGCGCGCTCGACCGACTGGCGCTACGGTCAGCCGAAGCCAATGTCGATTTCCTGTTGTCCCAGCTTCGCGATTCGATCGAAGCCAATGTCGGGCTCGGCCTTCCCCTGGCCGACATCCGCGTGGCACAGAGCCTCGTCGAACAGGCCAAGGCGACCGACAAGCGCGTGCTGGCCGTCGAGGTGTTCTCG
Source organism: Mesorhizobium sp. (assembly GCA_046292285.1). Taxonomy (GTDB): domain Bacteria; phylum Pseudomonadota; class Alphaproteobacteria; order Rhizobiales; family Rhizobiaceae; genus Aquibium. The sequence continues at coordinate 60,471 of JBKBRJ010000019.1, read as the reverse complement.
CCGTCCGGCATATCCCTGTTCAACACCGATCGCGGAGCCATCGGCGAGGACATCCCGCCCGCATGGCATGTCGCGATCAGGAAACGCGTCGATGGCGATCGCTGGCGGGTCGAGGACCTCGGCGACATCGTGGTCGGCGAGGCGATGTACAATGATTTCGGCGAGACGGTCGGCCATCTCGCCATCACGATTTCGGACGATGTCCGGCAGGATCACGCCGAAGGCCTGCTGACGACGCTGGTCTCGCGACTGGCGCTCGTTGCGCCCGTCGCGCTGGTGCTCGTGCTGACCGTGGCCGCCCTGATCTTCGGCCGGACGACGCGCGACATTGGCGGCCTCGCGGCCGTTCTCGAGGGTTCCTCCCCCAGGGCGACGACCCCGCTCACCGAACTGGCCGTTCGGGTGCGTTCGACGGTCGACCAGGCGGTCGGCGAATTCGACAGGGCCGCGTCCGATGTCCTCAAGACGGACGAGGCCTGAACCGTGTCGCGTCGTGGGTGCACGCCGGGCGATTCCGTGCCCGTATCGGGTCTTCCCGAGAGATGCACGGGGACGCCGATCCAGGGTGCGGGCCGGTGAGCGGGGCAGTCGGTCCGCGCGTCTGGTTCACGGCGCTCCTGCTCGCAGCGGTCATGACGATCGTCACCGCCGCGGCGAGCCACCTCCTCCTTCAAGCCGGCCTGCGCCATAGCCAGCCCACGCTCGAAGACAATTCCCGAACCGGCGCCGCGGCGGTCGGCATGGCCGTGGCAGGTCAGTTCGCCCGGGCTTTCGAACTGGGCATACCGCTGGACAGACTGGTGGGCGCGGAGAGCTACCTGAAACGCATCGTCGAGAGTTCGCCCAGCGTCAGCGGGCTGGCGCTGATCGACGCACAGGGCCGAACGATCGCCGCCACCAACGACGACGTGCGCGGCCAGCGCTTCGCGGTTGGCGGTGGCGACATCGAAGCGACGATCGTCGTCGCCGACGCTTCCCCGCTTTTCGAACAGTCGATGCGGCGATTGAGCGCCGCGCTCGCGGTTGCGTCGATACTGGCCGGCGCCGTTGCCGGCGTCCTGACCGCCGGGTATCTGACGCTTTCGCAGCAGTCTTCCCGCCGGCAGCTGGTGGAGATGCTGGAACGTGCCGAGCGCGGCGACTTCGCTCACCCGGCCACGTTCGACAGGCGTGGCCCCTTCGCGGCGGCCGCCAACGCCTTTTCCGGACTTGTCGCCCGGGTTGAAGCCGCGCGGCAAAGGCTTGCCGAGGCCGTGGCCACCATTCGAGCCATCGATTTCGATGGAAGCCTCGGCAAGGGCGCCGATGCGGTCCTCGAACCGCTCGATCGACGCTACACGCTTCCCGATCCCGAGCGGCACGAAAGGATCGAACAGGAAGCCGCCGACCAGGCGGGCGGCGTTGCCAGGGTCGCACTGGTGCTCGGCCTCTATGCGGCGTCGATGCCGATCCTGGCCAATTTCGCCGCCGACCGAGGCTCCCTGGTCGTTGCACCGCAGTGGGTGCCGGTTCTGCCGTTCCTCATGGAACTCGCGCTCGCCGCCGCCGGCGCCGCTTTCGGCGTTGCCCGCGCCTCGCGATCCTCGCTCCTGCGCCTTGGCAGCCTGGTGGTCCTCGGCGCAGCCACGGCCGCAACCTTCTGGTGCCGCGACTTCGAGCAATTCGTGCTGCTGCGCGCGCTCGCCGGCCTCTCCGCCGGCGTGGCGATCGCCGGGCTGTCCGCCGGCCTGCCGCGAGCCGCGCCACCGCGCGCGCAGGCACTGCTTCTGGTCTTTGCAAGCCTCGTTGTCGCCCCGGCGCTCGCGGGCCTGATTGGCGAGGCGATCGGACGCCGCGCCACGTTCCTCGTTGTCGGCTGCCTCGTTCTGCTGGCGACGCCGCTGCTTGTCGGCCCGCACCAGGCGCGCCCCGCCAGCGACAGGGTCGGCCTGTTCGGCCGGACGGACCCGGGCACGTGGATCGCCGCGCTCCCCGTCGCAGCGCTCCTCCTCATCCACATTCCGACCGGCGTCGGATACGACAACTACTTCGTGGGCGGCCTGGCCACGGCCGCCGCCGGGCTGGGGCTGCTCCTCGGCATCGGCGCGCCTGGGGTCGCCGGGGTTCCCGCGGCTGCGCTGGCCGCGGCCGCCCTGGCATATGGGGCGGCGGAGCAGGACGCCACGATCGCCCTCGCGGCCGCGGCGCTCGGCATCGCCCTCGGCGGCGCCCTGGCTGGACCGGGAGCGAGCGCCGGAAAACTGCGCGGCCTGATGGCCGGATGTGGCTGCGGACTGCTGTTGGCGGGATTGTTCGGCCCGTCCACGCTCGCGCTCGCCGCCGCGGCGGCGGTGGCTGCCGTGGCGCTGGCGCTGCTCCTGCCGGGGCGGCGGCGACGTCCCGCGAACATGGAACTCTGACCCGCATGTCGCTCGGCTCCCGCATCGCCATCATCGTCTCGCTGGCCTTCGCACTGGCATTCGGATCGCTGGTGGTCATCGGCCTGCAGCGCGAGGCCCTGGTCACCCGGCCCCACACCCGCGTCGCCATCGCTGGACAGGAGGCGCTCTGGAAGGAGATCCTGGAGCAGCAGACGGACCGCCTGTTTGAGATACAACGCGCCGTTGCGTCCGATCCCGCCTTCTCGTCAGCCGTCTTGGCGGCCGATCTGCCGACCCTTCGACGCGTCGGCACCATGCTCACGCAGGCCTGGCTGACGTCCGGCGAAATCTCCGACCTGCAGATTCTCGACGCCCAGGGGCACATCCTCTACGCCAGTTCTGCGCTGGCCGAGCCGCTGCCCCTGATCGACATCAGCACGATTGGCGCCGTCCTCGCCGGGGCCTCCCCGGCCGGACTGCGGCAGACGGCGCCCGACCAGTTCCGCGCCGTCACGGCGTCGCGATACGAAACCTGGAACGATTCCCCGATCGTGCTCGCGGTGGGTTCGGATGCGAGACGCCCGCTGCGGACCTTCGCCCGCGCGATGGAGGCGCAAGCCTATCTGATCGGCACGCGCGGGCGCATGGTGGAGGGAACGGATCCCGCTTTGTGGCGCGACCTGGACATCCTCCTGCCGCAGCGTGTCGGAACCGTGCGCCAGGCCCCCCTCGACGACCGGCTTTTCGCGATCACGGCGATCCCGGTCGCCGACCTCTCGGCCGGTTCGGCCGGCCTGCTCGTCGCGGTGCAGGACGCGACCGACATCCTGTCCGCGCTCGGCCGGCTGACGACGCTGACGGTATCGATCATGGCTGCGGTCGCGGTGCTGACCGTCGGCGGCCTCTATCTGTACCTTCGCCACAGCCTGGCGCCGCTCGGCCGGGCGGTGGGCATTCTCGGCGCGTTCTCGCGCGGAGATACGTCGCTCAGCCTCCCCGAGCGGGGCAATGACGAGATCGGGCAGATCGGTACCGCGATCGCCAAGCTGCGGCGCAGCCTGAGCGTCGTCGACGATGCGCGGCGCCAGCGCGAGCTGCAACGCCGGCGGCAGGAGCGCTTCGTGCGCAAGCAGATGGAGACCCTGGCCGGTACCCTCGAGCCGGGCGCCCGGGACGAGGTCCTCAGCGATCTCGGCCGCATCGTCGCCGCGACCAGGGGAAGCCCGGACGCGCCCGAGCCTGGCGACACCATGTCGAGGCTGATACGCGAGGACGACCAGCTCGGCCCGATCGCGGCCGTCCTGCAGCAGATGTCGTCGCGCGTGGTCGAGCAGCACCGCCGGCTGTCGGAACTGGTGGCAAGGCTGCGCGAGGCGCTGGTGCGCGAGACCCGCCTCGCCTCGCTCCAGCAGGAGCTGGCGATTGCCCGCGATCTCCAGCATTCCGTGCTTCCCGCCGACATGGCGTTTCGCCCGACCTATGCCGTCAAGGGCGTGATGGAGTCGGCGCAGGAGGTCGGCGGCGATTTCTACGACTATTTCGAGCGTCGCGACGGCAAATTGGTCTTCGTCATCGCCGACGTGTCTGGCAAGGGTGTGCCGGCGGCCTTCTTCATGGCCATCGCGCGCACGCTGCTGAAGGCCATCGCGCTGTTCGAAGACGATCCGGCCGCCTGCGTCCGGCAACTCAACGATCTGCTTGCGGTGGACAACGAGCGGATGATGTTCGTGACGCTGATCTTCGGAATGTTCGACCCCGCCACGGGCCGTGTCGACTTCGTCAACGCCGGGCACCTGCCTCCGGTCCGTTTCACCGAGGCGTCTCCTCCCGAATTTGTAAGGACGGAGATCGACATGGCGGCGGCCGTCGCGGAAGCGATGGAGTATTCCACCCGGTCGATCGAACTCGCGCCGGGCGAGTCGCTCCTCCTCTACACCGACGGCGTCACGGAAGCGTTCAATGCGGCCGGAGAGCAGTTCGGGGACGAGCGGCTGCTGTCGTGCCTGGAACCGGCGAGAGGCGGGGAGCCGAACGCGGTGGCCGAAACCGTCCTCTCGGCGGTCAAATCCTTCGAGAAGGGGGTCGACCAGTCCGACGACATCACGCTGCTGGTGGTCCAGCGAGCCGCCGCCAGCGCCGCCTGACCGGCGCGTCGCCCGGCGCGGGCGGCAAGGCGGCAAGGTCTTTCGCGCCGCCGCTCTACCTGGCCGCCTTGCCGCCGGCGCCGAGAAACGCGACGATCCCGTCCAGCGTGAACAGCTTCGGATAGTCCTCCTCGGCGATCACGCGCTCCGTCCGCTGGTTCAGCGCGATGACGAAATTGAGGAAATCCATGGAATCGAGATCGAGCGCTTCGCGGATGTCCTGATCGCCACGCAGTGCGGTTGCATCGGTTTCCGGCGCGATGTCGGACAGCAACTCGCAAGCCAGGTTGCGGATTTCCATGTCGTTCATAGGGACTCGGGCTCCTGCAGGAAGCGATCGATGCTGGAAAGAAAGAGGCTCCCGGCGTGACCGTCGCTCGCGCGGTGATCGGCAGCCAGCGAGGCGGTGACGAGCGGCCGGACTGATAGCTTGCCATCGACGACCCAGGGGCGCTCCAGCACCTGGCCGAGCCCCAGCAGGGCCACCTGCGGCGGGTAGATGACGCCGAGAACCGTTTCCGCGCCTCTGTCTCCCAGGCTCGTCACCGTGAATGTGGGATCCATCATTTCCGAGCCCCTGATTCCGCCGCTCCGTGCCCGGGCCACGAGGTCGCGCAATTCGGCCATGAGTTCGGACAGCGGCTTTGCGTCGGCGTCATGGATGGCGGGCGCGATCAGGCCGCCGCCGCGCAACGCGATCGCCCAGCCGACATGAATGCCGGAACCGGGCCTGAAGGCGTCCCTCTCCCAGAAGCCGTTGAACTGCCTGTGGTCGCGCAAGGCCGAGGCGGCCGCCTTCAGCATCAGGATGGCCGGCAGCAACCGCTCTGCCGGCGGACGATTGCGGTTGTAGTCTTCGAGCCACGCGAGCGAACGCCCCATGTCGATCGTGCTGGAGAGGTAGTAGTGAGGGATGTCCCGGTTCGCTCGGGACATCGCCGCCGCGATCGCCTTGCGCATCTGGTCGGGGTCGAAGCCCTTGCGCCGCTTCGCGGGCGCCGTATCGGGGGAACGGGTCCCGGCGGGAGCCTGCCGGCTGGCGACAAGCTCGACGTCCGCCAGCGTGACCGAGTCGTCGATACCGGTCCCTTCGAGCGTTTCGGGGTCGATGCCAAGTTCGCCCGCGCGTCGTCTGGCGACGGGACTCACCTTGGCCCGCGCGCTGGAGGGCTTCGCCGGCGAACGTGCCGCAAGGGGCGGTTTTGTGGGCGCCGGCGCCCCGGCCGGAGCTCTCGGCGTTTCTCCGGCTTCACGCCCTTCTTCGACGGCCGGACGAAGGACCGCCGCCTCGGCGGGCCTTTCGGGCGCGACGGGCCGTTGGCTGGGCGCCCCGATCCGGGCCAGCAGCGCGCCGACCGGAAGCTCCTCGCCCTCCCTGGCGCACAGTTCGGCAATCGTGCCGTCTTCGAAAATGTCGATCTCGAACGCGCCCTTGTGGGTTTCGACGACGGCGATCACGTCGCCCTTCCTGACGGTCTGGCCGGGCTGGACGAGCCACTCGACAATCCTGCCGCTCTCCATGTCGGCACCCAGCGAAGGCATCAGGAAATCGCTCACCTTCCCCTCGCCAGGCTGCGCGCCGCCTCGACGATCTGGGCGGTTCGAGGCAGGGCCGCTTCTTCCATATGCGCCGCGTAGGGCACCGGCGCCTCCCGGCTGCAGATGCGCCGGATCGGTGCGTCGAGTTCGAAGAACAGATCCTCCGCCAGGCGCGCCGCGATCTCGGCCGAAATCGAGCCGCTCTTCCAGCCCTCGTCGACGATCACGCATCGCCGCGTGCGGGAGACGCTTTCGAAGATGGTCTCGTCGTCCAGCGGGCGCAGCACCCGCAGATCCACCACCTCGGCTTCGATGCCCTCCTCCGCCAGCAACTCGGCGGCTTCGAGCGATTTCGGCAGGCTGTTTCCGTAGGTCAGGATGCTCACATCACGCCCTGCCCTGCGCATCTTAGCCTTGTCGATGTCCACCTCCTCGACCATCGGGTCCAACTCGCCCTCGGCATTGTAGAGCACGATATGCTCGAAGATCAGAACCGGGTTGGGGTCGGCCAGCGCCGCCTTCAGCATGAAACGGGCATCTTCGATCGTGCCCGGCACCAGCACCTTGAGGCCGGGAATGTGGGCAAACCAGCCTTCCAGGCTGTGCGAGTGCTGCGCGGCGAGCTGCCGTCCGCCGCCGGTCGCCATGCGGATCACCACGGGCACGGCGATCTGGCCGCCGGACATGTGCGGGATGGTGGCCGCATTGTTCATGATCTGGTCGAGCGCCAGCAGGCTGAAATTGCAGGTCATGATCTCGACGATCGGTCTCATGCCGGCCATCGCCGCGCCGATGCCGGCGCCGACGAAGGCGGCTTCGGCCAGCGGCGTATCGCGGATACGGCTCGGGCCGAACTCCTGCAGAAGCCCCTTGGACACCGCATAGCAACCGCCATAGAGTCCGACATCCTCGCCCATCAGGAAGGTCCGTGGATCATCGAGCAATGCGTGGCGAATCGCCTGGCGACAGGCCTCGCGATAGGTCATCCGGTTGGTGCCGGGCGTACCCGTCTGGTCGTTCATGCCGGCACCTCGTCCATCAGCACGAATTTTTCGAGGTCCTCGACATCCTCCAGGGTTCCGTTCTCCGCGAAGGCGACCGCCTCGTCGATTTCGGCTTCCACCTCGGCTTCGATCGCACCAAGCTCCTCGGGCGTGGCCATGTGGTTGTCCCGCAGCCATTTCAACGTGCGCGGTATCGGGTCACGCTCCTTCCATCGCTCGACTTCCTCGCGCGTGCGGTAGAGCTGGGCATCGAACATCGAATGCGGCCGGAAACAGAAGGTGCGGCATTCGAGAAAATAGGGTCCGTTGCCGGCGCGGATCGACTCGACGGCGCGCCGTGCGGCCGCTTCCACGGCGACCGGGTTCATGCCGTCCACCGCTTCGCCGGCCATGCGGTAGGCCGCGGCCTTGCGCGAGATGTCCGTTTCCGCCTCGGCAAGCTCGAGCGGCATGCCCATGGCGTAGAGATTGTTCTCGCACACGAACAGCACCGGCAGTTCCCACAACTGGGCGAGGTTCATGCTCTCGTGGAACTCGCCTTCGCCGGCCGCCCCCTCGCCGAAGAAACAGGCGGCGAGACCGCCGGTCCCGAGTTCCTTGTCGGCCATGGCGATGCCGATGGCGAGCGGCAGCCCGCCGCCGACGATGGCGTTGCCGCCGTAGAAGCGGCGCTTTCGGTCGAAGAAATGCATCGAGCCGCCGCGCCCCCGCGCGCATCCCTCCACCTTGCCGAACATCTCGGCCATCAGGGGACCCATCGGCAGGCCTCGCGCGAGTGCGTGGCCGTGGTCGCGATAGGTTGCGACGACGGCATCGCGTTCCTCCAGCGTTTCCATGACCCCGACCGCGACCGCCTCCTCTCCGTCATAGAGATGGAGGAAGCCGCGGATCTTCTGCGCCTGGTAGAGTTCCGCGCACTTGGCCTCGAAACGCCGGATTCGCAGCATCTGGCGATAGAGGTGCTGGCCGTGGTCCCGGCCGAGATGCGGTTTGTCGCTCATTTCTCGTCGCTCTCCAGCGTTGAGAGGTCGCCTTCGGGCAGACCGAGCTCCCGCGCCTTCAGGAGCCGCCGCATGATCTTGCCGGAACGCGTCTTGGGAAGGTTGGAGCGAAAATCGATCTCCTTGGGCGCGACCGCCGGCCCCAGCCTCTTGCGCGCGTGGCCGAGGATTTCCTTGCGCAGCTTCTCGGAAGGCTCGTGTCCCGGCTTGAGCGCGACGAATGCCTTCACCACCTCGCCGACGGTCGGGTCGGGCTTACCGATCACCCCGGCTTCGGCCACCGCGGGATGCTCCATCAGCGCGCTTTCGACCTCGAAGGGGCCGATGAGATGCCCGGCGGACTTGATGACGTCATCCGCCCGCCCGACGAACCAGAAGTATCCGTCTGCGTCACGCTTCGCGAGATCGCCCGTAAGGTACCATTCTCCCGCGAAGCATTTCCGGTAGCGCTCCTCCTCGTCGAGGTAGCCGCGCATCATCGAAGGCCAGCCCTTCCTCAGCGCAAGTTCACCCTCCGTCATCGGTTCGTCGACCACGCGAACCGCGCCGCCCTCCACGTGCCGGACGATGGCGGCGTCGATTCCGGGGAGAGGCTTTCCCATCGACCCGGGCTTGATATCCAGGGAGGCGAAGTTGGCGATCATGATGCCGCCGGTTTCCGTCTGCCACCAGTTGTCGTGAAACGGCAGGCCGAAGGCTTCCAGGCCCCACGTCACGGCTTCCGGATTCAGCGGCTCGCCGACGCTGGCGGCGAAGCGCAGGGCGGAGAGGTCGTATCCCTTCGCGGCTTCGGCGCCCATCCTCATCATCATCCGGATGGCGGTGGGAGCGGTGTACCAGACCGTGACGCGTTCACGCTCCAGCGTCGAATACCAGGTCTGGGTATCGTACTCGGATTCGACGACGATGCTGGTCACGCCGTTCGTCAGCGGCGCCAGGATGCCGTAGCTGGTGCCGGTGACCCAGCCCGGATCGGCGGTGCACCAGTAGATGTCCTCCGGGTGCAGATCGAGGGCGAAATGGCCCGTGACGTGATGGGCCAGGATTGCGCCATGGACGTGAATGGCGCCTTTCGGCCGGCCGGTGGTGCCGCTCGTGAAATGCAGGAGCGCGATGTCCTCCGGATCGGTCGGATCAATCGCATGGACGGGGGAAGCGTCCTTAAGCATCCTCGACCAGTGATGAAACCCGCCGCCCTCCGTTTCGCCCTCCCCCACGAGGACGATGTGGGAAAGGCTCGGCATCTGGCCGCGCACCGCATGCACCTTGCGGGCATACAGATCCGGCGTGGTGACGAGGACGCTGCCTTTTCCGATGGTGATCCGCGTGACGATCGGCTCCGGGCCGAACGCCGAAAAGAGCGGACACACCACGCAGCGTGCCTTCAGCGCGCCGAGCACGGAGATGTAGAGTTCCGTCAGACGGCCCATGAGGACGAAAACCCGTTCGCCGGGCTTCACGCCAAGATCCCGAAGCGCATTGGCGAAACGGTTCGTGGCTTCGCAGAGGTCGGCGTAGGTGAAATCGCGCCGCGTGCCGTCCTTTCCCAGCCAGCGGATGGCAACCTTGCTCGCAAGCGGCCCATTGGCGTGGCGGTCGATCGTCTCGTGGGCGATGTTGTATCCCGTGCCGTCCGCGAGCCCGTCGAGGAATTCCCATGCCTCGGCCCAGTCGAACCGGCTCCGCTGTCCTTCATAGTCGAACAGGTTCGGTCGGGGTTTCAGGTCTCCGACACGCTTGCCGATGCGCTGGTCGACAGGCCCGATGCCGGCCCTTGAATGCACCATCACGACACCTCCCTTGCACGAACAACCTGCGGCGAGGAGCCCGGAAAGGCATTGACGGGGATCAAGCTGCCGGCGTTTCCGTTGGCGGGCGCCTCTGGCAGCCCCGGCACGACGGGACAGCGAGACGCAAGGACGGCCTCGCAGCGCTCACGGCACCTCGTCGTCTCCCGGCGTTCCGCCTTCGGCTTCCCACGTTCCTATGCGTCGGGCCTGCTCCGCGCCGAACTTCAGCCGCACGCCGGCGCCACCCCATTCATCCTCGGCGATCAGGACTGCGCCGAGCTTCTCGAGCCCGGTGCGCAACTGCCTGCCATCGCTCTCGGACAGGTCCGCCTGGCCACGCTCGAATGTCTCCAGCCTGGACAGCGGCAGGCCAGATGCCTCCGCGAGTTCGGCGCAGCCGATACCGGCAAGGGCTCGGGCTGCCCTGCATTGCCGGGGTGAGATTGACATCCCCAAGCTCCGTTCAAGAACTGACCGTATGGTGGAAAAAGGACTTCCCCAAGGATCGGTGTCGCGTGAACATTCTCATGGAACCGCCGGACCACCCATTGATCTGCGTCAATGTAGACGAGCCGTTTAGGAATAGCATTGGTTGGCGTTGCACGATGGCCGATGAGAACGAAAACACGGCCGCGTCGGCAGGTGGGAATCCGCTGCTTGCCGATCATCTCGACGGCGGACTCCTGATGCTCGATCTGCACTGCGGCGAATTTGATGCGGCGCGTTTGTAAGTGTCTGAAACAAAAAGCGCGAGGCCGAGGCGAAACTGGCGATTTCGAGAACCGGATCGCAGCGTACATTCACGCATGTGAGCACCGGAAGCTCAGAAGTTGCCGATTACAGCCCGGGATGGCGACTTTTTGGATCAGACACGTGTTGTGAGCGGCTCGGGAAGGTGCGCCATGTTCCAGGACAGGAAGGATGCCGGCCGGCGGCTCGCCGAGGCCTTGGCTCGACACAGGGGAGAGGACGTCGTCGTTTCCGCGTTGCCACGCGGCGGGGTGCCCGTCGCGGCGGAGGTCGCACGGCGCCTGGACGCACCGCTCGACCTCTTGCTCGTGCGCAAGATCGGCGTCCCCGCGCAGCCCGAACTCGCCATGGGGGCGGTCATGGACGGGGCGGAGCCGACTGTCGTCCGCAACGAACTGATCATCCGCCAGGCATGGGTCTCGGCCGCCGAGTTCCAGACCGTGTGCGACCGGGAGTTGGCGGAACTCGAACGCCGCCGCCGGGTCTATCTGGCGGATCGCGAACCGGTCCCGGTCGGCGGCCGGACCGTCATCCTCGTCGATGACGGGATCGCGACCGGCGCCACCATGCGGGCCGCGATCGCCGGGCTGCGCAAACGCGGACCGAAGATGATCGTCGTCGCCATCCCGGTCGCTCCGTCGGATACCATCGAGCGACTGAGGCGGGAGGCGGACGAGGTCGTCTGCCTCGAAGAGCCGGCGCCCTTCCATGCGATCGGGTTGTACTATCTGGATTTCCGGCAGCTCGACGACGAGGACGTCACGAACGCCATTCGGCAATTCGATGAGGATCGGCGAGCCGCGTGAGGCGGGTAGCCTAACGGCTCCGATCGCATGGTTCGAACCTGTACCATGCCCCATGGACCCGTCGACCGCCGGGACTTCGCGGTCGGGAGGAAAGGAATGCGCCTGTTTGCTCTCAAGGGAAGCGAGTCGTTGGGCGCCGCCATCGCGGCCGCGCTCGGCCACCCGGTGGACCCGCACGAGGAACGCGATTTCGAGGACGGGGAGCACAAGGCCCGCCCGCTTGTCAGCGTGCGCGGCCAGAACGTCTATGTCGTCCACGCCCTGAATGGCGAAGCCGGCGCCTCGGCGAACGACAAGCTGGTGAAGCTCCTCTTCTTCGTCGCCGCCTGCCGCGAGAATGGCGCCGCCAGCGTCACCGCGATCGTCCCATACCTCGCCTACGCCCGGAAGGACCGCCAGACCAAGAGCCGCGATCCGGTCACGACGCGCTACGTGGCCCAGCTGTTCGAGACGGTCGGAACAGACTGCCTGATCACGCTGGAGGTCCACAATTTCGCAGCCTTCCAGAACGCCTTCCGGTGCCGGACGCTGCATCTCGAGAGCCGGCGGCTATTCGTGCCGGTCATTCGCAGGCTCGCCGATGGTCTCCCCGTAACCGTCTTTTCGCCCGACGGCGGCGGCGTGAAGCGGGCCCAGCTCCTGAAGGAGACGCTGGAGAACGAGACCGGGATCGAGGCCGGCTTCGGTTTCATGGAGAAGCGGCGCAGTCGCGGGGTCGTCTCCGGCGACCTGTTCGCGGGAGATGTCGAGGATCGGGTCGTCTTCATCGTCGACGACATGATCAGCACCGGCGGCACCATCCTGCGGGCGGCGGGCGCCTGTCGCGAACGGGGCGCGAAACGCGTCTTCGCCCTGGCGGCGCACGGACTGTTCCGCTCCGGCGTCAGGCCTTTCGCGGAAAGCCCGGACCTGGCAGGCGTCGTGGTGACGGATTCGGTGGCCGTGGCGAGGCGGCAGGCCGAGCATCTCCCGGGAGGGACGCTGGAAATCGTCTCCTGCGGCCCGATGATCGCCGAGACGATCAAACGCCTGGAGACCGGAGAGCCGCTGTCGGATCTGCTGGGGATGGAAGATTGAGGCAGTCGCGCTCCGCGGTCGCGATGTAGCGCAGCGCCAGGGGTTTCCACTTCTCCGGATGCCGCACCGGGGTTTCCAGCAGGTGCGCCATGCAGAGCCGCGCCCGCAGCAAGGCGCGCAAGACGCCGTACAACGCAAGCAGCCGCGGATCCGGGCGCCGGCCGATCCGCCGCTCCAGGACGTCGAGCAGAACGGGCCGCGCCCACGCGGCGCCGAGCACCGCGCATTCCAGCCCGAGATAGCAGACCTCGTCATAGGGATCGACGAGCCGCATGGCGCGATTGAATTCGAGGCAGTCGATAATCTGGACCGGATCGACGAGACAGACATGCTCGGGCCTCAGATCGCCGTGGCCTTCGACGATCAGGCCCTGCCGGATGCGGTCCGCGATCATCGGGGACAGCGCTTCGAGGGCCGATCCGGCCGCCTTCAACGCCGTGGTCGCCGCTCCATCGAGCCCCAGGTCGCGCCTCGACAGGATGTCCCGGTTCAGGGCAAGCTCGTCGGCGAGGGTCTTGAGATACAGGCCGCCGTCGATTTCCTCCGGTCCGCGGGTCTCGTAGAAGCGGGCGAGAATCTCGCCGATCCGCACGAGATCGTCTTCCGCTATGCGGCCTTGGCGGATGCGTTCGTCCAGCATTTCGGTTTCGGGCAGGCGCTCCATCACGACCAGCCAGTCCACGACGTCTCCCTTGCCGCCGATGGAGAGCGCCCCCGAGGTCTCCTCGCACAACGGCGCCACCGCGCGGTATGTCCTGGCCGCGAGCCTGCGGTTCAACCGCAGTTCTTCCTCGCAGAAGTACTTGCGTTTCGCCACCGTGCTGAAATCGAGGAAAGGATAGCGGACAGGCTTCTTGAGCTTGTAGACGGTGCGTTCGCCGATGAAGACCCAGGACATGTGCGTCTCGTGCGCACGCACGTCTCCCTCCGCACCCCCGTAGGCGGCCGGATCGCCAAGGAACCGAACCTTTTTTGCAAGTCCAGCCATAATGTCCGCGTTTCGCGACAGGACGTCATGCTTTGGTCTCTCCCGCAAGCGGATTCTCATCCGCTCGGCGGCGCTTCGTCACCCTTGCCGGACCGTGCGGAGAACCGACCCGGTCAGCTCGCCGGGACGATGGCCGAACCTGCCGCGCCCGGCCGCGCGAGTGCCTGGAACCGTTGCCCGGGACGCCGCGCCGGCCCGGAAGCGGCGACAGGCTCAGTTCGACAGGAGCCTGTGCAGGGAACTGGCCCGCAGCAGACGCCGCGTGACGCCGCCGAACGCCCATTCGCGCAAGCGGCTATGGCCGTAGCCGCCCGACACGATGAGATCCGCGCCCGATTCGAAGGCGATCGTCGAGAGCATGTCGCCGAACTCCTTGCCGGCGGGTAGGACGCAATCGGAACGCGCCTTTACGCCGTGCTTCATCAGGTAGCGAATGACGTCGGCGAGGCTTTCCCTCGAATGGACGCGGTCGTCTTCCTCAATGGTCGCGACGACCACCTCCTTGGCATGGACGAGGAAGGGCATTGCATCGACGATGGCCCGGCGCGCCTCGCGCGTGTCCTTCCACGCGACGAGCACCCGCTCGGCTTTCAAAGGCTCCAGGGCGCCCGACGCGACGAGAACGGGCCGCCCGGCCGAAAGGATCAGCGCACCGAGGTCGACGGTGCGAAAGGTGTCGCGGGCGCTGTCCTGCGCGATCCCCGTCACGATCAGGTCGGCCGCGCGAGCGCTTTCGGAAAGCAGTTGGGTCGGATCGCCCACGGCGGCCCGGAAGGATGTTTCCTCGCCGATCCCGGCAATGCTCTCGAAAACCTCCTGGATCTCCTTCTGCCGCGCCTCGATTTCCGCGCTCTCGCGTCGCAGCAATTCACGGCTGGCGATTGCCCCGTGCAAGGGCGCGACCGGCGTGTGGGGCTGCGCCGCACAGAAGCCGATCAGGTCTGCCTCGAAGCGCTGCGCGACGTCGCGGGCGAATTGGATGCGGGGCTCGGGTGATCCGTCGAGGTCGAGCTGCACCATCACGGTACGGTAGATCATGACATGAACTCCTGTGGGCGTGGTCAGATGATCACCGACCGAAAGCGCCCACCTTGATGCCCGTCAAATCTTCCGCCGCAAACAGAGAGAACGCCTCGACAAGCCCATTGCGGCAGGACGCCCAACGACTGGCATCGGCAATGCGAGGCGGGACAAGCATATCGGCCAGGCTACAAACGCCATTTGAATGCGGCTACGAAATTGCCGCTGTCGTGCACAATGAGACTGCATGGCTACGGCGCGCCGCGCTTTAGCGGTCGGGTTGCATCGCGCCATGGGCTGTCATGGCGCCAGCAGCGCACCGAGGCGCAACATTTCCCTGACAAGCATGTCCAGATCCTCGCGCCGGGTCCGGTGATTGTTGATCGCCACCCGCAGGCAATGTTCGCCATGCACGGTCGTATCGGAGAGGACGGCGATGCCTTGCTCCTGCAGCCGCAGCATCATCTCGATGTTGAGCGCCTTGCGAGCCGGGTCCTCCATGCCCCGCGGGCTGTAGCGGAAGCAGACGATGTTGATGCTGGTCGGCGCAACCAGCTCGAACAAGGGCTCCTGCTCGATCAACCCGGTGAGGTAGCGCGCCTGCGCGATGTTCTGGTCGATCAGGCGGCCGAACTTCTCGATGCCATGTTCCTTGAGGGCCATCCAGACCTTCAGCGCCCGAAAGCCGCGCGTCGTCTGCAGGCCGTATTCATAAAGCCATTCGGCCGATGCCAGGCCGCGCGGCGTCGACTCGAGGTACTCCTGCTGGACGGCGAAGGCGCCGCGATGCGCGGCGGCGTCGCGGATCAGGACGCAGCCGACCTCGAAGGGAGCGTGCAGCCATTTGTGCGGGTCCAGCGCCACGGAACTGGCGCGGGCGATGCCGCGGACCCGGTGGGCATTCGCGGGCGCAATCGCCAGCAAGGCGCCGATGCAGCCATCGACGTGGAGCCAGAGAGCCTCTTCCGCCGCCAGGTTCGCGAGAGCGTCCAGGTCGTCGATGGCGCCGGTGTTGACCGTGCCCGCCGTGGCGATCAGGCAGGCCGGTTGAAAGCCGGCCGCGCGATCCTCCGAGATCGCCGCCCGAAGCGCTACGAGGTCGATCCGCAGATCGCCGTCCGAAGGGATGCGCCGAAGCGCCTTGTTGCCCAGCCCGAGCGCCTCAACCGCCTTGCGATGGCAGCTGTGCACCTGGTCCGAGGCGTAGAAGCGCAGCGGCCTCTCGAGTGCGCCGACGCCATCCTCGCGGATGTTCATTCCCGCCTTGACGTTGCGCGCGACGGTCAGCGCGATCAGGTTGGCCATCGAGCCGCCGCTGACCAAGGTGCCGCTGGCCGTCCTGGGAAGACCGATCATCTCCTTGCACCAGTTCACGACCTGGTTGTCCATCAATGCGGCGGCATGATTGCCGCCGCCGAGGTTCGATCCCTGGACGGCGGCCAGGAAGTCGGCCAAGGCGCCAGTGAAGTTGCTCGATCCCATGTACCAGGACCAGAACCGCGGATGGATGTTGCCCATCGGATAGGGCATCAGGTTTGCGGTTACCTGCCGGTAGACCTCATCCATCGGCGTCGGAGACCGCGGCAAGGGCTGCTCGAACGAGGCTTTCACCTCCACCGGCATTTCCTGCCAGACGGGGCGCTCCCGGACGTCGCGGAGATAACCGATCGAATCGTCGATCATTCCGTGCGCGAGCGTGCGGACGTCGCTCCAGTCGGACGGGTCGAGGGTTTCCTCCGCGTCCAATGTCGCGGAGTTGGGCAGCAAGTCCATCGTGTCCCTCCCTCGCGACGTCTTCACGCGGCAGCGAGCTGGAAGCCGGGGGTCGACAACGACAGAGCGAGTTCGCTCTCGTCCATGTCGGCCTCGATCCCATCGAAGAGCGGCGTCGTCATGTATCGCTCGCCGGTGTCGGGGAGCATGCACAGGATGACGGAGCCGGCTGGCGCCCGTTCCGCTATCTGGTGGGCGACGGCGAAACTGGCGCCGCCGGAGATTCCGGTCAGGATCCCCTCCCTTTGCGCGAGGGCCTTTGCCCACTTGATCCCTTCGGCGCCCGCCACGGGGGTCACGTCGTCGTAGAGGCTGGAGTCGATCGCCTCTTGCAGCACTTGCGGAATGAAATCCGGCGTCCAGCCCTGGATCGGGTGGGGTTCGAAGGCGGGATGGCTCGAGTATGGCGCGCCACCGGGGCCGCGCTCCTGCGCATGACCGCTGCCGATCAGGCGCGCGTTCGCGGGCTCGGCGAGCACGATCCGCGTCTCCGGCCGCTCCCGGCGAAGCACGCGGCCGACGCCCGCCACCGAGCCGCCGGTGCCATAGGCGGTCACGAACCAGTCGAGTCGTGACCCGGCAAAATCATTGATGATCTCGCGCGCGGTCGTCGCCTCGTGAATGGCGGCATTGGCCTTGGTCTCGAACTGCCGCGCCAGGAACCAGCCTTTCGTCTCGGCGAGTTCTACGGCCTTCCTGTACATGCCGAAGCCTTTCTGGGCGCGCGGCGTCAGGACGACCTTGGCGCCCAGCATGCGCATCAGCTTGCGCCGTTCGATGGAGAAGCTGTCGGCCATGGTCACCACCAGCGGGTAGCCCTTCGCCGCGCAGACCATCGCCAGGCCGATGCCGGTATTGCCCGATGTCGCCTCGACAACGGTCTGGCCTGGCTTCAGGCTTCCGTCGCGTTCGGCCTGTTCGATGATGTTGAGCGCCAGCCGGTCCTTGACCGACCCGGCCGGGTTGAAGGCTTCGGCCTTGACGTAGATGTCGACCCCGCCCGGCGCGAGGTGGTTGATCCGGATTGCCGGGGTGTCGCCCACGGTTTCGAGGATGCCGGAAAAGAGCCTCCCCCGCCCCTGTGTCGTGCGCATTGTCATCGCGTCCATCGATCTGCTCCGTTACGTGTTTCCCAGGCGAGGCGAAGCCGCGTGGTCGTGATGGCCGTGCATCTCGACCGCGATGCCTCGATCGCGTTGCGTTGTTCCAATGACTTCATGTGCCCGCATCTTGCGGTGATGCAGGTTCACACGCACTGTGCGGCATTCGGGTCCGGGAAGCTTGACGGAGTTCTGAAGATTTCCTGTAGAAGCCGGCGATTGTGCTGTATTCTCGCGGCATGGCCTGGTCGTTCGGTGACTATCGTCTCGATCCGGAGCGGTTTCAGCTCAGCTGCCGCGATGAGCCGGTGCGGCTCGAGCCGCAGGTGCTGTCCCTGCTTATCCATCTGGTCCGAAACCGTGATCACATGGTCACGAAAGATGAAATCGTCGCCGCAGTCTGGCAGGGCGAGGCGGTGTCGGATGCCAGCATCTCGAGCCGCATCCGTTCGGCCCGCCAGGCGGTCGGCGACGACGGCGCGCGCCAGGCCGTGATCCGCACCGTCCACGGGCGAGGTTTCCGCTTCATCCCCGAGGTGATGACCTCGTCGCCCGCGCACGCGGCTTCGGAAGGCTCCATCCCTCCGCCGCAGGGTCGTCCCGGGGGGCGCCCCTCGATCGCCGTGCTGCCTTTCCAGCAACTTGGCATGTTGCCGGAGCTCGCCATCCTTGGCGATGCCATCCCGCACGAGATCATCGAGGCCCTGTCGCGGTTGCGATGGCTTGCGGTGATCGCGCGGGGATCGACCTTCCGCTTCCGGCAAGCCGCCACCGATCTCGATCTGGTGTCGACGGCACTCGCCGCGCGCTACATCCTCTCCGGGGTCATCGAGAGCCCGGGCCGCGTTGTCGCCGTGAACCTCGAACTCACGGACTCCGGCTCGCGCGAGATCATCTGGGCGGACAGGCTCGCGGCGCCCCTTGACGATATCGATGATCTGCGGGCTCGGATCGTTGCGCATCTGGTGTCGGCGCTCGAGGCCCATATACCCTACAACGAAGCGCGCATGGCGCGACTGAGCGATCCGACCGGGCTCGACGCCTGGGCGAACTATCACATCGGCCTTGGCCATCTCTATCGCTTCACGGCGGCCGACAACGCGCTGGCCAAGCTTCGCTTCGAGCGGGCGATCGCGGCCGATCCCCAACTTGCCCGCGCGCATGCGGGATTGTCCTTCACCAGCTTTCTGGAGGCTTTCCTGCGCCTGACGCCCGATCCGGCATTGGCCGCGCGCGATGCGCGGCGTCATGCCGAGCGCGCTCTGGAAATCGACCCTCTCGATCCCTTTGCGAACTTCACGATGGGGCGAACGTTCTGGCTTTCCGACGAGCCCGATATCGCCGCCGACTGGCTGGCGCGGGCGACCGCGCTGAACCCGAACTATGCGCAGGGCTTCTATGCCCGCGCCTTCACCGCAATGCTGACGGGACAGGCGCCTGCGACCTTCGACGCGCTGGACACTTCGCTGCATCTGAGCCCGCTCGACCCGCTGCTATACGGCATTCACGGTGTACGGGCGCAGATGTTGATCCAGCAGGAGGATCACCAGGCCGCGGCCAGTTGGGCCGACCGCGCGGCGACCACGCCCGGAGCCCATTATCTGATCGCCATGATAGCGCTCGTCGCCAACGGGCTGGCCGAGCGTCACGAACAGGCGGCCCGGTGGCGGCAGACGATCCGCCGGCTCAAGCCCGACGCCACATCCGCGCATTACTTCGCCGCCTTCCCGACGCGCGAAAGGAACTCTCGCGCGCGCATTGAGAAGGAACTGCGCCGCCAAGGCTTCTGACTCCCGCTCGAACGGTGCCGAAATGGAAGAATGCGAGGCCTGCTCGGACGGATACAGCGGCTTCACGCGGACGGCCCGACCGCGGCGATGCTCAGGGGCCCTCGCAAGCGGTCAGCCGTCATTCTTCAACTTTAGGGTGAAAACTCGTTGAGTTTGCATCTCAACGCGATCGCTCAAAGCGATCGCGACGTTCCCATTCGAACTGCTCTGCGGAAATGGATCCGCGACGCTTGGAACTCCGCCGCCGCGGATCAACCCACACCGGTTCACGGAAAGTCTTGAACCCTCTCCGCCTGCGCCCGAAAATCGTAGAGGCGTCTTAAAGGAAGCAGGGTGGTCAGAAGCGTCCGGCGGGTGCGGGACGCCGCTGTCCGTCAGTCGACGCCGAGCTCGGTCTTGAAGGTTGCGAGATCGATCTGCATGCCGTTGAGCACTGTGCTCCAGTGGCGGACATAGGCCGCCTGTGCGACCGCCTCCGCCACCTCTTCGTCTGTCGCACCCTGGGCCTTGGCGAACTTCGTCTCCAGCCAGATGCAGTACTGGCACGGTATCTGGGCCGCCACGGCGAGGTTGATCAGCGACTTGACCTTCGGCTCGAGAGCGTTGCCGTCGTCCGCGAGAAGGTCATGGCCCAGGCGCCGGCGACCGCGGACTGCGGATAGGTCTTCATATGACTCGGCACGACACCGAACATCGCCTCGATCTCCTCGTAGGTGTCCTCGACCGTGGGCAGTCCCTGCGCCGAAGCGAAGGAGACGGCGCCCATCAGGGTTGCGGCCGCGAGCGCCGAAACTGCAGTGATCTTTCTCATCGTCGTTTTCCTTGTCTTTCGCTTTTGTTCGGAGGGTAGATTTGACCGTCTCCGCGCGCCCTCCACGCACGCAGCGGAAGCCGCCCGACCTCGATCGGTGCGGTTTCTTGAATGGGCTGGCCTGGTCTGCTGGAACTCAGTCGGCCAATGGACGCCCTGCGCGAGGGGTCATGCGCGCGAGGTGGTCGCGAAGCGCTGAACACCTGCCGTTCATTCAGCGGAAGGCGCCTCCGCACTGCGGCGAGAGTTTAGAAAGCCTGCTGGCGCCCGGAACTCTCTTGGAAGCGGAAAGGCTGTATTGAATGACCGCCACCGGGATCGAACGAATCACGAATTCCAAATGCCTGCGTCGACGTTGATCGTCTGGCCGGTGATGTACGCGGCTCCATCGCTGCAGAGGAAAGTCACGACCGCTGACACCTCTTCGGGCGTTCCAAAGCGCTTGAGCGGGATGGTCGCCACGTACTGTTCACCGCGCGTGCGAACGATGTCGTCCGACATCGGCGTGTGGATCAGTCCCGGCGCGACCGCATTGACGAGCGTATGCGGCGCATACTCTCGCGATAGGGCGCGCACCATCCCGACGATGCCGGCCTTGTGCGAGGAATAGGGCACGTGGCCGGGGGTGCCGCGGCGGAAGGCCAGCGAACTGCACATGACGATCCGGCCGACCACGGCGGGATCGCGGTGGCGCTGATAGGCGACGGCGACCAGGTAGGCATTGGTGAGATTTGCCGCGAGGCTCCGCTCCCAGACGGACGGATCGGACGGATCGAGCGCGTCGTGTTCGAGAAGGCCGGCCATGTTGACCAGTCCATGGACGGGACGTCCGCTTGCGCCCAGCGCCTCGTCGGCCCCAGCCGCGGATGCGATGCGCGACGTGACCAGCGTCAGGTCTTTCGAGCCGCCGAGTTCCTTCAGGGCTGCAGCCAGGCGCTGATCGTCCACGTCGACCAAGGTGACGTGCGCGCCGCGGGACAGGAGATCGCGCGCGCAGGCCTTGCCGATCGCGCCCGCGCCTCCGGTGACGACGAAGTGCCTGCCGTCGAAGTCGTTCATGCTGGACTCTCCGGTCGAGACTGGTGGGCTGTTCGTCACCGGCGCGAGCGGCGGATGCAGCCCGCGCCGGAGGAGTTCTCTAGAGCTCGAAGAGCGCTGCCGCGCCCATGCCGCCGCCAACGCACATGGTCGCGACGACGAAGCGCACGCCGCGTCGACGGCCCTCGATGAGGGCGTGACCGACGATGCGGCTTCCGGTCATTCCGTAGGGGTGTCCGATCGAGATGCCGCCGCCATCGACATTGTAGATGTCCGGGTCGATGCCGAGCGTGTCGCGGCAGTAGATGGCCTGGCAGGCGAAGGCCTCGTTGAGTTCCCACAGTCCGATGTCCGAGACCTTGAGCCCATGCTGCTTCAGCAGCTTCGGCACCGCGAGGACCGGGCCGATGCCCATCTCTTCCGGCGCGAGGCCCGCGACCGCCATGCCGCGGTACGTACCCATTGCGGACAGGCCGCGCCGTTCGGCCTCCCCCCGCTCCATCAAAACGCAGGCGCTGGCGCCGTCGGAGAGCTGGCTGGCGTTGCCTGCTGTGACGACGCCGCCGTCCAGGACGGGGGCGAGCGCCTGGAGGGATTCCAGCGTCGTCGACGGACGGTTGCCCTCGTCCCGGTCGAGACGAACGGGCTGAACGGACACCTCTCCGGTTTCCTTGTCCTTGACCTTCATCGCCGCGTCGAAGGGCACGATCTCGGCGTCGAAGCGCCCGGCCTGCTGGGCCGCGGCGGTTCGCTGCTGCGACGCGAGCGCGTATTCGTCCTGCGCCTGCCGCGAGATCGCGTAGCGCTCTGCGACGATCTCCGCCGTCTTCAGCATCGGCATGTAGGCATGTTGCGCGTGCTGCACGACGGTCGGATCCTTCTCCTTCATCGCCCAGTCGAAATACGGCCCCTGGACGGAGGAGATGTTGTCCTGGCCGCCGGCGATGACGATCGACTGCCCGTCGACGATGATCTGCTTGGCAGCGGTGGCGATCGCCATCAGTCCGGAAGCGCACTGGCGGTCGATGGTCTGCGCGGCGACCGTGTCCGGCAGGCCGGCGGCAAGGACCGCGTTGCGCGCGACGTTCATGCCGGCCGTTCCCGCGGCAAGCACGGTGCCGATGACGGCGTCGTCGATCTCGCCACCCTCGACGCCCGCGCGATCGACCGCATGACGGATGGCGTGCCCCATCATCGTGGGCGACTTCGTGTCGTTCAGCGCACCCCTGAAGGCGCGGCCGATGCCGGTGCGTGCGGTGGAGACGATGACGGCTTCTCTCATGGCTGTGGTTCCCGGGTTGTCGGATTCTAGAAGGATGACGGAATGAACAGGATGATGCCGGGTACCGCGATCAGCAGTGCGAGCAGCAGGATGTCGGCAACGAAGAACCAGAGGACCCCGCGGAAGACGACGGCCGTTGGCGCCGCCCGGCCGACCGTCGAACTCAACACGAACACGTTGAGCCCGATGGGCGGGGTGATCATGCCGATCTCGAGCAGCTTGGCGACGAACACCCCGAACCAGATCGGATCGATGCCGGCCTGGATGATCAGCGGGAGAAAGATCGGCAGCGTGATGAGCATGGCGCCGATCGGCTCCAGGAACATGCCGAGCAGCAGGTACACCGCGGCGATCGCGACGAGCAGCACGACGGGACCCGCGTCGAACGCGAGGACGGCGTCCGAGATTTCCCAGCCGATCCCCGACAGCGTCAGGAAGCGCGTGAGCATCGACGCGCCGATGGTGATGATGAACAGGCTGCCGCAGGTGACCAGCGTTTCCACGATCGATTTGCGAAGCACGCCGAAGGACAGGGATCCCTTCAGGGCTGCGACGACAATCGACAGAAGCGCGCCGACCGCGCCGGCCTGCGTGGCCGTGAAGAGGCCGCCGAACAGCCCCCCGAGCACGCCGATGACGAGGAGGATGATGGGCAGTGTCTGCCGCAAGGCGGCGATCTTCTCGGCCAGCGTCACGTGGTCGGTCACGCGCGGTGCGAGCGAAGGCTTCATCTTCACCCGCAGGAGGATCACCAGGACATAGGTGACCGCCGTGGCGAGGCCGGCCCCGATACCGCCCAGAAAGAGATCGGTGATCGAGACCTGGGCCACGACGCCGAACACGATGAGCAGGATCGAGGGCGGAATGAGCGCGCCGACCGTTCCGGCCGCCGCGACAGTTCCGGTCGCCAGGCTCGGATCATACCTGTGGCGCAGCATCTCGGGAACGGCGACCTTGCCCATCGCCGCAGCGCAGGCCACCGAGGAGCCCGTCACTGCCGCGAAACCCGAGCAGCCGAACACCGACGCAATGGCGAGGCCGCCCGGCAGCCGCGACAGCCAGATCCGGGCGGCGTCGAAAAGCCCCGTGGTCAGGTTCGCATGATAACAGATGAAGCCCATCAGCACGAACATGGGCACCGAACTCAACGTCCAGTTCGAGATGAAGGAGAACGGCACGACCTGCAGCATGCCCCAGGCAGCCGCTTCCCCCACGAGCGCCCAGAGACCGAGATAGGAAACCAGGATCAGGGCGATCCCGATATGCATGTTCGAGGCGATCAGCAGCAGAAGGCCGAGGATGCCCAGGACGCCGATCATGATGTCAGACATCTTTGCCCTCACCTGAAACGAGTTCGGCGCCGTACTGGGCGGCGGCGGGCGGATGCTGTCCGACGGCGCGCAGGATCACCTTGAGCGCGAGAAAGAACGCCATGGCGCCCAGCGCGAGCGGAATGATGAAATAAGCGGGCCAGATGAGGACGCGCGTCGTCTGCTCGACTACGAAGGCGCCGGCCGCGTATTTATTGGACGCCTCGCTCCAGGCCTGAAGGGTCAGGAGCACGTAGACGACCACCATGACGACGTTGACGAAGAAGTCGATCCACCGACGCGCGCCGCGAGGGAGCGCGTCGGTGATCAGCGAGACGCCGATATGGGCGCCGCGATATTCGGCGACCATGATGGGCAGGAAGGCCACCGCGATCATGTAGTAGTTCGTCACGATCGCCGAGGTGATCGCGAGCGGCGCATTGAGCAGAAGGCTCGACAGGATGTCGATGCTGATGTGCAGCATCATCGCGACGAGGCCGACCGCTCCGATTGCCACGAGCAGCCTGTCAACGCCCTGCACAAGGCGCGATGCCAATGGATGGGGCGTCGACATGGGCGACCTCAGAGACCGTAGGTCTTTTCGTCGAGCTTGGAGAAGATCTCCGCGCGGTAGACCTCGGCGATCTCTTCGGGGCTCCACTCACGGTCGAGCGGCAGCAGACCCTCCCACTTGTCGACCAGCTCGCGGAAACGCGCGATCTTGGTCTCCGCGTCCGGGATCTTGTGCGTCTCGGTGGTGATCTGAAGGATGTTGGCGAGATCCGCCTCGATTGCGGCGTCCGACTTCGCCTTGGCCTCGGGCGAGGCTTTCGAGACCGCGATGCCGGCGTCCTCGGCCTTCTTCAGGTTCGACGCCACGTCGGCGGCGAATTTCCACGTGGTCGCGGCGTTGGCGAGCGCGGCGGCGTCCATGTAGGCGCGGCGCTGCGCGTCGGTCAGTCCGCGCCAGAAGTCGCGGTTGACGCTCATCAGGTCGAGACCGTGGACCGTGCCGCCTGGCATGTCCGTCGTCACGTTCTTGGCGACGTCGATCAGCCGGATGGACGTCAGCTCCGACGCCGCGTTCATGGCGCCGTCGATGGTCCCCTGGCTGACGGCTTCGAAGATCTCGTTGCCCGACAGGCTGACGCCTACGGCACCCATGGCGGCCGCCCAGCGCGACCATGCGCCGCCCGCCGCGCGCAGCTTCTTGCCCTGCAGCTCCTCCGGCGTCGTCATCGGCGAGGTGCCGAGGATGCCGTAGGTTCCGGTCGAGGCGTTGCCCAGCGGCACCATGTTGGCCGCGAGGCGCTCCTGCACGCAGGGCTCGCAGGTCAGGATGTACTCGCTCATCGCGCCGGCCATCGCATAGGGGTTGCGTCCGAGCATGGCCAGCTCGATCGGCAGCTGAGCCTCGGGCAGTTCGCCCGGGAAGAAGTTGAGGACCATGTAGCCGCTGTCGACCACGCGGTCGCGGATGCCGCCGAAGGTCTGGCGGAGATCGAGCAGCGACGACGGGAACACCCGGACATCGAGTTCGCCGTTGGTGCGCGCCGCCAGGTCCTTCTTGAAGGCGTCGACGCCGTAGTGAACGGCCGACCCTTCGCCGACGCCGATGACGATGCGCACGGTCTCCGCGGCGGCCGGCAGCGCCGTCAGCGCGATCGTCGCGGCGGCGGTGCAGGCAAGTAGTGCTTTCTTCAGTGTCATGCTTTCCTCCCTAGTTTGCCGTCTCCGGCGACCCGACCGCGGCCTAGCGGTCCTTTTCCGCTCCGGTCGTCCAGACCGGATCGCGTTTCTCGGCGAACGCGGCGGCTCCTTCGCGCGCGTCCGGTGATGTGATGACGTCTTCGAGAAGGGCGTCCTGGCGCGCCCATAGCTGGTCCTCGGGCCAGCGCCCCGCAGTCGCCACGATGTGCTTAGTCGCCTCCAGCGCAGCCGGTGCGCAGCGGACGATCTCGGCGGCGAGCGACCGTGCTGCCGCCAGGGCTTCGCCCGGCGCGACCAGACGGTTGATCAGGCCCCACCGTTCGGCTTCGGCGGCCGGGATCATGCGTCCCGTCAGGGCGCATTCCATCGCGATCTGCCGCGGCATCCGCTCGGGCAGGCGGATCAGCCCGCCGGAGCCGGCGATCAGTCCGCGCAGGGCTTCGGGCAGCCCGAAGCTCGCCGTCGTCGAGGCGACGATCAGGTCGCAGGCCAGCGCGATCTCGAAGCCGCCTGCAAGCGCGTAGCCTTCGACGGCTGCGATCAGCGGCTTGCGGGGCGGCGTCTTGATGATGCCGGCCAACCCTCGTCCCGGCAGCTCGACGCGCTCGCCTGCTAGGAACGCCTTGAGGTCCATGCCTGCGCAAAAGTGCGCGCCGGCGCCGGTCAGGATGCCGACCCGAAGCGAAGAGTCGGCATCGAGAGCGTCCATGGCCTCGGCGATGGCTTCCGAGGCAGCCCGATTGATCGCGTTGCGGCGTTCGGGCCGATCGATCATGACGACGAGAATGCCGCCGTCGATGGTACGCAGGACGCTCATCTCGCCTCCTTCAGCCGGGTCCAGAGACCCAGCCTGTCGCGGATGATGCGACCCGAGACGACCCTCCCGTCCGCCACCCGCAGCAGGCCGTTGACGTCCAGGAAGGCGGCTGCCCCGGGCAGCCCGTCGATGCCCGAGCGGTAGGTTCCATGCTGACGGACCCAGAACGCCACCCGGTCGCCGGCGGAATGCATCCGCTTCACCTCGGTGCGTTCGACGTCGAAATGCAGATGGTCGCGCGTCAGGTGCTCGTCGTCGCACGGGATCGATGCGCTCTTCGGCCAGGCTCCTTCGAGCCACGCAAGGACCGCAGACTCTGCGTCGTGCTCCGGCGCCCCTGTCGCGCTGTCCCATGGCGCGATGCAAGGCCGGTCGACGGGGTCGCCGCGCCCGACCTTGAGCTGGCGGCGGCGGGTCATGTAGTCCTCCTGCGCGACGCAGCCGGACAGGAGACCGCCCTCCTCGCGGTAGATCGCCACGCCCGACCAGACGGCCTCGGCGCCGTCGCGCGCGCCGTGTTCGCTGAACCACACGGCGGCCCAGCCGTCGCCCGCCAGCGTGTCGTGGACGGTCATCATCAGGCCGGGATAGTCCCGCATCTGCTGGTCGACGGCCGGAAGCCAGGCCTCGTCGCGTCCGGCCAGCGTCACGTCGCCGATCTCGAGGGTGTAGTCGGGGGCGCAGAAGCCGCGGGCCGCTTCGGCGTCGTGGCGGTTGAAGTAGTCGTTGACCCACCGGCGGGCGAGAGCGAGAGCGGTGCTCATGCCGCCGCTCCGTACAGCCGACGCAGCTCGGGTTTGAGCAGCTTCCCGGTCGCATTGCGCGGAAGCGTCTCGACCAGCCTGATGATGGTAGGACACTTGTAGGTTGCCAGATTGCGCCGCGTATAGGCGAGAAGGTCCTCCGTCGTCGCCGAGGCGCCGGGCTTCAGCACGACGAAGGCCGCCGGCGTTTCTCCCCACTTCTCGTGCGGCACGCCGATCACAGCAACTTGCGCCACGGCGTCATGGCCGTTCAGGACGTTCTCGATCTCGGCCGGATAGATGTTCTCGCCGCCGGAAATGATCATGTCCTTGAAGCGGTCGAACAGGAAGATGTAGCCGTCCGCGTCGGCGTAGGCGGCATCCCCCGTGCGGAACCAGCCATCGTCCACGATGACCTCCTTCGTTGCGGCGGGATTGCGCCAGTAGCCCTGCATGATCATCGGCGATTTCAGCCAGATCTCGCCGACCGTGCCCACGGCGGCCTCGCGCATGGTGGCCGGGTCGATGATGCGCAGTTCCACCCACGGAAGAGGCTTGCCACAGGACTTCAGCAGGTCGGGGCGATCGCCATCCGGATCGTGCTTGTCGGGCGGCAGGATCACCACCGTCCCGGCGCTCTCCGTCATGCCGTAGGCGTGCATGAAATTGCAGCCGAGCGTTTCGATGGCGCGCCGGAGCAGCACGTCGCCCATCGGCGAGGCGCCGTACATCAGCAGTTCCAGGCTCGAGAGGTCCGCGTTCCTGACGGCCGGTGCGTTCAGCATCATCTGCACGACCGACGGCACGAGGAAGGTGTGGGTGACCCGATGGCGCGGGATCAGCGCGAGGATCTCGTCGATGTTGACTTCCGACACCAGCACCGTGTGGCCCCCGGCCATGAAGGTGGAGGTGCCGTACCCGCATCCGCCGATGTGGAAGAGAGGCATCGCGACGAGATTGACGCTCGAGGTTCCCATGCCCCAGGCCGCCGCGAGCCTGGCGGTGTACGACATGGCCTCGTTGCCGAGCATCACGCCTTTGGGAAGTCCCGTGGTTCCTGACGTGTAGAGGATCAGGGCCGTCTCGTCCGGAAGGCTCGCATGCCGCGGATCCGATGCGGACGCGGCATCCCGGGCGGCCGCGAATGCCTCCCCGAAGGCGATGGTGCGGCAGGGCGCTCCGTCCGGCAGCAGTTGCGCCCCGCGCTCGTCGTGGAAGAGCAGCGACGGCTCGCAGTCGCGCAGGATCTCGTTCATTTCGCGGGGCGAGAGCCGCCAGTTGAGGCCGACGACAGTGGCGCCCAGTTTCGAGGCGCCGATCAGCACCTCGAAATAATCGGCGCAGTTCTTGGCAAGGACCGCCACGCGGTCGCCCGCGCCGATGCCGTTCGCCACGAGGAGATTGGCGACGCGCGAGGTTGCGGCATCGAGTTCGGCAAAGGTCTGGGTGCGTCCTGCAAAGGTCAGGGCAGGCGCATCGGCGCGTTCGCGAGCATGGCGGCGAACGGTGCTTGCGAATGTCTCCACGGCTGCGTCCTCCCCGAATTCGCCTCGATCTCAGTAGCTTTTGGGCAGCCCCAGCGAATGCTGGGCGAAGAAGTTGAGCACCATCTCTCGGCTCACCGGCGCCGTCTTGTGCAGACGCGCGATGAACCAGAGGTCCGCAAGCCCGTACTCGATCGCCAACCCGTTGCCGCCATGGACCTGAATCGCCTGGTCGAGTGCCTTCAGCGACGAGTCGGCGGCAGCGAACTTCGCCATGTTGGAGGCTTCGCCCGCTTCCGCCGAGCCCTCGTCGTAGAGCTGCGCCGCGCGCGCGGTCATCAGGCGCGCCTGCTGCACGCCGACATAGGCTTCGGCCAGCGGGTGGGAGACGCCCTGGTGCGAACCGATCGGGACGCCCCAGACGGAGCGGTCGCCGGCGTATTGCGCGCCCTTCTCGATCGCGTAGCGGGCGATGCCGTTGTTGATCGCGGCCGCGCAGATGCGTTCCGGGTTGAGGCCCGCGAAGAGGTGCTTGAGTCCGTTGCCCTCCTCGCCGACGATCGCGTCGGCCGGCAGCGCCACATCGTCGAACCACAGCATGAACTGCGTTTCGGGCACGTGCAGCGCCGTTTCGATTGGCGTCTTGCGAATGCCCGGCGCGTCGACCGGGACGAGGAAGAGGGAGAGCCGGCCCCTGCCCCGGTCGTCCAGGTCCGGCGCCCGCGCCACGACCATGATGGCGTCGACTTCGTCGACCGCCGACGTCCAGTACTTCTGGCCGTTCAGGCGCCAGCCATTGCCTTCCTTGCGGGCGATGGTGGAGACCTTGTGGGTGTTGGAGCCGGCGTTCGGCTCGGTGATCGCGAAGGCGAGGCGGCGCTCGCCCGAGGCGAGGCCGGGCAGCCAGTCCTTCTTCTGCTCCTCGCTCCCATGTCCCTGGATGATCGGAGCGCAGATCGAGCCGATCACGAGGCTGAGGATCGGGCAGCCCTGTGCGGCGGTCTCCTCCACGATGACGTTGTAGTCTGCCATTCCGCCGCCGCCGCCGCCGTACTCTTCAGAGACGTGAACGCCGAGGAAGCCGGCCTGCCCGAGCGCCTTCCAGAGCTCATCGGGCTTCGCGTTGCGTTTGACGACGTCCTGGAAGTACTTGCGGCCGAAGCCGGAAACGAGCTTGCCGACACTGTCGCGGAGCATCGCGTGATGCTCTGCCGTATCGACCAGCGTGGAGGCGAAAACCGAACCCATGGATTGCATTTTCCCGCTTTAGAGAGCCGACATGTCGGACCAGTCGTAGAAGCCCTTGCCGGTCTTCCGGCCGAGATGACCTCGGGCCACCATGTCCTGGAGAAGCTTCGGCGGCGCGAAATGCGGGCCGAGAGCGGTTTCGAGATGCCGCGCGATGTCGAGCCGGACGTCGAGCCCGACGACGTCGGACAGCCGCAGCGGCCCTATCGGATGGCGATAAGCCGTGGTCACGGCGCGGTCGATGTCTTCGGGCGTGGAGACGCCGTCCTCGACCATCCGGATCGCCTCGAGGGCCAGGACGAGGTCGAGCCGGCTCGTCGCGAAGCCTGGATGGTCGGCGACGACGGCCGTCTTCTTGCCGATCGCCTCGGAGAACGCCCTCGCCTGCTCTATTGAAGCGTCCGAGGTCGCCTTGCCGCGGACGATCTCGACGAGCATCAGCGACCAGACCGGATTGAAGAAGTGCATGCCGAGGAAGCGGGTCGGGTCGCCGACGCTCGCGCTCAGCGCGTCGATGCTCAGCGAACTCGTGTTCGTGGCTATCAGGCGCGGCGCGCGCGTGTCGACCTCCCCCAGCACCGCGCGCTTGACGTCGAGGCGCTCGGGCACGCTCTCGATGACCAGGTCCAGCCCCAGCGGCAGGTCGCCGACGGTCGCGAGGAGGGCGATGGAAGCCAGCCGGTCCTCGACGGTCGCCGCATCGGCCTTGCCGCGCCGGACCGCATCGTCGCCGGCCTTGCGCATGGCGTCGACGGCGTCGCGCGCCCGGTCCGAGTCGGGCTCGACCAGTTGCGTGCGGAACCCCGCCATCGCGAAGACATAGGCGATGCCCAAGCCCATCGTGCCCGCGCCGACCACCGCGACGGATCGCGCCTCAGCCATGAGCCGCCTCCGCCTTGCTGCTGTGCACGCGGAAGGCAAAGCCGGGGTAGCCCTCGTTCGCCGACGACTGAAGAAGGCGCCGATAGTGTCGGACGCCGCCGGAATAAGGCATGAACACGCGCGGCTTTCCGGGCAGTTCGCCGCCATTGTAGAAGCTGTTGGCGGTCATGTAGAGCGTCTCCTTCACGCGCTCCTGCACGTGCGCGGTCCAGTCGCGTTCCGCGCTCTCCGTGACCTCGACCTCGTCGATGCCCTCCTTTCGCAGGTGCTCCAGAAACTGGACGAACCAGTCCACCTGCTCCTCGATGGACACCATCACGTTCGACAGGACGGACGGGCTGCCGGGCCCGGCGACGATGAACATGTTCGGGAAGCCGGCCGTGGCGACGCCGAGATGCGTGAGGGGCCCGTTGCGCCACTTCTCGCGCAGCGTGAGACCATCGCGGCCGCGGATGTCGAGCTTGAGGATCGAGCCCGTCAACGCGTCGAAGCCCGTCGCATAGATCAGCACGTCGAGGCGATGATGCTTGGCGGTCGTGGTGACGCCGTCCGCGGTGAAGCCGGTGATCGGCTCGGACCTGATGTCGGCGAGCTCGACGTTGGGTCGGCTGAAGGTCTCGAAATAGCCGCTGTCGACCGACGGGCGGCGCGTCGCGAACCGATGGTCGTTCGGCACCAGCTTCTCGCGCAGCGCCGGATCGCTGATCCGCTCGCCGATCTTTCGCTTCAGGAAGGCCGTGGCGACGTCGTTCGCCTTCTCGTCCAGGAGGATGTCCGGGTAGGTCAGGGCAAAGCCGAAGCCGAGCCTGTGGTAGGCCTTCTCGAATACGGCCTCCCGCTCGTCCGCGGGAGCCTCCAGCGTCTTCGTCTTTCCCGGCAGGAAGCCCAGCCCCGTCGGCGAGTTCCGCATCAACTGGCGGCGCTCGGCGTAGTTCGCCTTGACCTGCCGGTCTTCCTCTTCCGTCAACGGGGCGTTTGCCGCCGGCACCGAGTAGTTCGCCGTCCTCTGAAACACGGTGACATGCGCCGCCGTCCGGGCGATGACGGGCGTCATCTGCATGCCGGACGACCCGGTCCCCAGGATGCCGACGCGCTTGCCCGTAAAGTCGTGGTTTCGCCCCTTGGGCCAGTTGGCGCTGACGATCACCTCTCCCGCGAAGTCATCCTGGCCGGGATAGTCAGGAAGCTTCGGCGCGGACAACTGGCCGAGGCACAGGACCAGATGGCGGCTGCGGAACGTCCGTCCATCCTGGACACGCACGGTCCAGGACGCCGTCGCCTCGTCGTAGACGGCCGATTCGACGCGCGCGCCGAGCTCGATCCCCGACCTCAGGTCGAAGCGATCGGCGACGTGATTGATGTAGCGGAGGATTTCCGGCTGGGTCGGATAGCGCTCCGTCCAGCGCCACTCCTGCTCGAGTTCGCGCGAGAAGCTGTAGGAGTAGTCGTAGCTTTCCACGTCGCACCGAGCGCCGGGGTAGCGATTGTGGTTCCAGACCCCGCCGATCTCGTCGGACGCCTCCAGAACCAGCGTCTCGAACCCAGCCTCGCGGAAGCTGTACAGAGCGCGCAGGCCGGCCAGGCCGGCGCCGACGACGAGAACCTCCACCTCACGCATACGGCCCCTCCCAGGTCGCACCTTCGTACTGGGATAATCATAATCCTACTCGCCAGTATATTTCAAGAAGGATTGGTATCTTTTTTCTCGGAGGGGTCGTCGGGCTGGTCGGGACGGCGCGAAGGTCAGGCCGGCTCCTGCGTCCGCGCGCGTGCCAGATTGAGGAGCGTCTTCGTCATCCGCTCGGAGATCTCGTCGATCGACAGCGGGCCCAGGGGGTTGAACCAGAACGTCGTCCAGCTGACGGCCCCGACCAGAGCGAACGCGGCCACGCGCGTGTCGGGCACGGAAATGTCTCCGCTCTCGACCCCCTTGGCGAGCAGCCCCTCCACCTTCGCCATGAAGCGTTGACGCATTCCCGCCAGCCTTGCCGCGTCTGCCGGATCGAGGTTCTTCTCTTCGCGGATGTTGATCGCGATGCTCTTCTGCGACTTGAGGACGGCCGTGACGTAGGCCGGCACGAAGCGGCTCATCGTATCCGCGGGGTCCAGCTCGAGCGCGATGGCATTGTCGAACGCGTCGATGGCGCGCTGGATGCCCTGGGAACAGATGTCCCCCAGCAGCGCGCTCTTCGATCCGAAATTCGAGTAAATGAATGGCTTCGTCACGCCAAGCTGATCGGCGACCTGGTCCAGAGTTGTGTTGGTGAAGCCGCGCTCGTAGAACAGGTCGGTTGCCGCCTCGAGGATGCGGTGACGCTTGAGGTCGGCCACCGCCTCGCGGATTTTCTGCTTCTGCATGGTCGGTTTGGTCATGCCCTGCTCTCTTTTCGCGGCGGCCCGGTGGCGCTACTGACAAGTAGCCATTTCTACCGTAAGAAAACAACATGAACCTGCACCCGGCGATCGCACCTCTTGTCGCAGACCCCCGCATGACGGTCCGCGTGCCCCCGCCGCATGTCCCGATGGACCGCGTCCGGGCGGCCGCCAACCGGGCCATGGCGATCGGGCCGACACCCGATCTGTTCTCGGTCGAGGACGTCGTGCTCGCGCAGGCGGACGTCAGGGTGCCTGCGCGGCTTTATCGACCCGTCGATCATGGGGGGGACGAGGCGATCGTCTTCTGCCACGGCGGCGGCTTCGTCTGGGGCTCGCTCGACACCCATGACGGACTTTGCCGGCGCATGGCCAGGGCGACCGGGAAGGTGGTCGTCTCGATCGACTATCGCCTCTCGCCGGAAGAACCCTACCCGGCCGCGGAAACCGACGTCGTGTGCGCCGTGCGGGCGGTTCTGGCCGGCGCGGTCGCCGGGCTGGAGCGGGGTTGCAGGGTCAGCCTCTCGGGCGACAGTGCCGGCGGCTACCTGGCGCGTCACGCCGCGCTCGCGCTGGCTGGCGAGACGACGAAACTGGCGCGACTGGTCCTCGTCTATCCCGCGCTCGACCCCGAGTGCCGCGCGCCGAGCCACCGGCGCAACGCGGAAGGCCCGGTCCTGACCAGCGAGGCCATGAAATGGTTCTGGTCGGCCCACGGGATCGGCCGGAATCCACGAACGCCGGCTGATCGGCCGCTCGACGGCGGCCTGCGCGTCTTCGTGCTCGCCGCGGAACTCGACCCGCTGCATGACGAGGCTCAGGCTTTCGCCGCCGATCTGGCCGGAAGTGGCATCGATGTCGATTTCACCACGGCCGCGGGCATGGTCCATGGATTCCTGTCGCTGGAAATCCCGCCGGACCTGCGGGAGCACTGGGAGGCGTTGATTTTCCGGGCGCTGATCGACTGAAGCCTTCGACCGAGTCACGGAATGACGCAACTGTACCGCGAACGCGCTCGAAACGGCGAGCCTGGCTCGAGTTGGGGAGAATGGGTGGTGCCGCTTGCGTGACTCGAACACGCGACCCCATCATTACGAATGATGTGCTCTACCGACTGAGCTAAAGCGGCCCGCCGACGAGCGCTGCCGCGCCGCCGGTTCGTGAGCGCCTGATACCGGCATCGGGCGAAAAGTTCAAGCGGCAAGCGCGACAAATCGAATGCCGGCGCGGGGCATGGGGAAGGCCGGCCCCGATTGCGGGCAACGGAGGCTCCTTCATCGCGCCCGGCCGGTGGCGGGGCGCCGCGGCTTGCCCCGCGGCGGCGCCGTGCGACAGAAAAATCAGGCGCTTGGGCGATGGACTCTTTCCGGCGCTACGCTAATCTCGCCCTCGACCTGACCGCGCGAGGACAACGCGGACCCATCGAGAAGACAGGCACAGGAGGAGATCTATGTCTGAAGTGAAAATGGTCGTGAATGGCCGCACGATCACCGGCAACGTGGAGGATCGCACGCTGCTCGTGCATTTCCTGCGCGAGAACCTCGGCATGACCGGCACCCATGTCGGCTGCGACACCTCGCAATGCGGCGCCTGCGTGGTCCATCTCGACGGCAAGGCGGTGAAGAGCTGCTCGATCCTGGCGGTCCAGGCCTCCGGCTCGGAGGTCGTCACCATCGAGGGCCTGGCCAACGGCGCGGACCTGCATCCGGTGCAGGCGGCCTTCCGCGAGCATCACGGCCTGCAGTGCGGTTTCTGCACGCCCGGCATGATCATGGCCGCCACCGACATGATCGCCCGCCATCCCGAAGGTCTCGACGAGAAGACCGTGCGCGCCGAACTCGAGGGCAACATCTGCCGCTGCACCGGCTATCACAACATCGTCAAGGCGATCCTGGCGGCGTCGCAGGCCATGTCGAAGGGCGCGGCGAAGGCCGCCTGACGTCGGCGGGCGCGGGAGCGGACGAAGGCGGGGAGCGTCCCATGACCGGTGGAGGCCGGTCTTGTCGGACGCCTTCCGGGAAAGCCTTCATCCCGCTCGCGCCGCCATTTCTCATCGACGTCTGCCGCAACGCCTGAACAATTTCTGGAGGAGGTTTGGACATGGGCATGGAAGGCATCGGCGCACGGGTCGTGCGCAAGGAAGACAAGAGGTTCATCACCGGCGCGGGCCGCTACGTCGACGACATGGTCGTGCCCGGCATGAAGCACGCGGCGTTCGTGCGCAGCCCGCACGCGCACGCCGCGATCGAAGGCATCGACGTGTCGGCCGCCAGGGCGATGCCCGGCGTCATCGGCGTGCTGACCGGCCGCGAGATCAAGGCCGACGGCATCGGCAACCTGATCTGCGGCTGGATGATCCATTCGAAGGACGGCACGCCGATGAAGATGGGCGCCTGGTCGCCGATGGCGACCGACCGGGTGCGCTTCGTCGGCGAGGCGGTCGCGATCGTCGTGGCCGAGACCAAGGGCCAGGCGCGCGACGCGGCCGAGGCCGTGGTGGTGAACTACCGCGAACTGCCGGCCGTCACCGACGCGGTGGCCGCGCTGAAGGACGGCGCGCCGCAGCTCCACCCCGAAGCCGAGAAAAACCTGATCTACGACTGGGACATCGGCGATTCCGCGGCCGTCGACAAGGCGATGGCCTCGGCGGCCCACGTCACCACCATGCACCTCGTCAACAACCGGCTGGTCCCCAACGCCATGGAGCCGCGCGCCGCGCTCGGCCACTACGACAAGGCCGAGGACCACTACACCTGCTGGACGACCTCGCAGAACCCGCACGTCGCCCGCGTGGTGATGAGCGCCTTCTACAACGTCGCACCGGAAAACAAGCTGCGCGTCATCGCGCCAGACGTCGGCGGCGGCTTCGGCTCCAAGATCTTCATCTATCCCGAGGAGATCACCTGCCTGTGGGCCTCGAAGAAGACCGGCGTGCCGGTCAAGTGGGTCGCCGACCGCACCGAGAGCTTCCTCACCGACGCGCATGGCCGCGACCACGTCACCGAGGTCAAGCTCGCCTTCGACGCCAACAACCAGATGACGGCGCTCAAGGTCGAGACCGTCGCCAATCTAGGCGGCTACATGTCGCTGTTCTCGTCGTCGGTGCCGACTTACCTCTACGCCACGCTCTTGTCGGGCCAGTACGCGATCCCGGCGATCCACTGCAACGTCAAGGCGGTCTACACCAACACCGCCCCCGTCGACGCCTATCGCGGCGCCGGCCGGCCCGAGGCCACCTACGTGGTGGAGCGCGTGGTGGAGACGGCGGCGCGCGAGCTGGGCGTCAGCCCGGCCGAGCTTCGCCGGCAGAACTTCATCACCCAGTTCCCCCACCAGACTCCGGTCATCATGGCCTATGACGCAGGCGACTACGCCGCCTCGCTCGACGCGGCGATGAAGGCGGCCGACCATACCGGCTTTCCCGCCCGCAAGGCCGAGGCGGCCAGGCGCGGCAAGCTGCGCGGCCTGGGCATGAGCTGCTACATCGAGGCCTGCGGCATCGCGCCCAGCCAGGCGGTGGGTTCGCTCGGCGCCGGCGTCGGCCTGTGGGAATCGGCCGAGGTGCGCGTCAACATGGCCGGCACCATCGAGGTGCTGACCGGCTCGCACAGCCACGGCCAGGGCCACGAGACCACCTTCGCGCAGCTCGTCTCCCATCGCCTCGGCGTGCCGATCGAGCAGGTCTCGATCGTCCACGGCGACACCGACAAGGTGCAGATGGGCATGGGCACCTACGGCTCGCGCTCGGGCGCGGTGGGCATGTCGGCCATCGTCAAGGCGCTCGACAAGGTCGAGGCCAAGGCCAGGAAGATCGCCGCGCACCTGCTGGAGGCCGACGAGGCCGACATCGTCATCGAGAACGGCGAGCTGAAGGTCGCGGGCACCGACAAGGCGCTGCCCTGGTTCCAGATGGCGCTCGCCGCCTACGCGGCCCACAACCTGCCGGCCGGCATGGAGCCGGGCCTCAAGGAAGGCGCCTTCTACGATCCGACCAACTTCACCTTCCCGGCCGGCTGCTACATCTGCGAGGTCGAGGTCGACCCGGAGACGGGCACCACCGAGATCGTCCAGTTCGTCGCCGCCGACGACTTCGGCAACATCATCAACCCGATGATCGTCGAGGGCCAGGTCCATGGCGGCATCGCCCAGGGCGTCGGCCAGGCGCTGCTGGAGGGCTGCCACTACGATCCCGAAACGGGCCAGCTGATCACCGCGAGCTA
Source organism: Mesorhizobium sp. (assembly GCA_046292285.1). Classification (GTDB taxonomy): domain Bacteria; phylum Pseudomonadota; class Alphaproteobacteria; order Rhizobiales; family Rhizobiaceae; genus Aquibium. Next base: position 23,411 of record JBKBRJ010000019.1, on the reverse strand, counting down.
CATGGACTACACCATGCCGCGCGCCGGCGACCTGCCGTCCTTCACCGTGTCGACCACCAACACCCCCTGCCCGGGCAATCCGCTCGGCATCAAGGGTTGCGGCGAGGCCGGCGCAATCGGCTCGCCCCCGGCGGTCATCAACGCCATCACCGACGCGATCGGCAACAACGACCTCACCATGCCGGCCACGCCGCAGAAGGTGTGGGCGGCGATCCGGGCCGCGACGAAGCACTGAGCCCGGGCATCGAGACAGACGAATGGAAAAGAGGAATGGGGTGAACGCGTAGCGGCAGGACATCTGGACCGGGCGGCCGGCTGCGGCCGGATCGCCCGCCCTCTCGCGCCCCGCCACCCCGAAAGGAGACGAGACCATGTATTCCGTGAACTATCACCGCGCCGCCTCGGTCGAGGATGCCGCGAAGCTGCTCGCCGCCAACGCCGAGGCCAAGCTGGTGTCGGGCGGCATGACGCTGATCCCGGCGATGAAGACGCGACTGGCGGCGCCGAGCGACCTGGTCGACCTGCGCCACATCCCGGCGCTGAAGGGCATCACCGTGGTGGGCTCCACCGTCACGATCGGCGCCGCGACCACCCATGCCGAAGTGGCCGGCAGCCACGAACTCGCCGCCGTCTGCCCGGCATTCGCGAGGCTCGCCGGCGGCATCGGCGACCCGCACGTGCGCCATCTCGGCACGATCGGCGGCTCGGTCGCCAACAACGATCCGGCGGCGGACTATCCCGCGGCGCTGCTGGCGCTCGGCGCCACCGTGGTGACCAACAGGCGCGAGATCGCGGCGCAGGACTTCTTCACCGGCCTGTTCGAGACCGCGCTCGGCGACGGCGAGATCGTCACCGCGATCCGCTTCACCGCGCCGCAGGCGGCAGGCTACCAGAAGTTCCGCAACCCCGCCTCGCGCTACGCGATGGCCGGCGTCTTCGTGGCCAGGGGCTCCGACGGCGTCAAGGTGGCGGTCACCGGCGCGGGCGACAATGGGGTGTTCCGGTCGGCCGAGATGGAGGCCGCCCTCGCGTCGAACTTCGATGCGTCGGCGCTCGACGGCATGACGCTGCCCGCCGACGGCATGATGTCGGACATCCATGCCTCGGCCGAGTATCGCGCCAACCTGGTCGTCGTGATGGCCAAGCGCGCGGTTACCGCCGCCAAGGGCTGATCGCGGTTCCAGACGTCACCGACTTGCCGAAAGGCCCCTGACGGGGCCTTTCGCTGTTTTTGATGGAGTGATCGGCACGGCGGGGGCGCGGCCGTACCGCCCCGCTGAGCCGGGCCTTGTCCAGAAAAATTGCCCCCGCCGCCTGATCGTTCAATTTGCATCGATCCATTTCACCGGCCCGCAACGGGACCGTGCGAAACGAACGACGTTGAGGGAGGATTGTCGCCAGGCGCGGCAAAGGCATGACGCCGTTTCATCCCCGGCCGGTCGCACCGGCGGTGTGTATTTCCGATCACGATATCCGCGGCCGCGGCAGGATGCGCTCCTGCCATCGACGATGTCCGGCTGCGCGCACCATGGGGGCTCGAAAATTGAAGACCTTGCTTGCAGGCTGCGCCATCGCGCTGCTTTCGATGTCGACGGCGTTCGCCGGCACTCTCGGACGGCCCGCCGGTGAGACACTCCTGACGATCACCGGCGCGATCGCCAACCCCAACGTCGATGGCGTCGCTGAATTCGACCTTGCGATGCTGGATGCACTGGAGAGCCGCGCGGCCGCGATGGAGACCCCATGGACCGAGGGCAGGACGGCCTTCGACGGACCGCTGCTGAGGGCCGTTCTCGATGCCGCCGGAGCAAAGGGCAAGACTCTGATCGTCAAGGCGCTGAACGACTATTCGGCCGAGGTGCCGATGGACGACGCGCACAAATACCCCACGATCCTGGCGATCCGCATGAACGGAACGGAGATGTCGGTACGCGACAAGGGGCCGCTCTTCATGATCTATCCGTTCGACGCGCATCCCGAACTCTACAACGAGAAATACTTCTCCCGCTCGGTCTGGCAAATCCGGGAAATCGAGGTCGTCGATTGAAAGCCGACTTCGCCGCGAGCCGCGATGCCGTCCGCAAGGCCGGCAGGACGACCAGATACCTGATAGCGCTGTCGATCGGGCTGATGCTGGCGCTTGCCGGCGCCTTCCTGCACCTGTCGTCGAGGCAGACATCGCTGCAGAATTCCATCCGCGAGGATGCGCTCTGGGCGGTCTACCAGCTCGACCGCGAAGCGCGCACTCTCTCGGAAAGGCTTCACGGCGTCTCGGAGGCGAGCGACGCGGCGGCGCTGAAGAGCCTGTCGACCCGCTACGACATCCTCTACTCGCGCCTGTCGATCCTCGACAACGGCCAGTACGAGCCCTACTTCGTCTCCAGCGAGCGCATCAATCGTCGGCGCGAACTGGTGCGCGAGATCGTGCTCGGCATCGAACCGGTTTTCAACGACATCGCGCGCGGGAAACCGCTGACCGCGCACGTGCTCGGCGAATTGCGGTCGGAACTGCCGGAACTCCTGCAGCACACCAACGAACTCCTGACCTTCACCAATGCGACGGTCTCGGCGGCCCGCGCCGATGCGCGCGACTTCGTCATGCGCCTGCAGAACATATCGGCCGCCTTCGTCGTGGCCCTCACGGCGACCATCGGGCTCCTCGTCCTGAACTTGAAGCGCCAGCTTTCGATGATGCGCAAGGCGTCCAGCCATCTCGAGCGGGTGACGGAGGACCTCTCCGAAGCCTACGAGGCCGCCGAGGCGGGAAACCGCGCCAAGTCCCAGTTCATGGCCACGATCGGACACGAGATCCGCACGCCCCTGAATGCGATCCTCGGCATGGCCGAACTGCTGTCCCATGCCGGGATTTCCGCGGAAGACCGCGAGAACGTCAGGGTGATCACCAGTTCCGGAACGGCCCTGCTCGAGGTCATCAACGAGATCCTCGACTTCGCCAAGTTGGAACATGGCGAGCAGCCGGCGGAAAGCCTGCCTTTCGACGCCAGGGCCTTGGTGACGGAATCGCTGCGCATCATGGAAGGCCGCGCCCGCGAACAGGGCGACGCGCTGACCTGCTCCTGCGGGATAGAGGGCGAGAGCTGGTACTTCGGCGATCCTACCCAGCTCCGGCGCGTCGTTCTCAACCTGGTCAGCAACGCGGTCAAGTTCACCGAAAACGGCGCCATCCACGTCAAGGTCTCGGACACGACCAGCGTCGACGGCCGCCGTCGCCTGCGCTTCGAGGTGTCCGACAGCGGCATCGGCATTCCCCGGGATGCGGTTCCCCGCCTGTTCAACGCCTTCAGCCAGGTCGATGGCACGATCAGCCGGCGCTATGGCGGAACGGGGCTTGGCCTGGCGATCTGCAAGCGGATCGTGGAACGCCTCGGCGGCGAGATCGGCGTGCGGAGTGAGCCGGGACGCGGAAGCCTGTTCTGGTTCGAGGTTCCCGCCGAACGCGCTCCGGCGCAGGTTCAAGCGGCTGAACCATCCGCGACCGCCGTCCGGCCGCCGCGGCTCGACATCCTTCTTGTCGAGGACAACGCCGTGAACAGGCAGGTCGCGACCAAGTTCCTCGAAAGGCTAGGACAATCGGTGGCGATCGCCACGAACGGCGCCGAGGCCGTGGCGATGGCGAAACAGCGCGTCTACGACCTGATCCTGATGGACATGCAGATGCCGGTGATGGACGGCATCGCCGCCACCCGGGAGATCCGCCGGCTGGAAGGCGCGGCCGGCAAGGTTCCGGTCGTCGCCATGACCGCGAACGCTTCCGACAGCGACCGCAAACTCTGCATGGACGTCGGCATGAACGGATTCGAGGCGAAGCCCATCAGTTCCGCTCGCCTTGCGAAGCTGCTGCTGGCGCATGCCGGACGGGCCGTGTACGACGCCGGCGTCATGCCGCCTGGCGTCGTCGAGGAAGCCGCGAACCGCGATGAACGGACCGCCGGCCTGCCGCCCGCAACGATTCGCGACGAGAAGCGCTACGCCGAACTCGTCGAGGCGATCGGCCAGCAGGGCTTCGACGAGTTGCTCGGCGTCTTCTTCGACGATGCGGCGGCGCTGTTGTCGGACCTGCACCGGGCGATGCGGTCGCACGATCTCGACCTGCTGGACCGGTCATTGCACTCGCTCAAGGGCTCGGCTTCCAACCTCGGCTTCACGCAGGTGGCGGAACTGGCGGAAAAACTGCGTTCGTCGCGCCTCGATGAAGCGGCGCTCGCGCGGGTGGCCGTCGAGATCGCCCGTTTGAACGACATCAAAGGCCTTCGGGCGGCATAGGCACGAGACATGCAACTGAACGTACTGATCGTCGAAGACAACCGCTCGAACCTGATGCTGATGGAGATGCTGGTCCGCCAGATCGGCAATTGCGGTGCCCTTCCCTATTCCGACCCGTCGCGGCTCCTGGCGGATCTGGACCGGATCGACTTCGACATCGCGCTGGTGGACTACCAGATGCCGGGCATGAACGGCATCGACCTGATCGCCGCCATTCGCGCGGACCACCGTTTCGCGGAAAAGCCGATCGTCATGATCACGGCCGCCGACGACGCCGACCTGCGGCTGCGCGCCATCAAGGCCGGAGCGGTCGAGTTCCTCAACAAGCCCGTGGAGCCCGTCGAGTTCAAGGCGCGGCTGACAAACCTCGCCCGGCTTTGCGAGGTGCAGCGCAAACTGGCCTACCAGGCCGAATGGCTTCGCAGCGAAGTCGAAAACGCAACGCTGGAACTGCGCCGCCGCGAAGAGGAGATCATCAACAGGCTGACGCTCGCCGCCGGCTACAAGGACCAGGAGACCGCGGACCACACACTGCGGATGGCGCGCTATTCCGCGCTCATCGCCCGCGAACTCGGCCTTGCCGAGGATTTCTGTCGCGACCTGCAACTCGCCGCCCCGATGCATGATATCGGCAAGGTCGGCATTCGCGACGACGTGCTCCTGAAGCAGGGTCGGCTGACCGAATCCGAGCGCACCCATATCGACACGCACACGAGTATCGGCGCCGCGATCCTCGCCGATTCGGCGTGCGACCTGCTCCAGCTTGCCGGCGCCATCGCAGTCTCGCATCATGAGCACTGGGACGGAACGGGTTATCCGAACCGCCTCTCAGGCGAGGATATCCCGCTCGCCGGGCGCATCGCGGCGGTCGCGGACGTGTTCGACGCGCTGACGTCGGAACGTTCATACAAGACCGCATGGACCGCCGAGCGTGCCTATCACCACCTGCGCGAGCAGTCGGGCCGTCAGTTCGACCCCCATTGCGTGGCCGCCTTCGAGCGTTGCCGCGACAAGGTCGACGCGATCATGCGCGAGTTTCCAGATCGCGGCTACGTGCGGCGCCGGGTCGCATGAAGCGCAAGCGGACGTTCCGGCACATCCGCGGGTCGGGAGGTCAGGCGCAGAGGCGGCGCTTCGCGGCCTCGTATTCTCCCGCCAGCCGCTCCACGAGCGCTGCCGCGGGCACCACTTCGTCGACGACGCCAATGCCCTGGCCGCAGCCCCAGATGTGCTTCCAGGCCTTGGTCGTTCCCGTACCGAAATCCATCTTCGAAGGGTCGGAGACGGGCAGGTTGTCGGGATCCATTCCCTGCGCGGCGATCGATCCCTTGAGGTAGTTGCCGTGCACGCCGGTGAACAGGTTCGAGTAGACGATGTCGGCCGCCTTGGACTCGACGATCATGGCCTTGTAGGCATCCTCGGCGCGCGCCTCGACGGTCGCGATGAAGGGCGAGCCGATATAGGCCATGTCGGCGCCCATCGCCTGGGCCGCCAGGATGGCGCCGCCATTGGCGATGGAGCCGGACAGCAGCAGCGGCCCGTCGAACCAGCGCCGGATCTCCTGCACCAGCGCGAAGGGCGACAGCGTGCCCGCATGGCCGCCGGCGCCGGTCGCAACCGCGATCAGTCCGTCCGCGCCCTTCTCGATCGCCTTGCGGGCATGCCGGTCGTGGATGATGTCGTGCAGCACGATACCGCCATAGGAGTGCACCGCCTGGTTGACCTCCTCGACCGCGCCGAGCGACGTGATCACCACGGGAACCTTGTATTTCACGCACATCCCGAGGTCGTGCTGGAGGCGGGTGTTGGACTTGTGCACGATCTGGTTGACCGCATAGGGGGCGCTCGCCCGATCGGGGTTCGCCGCGTCATGGGCGGCGAGGCTCTCGGTGATCTCAGCCAGCCACTCGTCGAGTTGCGCCTCCGGACGAGCGTTCAGCGCCGGAAAGGACCCCACGATGCCGGCCTTGCACTGCGCCAACACCAACGGCGGATGCGAAATGATGAAGAGCGGCGATCCGACGACCGGGATACGCAGGTTCTTCTTCAGGATGTCCGGTACGGCCATGGTATCGCTCACTCCCCGCAGGCATTTTTGACGTTAGCGTAAACGTCAATACTAGCAGAAGGTCACCGCCGCAAGGCGGGCGCGGGGCGTACGGTCTGGCCGCCCTAAATGCGCCGGCGAAGCGCGAGACTTTCTTGGGACGCCGCGCGTTGAGGATCAATGCGATGTTGATTGCGACTGTCCGCGCGGTTAACCATTCGGGCTGCAGATGAGGAACCCCAGTTGAATCCGATCGAGAAGACGATCCGGACCGCTCTTGAGCGGGGCGACGCGGATGACCGTGCCTACCGGGAGAAGGTCTATAGATCCGTCTTTGCTGCGTTGGAGAAGAGCATCGCCGCCAACCCCGACATGAGCGACGACGCCGTGCAGCATCGCCGGGAGATGTTGAAGACGAGCATCCGCACGGTCGAGCAGGAGTTCGTGCCCGCCTTCGCGCCCGGAGAGCCCGCCGAAACCGAGGAACCCCTTGTGGCGCCGGCCGCGGTGGACCAAGGCTTCGAGCCGGTTCCGCAGCCGTCGGCGCGCGCGACCGAGCCGCGATCTTCCTGGGCCGCCGCCTCGAGCCGATACTACGAAGACGAAAACGAGAACCATTCCGCCATGCCGGCGCATCCGCGCAGGCGGCAGGAAGCACCCGTCGTTCAAACGCCGCCGCAACAGCGCTTCGACGACGAGGCCATTCCGCTGCCGGAGATCGAGCCTCGTCGACCGCGCGGCGCGGACGACTACGAAACGGCCGATCCCGGCCTGGGCGGGCTCGTCGCGAGACGAGAGACGCGATACGACGACCGGATTGACGAGCAAGACAACGACGACCGGCAGCCGGGTCGGCGTCGCGGTCGGCTTTTCGTCATGCTGTTCCTTGTGGCCACTCTGTTCGCGGCCGGCGCCATGGGCCTTTGGTGGGCCATGGACAGCGGCCTCTTCCTCTCCGCCGAGGAGCGCGACACGAGCGTTCCAAACCCGCCCCTGACGCTGGAAGACGAGGAGTTCCAGCCCGACGGACCGCCGCCGCTCAGCGACCAGCAGGCCGCCGACGGCCGCGGCGACAACTGGACCATCGTTTTCACGCCGGCCGATCCCACGCGCGTGATCACGCCACCCGGGGGCGCCGCCGAGGTGATCGAGATCGAGGGTGGAACGGCGTTGCGCGTCCGCTCGGCCTCCGCCGAGGAACCGATCCGTTTCGAGGTCGGTGAAGGCATCCTGCAGGGCATCGCTGGACGCCGGGCCGTGTTCAACATCCGGGCCAGGACCGATTCCGGCAAGGAAACGCAGATCCTGGTCACCTGCGACTTCGGCCCGCTGGGAGACTGTGGCCGCAACCGCCTCTTCGTCTCGTCCGAAAACCGCGATTTCGCAATCGGGCGCGACATGCCGGACGCCCGGCCCACGGGTGCCGGCAGCATCGCCATCGTCAGCGACATCGCCAGTGGCGGCCTGAGCGTCGACATCATCGAGATCCGCGTCGCGGTTCCGGACTGATGCCGTTGACCGTTCGCTCGACCTTGTCGGGCGATGGTCGTTTCCCGCCCGCCGGGCCGTTCGCCAGCCCGTCGGGTCAGCCGGCCGATCCGATCGGCCCGTTCTGTCAGCCGTCGAGCATCGCCTGCAGGGTTTCCAGCCGGTCGGCCTCCGCCGCCGGCTTGTCCCAGCGCAGCCGCGATATGCGCGGAAATCGCATCGCCACGCCCGACTTGTGCCGCGTCGACCGGTTCAGTCCCTCGAACGCGATCTCCAGCACCAGCCCGTGCCCGCGCTCGGCCCGCACCGAGCGCACCGGCCCGAAGCGCTCCACCGTGTTGTCGCGCACATACTTGTCGATCTGGCGCAGTTCCTCGTCGGTGAATCCGAAATAGGCCTTGCCCACCGGCACGAGTTCCGGCCTGTCCTCCGGTCCGGTCCACACCCCGAACGTATAGTCGGAGTAGAAACTCGACCGCTTGCCATGGCCGCGCTGCGCATACATCAGCACGGCGTCGACCGTGTGCGGGTCGCGCTTCCACTTGAACCACGGCCCCTTCGGCCGGCCGGGCACATAGGCCGAATCGAGCCGCTTCAGCATCACCCCTTCGATGATCGGAAGGGGTGGTCGGCGGCGCCTCTCCTCGAGCTCCTCCCAGCCGGAAAAGTCCACGAAGGGCGAGAGATCGAAGCGGTCGGCCGGAAGCCCGGCGACGAAGGCTTCGAGTCGTGCCCGGCGCTCTGCGAAAGGCAGGGGCCTCAAGTCTTCGTCCCCGTCCTGCAGCAGGTCGTAGCAGCGGACTAAGACCGGATACCTTTCGCGCATCCTGGCCGACACCGCCTTGCGGTTGAGCCGTTGCTGGAGGTCGGAAAAGGTGCCCGTGTGCCCCCCTGCCACGCCGACCAGCAACTCGCCGTCGATCGCGCCGGAGAAATCCATGGCTTCCAGCAGGTCGGGAAACGCACCGGAAATGTCGTCGCCGGTGCGGGAATACAGCCGGTGGACGCCGCCTTGCGAAACCGCCTGCACGCGAATGCCGTCCCATTTCCACTCGGCCGCGTAGTCGGCGGGGTCGAGCTTCGCCAGGTCGCCGTCCTGCACGGGGTTTGACAGCATCACCGGGCGGAACAGCGCCTGCGCTCGCGGCACGGGCTTGCTACCGCGCTTCTCCAGCCAGGCGAATAACGGCTCGTAGGGCGGCGAGATCCCGTGCCAGAGTTCCTCGATCTCCGCGACCTCCACCTGCCCGAAATCGGCCAGCGCCTGCTTGGCCAGGCGCGCCGAGACGCCGATGCGCAGGCCCCCGGTGACCAGCTTGATCAGTGCATATCGCGACGGCGGATCGAGCCTGTCGAGCAGGTCCGCGAAGACCGTCGGCCCATTGGCGCGGCCGGCCGAAAGCAGCGCCTCGACGGCGTCCGCCAGCGTTGGGTCCGCGTTGTGCGGCACCCGTCCCTCCCGCACCGGCCAGACCAGCGAAACGGTCTCGGCGAGGTCTCCCACATAGTCGTAGGAATAGGAAAACAGCACCGGGTCCATGCGCTCCATCACCAGCGCCCGCAGCATGGCCGGCTTGACGCTCGGAATGTCGAGGTCGCCGGTGATGGCGGCCAGCGCCAGCCCGCGATCGGGATCGGGCACGGCGGCGAAGTGGTCCGCGATCAGTTTCAGCTTCCCGTTGCGCGATGGCGTGAGCACGAGGCGGTCGAGGAGATCGGCGAAGGGTTTCATGTCACGACCGCGGAAAAGGGTTGATGTCCATTGACTAATGCAACCTTGAGAAGTATTTTTCCTCCCGCGCAATCGGTCTGGGAGGGAGCGATGAACGTGCCGCAGTCAAGAAAGTGGAACGCATGGCTGGACCTCATGCCGATGGGGCCTCCGACGCTGCATGTCACCGGAGAGGTAGAGACGCCCGCTTCGAACCATGTCCCGACGCTGACCGAAGCCGAGCCGCAGGGCATCAACGAGAAGATCCTGATCCTCGACCTCGACATCGTCGATTCCGGCGGCATCGGCAGGCCGGCGTTCGGCTATCGCGACGCGAGCTTCGAAAAGCGTGTCGAACGGGGCCAGTACACGCATGTCGAGGTCCGGTTCCACGGCGCGTTCGTCGTCGCGGTCGAGGTGACGGAAACGCATTAGGTCAATCCCCCTCGTCCTCGTAGCCGACGAGGTGGAGCGGCCGCGCCGCGATGCCGTTGATCTCGCACCAGCGCACAAGCGCCTCCTCGCGGCCATGCGTCACCCAGACCTCGGATGCTCCCGTGTCGGCGAGGGTCTGCACGAGCTCGTCCCAATCGGAATGATCCGACAGGATCAGCGGCAGTTCCACGCCGCGCTGTTTCGCCCGCTGCCGGATTCGCATCCAGCCCGACGCGAAGGCTGACACCGGGTCCGCGAAGCGTCGCGCCCATCGATCGGCGAAGGCCGACGGCGGCCCGACCACGATCTTCCCGGCAAACGCCGCCTTGCCGCCATTGTCGATGGTGGCGGGTTCGAGCGGCCCGAGCGCGATGCCCTGGCGCTCGTAGTATCCGCAGAGCTTCTCCAGCGCGCCATGGATATGGATCGTGTCGTCGTAACCCGCGTCGCGCAGCAGCCGGATGACGCGCTGCGCCTTGCCGAGCGAATAGGCGCCGACGAGGTGGGTCCGTTCCGGAAATTGCTTCAGCGAGGCCAGCAGCCGCGCGATCTCGCCCGCGTCGTCCGGATGCCGGAAGACCGGCAGCCCGAAGGTCGCCTCGGTGATGAAGACGTCGCAGGCGATCGGCTCGAAGCCGACGCAGGTCGGGTCGCGGCGGCGCTTGTAGTCGCCAGACGCGACGATTCGGCGGCCGCCATGCGCGACGCGGATCTGCGCGGAGCCCAGCACGTGGCCGGCCGGATGGAAGCTGACCTCGACGCCGTTTACGGCAACGCGCTCGCCGAGCCGCGCCTCCTGCGTCGAGCCGGCGAAATCGACGCCGTATCGGATCGCCATGATGTCGAGCGTCTCGCGCGTCGCCATCACCGCACCATGGCCGGACCGCGCATGGTCGGCATGGCCATGCGTGACCAGCGCCCGCGCGACCGGCTTCACCGGATCGATGAAGAAATCGCCTGGCGGGCAGTAGAGCCCCTGGGGTCGCGGTTGCAGCAGGTCGGACGGACGCATGCCGTCAAGATAGTGTCCGCCGCGCGCCGTGGAAGATGCAACCCCTCCCCGAGGCGAAGACTGCTGTCACGCCATCCAGGGCAGGCGTTCGAGATCGACGTTGCCGCCGGTGACGATGATGCCGACTTTCTGCCCGGCGAAACGATGCGCGTTCTTCAGCACCGCCGCGACCGCCACCGCGCTCGACGGCTCGATGACGATCTTCATGCGCTCCCAGGCGAGGCGCATCGCCGCCACGATCTCCTCCTCCGTCACCGTCAGCACGTCCTCCACCGCGTTGGCGATGTAGTGGAAGGTGATCGGCTTCAGCGAGGCGCGCAGCCCGTCGGCGATCGTCTGCGGCGCATCGTCCTCGATCAGGTGCCCGGCCTTTTTCGATCGGGAGGCGTCGTCGGCGTTCGCGGGCTCGGCGGCGAAGACCTTCGTTCGCGGCGCCATGCCGGAAACCGCCACGCAGGTGCCGGCGATCAGCCCGCCGCCGCCGACCGGGGCCACGATCGCGTCGAGCGGGCCGGCCTCCTCGATCAGTTCCCGCGCGCATGTCCCCTGCCCCGCGATGACGCGCGCGTCGGCATAGGGATGCACGATCTCAGCCCCGGTGCGGGCGAGTTCGGCCGCCACCGCGTCCTCGCGCGCCTTCGTGCCCGGCGCGCAGGTGACGACCCTCCCGCCATAGCCGCGCACGGCGTCAAGCTTCGGCTTCGCCGAGGTTTCCGGCATGACGATGGTCGCGCGGATGCCGCGCTTGGCCGCCGCATAGGCCAGCGCCTGGCCGTGATTGCCCGACGAATGCGTCAGCACGCCGCGCGCCGCCTGCTCTTCGCTCAGCCCGAACACGGCGTTGCAGGCGCCGCGTGCCTTGAAGGCGCCGACCTTCTGCAGGTTCTCGCACTTGAAGAACAGCCGCGCGCCGGTCAGGTGGTCGAGGTGGCTGCTCGTCAGAACCGGCGTGCGGTGGACGTGCGGCCGGATGCGCTCATGCGCGGCCAGCACATCGTCGAAGGTGGGAAACTGCATGAGGTCTCGTCCTGTCAGGCCGCCTTCGCCGCCAGCCGCCGCCGGATGCTCTCGACATCGGCCCGCGGCGTCGCGGCAAACAGCGTCTTCGTATAATCGTGCTTCGGGTCGGAGAAAACCGCGTCGCGCGAGCCGTATTCCACCGCCTCGCCGAAATACATCACCATCACGTCGTCGGCGATGTAGCGCACCACCGAAAGATCGTGGCTGATGAAGATGTAGGTCAGGTCGAACTCGTCCTGCAGGTCCGCGAGCAGGTTCAGCACCTGCGCCTGCACCGACAGGTCGAGCGCCGAGACCGGCTCGTCCAGCACCAGGATTCGCGGATTCAGCATCAGCGCCCGGGCGATCGCGATGCGCTGGCGCTGGCCGCCGGAAAACATGTGCGGATAGCGGTTGAAGTGCTCGGGCCCGAGGCCGACCTTCACCAGCATCTCCATCGCCCGGTCGCGCCGCTCCGACGCCGGCATGCCGGTGTTGACCAGAAGCGGCTCGCCGAGCACGTCGCCGATCTTCTGGCGCGGGTTGAGCGAGCCATAGGGGTTCTGGAACACGATCTGCACCTTGCGGCGCATCTCCGCCGTGAGCGCCTGCTTGCGGATGTCGACCGGCTTTCCGTCGATCAGCAGTTCCCCGTCGGTCTGCGCGTCGATCATGGTGATGATGCGCGCGAGGGTCGATTTTCCGCAGCCGGATTCGCCGACGATCGCCAGCGTCTTGCCCTTTTCGACCGTGAAGGACACCCCCTTCACGGCATGCACCACGCGCTCCTTGGAGAACAGCCCGCCCCCGACGCGGTAATCGCGCACGATGTTGCGGCCCTCGACGACGATCTCGCTCATCGCGCGTCTCCCGCGGCTTCCAGGTCGTCCATGAAGCTCGCGATCGTCGGCAGCCGGTCGCCGGTGGCGCGCTCGGGCAAGGCCGACAGCAGCGCCTTCGTGTAGTTGCTCTTCGGGTTCTCGAAGAGGGTGAGCACGTCGGCCTCCTCCATCTTGCGTCCCTTGTACTGGACGATCACGCGGTCGGCCGTCTCGGCCACCACGCCCATGTTGTGGGTGATCATGATCAGCCCCATGCCATGCTCGACCTGCAGCGCCACCAGCAGGTCGAGGATCTGTTTCTGGATGGTGACGTCGAGCGCCGTGGTCGGCTCGTCGGCGATCAGGAGTTTCGGGTTGCAGGCGAGCGCGATGGCGATCATCACGCGCTGGCACTGGCCGCCCGACATCTGGTGCGGGTAGGACGACAGCCGCTGCTCCGGGTCGGGGATGCCGACCGCGTTCAGCAGTTCGATCGCGCGGGCGCGTCGCGCCTTGCGGTCCATGCCGAGATGGAAGCGAAGCACCTCCTCGATCTGGAAACCCACCGTGAAGCACGGGTTGAGGCTCGACATCGGCTCCTGGAAGATCATGGCGATGTCCTTGCCGATGATTTTGCGCCGGTCTGCGTCGATCATCGACAGGAGATCGCGCCCGGCGAACTCCATCCGGTCGGCCGTCACCCTGGCCGTCCAGGGCAGCAGTCCCATGACGGCAAGCATGGAGACCGACTTGCCGGATCCGGATTCGCCGACGATCGCCAGCACCTCGCGCTCGTCGACCGACAGCGACACGCCATTGACCGCGCGGAACGGGCCGGCGGCGGTCTCGAACTCGACGACGAGGTTTTCGATGGTCAGAAGGGGCATGACGTCAGCTCCTCTTCAGCTTCGGGTCGAGCGCGTCGCGCAGGCCGTCGCCCATCAGGTTGATCGCGAGCACGGTGATCAGGATCGCCAGGCCCGGCAGCGTGACCACCCACCAGGCGCGCAGGATGAACTCGCGCGCTTCGGCGAGCATCGTTCCCCATTCCGGCGTCGGCGGCTGCGCGCCCATGCCGAGGAAGCCGAGCGCCGCGGCGTCGAGGATGGCGGTCGAGAAGGAAAGCGTCGCCTGCACGATCAGCGGCGCCATGCAGTTGGGCAGGATGGTGCGGAACATCAGGCGCAACGGCCGGGCCCCCGCCACCTTCGCGGCCACCACGTAGTCGCGCCCCTTCTCGGCCATCACGGCGGCGCGGGTCAGCCGCACGAAATGCGGTTGCAGCACCAGCGCGATGGCGATCATCGCGTTCATCAGCCCCGGTCCGAGCACCGCCACCAGCACCAGCGCGAGCAGCAGCGACGGGAAAGCCAGGATGATGTCCATCAGCCGCATGATGACGGTGTCGACCCAGCCGCGGAAGTAGCCGGCGATGACGCCGATGAAGATGCCGCCGGTCAGCGCCAGCGTGGTCACCACGATGCCGATGAACAGCGAGAACTGCGCGCCGTAGAGCAGCCGCGACAGGAGATCGCGGCCCACCTGGTCGGTGCCGAGCAGATAGGCGGAACGTCCGCCCTCCTGCCAGAAGGGCGGCAGCAGCACCGCGTCGCGATACTGGGCATTCGGCGCGTGCGGCGCGAGCACGGGCGCGAGGATCGCAAGCACGACGAGCGCCAGAAAAACCCAGAGACCGATCACCGCGCCCCTGTTTTCGGAGAAATAGAACCAGAACTCCGCGAAGCGCTCCCGGCGCGTCACCTCGCCCGCCTTCGCCTTGTCCATCGCCGTGGTGGAAGCGTGAGCCATGGTCGACCTCAATGCCGGATGCGCGGGTTGATCAGGCCGTACATGATGTCGACCAGCAGATTGACCAGCATGATGATGGCCGCGATCAGCAGCAGCCCGCCCTGGATGACGGGATAGTCCCGCTTGAACACGGAATCGACCATCCACTTGCCGATGCCGGGCCAGGAAAAGATCGTCTCCGTCAGGATCGCGCCGGCCAGCATCACGCCCACCTGCAGGCCGATCGTGGTGATGACCGGGATCATGGCGTTGCGCAGCGCGTGCACGCCGATGACGCGCAGCGGCGGCATGCCCTTGGCGCGCGCCGTGCGCACGTAGTCCTCGCTCAGCACCTCGAGCATGGCCGAGCGGGTCTGCCGCGCGATCACGGCGAGCGGAATGGTGCCGAGCACGATCGTGGGCAGGATCAGGTGGCTCACCGCCGACTTGAACGCGCCCGCCTGTCCCGACAGCAGCGAGTCGATCAGCATGAAGCCGGTGACGGACGGGAAATAATAGAGCAGCGAGATGCGGCCCGAGACAGGAGTCCAGCCGAGGATTCCCGAAAAGAAGATGATCAGCAGCAGGCCCCACCAGAAGATCGGCATGGAATAGCCGACCAGCGCCGTCCCCATGATCGTCTGGTCGAAGGCCGAGCCGCGCTTGATCGCCGCGAACACGCCGGCTGGAATGCCGAGCAGCACGGCAAACAGGATCGCGCAGGCCGACAGTTCCAGCGTGGCCGGGAACAGTTCGGCGAAATGCGTCAGCACCGGCTTCTTCGTCACCAGCGACGTGCCGAAGTCGCCCTGCAGCAGGCCGCCGAAATAGTCGAGGTACTGGATGACGATGTTGCGGTCGTAGCCGAGTTCCTGCGAGATCTTCTCGTACCGCTCCTGCGACATCACGCGTTCGCCCGACATCAGCATGACCGGGTCGCCGGGCAGCAGCCTGATGAACGAGAAGGCGATGATCGAAACGCCGATGAAGGTCGGTATCAGCACCGCGAACCGACCGACGAGAAACCGCAGCATGTTTGCCCCCTGTTGCCGGAAGGAGAGCGTATCCGGCTCAGTAACACAAAAGCAGCGGGGGCGCTCGCGCCGCGATCGCCCCCGCTCAACCGATTGCCCGAGACTTACTGGGCGATGTCGACGCCCGAGAAGTGATGCTTGCCGAGCGGGCTCATGACGTAGCCCTGCACTTCCTTGCGCATCGGCATGACGACCAGGCTGTGGTCGATCGTGGCCCACGGCGCCTCGCGCTTGAAGACGACCTGGGCCTCTTCATAGAGCTTGGTGCGCGCGGCCTGGTCGGTCTCGACCTTGGCCTGGTTGACCAGCGTATCGAACTCCTCGTTGCACCACTGCGCGCGGTTGTTGCCGCCGACCGCATCGCAGCCGAGCAGGGTGTGCAGGAAGTTGTCCGGGTCGCCGTTGTCGCCGGTCCAGCCGAGCATCACGGCGCCGTCGCGGTCCTTGTCCTTGGAGCGGGCGAGATATTCGGCCCATTCGAAGGAGACGATCTCGACCGTGACGCCGATCTTCTCGAAGTCGGCCTGGATCAGTTCGGCCGCGCGGCGGGCGTTGAGCATGTAGGGGCGCGCCACCGGCATCGCCCAGACCTTCATCGACAACCCGGAAACGCCCGCGGCTTCCAGCGCCGCCTTCGCAGCATCCGGATCATACGGATCGTCCTGGATGGCGTCGTTGTAGGACCACATCGTCGGCGGGATCGGGTTCTTGGCCGGCGTGGCCGCGCCCTGGAACACCGCGTCGACGATCGCCTGCTTGTTGATCGCCATGTTGAGGGCCTTGCGGACCTCCGGCCTGTCGAACGGCGCCTGCGTCGTGTTGTAGGCGAGATAGGCGATGTTGAGGCCTTCCTGCTCCATCACCGTCAGGCTCTCGTCGGCCTTCATGGCCTCCACGTCGGCCGCATTCGGATACGGCATCACATGGCACTCGCCGGCCTTGAGCTTCTGGTAGCGCACGGCGGCGTCGGTCGTGATCGCGAAGACCAGGTCGTCGAGCTTCTCGCGGCCCTTCCAGTACTCGTCATTGGCGCGGTAGCGGATGACGGCGTCCGGCTGGTAGGCGACGAACTCGAACGGTCCGGTGCCGAGCGGCATCTGGTTGAGCTGCTCCATCTTGCCTTCGGCTTCGAGCTTGTCGGCATATTCCTTCGACATGATCGAGGCGAAGTCCATGCCGAGGTTGGCGACGAACGGCGCTTCCTTCCTCTTCAGCTTGAACTTGACCGTCATGTCGTCGACCTTCTCGATCGACTCGATGAGATCCGGGAAGCCCATGCCGTTGAAGTACTCCCAGGCGGCGCCGGCCACGTACTGGTGCCAGGGATGGTCTGCCTTGAACTGACGCTCGAACGTGAAGAGCACGTCGTCGGCATTGAAGTCGCGGGTCGGCGTGAAGAAGTCGGTGGTCTGGAACTTCACGCCCGGACGCAGCTTGAACGTGTATTCGAGGCCATCGTCGGAGACCTCGTAGCTCTCCGCCAGCCCCGCTTCCGGCGTCGTCGTGCCGGGGGCGAATTCCATCAGCTTGTTGTAGACCGGATTCGAAGAGGCGTCGAAAGTGGTGCCGGCGGTGTAGAGCGCGGGATCGAAGCCCTCGGGCGAACCTTCAGAGCAATAGACCAACGTCTTGGCGCTCGCCGCGCCGCTCAACACCGTCGCGGCAAGCAGAACCGCCGCGAAACTGAAACGCTTCATAGTCGTGAGACTCCCATTCATCTGTCCGGGATCCGTTGTGTCCCGGCCCGTGAAGCCGGCATATAAGCACCGTTCAATGGACAAGAAAACTCCCCCTCGCCGCTACCTTGGGTAAGATTTTGCGGTTTCGGCTCCGTTCGCATGAAAAAGCATCCGCGCCAAAGCGAAACGGGATCGGATTTGAATTCGAGCCGCGGACGCCTATCTGCGAAGGACAAGAGGAGGGACATTCCATGGATGCAAGAACGACGACCGAAGCCGTGCTCGCCTACTGGTTCGGCGAACTCGGCCCGAGCGACTGGTTTTCCGGACGGCCGGAACTCGACGAGGAGATTCGCACCCGGTTCGCTTCCGTCTGCGAACGGGCGCTGGCCGGAAAGCCGGAGGATCACCTCGGCGATGCCCGCTCAGCGCTGGCCGGGATCATCCTGCTCGACCAGTTCCCGCGGCAGCTCTTCCGCGGTCAGGCGCGCGCCTTTTCCGGCGATCCGGTCGCGCTCGCGGTGACCCAGGGCGCCATCGAACGCGGCTACGACGCGGGGATGACGCCCGAGGAGCGCCAGTTCCTCTACATGCCCCTGATGCATTCGGAGGTGGTCTCCGACCAGGAGCTCTGCGTGAAGCTGTTTCGCGATCTCGGCAACGAGGAGGCGTTGAAATACGCCATCGAGCATCGTGACATCGTCGCCCGGTTCGGGCGCTTCCCGCACCGCAACCGCGCGCTCGGCCGCGACAGCACGCCGGAGGAGCTGGCGTTCCTGGAAACGCATGCCGGCTACGGGCAATAGGTCCCGGGGCAAGCGCCGTGAATTTCACTTACGTTTACGTTTCCGTAAGACTTGCACCGGATCGGCGCTTTCCCGTAGATAGGGTCGAGGCGGCGGGCATGGCCCGCCGGGAGGCATTGCAGAGCCGAAGGGCCGGGCCGCCGCGCGCGCCCGCCGTTCCGGCAGGAGGGAGCGAGACATGGCCATTTCCGGGCAGGCGGCAGACACCCAGCGCATCTGGCTGAAGAGCTATCCGCAAGGCATCCCGGCCGACATCGCCGGGCTTCCGGCCAATTCGATCGGCGAGCTTCTCGTCAATGCGTGTCGGCAGTTTTCCGGCCGCCCGGCCTTCACCAGCATGGGCAAGTCCATGACCTTCGCCGAGGTCGAGCAGGCTTCGGCCGCCTTCGGCGCCTGGCTCCAGGGCAAGGGCCTGGCAAAGGGCGCGCGCGTGGCGATCATGATGCCCAACGTGCTGCAGTATCCGATCGCCATGATGGGCGCGCTGCGGGCTGGCTACACGGTCGTCAACGTCAATCCGCTCTACACGCCGCGCGAACTCGAGCACCAGCTGAACGATTCGGGCGCCGAGGCCATCGTCATCCTGGAGAACTTCGCCGCCACGCTGCAGGCCGTCGTCGCCAAAACGAAGGTCAAGCATGTCCTCGTCGCGTCGATGGGCGAAATGCTCGGCCTCAAGGGGCTGATCGTGAACCTGGTCGTGCGCCGCGTGAAGAAGATGGTGCCGGCCTGGTCGCTGCCGGGGCACGCCCCCTTCAAGGAGGCGCTGTCGGCGGGCAAGGGCCAGACCCTGAAGCCTGTCTCGGTCGGACCCGACGACGTCGCCTTCCTGCAGTACACCGGCGGCACGACGGGCGTCTCCAAGGGCGCCGTGCTGCTCCACCGCAACATCCTGGCCAACGTCGCGCAGAACGCGCTGTGGGTCGAGGCCGCCTACGTCAAGAAGCCCCGGCCCGACATGCCGGTCTATCTCTGCGCGCTGCCGCTATACCACATCTACGCGCTCACGGTAAACGCCCTCATGGGCATGCAGCAGGGCGCCCAGAACATCCTGATCGCCAACCCGCGCGACATCCCCGCACTGGTGAAGGAGTTCGGCGCCTACAAGGTCAACGTGTTCCCCGGCCTGAACACCCTGTTCAACGCGCTCCTGAACAATGACGACTTCCGCAAGCTGGACTTCACACACCTGCTGGTCACCTTCGGCGGCGGCATGGCGGTGCAGCGCCCGGTGGCGGAACGCTGGAAGCAGGTGACGGGCCTCGTCATCGCGGAAGGCTACGGCCTGTCGGAGACGTCGCCGGTCGCCACCGGCAACCGCTTCGACGCCGATGAGTTCACCGGCACGATCGGCCTGCCGATCCCGTCGACCGAGATCGTCATCCGCGACGACGACGGCAACGACGTGGCGCTGGGCGAGGTCGGCGAGATCTGCATCCGCGGGCCGCAGGTCATGGCCGGCTACTGGAACCGGCCCGACGAGACGGCCAAGGTCATGACGCCCGACGGCTTCTTCAAGTCCGGCGACATGGGCTTCATGAACGAGGACGGCTACATCAAGATCGTCGACCGCAAGAAGGACATGATCCTGGTCTCGGGCTTCAACGTCTATCCCAACGAGATCGAGGACGTCATCGCCGGCCATCCGGGCGTGCTGGAGGTCGCGGCGGTCGGCGTCCCCGACGAGAAGTCGGGCGAAGTGCCGAAGGTCTTCATCGTCAAGAAGGATGCGAACCTCACCGACCACGACATCCAGGAATGGTGCAAGGACAAGCTGACGGCCTACAAGCGCCCCAAGCAGATCGAGTTCCGCACCGAACTGCCGAAGACGAACGTCGGCAAGATCCTGCGGCGCGAACTGAGGAATTAGTTCGCCTCCGGCGAAGCGCCCTGCCGGCCATGTCTCCGGCGGCGAGGGTCTAAGTGTCTGAATCAAAAGGGCGTCAGGCCGAGGCGAAAATGGCGATTTCGAGAACCGGAGCGGAGCGTACATTCGGGTACGTGAGCACCGGAAGCGCAGAGATCGCCATTTGCAGCCCGGCATGGCGACTTTTGGATCAGAGACTAAGCCCGGCGCGCCAGGCGTGCGGCGGGCGGGGCCGGTGTCGCATCACGCCGCAACTCGAAACCGTACCGGGTCTGATCGAAGCCTGCCGCACCGCACAAGCGCAGCACCGCCGGATCGTTGAACCCTCCCAGCACCAAAACCTTGGCGACTCCGACCCGCCAGGCGAGCTTGATGGCGCAGCCCACAACCTTGCCGGCATAGCCCCTCCGGCGATGGTCTGAATGCGTGACCACGTTTTCGATCAGGGCCGCGGGCTTGCCGACCCAGGTCGCGTTCGGGATGACGACGAGCGTGCAGGCGGACACCAGTTGCTTGTCCAGGAACCCCGCCAGGATCGTTATTCCCGGCTCATCTAGCGCCTGGTGAAATGCATCGCGCGCGAGCGCCTCGGCGAAGATTTGGTAGCGCGGATAAAGGTGCCGGTACAAGGACGTAAGGTCCGACAGGTCACCAGCCGCAATGGATCGAATGCAGAGTGCCTGTTCCATCGTTTCGTTTGGTCCTGCGCGCGCCTGAAGAGACGCTTCCCGGCTCCGCACCAAAGCATGCCTGAAAATGATTGTAATTCATATAGTTAATAAAAGGGTAAAAGTAAACAGCGCGGGAATGCCGTTGCGTCAGTCCTGTTCGATCCGAAATCCGTTAGCCGTCTTCTCGAACCCCGCGGCGAGGAAGAAGCCGGCCGGCACGTCATCGAGAGAGGTCGTCAGGACGGTGACCCTGAAGCAGCCCGCCTGCCAGGCGCGGGCCAGCGCGGCGTTCAGGATGCGCGTGCCGTAGCCCCGGCGGCGCCGTTCGGGATGCGTGACGATGTTCTCGATCAGGGCCGATGGCTTGCTGGCCCGTGCCCCTCCCGGGATCACGACCAGCGCGCAACTCGTCACCGGTGCATCATCCAGAAATCCGACCAGGACCGTGCTCCCCGGTTCGGCGGCCGCCTCGCGCAGCGTCATCCGCGCGGTGACCACCGCGAGCGCCGGGTCTTGCGGATGCAAGTAACGGTAGAGAGAAGCCAGACCCGGCATTCTCGTTTCGCTGATCGGCCGGATGTCGAGTTCCTGCTGCATCGTCACCTTCGATCCGTCACGAAGAACAAGGCCGGTTCCTCGGCGAGACTCGGACCGTCCGGCAGTGCTCCAGGCGGCGGCGAAAGTAAACCGCTATCCTGGCCGGAAGCCGTGGCCAACCAGATAGGACGGCAAATCACGGACCGAGGGTAGCACCACGTCGGCCAGCGGCGCGAGCCGTTCCCGCGTGCCGGTGCCGGAAAGAACGCCGACGGCAAGCCCGGCGCCGCCGGCGCGCGCCATTTCCAGGTCGTGGCGGTTGTCGCCCACCATGGCGATCTCGTCCGGCGCGAACCCCGTCAGTTCGCAGAACGCGTCGATGGCGTCGGGCGCCGGCTTCGGCCGCGCGACGGAATCATAGCCATAGGCCGCGACGAACAGGTCGGCGACGCCGATCGCCTCGATCGTCTGTCTTGCCCCGCCTTCGCTGTCGTTCGTCGCGACGCCGAGCTTGTAGCCTTGTCCGTGCAGGGCGCGCAGCGCATCGAGCACTCCGTCGAGCGGCACCGCCGAACGCGCGCCCTCGGCGGCCGTCACCCGGTCGAAATGCTTCACCCTCGCCGCGCGTTCGGCCAGCGAGGCGGTCGCGTACCAGAGCGCGACGATGTCGGCATTGGTGCCGGCGGCAAACACCGAATCGCCGCGGAACCGGCCGGCTGAGAAGTCGAAGCCCGCGAGGTCCATCAGGTCGTCGGCCTTGCCGCGATCCCCGCCCGCCGCCTCCAGCGCCAGCCGGTCGCCGATCGCGTGCCACGTCTTGTGGAAGTCGACCAGCGTTCCGTCCTTGTCGAACAGGATGCCCCTGATGGCCATGGAAACTCTCGCGAAGCCGGCGCCGAACGGCGCGGTAAGGATGTTGGCGGGAAAGCAGTAACCCCGGATCTCAGTGTCTGAATCGAAAAACCGCCAGGCCGCAGCGAAAATGGCGATTTCGAGAACCGGAGCGCAGCGTACAATCAGGTACGTGAGCACCGGAAGCGCAGAAATTGCCATTTGCAGCCCGGCATGGCGATTTTTGGATCAGACACTCAGGCGAAGCCGCGCAGATATGCCACCAGTCCGGCGGTGGAAGCATCGCTCCCAGCGGCGTCGCGTTTGCCTTCCACGACGGGAAGCAGCGCGGTCGCGAGTTCCTTGCCGAGTTCCACCCCCCACTGGTCGAAGGCGTTGATGCCGAAGAGCTGCGCCTCAACGAAGACGCGGTGCTCGTAGAGCGCGATCAGCCGTCCCAGCGCGAACGGGTCGAGTTGCCGGTGCAGGATGGTGATCGACGGGCGGTTGCCGGGGAAGACGCGGTGCGGCGCGATCCGCTCCACCTCGTCGGCCGCCATGCCCTTGGACAGCATCTGCGCCCTCGCCTCCTCCAGGGTGCGGCCCGTCATCAGCGCCTGCGATTGCGCCAGGCAGTTGGCCAGCAGCAGTTCGTGCTGGTGGCGCAGGTCGGGCTCGTGCCCGACGGCGGCGGCGATGAACTCAACCGGGATCACGTCGCTGCCCTGGTGCAGCAGCTGGAAGAAGGCATGCTGGCCATTCGTGCCCGGCTCGCCCCAGACCAGCGGCCCGGTCGGCCCCGAAACCGGCTGGCCGTCGATCGCCACCGACTTGCCGTTCGATTCCATGTCGAGTTGCTGCAGATAGGCCGGCAGCCGCGCCAGCCGCTGGTCGTAGGGAATGACGGCCCGCGCCGGATATCCCTTCGCCACCCGGTGCCAGAAGCCGACGAGCCCGAGAACCACCGGCAGGTTCCCGAGCAACGGGGCCGTCCGGAAATGCTCGTCCATCGCATGCGCGCCGTCGAGGAAGGAGCGGAACCGCTCGGGCCCGATCGCCAGCATGATCGGCAGGCCGATCGCCGACCACAGGGAATAGCGCCCGCCGACCCAGTCCCAGAAGCCGAAGACGCGATCCGGCGCAATGCCGAAGGCGGCGACCTTGTCGAGCGCGGTCGAGACCGCGACGAAATGCGCGCCGACCGCATCCGCCCCCAACGCCGCCTCGATCCAGCGCCGCGCGGTTTCGGCATTGGTCATCGTCTCGACGGTGGTGAAGGTCTTCGACGCGATGATCACGAGCGTCGTCGCCGGATCGAGCGGCTTGAGAACGTCGGCAATATGCGCGCCGTCGATGTTGGAGACGAAATGCGCGCGCGGCCCGTCGTGGAACGGCGCCAGC
>JBKBRJ010000018.1:0-65590 GCA_046292285.1 Mesorhizobium sp. | reverse complement strand
ATCTCCCCCCTTGAGGGGGAGATGGCCGGCAGGCCAGAGGGGGGTACCTTTCCGTCCCCGCTGTTCGCTCGTTCGCGGTGTTTTCACCACGTCGCCCCAGGATAGGTGCGCTGCATGTGCTGGAGGTCGGCCAGCAGGAAGCCCATCGCCTCGCCGTGCATGCCCCTGCGACCGCCGCGCTGGCTGTAGGGGGGCGTCGTGAAGGTGAGGCCTGCTTCCGAAAAGATCGGCCCGATAATGCGGTCGAAGGCCGGCCGCAGCGACGACGGCAGCGGCGCGACACCGGCGGCGGCGGCCTGCGCCGTCACCGAATCGTCGTCGAAGATCTCGTCCAGGTAGGGCGCGAGTTCCTCGATCGCCGCGTCCATGCGCCGGCGGCTCTCCGCGGTGCCGTCGCCGAGCCGCACCACCCACTCGCCGGCATGGCGGATGTGATAGGCGACTTCCTTGACCGCCTTGGCGGCGATGCCGGCGATGGCGGCGTCGCTCGATGGCGAGGCGGCCTTCCAGAACGGTTCCATGAAGGCCGCGAAATAGAGCTGGCGCAGCATGGTGTGGGCGAAGTCGCCGTTCGGGCGCTCCACCAGCAGGCAGTTCAGATACTCCCGTTCGAGGCGCAGATAGGCGAGGTCGTCCTCGGTACGGCCCTTGCCTTCGACCTCGGCCGCGTAGCTGTAGAGCGCCCGCGCCTGCCCGATCAGGTCGAGCGCCATGTTGGGCATGGCGAGGTCTTCCTCCAGCATCGGCGCATGGCCGCACCATTCCGACAGGCGATGGCCGAGCACCAGATGGTCGTCGGCAAGCCTGAGCAGCAGCGTCAGCAGCGCCTCGCGGTCGATCGTGGCGGCGGCGCCCATCACATGTGCCCCACTTCGTCCGGCACGGTGTAGAAGGTCGGATGGCGGTAGATCTTCGACGCGGTCGGCTCGAAGTTCTCCTCCTTCTGGAGCGGATCGGAGGCGACGATGGCCGCCGACGGCACGACCCAGATCGACACGCCCTCGCCGCGGCGGGTGTAGACGTCTCGCGCCGCCTGCAGCGCCATCACTTCGTCGGCCGCGTGCACCGAGCCGCAATGCTTGTGCGCCAGGCCGTTGCGCGGCCGGATGAAGACTTCCCAGAGCGGAATTTCGTTCCTTGGCATGATGTCCCTCTTAAGCGGCCGGACCACCGGCGGGCGAATGCAGATTGCGACATCGGCGGCGCCGAAGCCCCGCCATCCGGTCGTCCCGGGGAAACTATTCCGCGGCGAGTTTCGCCGCCTCGCGGCGCGCCTTGCGCTTTTGCGCATGCGCCAGAGCGGCCTCGCGCACCCAGGCGCCGTCGTCCCAGGCCTTGCGGCGCGCGGCGAGACGCTCGCGGTTCATCGGCCCGCCGCCCTTCACGACGCGCCAGAACTCGTCCCAGTCGATCTTGCCGAAGTCGTAGGAGCCGCGCTCCTCGTTCCACTTAAGGTCGGGATCGGGGAAGGTCAGGCCGAGATACTCGCCCTGCGGCACGGTGGCGTCGACGAACTTCTGGCGAAGCTCGTCATTGGTGAAGCGCTTGATCTTCCACTTCATCGACTGGTCGCCGTGCTGGCTGTCGGAATCGTGCGGACCGAACATCATCAGCGACGGCCACCACCAGCGGTTCAGCGCGTCCTGCGCCATCTCCTTCTGCTCCGGGGTGCCCCGCGCCAGCGTCATCATGATCTCGTAGCCTTGGCGCTGGTGAAAGCTCTCCTCCTTGCAGACGCGGATCATCGCGCGCGCATAAGGCCCATAGGAGCAGCGGCAGAGCGGGATCTGGTTCATGATCGCGGCGCCGTCGACCAGCCAGCCGATCGCACCGATGTCGGCCCAGGTGAGCGTCGGGTAGTTGAAGATCGAGGAGTACTTGGCCTTGCCGGCCAGAAGCTCCTCGGTCATCTGCTCGCGCGACACGCCCAGCGTCTCGGCGGCCGAATAGAGGTAGAGGCCGTGGCCGCCCTCGTCCTGCACCTTGGCCAGCAGGGCCGCCTTGCGGCGCAGCGACGGCGCTCGCGTAATCCAGTTGCCTTCCGGCAGCATGCCGACGATCTCGGAATGCGCGTGCTGCCCGATCTGGCGGATAAGCGTGCGGCGATAGCCCTCCGGCATCGGGTCGTTGGGCTCGATCTTCTCCTCGGCGTCGATGCGCGCCTGGAAGGCGGCGAGGAAGGCTTCGTCCTCGCTGGTTTCGGTCTTTGCGCCGATCAGGCCCTGGCTGTACATGACGTCTCCTCCATGATCGGATCGTAACACATCCGCCTCATGCGGGACATGTAACAAAACCATACGTTAATTTCAATCTTTCGTAACATGACGAGGAGGTCGAGACCGTGCAATTCGGCGTGAAGGAGGCGGAGGAGACGCTGGCCAGGGTTTTCGCCCCGTGGATCGTGCAGATGGGGCTGAAGCCGATCGGCTTCGACGCGGCGGGCGGCGACTTCGTGCTGCCGGAAAATCGGGCGCTGGTGCATGTCGGCGGCGTCATCTGCGGCCAGGCGACCGCCTCGGCCGCCGACACCTGCTCGGTCGTGGCGCTCGCCGCCCTGAACGGCCGCTTCCGCATCTGCACGACCGTCGACCTGACGACGCACTTCGTCCGGCCGCTGAAGCCCGGCGACGTCGACATCCGCGTCGACGTGCTCTCGAACGGCAAGCGCATGGCCTATACGCGGGTGGAGATGCGGGCGAAGGGCGAGGACAAGGTCGCGGTGACGGCGACGAGCGCGTTTGCCTATCTGGAGGATTGAGGGAGGCGTGACGACGCGGAGAGTTGCGCCTATATTGCGGCGCATGGACCGGGAAACCGTCATCGCACGCCTGAAGAGCCTCGAACCCGCGCTGCGCGGCAGCGGGGTTGTCGCGCTCTATCTCTATGGCTCGTATGCACGTGACGAGGCGCGGCCGGATAGTGACGTGGACGTCATCGTGGAGTTCGCTCCGGGGCGTCAGCGCGACCTGAGCAGCTACATGAGCCCGCTCCGCATCCTCGAGCGCCAGTTACCCGACAAGGCGATTGGGTATGGCACGCACGAAAACATCGTTCCCGCTTACCGTGCGTCGATCGAAAGCGAAGCGATCCGGGTGTTCTGATGCCCCCGGCGAAGTCTCCGGCCACGCGTCTGCGCCACATCAAGGACGAGATCTCATTACTCGTTTCGTCCGTCGAAGGACTTGCCGATGAGGCCATCCTGGGAAGCCATATCCATCGCCGCGCCCTGGAAAGGTCGGTCGAGATCGTCTCGGAAGCCGCAAAGACCTTGCCGGACTGGCTTCGCGAGACCGAGCCCGCAGTGCCGTGGAAGGACATCATCGGGATCGGAAACCTGCTCCGTCACGAATACTACCGCATCGACGACACCACCATGCTGAGCATTCTGCGCTATCATCTTCCCGCCCTCGTCGACGCCGTGACGCGGATGGAACGTCGACTGGGCGAAGCGTCCGGCGGGTAGCCAGGATCTTCCGCGACCTTCAGATCCCGCCGAACCTGGCCTTGAAGCGGTCGGGCCTGTCCTGCGGCGGCAGGCCGGCGCTGTCGAGCCAGGACTCGCTCGGCGCGGCGAGCCGGGCGTAGAGGTGGCGCACGAGCGCCCTCGCCTCCTCGCCCGGCCAGTCCTGCGGCAGGAGGACGGCGGGCAGACCAGGATCGCGCAGGACGAGGCGCCGCCAGCCGTGGTTGACGAGGGTGCGGGCTGCCATCGCGTCGAGCGGCGCGAGGTCCGCGCCTCCTTCGAGCGCCCGGGCGAGCGGCGACAGTTCCGAGCACAGCGCGCGGTATCCGGCCGCGACGGCATCCAGCGACCAGAGCCGCGTCACGCCCTCGGGAATGCGCAGGGCGGGGCCGGCGACGACGAGCAGCCCGGACGGCAGGCCGGCCCCCGGATCGCCGGTGTCGGTATGCGGGCGGATCCAGCTTGCCGGCCCGGTCGGGACGAAGCCGCGGGCGCGCATTTCCTCGTCGCGCATGGCGCGAGCGCCGGCGTCCCCGGCGGTGGGAGCAACGGCGACGATCCAGCGGCCGTCCCAGGCGGGCGGGCCGGCGGCATAGATGCGGCGCGTGGCCAGATCGAAGGCATGCCGCCCTTCGTCGGCCAGCCGATAGAAACTGTTGCGCCCTTCCCGCTCGCGCAGCACCCAGTGATCGGCGGCGAGCCGCGACATGGCCGTGCGGACGGCGCCGGGCTCGATGCGCAAGCGCGCCATCAGATCCTGCAGCAGGGTGAGCGGCGCCTGGCCACCGCGCGGCACCACGGCATCGCCGAACACCGTGATGACCAGCGACCAGACCCTGAGCCGGCCCCGCGCGTGCAGGCGGTCGATCATCCGTTCGAGCGCGGTCCGGGCCGGATTGGTGGTCGCATCCATGGCCATCAGATGCCATGCCCGCGAACGACATGGCAAGGCATTGCCGTATGCGGCCGGATGCCGGTCCCGCCGCCGGACTACGACCGGCCTGCGTCCGGCGCATCGAAGCCCGATCAGGCTCGCAGAGGCACCGGCCGCGCGGCCAGGTCTTTCACCCCACCCACCAGCAGGCGGGTCGCGATGCGCGCGTAGTCCTGGCGGCTGACGGGTCCTCCCTCGCGGAACCACATGTAGAACCAGTTGAGCATGCCAAAGAGGCTCATGGTCACGGGCTTGAGCAGGGGCGAGCCGTCGAAGGCCTCGGGGGCGACGGCCCGGACGGCTTCGGCGAAGCGGGCGACGAGTTGCCGTTCCAGCGCTTTCAGGTGAGCCTGATCCGCGTCCGGCAGCAACTGCATCGAGCCGACCTGGAGCTTGTGCTCGGCATCGGCGTCGCGGTAGGCCTCGAGCAGGGCGGCCACCAGGGCTTCCAATCGCTCCTCCGGCGCCAGATCGGGACGATCGGCGGCCTCGACCGCCTCGACGAGTTCTTCCAGATGCGTGCTGACGATGTCGAAGAGCAACGCCTCCTTGGAGGCATAGTAGTGGTAGAAAAGTGCCTTCGAGACGCCGCACTCCGAGGCCAGACCCGCCATGGAGGCGCGATCGTAGCCGTCGCGCGCGAAGACGGCGGCCGCCTGCCGCAGCAGGGCGAGGCGCTTCTCGTCATAGTCCTTGGCGCGGCTGCGTGCCATCAGCGCGGCTGGTCCGGCATCGCCGTCATCCCTTCGGCCTGTTGTCGACGATGCGCTGCGCCTTGCCCTGGCTGCGGGCGACCTTCTCCGGCTCGGTCACGTTGACGCGCACCGTCACGCCGACCACGTCCTTGATGCGCTCGCGCAGCGCGGATCCTGCGACCCGGCGCGCGTCGTCGGCGACATGCGTGACGGTCGCCTCGACATGGACGGTCATCTCGTCCATCCGGCCTTCACGCGTGAGCTCGATCTGGAAATGTGGTGCAAGGCCTTTCACCGCGAGGATCTGCTCCTCGATCTGGGTCGGGAAGACGTTGACGCCGCGCAGGATCATCATGTCGTCGGAACGGCCGGTGATCTTTTCCATGCGCCGCATCGTACGCGCGGTGCCGGGCAGGAGCCGCGTCAGGTCGCGGGTGCGGTAGCGGATGACCGGAAAGGCCTCCTTCGACAGCGAGGTGAAGACAAGTTCGCCCTGCCCGCCATCGTCGACCGGGTCGCCGGTGATCGGGTCGATCACCTCGGGATAGAAATGGTCCTCCCAGATGTGCAGCCCGTCCTTGGTCTCCACGCATTCATTGGCGACGCCCGGCCCCATCACCTCCGACAGGCCGTAGATGTCGACGGCGTGCATGTCGAAGGCGTCCTCGATCTCGGCCCGCATGGCGTTCGTCCACGGCTCGGCGCCGAAGATGCCGACCTCGAGCGGGGACTTACGCGGGTCGAGTCCCTGCGCGCGGTACTCGTCGAGGATCGAGAGCATGTAGGACGGCGTCACCATGATCGTGGTCGGCCGGAAATCCTCGATCAGCGTCACCTGCCGGGTGGTCATGCCGCCCGAGACGGGGACGACCGTGCAGCCGAGCCGTTCGGCGCCGTAGTGCGCGCCCAGGCCGCCGGTGAACAGGCCATAGCCATAGGCGATGTGGACGATGTCGCCGGGCCGCGTTCCGGACGCGCGCATGGAGCGCGCCACGCACTCGGCCCAGACGTCCAGGTCGTTCCTCGTGTAGCCCACGACCGTCGGCTTGCCGGTCGTGCCCGACGAGGCATGAATGCGCGACACCTGTTCGCGCGGGACCGCGAACATGCCGAACGGATAGTTGGCGCGCAGATCGTGCTTGGTCGTGAAGGGGAACTTTTTCAGGTCCGACAGATGCTTGAGATCGTCGGGATGCACCCCCGCCGCATCGAAGCTTTGCCGATAGTGCGCGACGTTTTCGTAGGCGTGTTTCAGCGACCATTTCAGGCGGTTCAACTGCAGCGCGGCGATCTCGTCGCGCGACGCGATCTCGATCGGATCGAGATCCTCCTTCCTCGGTGTCAGGTCCTTCATCAATTCCTCCCCTCGCGCGGCCTCGTGCGGCGCGCTCAGTCCGCGTTCTCGTCGAAATGCCTGCCCTCGATCGCGCGCGAGGCGCCGCGGAACTCCGCGATCAGCCGGCCATCCTGGTTCCTGACCGTCACGTCGTAGATGCCGGAACGTCCGGAGCGCGCGACCTCCCGGGCCGACGCCGTCAACCGGTCGCCGAGCTGGCCGGGCGCCACGAAGGTGATGACGTTGTGCTGGGCCACGACCAACTGGTTGTAGGAGTTGCAGGCGAAGGCGAAGGCCGAGTCCGCAAGGGTGAAGATGTAGCCGCCGTGGCAGATGTCGTGCCCGTTGGTATGGTGCTTCTCGACCGTCATCGACATGATCGCCCTGCCGGGGCCGACGGATTCGAGCGCGGCGCCGAGCCATTTCGAGGCATCGTCGCGCTCCCACATGGCCTCCGCGGAACGCGTGGCGATTTCCTCAGCCGACAATGCCATTCGAGCCTCCCTGCCCGCGCTCCTCCCGAGCGTCCATGACAGGAGACTTGCATAAACCGACCGGCCGGTCAATAATACTGAAGGAGGCCCGGTGCACCGGCCACCGCACGCTTGGGAGGAGCGCTGCCATGCAGGCGAAGAACGGCCTCGCCGAGGCTTTCGATATTAATGCGCTCCCCGGCGGCTTCGCGGAGGACCCGTTCCCGGTCTACCGCGCCCTGCTGGAGGACGCGCCGGTGAAGCGCTTCCCCGACGGGTCGGTGATGCTGGCGCGCTACGACGATCTCGACCGCGTCTATCGCGACACGAAGACCTTTTCCTCCGACAAGAAGGTGGAGTTCCTGCCGAAGTTCGGCCGCACGCCGCTCTACGAGCATCATACCACCAGCCTCGTCTTCAACGACCCGCCGCTGCACACGCGGGTGCGCAAGATCATGATGGGCGCGCTGACCCCGAAGGCGATCGCGGCGATGGAGCCGGGGCTGGTCGCGCTCGTCGACCGCCTGCTCGACCGCATCGCCGACAAGGGCGACGTCGACCTGATCGAGGATTTCGCCGCGGCGATCCCGCTCGAGGTCATCGGCAACCTGTTCGTGATGCCGCACGAGGATCGCGGCCCGCTGCGCGACTGGTCGCTGTCGATCCTCGGGGCGCTCGAACCGGTGCTGACACCCGAACAGCTGGAGTGCGGCAACCGGGCCGTGACCGAGTTCAAGGCCTATCTCGGCGACCTGGCGGCGGAACGGAAGGCGCATCCGGGCGCTCCGGCGACGGACGTGCTGACGCGGCTGATCGCCGGCAATGACGGCGAACTGCTGACCGATACCGAACTGCTGCAGAACTGCATCTTCATCCTCAATGCCGGCCACGAGACCACGACCAACCTGATCGGCAATGCCCTGCACGAACTGACCGAATGGCCCGATGAACGGCGCCGGCTGCTCGACGATCCCGCCGTGATCGACACGGCCGTCGACGAGTTCCTGCGGTTCCAGAGCCCGAACCAGCTCGGCAACCGCATGGCGGTCGAGCCATCCACCTTCCATGGCGAGACGATCCAGCCCGGGACGCGCATCCACCTGGCGATCGGAGCGGCCAACCGCGACCCGCGCCAGTTCGTCGATCCCGACCGCCTCGACCTGTCGCGCAAGCCAAACCGGCATCTGGCCTTCGCCCAGGGGCCGCATCTCTGCGCCGGGTTCTCGCTGGCGCGCATGGAGGGACGGATCGCGATTTCGCGCTTCCTGAAGCGGTTTCCCGACTACCAGCTTTCGGCCCCGCCGCGGCGCACGGGGCGGGTGCGGTTTCGCGGGTTTGCGAGCCTGCCCGCGCGGGTGGGTCCGGCCTGACCGCGACGCAGACCATTCAATTCACACCAGGAGCCACGCCATGACCATCCTCGCCCTGAACAGCTACGCCGCCGGCCGCTGGGTCGCGCCCTCGGGACGCCTGACCCAACTCCGCAGCGCGATCGATGGTCGGGTGGTTGCAGAGATCGGCGCCGAGCTCGATTTCGCGGCGATGACCGCGCATGCACGGAACGTCGGCGGGCCGGCGCTGCGGGCGATGACGTTTCACCAGCGCGCCGCGATGCTGAAAGGACTGGCGCAGCATCTCAACGCGCGGCGCGACCCGCTCTACGAACTGTCCTACGACACCGGGGCCACCAAGACCGATTCGATGATCGACATCGACGGCGGCATCGGGACGATGTTCGTCTATGCCTCCAAGGGGCGGCGAGAACTGCCCGACGACGTGATTTACGTCGAGCCCGGCATCGAGCAACTGGGCAAGACGGGCGCCTTTCTCGGACAGCACATGGCGACCTCGCTGCAGGGCGTGGCGCTCCACATCAACGCCTTCAACTTCCCGGTCTGGGGCATGCTGGAGAAGCTGTCGCCGACGCTGCTGGCCGGCGTGCCGGCGATCGTCAAGCCGGCGTCGGCCACGGCCTGGCTGGCCGAGGCGGCCTTCCGGATGATGATCGAATCCGGCCTCCTGCCGGAGGGCGCGGTGCAGTTCGTGGCCGGCTCCACCGGCGACCTGATCGACCGGCTCGGCTCGCAGGACGTGGTTTCGTTCACGGGCTCGGCGGCGACCGCAGGCCTGCTGCGCGGCAACCGAAACCTGCTCGACAACGCCGTGCGCTTCGTGGCCGAGCAGGATTCGCTCAACGCGACGATCCTCGGACCGGATGCGGCGCCGGGCACCCCGGAGTTCGACACCTTCGTGCGCGAGGTTCATCGCGAGATGACCGCGAAGGCCGGCCAGAAGTGCACGGCCATCCGCCGCATCCTCGTGCCGGCCGAGCACCGCGAGGCGGTGATCGAGGCCATTTCGGAAAAGCTTGCCAAGACGCCCGTGGGAAACCCCCGTGCGGAGAGCACGCGCATGGGCGCACTGGCGAGCCTCGCCCAGCGCGAGGACGTGCTGGAGAAGGCGCGGCTGATCGGCACCGAGGCGCGCTGCGTGTTCGGCTCCGACGGCACCGCGCCGGCCGGCGTCGATCTCGGGGCGGGCGCGTTCGTCTCGCCGATGCTGTTTGCCTGCGACGACCCGGACGGCGCCGACAAGGTGCATTCGGTGGAAGCCTTCGGCCCGGTCTCGACCGTCATGGCCTATCGCGACCTCGACCACGCCACCGCGCTCGCCAACCGCGGCGCGGGATCGCTGGTCGCCTCGGTGTTTACGCGCGATCCGGCGGTGGCGCGCAAGGTGGTGATCGCATCGGGCGCCTTCCACGGCCGGCTCTACTTCGCCAACCGCGACACCGGCAAGGAGGCGACCGGCCACGGCTCGCCCCTGCCCCACATGGTTCATGGCGGCCCCGGCCGCGCCGGCGGCGGCGAGGAGATGGGCGGCATCCGCGGCGTCATGCACTACATGCAGCGCACGGCGATCCAGGCGAGCCCTGACCTGCTCTCCGCAATCACGAAGAGCTTCGTGAAGGGCTCGACGACGCTGGTGAAGGAAACGCATCCCTTCCGCATGACCTTCCATGACCTCGAGATCGGTCACACGCTGGAGACCGCCGAGCGCGAGGTGACGCTGGCCGACATCGAGCATTTCGCCGACTTCACCGGCGACAATTTCTACGCCCACATGGACGAGGAGGCGGCCAAGGCTAACCCGTTCTTCCCGGGCCGCGTGGCGCATGGCTACCTGATCCTGTCCTTCGCGGCGGGCCTCTTCGTCGACCCGGCTCCGGGCCCGGTGCTCGCCAATTACGGGCTCGACAACCTGCGCTTCACCAAGCCGGTTTCGCCCGGCGACCGGCTCAAGGTGCGGCTGACCGCAAAGGAGAAGACGCTGCGCAACCCGAGCCACGGCGAAGTGCGCTGGGACGTCGCCGTGACCAACCAGGACGGCGAACAGGTCGCGACCTACGAATTGCTGACGATGAACGCGGTGTGATCAGCCCCGGGCGCGCCAGGCGATGAGCGCGCCCAGGCACACCAGGCAGATGGCAAGCAACGCCGCGGCGAAACCCGCGACGCTGTCTCCGGTCACGAAGACGAGGATCGAGACGATGACGGCCGAGCCGATCTGGCTCGTGAAGCCGTAGAAGGCCGCCGTGAAGCCCGCGATGTCGCCATGCGGGTCGAGCACCATGGCCGCCGCATTGGAATAGACGATCAGGTAGCTGGTGGCGAAGAGCGTCAGCAGCGCCGTCATCAAGACGGCGTTCATCCAGCCCGCGCCGATCGCGGCCAGCATGAGCAGCACCGAAAGGATCAGGACGAGATTGCCCGCGATCATGGCGTTGACGATGCCGATCCCAAGGATCAGCCGCCGGTTGGCGATCTGCCCGGCGACGATGCCGAGGCCGTGGAAGGCGAAGTAGACGGCGAAGGTCGTGCCGCTCAGCCCGAAGGCGTGCTCGTAGATGCGCGGGGTCGAGGCCAGGATGAACAGCATCGAGGCCATGACCACCGCCGACAGCAGCATGAAATGCCGCGACTGCGGATGGCGGAACAGCCGCATCGTCCTGTGACCGAAGACCTCCAGCCGAAGCGCATCCGGCGCCGTCCGGGGAAGCGTTTCGGGCAGCCTGACCAGAACGATCAGAAGCCCGGCGGCGAAGATCGACAGCCCAAGGAAGATGAAGCGCCAGCCGGCCAGCGCCGCGACGCTGGCGCCAAGCAGCGGCGCGAAGATGGGACCGACGGCGAAGATGGCCGTGGCGAGCGCCAGGTTGCGCGCCAGTTCCTCGCCCGAATAGCGGTCGCGAACGATCGCCCGCGACGAGACGATCGCGGCGGCGGCGCCCAGTCCCTGCAACACGCGGCAGGCGAGCATGAGGCCGATGGACGACGCGAAGGCAGCGCCCAGGCAGCCGAGCAGGAAGAGCGCGAGCCCGGAGGCCAGGATCGGCCGGCGGCCGAACCGGTCGGAGGCGGAACCCCAGAAGAGCTGCCCGAACCCGGCTCCGACCATGTACAACGTGATCGTCCACTGCACGAGTTCGAACGGTGCGTCGAGGTCTGCGACCATGGCCGGGAAGGACGGCAGCGTGATGTCGACCGAGAAGGACGAAATCGACATCAGGACGCCGCAATAGGCGACGAGCCAGCGATCCTTCACGATCCGACGACCTTCGTACGGTCGCCGATGGCGCGAAACGAAACCTGGCCGATGAGCGCTTCCGCGATGCGAAGCGAAACGCCGCAGGCCATGACCATCTGCGGCAGAAGCATCCATTCCAGCGTCCAGGCCGCGCCCGAGCGCTCGTTCTCGTGCACCAGGGACTGATGCAGGCCGGAGACGAGCGTCGCGTTGAAGCGCGCGAGTGTAACCAGCGTCTCGGCGCCGACGGGATTAACCTTGTGCGGCATGGCGGACGAGCCGCCGCCGGCCGCGAGCCTGATCTCGCCAACCTCGCTCTGCGCGGCGAGCGCGATGTCCTGCCCCATCTTGCCGAGACTTCCGGTCACCAGCGACAGCCAGGAGGCGAGCCCGGCGATGCCGTCCCGCTCGGAATGTCGGGCGCGCTCGACGGGCTTCAGCCCGAGCAGCGCGGCAAGCCGGCCCATGACCTCGTCGGCCCTGTCGCCGAGTTTTTCCAGCGTACCGGCGGCGCCCCCGAAATGAACGACGCCGACGTCGGCGGCCACGTCCTGGAGGCGTACGCGATGGCGCGACAACGGATCGCGCCAGCTGCGAATCTTGCGCGACGCCGGCACGGGGATCGCCGCCTGCATGCGGGTGTGCCCCATCACCTCGATCGCCCCGTCGCGAAGGTCCAGCGCGTTGAGCGCGTCGACGACGGCGGCGAGCCGGGCGTCGAGGATCGCGAGCACCGGCTTGAGCCGCAGCGCAATGCTGGTGTCGACCACGTCCTGGCTGGTGGCGCCGAAATGCACGAAGGCGGCCGCATCGCCCGCGACCGCCTTGCGCAGCTGACCCACCAGTTCGGGAACGACGACGCCGTCCCGCCCCGTCCCCGCCGCAAGGGCGGAAATGTCGGGCGAGAAGCCAGCCAACGCCGCGTCGATCATGCTGGCGGCATCCGCCGGAATGACCCCTGCTTCGCCCTGCGCCTTCGCGAGAGCAATCTCGAAGGCGATCATCGCGCGGCAGTCCGCCTCCGCCGAGAAGAAGGACGCTATGTCCGCATCGCCCAGCAGACCGCTGAGGAAAGGGTGCTCAAAGGGCGATACGGACATGAAGTCACGCGTTCTCAGATGTCGAAGAAGATCGTTTCCTTGTCACCCTGAAGGTGGATGTCGAAGGTGTAGACGTCGGCATCGCGCGGGGCAATCAGGGTCGGTACGCGAACCTTGTGTTCCACCCTCTGAAGGATCGGGTCCTCCGCGTTCGCCTTCTCCTCGTCGCCGAAATACATGCGCGTGTGCAGGCCGAGATTGATGCCGCGCGCGACGATCCAGAAGGTGATGTGCGGCGCCATCGGACGGCCGTCGCGGAACGGGACGCGTCCTGGCTTGATCGTCTTGAAGACGAACTCGCCGGTGTCCATGTCGGCCGGGCAGCGGCCCCAGCCGGTGAAGTTCGGATCGGCCGACCCGCGCATCTCCGACGGCGAGTTGTAGAGCCCGTCGGCGTCGGCCTGCCAGATCTCCACCAGCGCGTCCTTCAGCACCGTGCCGGAGCCGTCGATGACGCGCGACTTGACCGTGATCCGCTCGCCCTTCGTCTTGTCGTTGACCAGCGAGGTTCCGAGATCGGCCGGATAGACTCCGCCGATGTCGCAGAAATTCGGCGTCAGGCCGATGTGAACGTAGGGACCCGCGGTCTGCGAAGCGGTTTCCTTCAAGCGTCCGAGCGATTGCATTGTATCTCTCCCAACTAGCGATAGACGTCCGATCGGTGGCCGATCTCCACGACCAGTACGACGAGTGTTCGGTCCTTGATCTCGCAGATGAGCCGGTAGTCGCCCACGCGATAGGACCAGTAGTCTTCAAGCGACGCGTGCAGCGGCTTTCCGAGGCCGCGGGGATCACCCACCGCGACCCTGTGGTCCATGTAGTCCAAGACGCGCCTTGCTACCTGACGATCGAACTTCCTCAGTGTCTTCCGCGACTTTTCGGAGTACTCAATCGTCCAAGCCAAGCTCGCGCCTCACTTCCTCGGACGTGTATGTCCTCTCTTCGCCCCGGCGAATGCGTTCCGATACCTCGACCGCCCGGTAGTAATCCTCGAGATCGTCGAGGCCGTTGGTGATCAGTTGTCGCAGGTAGTAAGCCTTGGTGCGTCCCGTCCTGGCGGCCAGGGCATCCAGGCGGGCTTCGATTTCGGGCTCGAGGCGGATCGAGGTCGGCATACGAGTGCTCCCTGTTGAATACATGTAGTCTATGTATTCAACGTCGGCGACCGTGACAAATCAATTCCCTTCCAGGCGGTTCTCGAACAGGGTCGAGCGGCGGCCACGCAGCACGATGTCGAACTTGTAGGCCATCGCGTCCATCGGGATCGTCGATTCCATGTCGAGCGGCGCGATCAGGCCCTCGATCGCCTCGCGGCTCGGAATGGTCGACACGATCGGGCACTTCCAGATCAGCGGGTCGCCCTCGAAATACATCTGGGTGATCAGCCGCTGGGCAAACCCGCTGCCGAAGACCGAGAAATGGATGTGCCGGGGGCGCCAGTCGTTGACGCCGTTCGGCCATGGATACGGGCCCGGCTTGATGGTCCGGAAGGTGTAGAAGCCGTCCTCGCCCGTGATGGTGCGGCCGCAGCCGCCGAAGTTCGGGTCGAGCGGCGCCAGGTAGGCGTCCTTCTTGTGGCGATAGCGGCCGCCGGCATTGGCCTGCCAGAACTCGACCAGCACGTTCGGCACGCCCTTGCCGCGCTCGTCGAGCACGCGTCCGTAGACGATGATGCGCTCGCCGATCGCGCTTTCGCCCGGCTTGGCGAAGTTGAGGATCAGGTCGTTGTCGAGTTCGCCGATGATATTGTGGCCGAAGGTCGGACCGGTGATCTCGCTGATCGTGTTGTCGAGCGAGATCAGCGCCCGCTGCGGCGATCGCAGCACGGAGGTCTTGTACTGCGGCGTCAGTGCCGGCGGATGCCATTCGCGGTCGCGCTGGAAGAACGATCCCGTCTCGGGTCGCTGGTTGGACATGCCATTGCTTGCGGTCATGTGCGGGCCTCCTCCATCTCGGCAAGGGTCTGTTTCACGATCTTGATTGCGTGGTTGGCAGCGGGCACGCCGGCATAGATGGCCACGTGCAGCATCGCCTCGCGGATGTCGTCCGCCGTCGCGCCGGTGTTGGCGGTCGCGCGCACGTGCATGGCCACCTCGTCGTAGTGGCCGAGCGCCGCCAGCAAGGCCAGCGTCACAATCGAGCGCTCGCGCTTGGTCCAGTTCGGACGCGACCAGACATGGCCCCATGCGGCCTCGGTGATGAGGTCCTGGAAGGGCTCGTCGAAAGCGGTCTTCCTGGCCTGAGTCTTGTCGACATAGTCCGCGCCCAGCACGCTGCGCCGGGTCGCCATGCCCTCGTCGTATCGGGCGGATTTCGCTTCGCTGTCGGCCACGCCGTCCTCCCTGGTGATCAAGCTGTATACATAACAGCGGAGCGCGGTTAAGAATAATGCCAAATTCGGTGTGATCCATAATTTTTCCGATATGGCTTCGCAATGCAGGTCAAGACCCGCCACCTGACCACCTTCCTGGAAATCGCGCGCCACGGCAGCGTCGGGAAGGCAGCCATCACCCTGAACGTTTCGCAGCCTGCCGTCACCCGCACGCTGCGCGAACTGGAGCAGGAACTCGGCTGCGAGCTGGTCGAGCGCGATGGACGCGGCATCCGGCTGACCACCGCCGGCCAGGAATTTCGGCGCCATGCGGGGGCAAGCCTCGCGGCCCTTCGTCAAGGGGTCGACGCGGTCCGCCGCGTGACCGCCGACGGGTCGCCACCGCTGCGCGTCGGCGCGCTGCCGACCGTCTCGGCGAGGATCATGCCTCCGGCGGTGCGCAGCCTGTTGCAGGCAAGCGATGCCCGCCTGGTGATCGTCACCGGGGAGAACGCGGTGCTGCTCGATCAGCTCACGCGGGGCGAACTCGATGTCGTCGTGGGGCGGCTTGCGGCGCCGGAGCGGATGGTCGGCCTCACCTTCGAGCACCTCTATTCCGAGCAGGTGGTGTTCGTCGTTCGACGCGGGCACCCTCTTCTGGAAGCGCCGACCTTCGACTTTTCGGCGCTGCGATCCTACCCCGTCATCATGCCGACGCGCTCGGCCATCATCCGGCCCTTCGTCGATCGTCTTTTGATCGCGCATGGACTGGCAGACCTGCGCGCTCGCATCGAGAGCGTTTCCGACAGTTTCGGCCGCGCCTTCCTGCGGGAGACGGACGCGATCTGGATCATCTCCCAGGGGGTGGTGGCCAACGAGATCGCCGCCGGATCACTGGCCCGCCTGCCCATCGACACGTCCGAGACGCGCGGCGCCGTCGGCATCACGCTGCGCGCGGATCGGGAGCCCTCGCCGGTCCTCGACCTCTTCGCCCGCGTCCTGCGGGACCTGGCCGCCAGCGAGCGCCGGGCGGCAGGAAGCATCGCTCAGTAGGGCAAGCCGACGTAGTTCTCGGCGAGCGCCATCGACGCGGCGCGCGAGTTGACGGTGTATTCCAGTTCGGCCTCCTGGATCTTCTGGCCGAAGTCGCCGTCGTCGGGGAAACGGTGCATCAGCGTCGTCATCCACCAGGAGAAGCGCTCGGCCTTCCAGATGCGGCGCAGGGCCCTCGCAGAGTAGCCGTCGATGCCCGCCTCGGATTTCTCGCCGTAGAACTCGCGAAGTGCATCGAAGAGGTAGCGCACGTCGCTGGCGGCGAGGTTCAGGCCTTTCGCGCCGGTGGGCGGCACGATGTGGCCGGCATCGCCGACGAGGAACATGCGGCCGAAGCGCAGCGGCTCGGCGACGAACGAGCGCAGCGGCGCGATCGACTTCTCGATCGACGGCCCGGTCGTCATCGCCTCGGCCGCGTCCGGCGTCAGGCGGCGCCGGATCTCGTCCCAGAAACGATCATCGGACCAGTCCTCGACCTTCTGGTCGAGGGAAACCTGCACGTAGTAGCGGCTGCGGGTATGCGACCGCATCGAGCAGAGCGCGAAGCCGCGCGGATGGTTGGAGTAGATGAGCTCGTGGTTGACCGGCGGGACGTCGGCGATGATGCCGAGCCAGCCGAAGGGATAGACCTTCTCGTAGACCTTCAGGAGCCCGGCCGGGGCCGCCTTGCGCGAGGCGCCGTGGAAGCCGTCGCAGCCGGCAATGAAGTCGCAATCGATGCGATGCTCGACGCCGTCCTTCCGGTACGTGACATAGGGCTTGTCGCCATCGAAGTCGAAGAGCGCCACGTCGGCCGCCTCGTAGACCGTCTTGCCACCCGTCTTCTCGCGCAGATCCATCAGGTCGCGCGTCACTTCGGTCTGGCCGTAGACCATGACGCGCTTTCCGCCGGTGAGCCCGAAGAGGTCGATGCGGTGGCGCTGCCCGCCGAAGGTGAGGTCGAAGCCCTCGTGCGGCAGGCCTTCGGCCCGCATGCGCTCCGCCGCACCCGCCTCCTCGAGCATGGCGCACGCGCCCTCCTCCAGAACGCCGGCACGAATGCGCGACAGGACGTAGTCCCTTGTCACGCGCTCCAGGATGACGTTGTCGATACCGGCGTTGGAGAGCAACTGGCCGAGCAGGAGGCCGGACGGCCCCGACCCGATGATGACGACCTGCGTGCGCATGAAATCCTCCCGCTCGATGCCGCGCCGGCACTGGGCCGGGCATGCGTTTGACTGCCACGCTATTTGTCCCGGCCGGCCTAAGGCCTCAATGGACGCTTCGCGCAATCTCTTGCACTATCCGAACATCTCCGGCATCGTCGCCGCATGAACCGCTACGTTCCGACCTATCAGCTCTATGGCGAGGAGATCGACCGGAAGGGTCAGTTCTGGCTCCACTGCGAGACGATTCCCGAGCGCAGCCGCCTGCATGATTGGGAAATCCGGCCGCATCGGCACGAAGCCTTCTTCCAGATGTTGCACATTTCGGGCGGAAACGGCGAGGTGCTGGCCGGCGATGCCTACCATGGGTTCGCCGCCGGCACGGTGATCTTCATTCCCCCCGGCGTCGTGCATGGCTTCCGCTTCTCGCGCGACATCGGCGGTTTGGTGGTGACGGTGCTGCGAGAGCGGCTGGACATTCCCGGCGCCGCCAGCCCACATCTCGCGGCCTTCGCCTCCCAGCCCCGCATCGTATCGGACGCGGAGAAAACGGCCAGGCTCGCGGTGGATTCGCTGCATCGGATCGCGGCCGAGATCGCCGGACATGGCATCGGCCGCCTGATGCTCGCCGAGGCATTGGTGACGGCCGCGGTGATCGACATCGCGCGGGCGAGCGGCGCCCGCGCCGAGCAGCCGCCCGACCCGGACAGCCGCGACCAGCAGCGCCTCGAGCGGCTCGCCTCGCTGGTCAACGCGCATTTTCGCGAGCACCGGCCGGCGGCCTTCTATGCCGAGCGCATCGGCATCTCGGCCGCGCACCTGAACCGGATCACGCGCGCCCGCACCGCCCGGAGCCTGCAGGACCTGATCGCCGCCCGCCTGATGGAGGAGGCGCGCCGCAGCCTCGTCTTCACTTTCCTGCCCGTTCAGGCGATTTCGCATGATCTCGGCTTTTCCGATCCGGCCTATTTCAGCCGGTTCTTTTCCCGGCATGCGGGGGAAAGCCCGGCGGCCTATCGCGCTCGGGAAAGGACGAGGCTGAGGTTCTGAGGGCGCCGTCAGCGCGCCATGCCCGCGACGGCCGGAAGGCGCGTCGCGAGGGGTCGGGAGAAAAGTCGGCTCAAGCCGCCGCGGCGGCTCGCGCGTCCCGGAAGGACACGAGGCGCTTCGCGTTTTCGTCCCACAACACGAGCCTGACGCATTTCAGGCTTTCGAGCAGCGTGATGCGACTCAACGAGCGCAGTTCGGGATGGTCCCGCAGCACTTCAGGCAGGCGATAGAACGGAATCTTGGCCGCCAGGTGATGAACGTGATGAATGCCGATGTTGCCGGTGAACCAGCGCAGCACGGCGGGAAGATCGTAGTGCGAACTGCCATGGAGCGCGGCGTGCTGGAAGCTCCACTCGCCTTCGCCGGACCAGTGCGTTTCCTCGAACTGATGCTGGACGTAGAACAGCCAGACGCCCGCGGTCGCCGCCATGAGCGTGATCGGCACCTGGACCAGGAGGAACGGGCCGAGCCCGATGAGCCAGATCATCGCGGCGACCGGGACGGCGATCCCGAGGTTGGTGGCCAGCGTCGACACCCAGGGCAGCGCGCCCGCGCGCATGAGGCCGATCGGCAGCCTGTACTGGCACAGGAAGAGCCAGGCCGGGCCAAGGCCGAA
The DNA here is from genome assembly GCA_046292285.1 of Mesorhizobium sp. Classification (GTDB taxonomy): domain Bacteria; phylum Pseudomonadota; class Alphaproteobacteria; order Rhizobiales; family Rhizobiaceae; genus Aquibium. Next base: position 46,827 of record JBKBRJ010000018.1, on the reverse strand, counting down.
CATGACCAGGGGGTGACGGTAGAGCCGATAGCGCGCCCGCGCGAACCGCGATAGGGCCTGGTACTCACGCACGGTGAGCGTGTCGACGTCTCCGATTCCGCGCCTGTCGAGATTGCCCGCCGACGCGTGATGAACGGCATGGGTGCGGCGCCAGTAGTCGTAGGGCGTCAGCGTGAACACGCCCATGACGCGACCCGTCCAGTCATTGAGGCCACGCTGCGAAAACAGCGTCCCATGGCCGCAATCGTGCTGCAGGATGAACAGCCGCACCAGCAGGCCGGCCGCCGGGATGGTGAGCAGGAGTCCCCACCAGTGTCCGTTCAGGACGGCGATGGCGGCAAGCGCCCAAAGGCCGACGAAGGGAACCGCGGTCACGAGGATTTCGGCCACGCTGCGCAGCGGGAAGGGCTGGCGATACTCCGCCAGCAGCATGCTCCAGGACGGCGCCTTGGGCTCAATGGCAGGGGCGTTGGCAAGTACGGCTGTCACGCTGTCTCCGGGCATTCCGTCATGGTCGCTGGATGCGGCCGTCAGATACCGGCTCGGAACGGAGCCGCGTCCTGTCTTGCCCATCCAGGTTCGAATCGGCGTTTCCGACTCCGACTCCGACTTCGACTATTATAGCAAAAAGGCCGGGCGTTAGCCCGACCTCTCACTTCACCTCGACGATCCGTGCCAGTACATCCGTGGTCACGGACCGGAGATGCGATTTATGCCGCCTGGAGGTTTTCCGCGGCGTTCTTGCCCGAGCGGTTGTCGCGGACGACGTCGAAGCTGAGCTTCTGGCCTTCCACGATCGTGCGCATGCCGGCACGCTCGACGGCGGAGATGTGGACGAACACGTCCTGAGCGCCGTCCTCGGGCTGGATGAAGCCGAAGCCCTTGGTGGCGTTGAAGAACTTTACGGTTCCAATGGTCATGACGATTACCTTTCAATCGGTCACGTTAAGGGACTTGCCGCGCCGAATGCGCGGCAATGTCCGAGATCGACATTGAGAGGGAAGATCGTCCGAAGCGCGTAGAGGCGCCAAAAAACAAAGTTCAACAACAAGATCGACAAGACCTACATAGGCGTAGTCGGTGGCCGAAACAAGGCGAGACCGAGATATTCGGGAAACAATTAGCGGCACCCCGCGACGGCGACCGGCTTCGCCGTCCGACAGACAGGCCATGGAACGAGAAAGGGGCGGACTAGCCGCCCGCCCCTTCCGCCCGCGTCGATACGCAAAGCTACTGGATCGCCTTGTCGGTGATGGCGGTGGTGTAGGCGCCCTCGGCCGGCTTGGAGATGATCTTCTGGTCGAGCAGCGCCTGGGCGGTGCGCTCGTAGGCATCGAGGATCAGCTTGCCGTCGGCGTTGTCGATGAGCTTGGCGACCTCGCCCATCATGCGCTTCTGGTGGTTCTCGTCCTGGCCGCCATTGTCGACGACGATCTCGGCGGCCTCGTCCGGGTTCTCGGTCGCGTACTTCCAGCCCTTCATGGAGGCGCGCACGAAGCGGACCATCTTGTCCTCGAAGGCCGGGTCGGAGAGCTTGTCCTGGAGCACGTAGAGGCCGTCCTCGAGCAGGTCGTTGCCCATGGCCGAGTAGTTGAAGACGATCAGGTCTTCCGGCTTGTAGCCGGCGTCGATGAGCTGCCAGTACTCGTTGTAGGTCATGACCGAGATGCAGTCCGCCTGCTTCTGGATCAGCGGCTGCACGTCAAAGCTCTGCTTGAGAACCGTGACGCCATCCGCGCCACCTTCGGTCGACAGGCCGAGCTTGTTCATCCAGGCGTAGAACGGATACTCGTTGCCGAAGAACCAGACGCCGAGCGTGTGGCCCTTGAAGTCGGCTTCGGTCTTCACCGGCCCGTCGGCGGGGCAGACGAGCTGCATGCCGGCCTTCTTGAAGGGCTGGGCGATGTTGACGAGGTTGACGCCCTTGTCGCGCGCAGCCAGCGCCGCCGCCATCCAGGTCACGATCACGTCGGCACCGCCGCCGGCGATCACCTGCTCGGGAGCGATGTCGGGGCCGCCCGGCTTGATCGTCACGTCGAGGTTCTCTTCCTCGTAGAAGCCCTTCTCCTTGGCGACGAAATAGCCGGCGAACTGGGCCTGCGTGACCCATTTCAGCTGCAGCGTCACCGCGTCGGCCGCGAGGGCCACCTGCGACGCCGCCAGCGACAAGGCGCCGGCAAGAATGGAAACGATCGTTTTCTTCATGTTTTTTCCCTCTGAAGTTTGTCTATCCACCACGGACAGACGGATGCCAGAACGTTACGGCCCGTTCGATCAGGGCCAGAACTCCGTAGAAGATCGACCCCGCCAGGGCGGCGACGGCGATCTCCGCCCACACCATGTCGACATTCATCCTGCCGACTTCGGTGGAAATGCGAAAGCCCATGCCCACCACCGGCGTGCCGAAGAATTCTGCGACGATAGCGCCGATCAGCGCCAGTGTGGAGTTGATTTTCAAGGCATTGAAGATGAACGGCGCCGCGGCCGGCAGTCGCAGCTTCCAGAGCGTCTGCCAGTAGCCGGCGGCATAGGTGCGCATCAGGTCGCGCTCCATCGAACCGGCGGCGGCCAGGCCCGCGACCGTGTTCACCAGCATCGGGAAGAAGGTCATGATCACGACCACGGCCGCCTTCGACGGCCAGTCGAAGCCGAACCACATCACCATGATGGGCGCGACGCCGATGATTGGCAGCGCCGAGACCATGTTGCCGATCGGCATCAGACCGCGGCGCAGGAAAAGGAAGCGGTCGGCGAGGATGGCGACCGCGAGGCCGGCCCCGCAGCCCAGCGCATAGCCGACGAAGACCGCCTTGAAGATGGTCTGCCGGACGTCGGCGGCGAGGATCGGGAGCGAGTTGGCGATGCGCACGCCGATCAGCGACGGCGGCGGCAGCAGGATGAACGGGATGCCCGCGCCGCGCACGATCGCCTCCCAAAGGATCAGCAGCCAGACGCCGAACAGGGCGGGTATGAGCAGCTTGAGCAGCGTGCCGGCCGGACGCGACGCCGGACGGACCAGCGACAGCACCGTCACCAGGCGCCACGCGAGGAGCCACGAGGCGGCAACCAGCGCGAAGAAGGCAAGCCCCGCCTGCCCCTCGTGCCCGGCGATCCCCGACAGCAGGAGGTAGACCGGGCCGTGCGCGGCGATGAAGAGCACAAGCGCTTCGGCGGCCGTGGGGAGGCGCAGCACCGGAACGAGCGCTCCGGCGACGACGAAGGCGAAGGCGAGAGCGGTCGAGGACGGGGTCATGCCGTCGGGAAGGATAGGCAGGCCGGCCAGGGCGAGAACGGCGGCGGCGATCGCGGCATAGGATTGCCAGGGAAGAACGGCGAACGGCTTCATGCGGGCCGCGCCCCCATCGCGCGCTCGGTGATGCGGCCGGCGAGCCCCACCAGGCTCACGAGCAGCACCGCGACCACCGAGCCCGCCACCAGCGCGGCGAACATGTCGATGGTCTGGCTGTAGTAGGAGCCGCTGAGCAGCTTCGAGCCGATGCCGGCCACCGCGCCGGTGGGCAGTTCGCCGACGATCGCGCCGACGAGGCTCGCCGCCACGGCCACCTTCATCGAGGCGAAGAGGAACGGCACCGAGGCCGGCACGCGCAGCTTCCAGAACACCTGGCCGGGGCTGGCATTGTAGGTGTGCATGAGATCGAGATGCATGATCTCCGGCGAGCGCAGCCCCTTCACCATGCCGACCGCGACCGGGAAGAACGACAGGTAGGTGGAAATGAGCGCCTTGGGGATCAGCCCGGTGATGCCGACGGCCGCCAGCACCACGATGATCATCGGCGCCAGCGCCAGGATCGGGATCGTCTGCGAGGTGATGATCCAGGGCATCAGCGAGCGGTCGAGCGTGACGACGTGGACGATGCCGACGGCGATGACGATGCCGAGGATGGTCCCGAAGGCGAAGCCGAGCACCGTGGACGAGAGCGTCACGGCGGCGTGATAGACGAGGCTGCGGTTCGACGAGACCTTCCGGAAGAAGGTGTTCTCGACGAAGTTCACCGCCACCTGGTGCGGGGCCGGCAGGGTCGGCTTGGGCTGGCTCATCGTCTTGACGACGAACTCCCAGGTCGTGGACGTCTCGCCCGCCCGCCGGTCGAGGTCGCGCTGGAACGGCGCGTTCATGGCATAGGCGCCGACATACCAGGCCACGACGATGGCGGCGAGGATGGCGGTGACGGGGAGGATCTTGTCGATGAAGCGGTCGGTCATGGGTGGCTCCCGTCCCCCTCCCCCTTGTGGGGAGGGGTTAGGGGTGGGGGTAGCGGCGCCTCGTCCATGAGCCCCAGTTCGCGAAGGATTTCCTCCAGGCAACCGTCGAAGTTCGAAGCCAATTCACCAGTATCGAGATGGATAACCCGGTAGCCCTGGCCAGCTAGCCACTCATCCCGTCTGCGATCGCGCTCCATGCCCACCGGGCTGTAATGGTATTCGCCGTCAACCTCGACGACGAAGCGGTGCTCGTGGACGACGAAATCGACGATGAAAGGTCCAAGGGGAGCCTGACGCCGCACGTGGATGCCATAGAGCCTGCGAAACTGGCGAAGCTCGAACCAGAGCCTACGCTCACCTTCGGTCATGTTTCGCCGCAGGCTTCGCGCACGAACCCGCGTGACGGGACTGATGGAACTCGGTGACATCAGAACCCCCACCCCTCACCCCTCCCCACAAGGGGGAGGGGGACACCCATGGCGCTGTCAATCTCCAGCGTCCAACCCAGATCCACCGCCCCCACCCGGCCGCTTCGCGGCCACCCTCCCCGCAAGGGGGAGCGCAAGTTTCCCGCCTCAATCCTCATAGGAGTGCCCTGCCCTCAACCCTTCGCGCACGCGGTGGGCGATGGCGAGGAAATCGGTCGATTCGCGGATGCCGAGCGGACGTTCCCTGGGCAGCGTCGAGGTGATGACGTCGGTGACGCGCCCGGGACGCGGGCTCATGACGACGATCTTGGTCGAGAGGTAGACGGCCTCGGGAATAGAGTGCGTGACGAAGCAGATCGTCTTGTTGGTGCGCGCCCAGAGCTGGAGAAGCTGTTCGTTGAGGTGGTCGCGCACGATCTCGTCGAGCGCGCCGAAGGGCTCGTCCATCAAGAGCAGGTCCGCGTCGAAAGCGAGCGCGCGGGCGATCGAGGCGCGCTGCTGCATGCCGCCCGACAACTGCCAGGGGAACTTCTTCTCGAAGCCGGAGAGATTGACGAGGTCGAGCGTGCGCTTGACGCGCTCGCGCTGCTCGGCGGCCGGGATGCCCATGATTTCGAGCGGCAGCGCGACGTTCTTCTCGATCGTGCGCCAGGGATAGAGCGCGGCGGCCTGGAAGACGTAGCCATAGGCGCGGCGGCGGCGCGCCTCCTCCGGGGTCATGCCGTTGACGGTGATGGCGCCGCCGGTCGGCTGCTCCAGATCGGCGATGACGCGCAGGAATGTCGTCTTGCCGCAGCCCGACGGGCCGATGAAGGAGACGAACTCGCCCTTGCCGATGTCGAGGTCGACGTTCGACAAGGCATGCACCGGACCATCATTGGTCTGGAACGTCAGGTCGAGCCCCTTGGCCGTGATTACCGAACCTTCTGTCAAATCCGTCTCTGCCCCAATCCCCTGCTGGTGACTTTGCACCATTTTCGTCGTCATCATAGAGACGTCTCTTCGGCCATGCAGCATGGCCGTTCCAAATTGTGGAGGAAACCCGATGTCAGCACCGACGCCCCCGAGAGAATGCCGGCGCCTGCGCGCCGAAAAGACCTATGGCGGCAAGCAGGGCTTCAACTATTTCGAGGGTGTGGCTCGCGAGACGGTCGGTTCCGCCGGCATCTGCATGCACCTCTTGACGATACCGCCCGGCGGCCGCGCCAAGGCCCACAAGCACGACAGCCACGAGACCGCGATCTACGTGCTGTCGGGCAAGGCGATCATGTACTGGGGCGAGCGGCTGGAGAACGTGATGGAGACCAACGCCGGCGACATGGTCTACATCCCCGCCAACGTGCCGCACCTGCCGATCAACAACTCCGACGCGCCGGTCAGCGCCGTCATCGCCCGCACCGACCCCAACGAGCAGGAGAGCGTCACGCTGCTGCCGGAACTCGAGGCGCTGGTTCCGGGGTAAGGGCGGCGCGTTCGTACCGCCACTGCTGCTGAAGTGCCGAACGGCGCCCGCGACAATGGCGCCCTGGCGCCTGGCCCCGCGACGAGATTGTGGGCCGTTACAGAAACGCAATCGACCTGTCACCCGCCGGTCAAGCGGGCGTCCTAGCCATAGCGCGCTCATTGCAACCTTGGGCCAGGAGAACAGACCATGCTCAAAACCACAGTCTGCGCGCTCGCGCTCGTCGCCGCATGCGGCGCGGCCAGCGCCGAAACCGTCTTCCCCGCGAAGCTCGCCGGCCACGCCCTCATTCCGGCCGCTTCGTTCGTCCCCGCGCCTGCCGATGCCCCGGCTGACGCCAAGGTCTCCGGCAAGTTTACCGGCGCGGCTCGCGTCGACGCGATCGGCACGGTGCCCGGCGACACCGGCGGGATGCACGGCAAGCGCCCCACCGGCCTTTCGGTGCCGTTCGACGGCCAGCCACTCCAGGGTCTTTCCGGGTTTGCCATGCAGCGCGCCGAGGACGGATCGATCTACGCGCTGACCGACAACGGCTTCGGGACGAAGGCGAACAGCCCCGACGCCCTGCTCTTCTTCCACAAGATCCAGCCGGACTTCGCGACCGGCGAGGTCGCCGTGCGGGAGACCGTGTTCCTGTCCGATCCTGACAGGAAGGTTCCCTTCCGCATCGCCTACGAAGGCAGCGAGAGCCGATATCTCACCGGCGCGGACTTCGATCCCGAGAGCATCCAGATCGTCGGCGGCGACGTCTGGATCGGCGAGGAGTTCGGACCCCACCTGATCCAGGCCGGCCTCGACGGCAAGGTGAAGGCTGTCTACCCGACGATGATGGACGGCAAGGTGCTGAAGAGCGTCGATCATCCGACGATCAGCGGACTGTCCAAGCCTGGCGTCGACTGGACCGTTCCGCGCTCCGGCGGCTACGAGGGCATGGCCCTGCAGCCCGGCTCCAACCTTCTCTGGGCGATGCTCGAGAAGCCGCTGATCGGCGAGGACGCCAAGCCGGTCGGCAATCATCTTCAGGTGCTGGCCTTCGATACGGCCAAGGGTGAATGGACCGGCCAGGGCTTCAAGTTCGCGCTCGCCGAGGGCGCGACGGCGATCGGCGACTTCAACTTCATCGACGAGACCCGCGCGCTGGTGATCGAGCGCGACAATGGCGAGGGCGACCCGTCGCTGAAGTGCGAGGGCGAGGCCAAGCCGGACTGCTTCCCGGCGCCGGCGATGCTGAAGCGCATCGTGCTGATCGACACGGCGACGGTCGACGACGAAGGCTTCGTGCGCCGGATCGGCCATGTCGACCTGATGGACATCGCCGACCCGGAGAAGAAGAACCGGCTCGAGACCGTCGCCAAGCGCGACCTGACCGGCATCATGACCTTCCCGTTCTTCACCATCGAGAACGTGATGGCCGTGTCGGACACCCAGATCATCGTGGCGATGGACAACAACCTGCCGTTCTCGTCGGGCCGCAAGCTCGACGCGGCAGCAGACAACGAACTCATCCTGCTCGACGTGCCGGAAATGCTGGCGGCGAAGTGAGGCCCTGAGCGTGACGACCCTCCGCCCGCCGGGCGGAGGGCTTTTCCCGCGACGAACCGCGGGAACGGCCTCGTTGGAAGACGCCGTTCTGGCGAGGCCTAGTCGCATGGTGCGACCTCGTCGCGCAGGTTTCCGTCGCCGTCGGTGATCCGCTTCATGCGCGCCTCGGGCTCCCATGGGTCGCGGACGATGAAGGTCTCGGCCGTGAGCAGGTCCTCGCCCTCGTGACCGCAGAGCGCGGTGACGACCGACGCGCCGGCGCCGCGCAGGACCGACAGGAATTCGCATTCCATCACATAGGTTTCCAGTCCGTCCGGCCTCAACACGAAGAGCGAATCGTCGTCGTCGCGCGATCCGCCCTTGTGATAGGCGCATCCGGGCGCATTGCCCCAGACGCCGGTGAGCCAGGGGGCGTCCGCCCCGGGAGCGGCCGCCTGTTCGGCGACCGCGGGCAAGGAGGCCAGACAGATGATCGCGATGGCAAGCGATCGCATTCAGGATCACACCCCGCTCGCCGGAATGCCGCTGCGCTCCACCTTTCGCGGCGCGACCAGTTCCTTCCAGGTCGACAGCGCCTTGTTGGCGGCCATGAAGGGTTCGCGTCCGACGAACTGGCCATGGCCGGGCTTGGCCTTGACCTTGCCGTTGTCGACTGCGATCTCGCCGCGCGTCAGCACGTATTTCGGCAGGCCCTTGACGGTGATGCCCTCGAAGACGTTGTAGTCGATCGCCGACTGCTGGCTGCCGGCGGAGATGGTCTTGGTCGCTTCCGGATCCCAGACGATCACGTCTGCGTCCGCCCCTTCCACGATCGCGCCCTTCCTCGGATACATGTTGAGGATCTTGGCGATGTTGGTCGAGGTGACGGCGACGAACTCGTTCATGGTCAGGCGACCCGTGCCGACGCCGAAGGTCCAGAGCACCGGCAGCCGGTCCTCCAGCCCGCCCGTGCCGTTGGGGATCTTGGTGAAGTCGCCGACGCCGTAGCGCTTCTGCTCGGTGGTGAAGGCGCAGTGGTCGGTGGCGACGACCTGCAGCGACCCCGCCGACAGGCCGGCCCACAGCGAATCCTGGTGCTGCCTGTTGCGGAAGGGCGGGCTCATGACGCGCCGCGCGGCATGGTCCCAGTCGGGATTGGCGTATTCGGTCTCGTCGAGCACGAGGTGCTGGACCAGCGGCTCGCCATAGACGCGCATGCCCTTCTGCCGCGCCCGGCGGATCGCCTCGTGGCTCTGCTCGCAGGAGGTGTGCACGACGTAGAGCGGCACGCCGGCCATGTCGGCGATCATGATGGCGCGGTTGGTCGCCTCGCCCTCCACCTCCGGCGGGCGCGAATAGGCATGCGCCTCGGGGCCGTTGTTGCCCTCGGCGAGCAGCTTCTGCTGCAGCGAAGCCACGACGTCGCCGTTCTCGGCATGGACGAGCGGCAGGCCGCCGATCTCTGCGCAGCGCTGGAACGAGGCGAGCATCTCGTCGTCGTTGACCATCAGCGCGCCCTTGTAGGCCATGAAGTGCTTGAAGGATGTGATGCCCTTCTCGACCACCTTCGGCATCTCGTCGAAGACCTGCTCGCCCCACCAGGTGATGGCCATGTGGTAGGAATAGTCGCAGCAGGCGCGCGTGGACTTGTTCGACCACATGTCGATGGCTTCGAGCAGCGACTGGCCGGGACTGGGCAGGCAGAAGTCGACCACCATGGTGGTGCCGCCCGACAGCGCCGCCCGCGTCCCGCTCTCGAAATCGTCGGAGGAATAGGTGCCCATGAAGGGCATTTCGAGGTGGGTATGCGGATCGATGCCGCCCGGCATGACGTAGCAGCCGGTGGCGTCGATCTCGTGGTCGGCGTGCAGGTCCGGCCCGATGGCGACGATCTTGTCGTGCTGGATCAGCACGTCCGCCTTCCAGGTGCGGTCGGCGGTGACGATGGTTCCGTTCTTGATGACTTTGGTCATGTCCAGTCTCCCATTCTGAATATCCGACGGTTCATGCGCCCATCGCGCCGTCCGGCGGTCGATCGTTCCCGCGGCGCAGACGGCGCTCCCTAAGGCGGCGGAAATCCGCCACGAGTTCATCCAGCGTGCCGTAGACGGGCACGACGATGGCGAACTCCGCCGGCCGCAACTCGCGCGACGGCTTGCACGCCTCGACCATCCGTTCCTGGTATTCGGCCGGCGCCCAGATGCGCGCGAACTCCATGAACTGGTTGATCACCTCGGCCCGCAGCATGGCGATCCGCTCGTAGTTCGAGCGGAAGATCGCGAAGGCGGTGTAGAGCACAAGCAGGAGGGAAAAACCGAGGATCGCCAGCAGGATCTTCGGATCGTTGGTGTAGCTGCCCGACAGCGCCGCATAAGCCCCCGCAAGAAGGACGAAGAGAATCATCGCCTTGGAGATGCTGTAGGCCGACGATACGCCGCCGATCTCCTCATGATAGGCCGCCTCGGTGCGCGCGTCGATCTCGTGCAGCTTCTTCTTGAACTCGAACAGGCGCTGGTTCTCCTCGTCGGTATGCTCCTCCCCGCGCGCCTCGCGCAGGATGTCGAAGGCCGACAGGGTGACGTCGTCGAGGGCTTTCCAGCCCGACAGCGGAACGATCGCGGGCGGGATGTACTCGCCGACCCGCTTGAAGGCGACGTAGAGCAGATGGATCGTGGTGAGGAACAGGAAGAAGATCAGCAGCAGCGCGAAATCCGACACGCCGAGAACGTCGAAGATGTTCTGGTAGTTCTCGACCACCTCGTTGAGCAGGTCGGCGTCGGGAAGCAGTCCTTCGGTCGTCGAGCCGACCTCGGTGAAGCCAGACACGACGTAGAAGGCGATGCCCGAGACGACCAGCCGCGAGGTCATGAAGTTCGACAGGCGGATGACGCCCTGAAGGAGCCCCTCGACGTCCATTCAGGTCGCCCGCCTCGAGGTCCGGCGGTTGCGCCGCTGAGGCTCGCGGCGGGTCATGCAACGAGCGTCCATGTCATGGCCTCGGCGGCGGGAGAATGAGCGCGTCGATCATCACGGCCGGCTTCGACAATGAAAGCCCCTTCGTTGGCGGCTTGGAACATGTCGTTTTCCATGATGTGCAGAATTTTGCGCGGCGCCATCGTCAGTTCGGACCGAGTTGGAAGAAGAACGACAAAGCCCCGTCAAGGCGACGCATATCGACTTCGGCCAGGTGCCCGATCGGGCCGAACACCTTCGTCTTCGGATAGGTCTGCAACTTGTCGACCATCATGTCGGACGGTAGTTTCAGACCGTTTTCGGACGTCGGCTCGACGGCCACGCGAAGATACTCCCTGTTCAAGACGTCACTCGTGAGGGGACAAACCGTAAGGCTGTCCAGTCCGTCGATAAGATAATCCGCCTGCACCACGATCGCCGGTCGGGCCTTCCCGTAATCACCCTTGCCGGAGACGAGCACCACGTCACCGCGCCTCATCAATCGAAGTCACCCGCGAGATCCTCGACCGTTTCAGCCAAGCGAGCCAGTTCGCCGGTTCGAATGTCCGCCTCGCGAATGGCCTTCAACTCGCGCCGGAGACGTTCGCGGACCTCATCCCGTGAGAGATCCGGTATCCACATCTCCACCGGCCTGTACCCCTTGGCGACAAGCTCGGCCCGTTCCGCATCCGTCAGTTCCCTCGGTCGACCCATGGCCGCCTCCATTGCGTGAAACGCGTGACTATCCTCCGATGAACTGTCTCATTCAACGATCTCCGCCGTTTCCACGACGGCGTGGAACAGGACGTCGCAGCCGGCGCGCGCCCAGTCCCTGGTGATTTCCTCGGCCTCGTTGTGCGACAGCCCGTCGACGCAGGGGCACATGACCATGGCCGTCGGCGCGACGCGGTTGATCCAGCAGGCGTCGTGGCCGGCGCCGGACACGATGTTCATGTGGGAATAGCCCAGCCGCTCGGCGGCGTCGCGGATCGCCTTCACGCAGCCCTCGTCGAAGGTCACGGGATCGAAATGGCCGACGGCCTCGACCTCGAAGCCGATGTCGAGCGCCTCGCAGATGGTTGCGATGCCGTCCTCGATGCGCGCCCGCATCTCGTCGAGCACGTCCTGGTGCGGCGAGCGGATGTCGATGGTGAAGACCACCTTGCCGGGGATGACGTTGCGCGAGTTCGGATAGACCTCGACGTGTCCGACCGCGCCGACGGCGTCGGGCTGGTATTCCATCGCGATCTCGTGGACGAGCTCGGTGACGCGGGCCATGCCGAGGCCGGCGTTGCGGCGCTTGGGCATCGGCGTGGAGCCGGTGTGCGCGTCCTTGCCGGTCAGCGTGACCTGCAGCCACCACAGGCCCTGGCCGTGGGTGACGACGCCGATGTCGACATCCTCGTCCTCGAGAATCGGCCCCTGCTCGATGTGGAGCTCGAAGAAGGCCTTCATCTTCCGCGCGCCGACCTCCTCTTCGCCCTTCCAGCCGATACGCTCCAGTTCGTCGCCGAAGCGCTTGCCCTTGGCGTCCTTGCGATCGTAGGCCCAGTCCTGATCGTGCACGCCGGCGAAGACGCCGGACGCCAGCATGGCCGGCGCGAAACGGGTGCCCTCCTCGTTGGTCCAGTTGGTCACGACGATCGGGTGCTTCGTCCTGATGCCGAGGTCGTTCAGCGTGCGCACGACCTCCAGCCCGCCGAGCACGCCGAGCACGCCGTCATACTTGCCGCCGGTCGGCTGCGTGTCGAGATGCGAGCCGACATAGACCGGCAGCGCGTCGGGATCGGTGCCCTCGCGCCGGGCGAACATGGTGCCCATCTGGTCGACGCCCATCGTCAGCCCGGCCTCCTCGCACCAGGACTGGAACAGGCGCCGGCCTTCCGCGTCCTCGTCGGTCAGCGTCTGGCGGTTGTTGCCGCCCGCCACGCCCGGTCCGATCTTCGCCATCTGCATGAGGGAATCCCACAAGCGGTCTGGATTGATTCGCATATTTTCACCGGGTGCGGCCATGGCTAGTCCCCTCAGTTCTTCAGTTCGGTCTCGACGAAGGACATCGGCTCGGTGCCGCCGTTGACGACATTGTGCTCGACGCCTTGATCGCGGCGGTAAGTGGTGCCCGCCGCGAGATCGACCCGCCGGCTCCCGCCGCTGGGTTCCTCCAGGAGAAAGGCGCATGGCGTGAGCGTCGTCACGACATAGTCCATGCCGTGACGGTGCCAGCCCGTCTCCGCCCCCGGGGCGAAGTCCCAGCGGGTGACGCGAACCCTCGCGTCGTCCACCAGAACCTCGTGGGTCGCCTTGGGGCGGCTCATGGCTCAATCCACCTCGTGCAGAACCTTGCGCACGCAGTCGATCAGCTCGTCGATCTGCCCCTTCTCGATGATCAGCGGCGGCGACAGCGCGATGATGTCGCCGGTGGTGCGGATCAGGCAGCCCTTCTCGAAGGCCTTCACGAAGGCCGAGAAGGCGCGCTTGGTCGGCTGGCCGGCGATCGGCTGCAGTTCGATCGCGCCGACGAGGCCGATGTTGCGGATGTCGATGACGTGTGGAGCGTCCCTCAGCGAGTGCAGCGCCTCTTCCCAGTAGGGCGCGAGCTCGGCGCCGCGGGTCAGCAGACCCTCTTCCTTGTAGGTGTCGAGCGTGGCGATGGCCGCGGCCGAGGCGATCGGGTTCCCCGAATAGGTGTAGCCGTGGAAGAACTCGATCATGTGCTCGGGCCCGGTCATGAAGGCGTCGTGGATCTCCTTCTTGACGAACACCGCGCCCATCGGGATGACGCCGTTGGAGACGCCCTTGGCGGTGGTCATGATGTCGGGGATCACGTCGAAATAGTCGGCGGCGAAGGGCGTGCCGAGGCGGCCGAAACCGGTGATGACCTCGTCGAAGATCAACAGGATGCCGTGCTTGGTGCAGATGTCGCGCAGCTTCTTGAGATAGCCCTTCGGCGGGATGAGCACGCCGGTGGAACCCGCGACCGGCTCGACGATGACGGCGGCGATGGTCGAGGCGTCGTGCAGGGTGACGATGCGCTCGAGCTCGTCGGCGAGATCGGCGCCATGCTCCGGCTCGCCCCTGGTGAAGGCGTTCTTCGCCGGCAGGTGGGTGTGCGGCAGGTGGTCGACGCCGCCGAGCAGCGTGCCGAACATCTTGCGGTTGGTGACGATGCCGCCGACGGAGATGCCGCCGAAATTGACCCCGTGATAGCCGCGCTCGCGGCCGATCAGGCGCGTGCGCGCGCCCTCGCCCCGGACGCGGTGATAGGCGATCGCCATCTTCAGCGCGGTCTCGACCGATTCCGAACCGGAATTGGTGAAGAAGATGTGATCCATGCCCTCGGGCGCGACGTCGACGAGGCGGTTCGCCAGTTCGAAGACGATCGGATGGCCCATCTGGAAGGCGGGCGCATAGTCGAGCTCGGCCGCCTGGTGCTGGATCGCCTCGGTGATCTTCGGCCGGCAGTGACCGGCGTTCACGCACCACAGCCCGGCGGTGCCGTCGAGCACCTTGCGGCCGTCGGTGGTGGTGTAGTGCATGTCCTTGGCCGACGCGAGCATGCGCGGCGCCTGCTTGAACTGGCGGTTGGACGTGAAAGGCATCCAGAACGCGGAAAGATCGTTCGGCGCCACATTTAGACGGTTCGACATGCCAAGCCTCTTGTTGTTGCTTATTGCCCCTCGTCGCGTGCCGGCCAACGCTTGGTCCATCGCGCGTATGCGCTTGCAATTTTTGACCGATTGGACAAACGTTAGCATCGCCACATGAGCGGTCAAGGGAAGAATAGCCTAAAGCCACGGTCCCCGGTGCGTTCCACGGGCGGGCCACGAACTGGTCCAGCCGATTGGGCCACGAACGGGTGGCGACAAGGAAGGGCGGAATGGATCAGCCGGCTCGAAAGCCCCGCACGCGCATCCAGATCGAGAAGCGCGAACTCATCCTGGAAGCGGCCCTCGAAATCTTTGCCCAGCACGGCTTCCGCGGCGCGACCATCGACCAGATCGCCGAGGCGGCGGGCATGTCGAAGCCGAACCTGCTCTACTATTTCAAGAGCAAGGACGACATCCACCGCACGCTGATCAAGCGGCTGCTCGACACCTGGCTGGCGCCGCTGCGGGAGATGGACGACGTCGGGGACCCGGTGACCGAACTCAGGAGCTACATCCGCCGCAAGCTTGAGATGGCGCGCGACTATCCGCGCGAGAGCCGCCTCTTCGCCAACGAGATCCTGCAGGGCGCGCCGCGCGTGCTGCCGATGCTCGAAGGCGAGCTGAAATCGCTGGTCGACGAGAAGGTCGAGATCATCAAGGGCTGGATGCGCGCCGGCAAGATCGCCCGCACCGACCCCTACCACCTGATCTTCGCCATCTGGGCGACCACGCAGCACTATGCCGATTTCGACGTGCAGGTGCGCGCCGTGCTCGGCCCCTCGCGCGACGGCGAAGGCCGCTTCGAGGACGCGGCGCGGTTCCTGGAGCAGTTGTTCGTGGAGGGGCTGAAGCCGAAGGGGTGACGGCCGGGCGCGGACGTTGCCAAAGCGTCCCGGAAATCTTACGTTTCCGGCATCGATCAGGGAGACGTAGGACATGTCCGCGACTGCGATGATCTCGGCCAGGTTCCAAATCTCCATTCCAAAGTCGGTGCGTGACAAGCGGGGCTGGCAGCCGGGCCAGAAGCTCGCCTTCGTTCCGAAGAATGGTGGCGTCATGTTGGTGCCGGTGCCCGAACTCGACGATCTTCTCGGCATAGCCAAGGGAGCCGACAAGACCGGCTATCGCGATCGGAACGACCGTTATTGAAGCGGGTCGTCGATACGTCAGCCTGAAGGCGGCTGCGCCGGAGAGGCGCAAGGTCAAACCCAGGGAGGACTTCATGGCACGCATGATCGCGATGTATCGCAAGCCCGCCGATCCTGCGGCGTTCGACGCCTACTACTTCGGCACGCACGTGCCGATCGCGAAAACGATTCCGGGGCTGCGGTCCTACGAGGTGAACCGGGGCGGCATCGGCACGCCGGCGGGCCCTTCCGACTTTCACCTGATCGCGATCCTCACCTTCGAGGGCATGGCCGACATCCAGGCGGGACTGGGTTCGCCCGAAGGCCAGGCGGCCGCGGCTGACCTCGCCAATTTCGCGCAGGCCGGCGTCGACCTGCTGTTCTTCGACACTATGGAGGTCTGACCGGCGCGCTCTTCGGTCGCGGGGCGAGCGGCGCGGCCCCGCTTGCCCCGGCGGGCCGCCGTCACAGGAGCGTCACAGGCGCAATCTAGCAGACGTGTTGGCCATCGCGGCCGAGGCGGCTAGGAACATGCGGATCGAAACCTCCACACCTCCAGCGGGAGACGGGGATTTGGCGGCCCTGCTCGAGGACGTGAGCCGCCTGCGCGCGGACATCCTCGCGGAAGCCGATGCGTGGCTCGCCGCGCATGGCGCCAATGGCGCCGATCCGCGACTCGCCAATCTCGCCCACTACATGGCGTTGCGCCGCCGCGACCTGCGCCCGCTACAGCGGCGCCTGATGCGGTTCGGCCTCTCCTCGCTCGGCCGGCTGGAGAGCCGGGTGCTGCCGACGCTCGACGCGGTGACGGTTGCGTTGTCGGCGCTGGCGGGGCAGCCGTCATCCGTCGCCGCCGCAGTCGAGGAAGACGCCTTTTTCGCCGGCGAGGCGCGGCTTTCCGCGGAAGCGGATGCGCTGTTCGGCTCCGGCCGTGACGCGCGGCGCGGGCGCATCATGGTGACGCTGCCCGGGGGCGCGGCGGCAGATCCCGGAATGATCCTCGACCTCGCGAAGCGCGGCATGGATGTCGCGCGCATCAATTGCGCCCATGACGACGCAGATACCTGGCGGGCGATCGCGAGGCATGCCCGCGCGGCGGGCGAGCAGGTCGGCCGGCCGCTCACGGTGTTGATGGACGTCGCAGGGCCGAAGATCCGCCTCGAAACCGTGCTGCCGCAAAGGAAGGCGAAGGTCGTTGCCGGAGACGCGATCCGGCTCGTCGCCTCCGGCGAACCGTCGGCTACGCCCGACATGCCGTTCTGCGCCGCCGTCTCGCTGCCGGCGATCGTCGAGCGGGTACGCGTCGGCGACCGCTTCCGCTATGACGACGGCAAGATGGAAGGCGTGGTGGAGCGGACCGGGCCCGGAGAGGCGACGATCCGCATCACCCGAACGAAGGCCGGCGGCGCCAAGCTCAAGCCCGAAAAGGGCATCAACCTGCCCGACACCGACCTCGACCTTTCGCCATTGACGCTGAAGGACGAAGGCGATCTCGCGACTGTGGTCGCCTGCGCCGACATGGTCGGCTATTCCTTCGTCAGCCGCCCCGAGGACATCGATCTCCTGGAAGACGCCCTCGCCCGCCATGGCGAAGGCACGAAACGGCTCGGAATCGTCGCCAAGATCGAGCAGCCCCGCGCCGTCTCCAATCTGCCCCGGCTCATCGCGCGCGTCCTGGCGACCGACCGGCCTTTCGGCGTGATGATCGCCCGCGGCGATCTCGCCGCCGAGATCGGCTTCGAGCGCACGGCCGAGATGCAGGAGGAGATCCTGTGGATCTGCGAAGCCGCCAGCGTCCCCACCATCTGGGCGACGCAGGTGCTGGAAGACCTCGTCAAGGACGGGCTGCCCTCGCGCGGCGAGATGACGGACGCCGCCATGGCCGCGCGTGCCGAATGCGTGATGCTGAACAAGGGGCCGCACGTCGCCGAAGCCGTGACGCTGCTGGACGGCATGCTCGCGCGGATGGACGAGCACATGCTCAAGAAGACGCCGACGCTCAGGGCGCTGAAGTCCTGGTGAGACGTCCTACGGTCGCGCGAGGACGATGAACAGGAAAAGCATGACGAACACGGAATCGACCGCGATGGCTTGCCCGACCGGCTTGCCCAGATAGGCCCGACCATGAATGAGCACGAGGCCGACGAAGGCGAGCTTGCTGGCGCCCGCCACGATCAGGATCGGGACCTGCGAGACGGAGAACCAGCCGCCATAGACGAGCGCGACGCCGACGAGCGTAACGAGCACGCCCCAGTTGCGTACGAGAATTTCCGCGAGCGGACCTTCGATGGACGCGCCGAACATGGACTCGAGGGTTGCCCGGGGCGATATGGCAGCCCGCACCATGGTGATCGTGAGCAGGCCGCTCACGATCATGATCCATTCGACCCATCCCGACGCCATCGACCAGCCCTCGCCTTCCACTCACGCTTCGTTCGGACGGATCGCGGACGCCACCTTGGGTTGCCGTCGGCCTCCTACTCAGCCGCCACCTTTGCGGACGGATTGTTCGGGTGCGTCGTCCAGTTGGCGTAGACGGGCTTGACGACTTCGCCGGTGCGCTTGTCGAGCGTGCCGGCCGCGAGCGGCTCCATGGTGATGCAGTTCTCCACGGGGCAGACGTTGACGCAGAGATTGCAGCCCACGCACTCCTCCTCCATCACCTCGAAATGGCGCGCGCCGTCGACCATCGACGTGATCGCCTGGTGCGAGGTGTCCTCGCAGGCAATGTGGCAACGTCCGCACTTGATGCAGAGGTCCTGGTTGATCCGCGCCTTGGCGACGTAGTTGAGGTTCAGGTACTGCCAGTCGGTGACGTTCGGCGTCGCACGCCCGATGATATCGGTAAGCCGGCGGTGACCCTTGGCGTCCATCCAGGCCTCGAGACCGGCGATCATCTCCTGGACGACCTTGAAGCCGTAGGTCATGGCGGCGGTGCAGACCTGCACGTTGCCGGCGCCCAGCGCCATGAACTCGGCCGCATCGCGCCAGGTGGTGATGCCGCCGATGCCGGAGATCGGCAGGCCCGCCGTCTCGGGATCGCGTGCGATTTCGGCCACCATGTTCATGGCGATCGGCTTCACCGCCGGGCCGCAATAGCCGCCATGGGTGCCCTTGCCGTCGATCATCGGCTCCGGCGAGAAGGTGTCGAGATTGACGCCGGTGATCGAGTTGATCGTGTTGATGAGCGACACCGCGTCCGTTCCGCCGGAATGCGCCGCCCGTGCGGGCTTGCGGATGTCGGAGATGTTGGGCGTCAGCTTGGTGATGACGGGCATGCGCGTGTTGGCCTTGCACCAGCGCACGACCATCTCGACATATTCGGGCACCTGGCCGACCGCCGCACCCATGCCGCGCTCGCTCATGCCGTGCGGACAGCCGAAATTGAGCTCGATGCCGTCGGCCTCGGTCTCCTCGACCAGCGGCAGGATCGCCTTCCAGGCTTCCTCCACGCAGGGCACCATGAGCGACACGACCAGAGCCCGGTCGGGCCAGTTCTTCTTGACCTGCTTGATCTCTCGCAGGTTCACGTAGAGGTCGCGGTCGGTGATCAGCTCGATGTTGTTCAGGCCGAGCAGGCGGCGGTCGGCGCCCCAGATCGCGCCGTAGCGCGGGCCGTTGACGTTGACGACGGGCGGCCCCTCCTCGCCGAGCGTCTTCCAGACCACGCCGCCCCAGCCCGCCTTGTAGGCGCGCTCGACGTTGTAGGCCTTGTCGGTCGGCGGCGCCGAGGCCAGCCAGAAGGGGTTGGGCGACTTTATGCCGACGAAGTTGCTGGACAGGTCTGCCATGCTCATGCCCTCCCGTTCGCGGTGAGTGTACGGTGGATGCTCTCGGCGGCGTCGCGGCCCGCCCCGGCGGGGGGGGGTGTGTTTCGGGGGCCGCCCCCGGGGGGCGGCGCCGCCCCCCCCCCGGGCGGCGACCGTCAGGTCCTCGCGCGCATCGGCGACGCAGTCGCCCCCGGCCCAGACCTTCGGCATCGACGTGCGGCCTTCCTCGTCGACCTTGATGCGCCCGCGTTCCAGCGCGAGCCTGGCGCCCGAGCCGTTGAGCGGCGCGGCGTCGAAGGACTGGCCGATCGCCTTGAACACCTGGTCGGCGGCGAGCGTGACCGTCTCGCCGGTGCCGACGAGCCTGCCGTCGACGTGGGTGGTGTATTCGAGCTCGATCCCGGTGGTGGCGCCGCCGGACGAGAGAATGCGCTTCGGCTGCAGCCAATGGCGGATGATGACGCCGTTGGCGGCGGCGAGATCCTGCTCGAAGGTGGAGGCGTTCATGGCCTCCTTGCCGCGGCGGTAGCAGATCGTGACTTCCTCGGCGCCGAGGAGCTTGGCCTGCACCGCCGCGTCGATGGCGGTCATGCCGCCGCCAAGCACGACCACGCGCCGGCCGATCGGCAGCGATGACAGATCGCCCGCCTGGCGCAGTTCGGCAATGAAGTCGACCGCGTCGCGCACGCCGGCCGCCTCCTCGCCCTCGGCGCCGAGCGCGTTGACGCCAGCAAGCCCCATGCCGAGGAAGACGGCGTCGTAGGACGCGGCCAGGTCGGCAAGATCGACGTCCCGGCCGAGCGCCTTGCCGTTTTCGATAGCGATGCCGCCGACGGCGAGAATGTAGTCGACCTCCGCCTGCGCGAAGCCGTCGACGGCCTTGTAGGCGGCGATGCCGTATTCGTTGAGGCCGCCGGATTTCGGCCTTGCCTCGAATATGGTGACGTCGTGCCCCTTTACCGCGAGGCGGTGGGCACAGGCGAGGCCGGCTGGGCCTGCCCCGACGACGGCGACCTTCCTGCCGGTCGGCGCGGCGCGGGGGAAGAACTGCCTGTCCTGGGCCATCGCGACGTCGGTCGCGTAGCGCTGCAGGCGTCCGATCTGCACCGGCTTGCCTTCGGCGACCTCGCGAACGCAGACCTCCTCGCAGAGCGTCTCGGTCGGGCAGACGCGGGCGCACATGCCGCCGAGAATGTTCTGCTCGAAGATCGTCTTGGCCGAGCCCAGCGGGTTGCCGGTCGCGATCTGGCGGATGAAGAGCGGAATGTCGATCGAGGTCGGGCACGCCTGCATGCAGGGTGCGTCGTAGCAGAAGTAGCAGCGGTCGGCCTCGACCACCGCCTCATGCCGGTCGAGCGGCGGGTGAAGGTCGGAAAAGTTATCGGCGTATTGCGTCGACGGGAGCCTGCCGGGGGCGATCCCTTCCTTGAAAAGGCCTGCAGCCATTCCTGTTCCCCAATGTTGGTTTTGGGGAACGCTACCGCAGAACTATTTTTTTATCAATTGGTCAATTTTCCAAAACCAACGGCAAGGCATTGGAAACATGACATGATTTGTCATGTTTTGAAGGGGCAGATTGGTATGGCAAACGGGAGGCATGCCGCGTCATGCGTCGCCGAAACTGCGACTAAGGCGCGCAATCAATATCCGTCTTCGAGAAATCCGCGCCCTTGAACAGCAGCGGAGATTTCAATCGCTGGGCCATGGCGAAAGAAAAGCAATCTCCGAAGTTCAACTGTGCTGGATGCCCGGTGCCCTTGCCGAACCTCAGATAGACTTCCATGACCGCATCACCAAGATCGGCAGGCAAGCCAACGACCTCGATACCGATACCGGCGATGACATCCCGCACCTGGGCGGCGCCGAACGCGTAGTCCCTCTCGAAGATGCGGCCCGTCGCCAGCGCCGCCTCGACCTGGCTGACGACGGAGGTGACCAGCCTGTCACTCCTGGCACAACGTGCAGCCAACTCGGCACAGTCGGGTTCAGCCGCGGCGAGCGAGACGAGAACGGAACTGTCGACGTAGCTCAACCCGCTTCGCCCCAGATCTCATCGCGAAACGCCTTCAGATCGAACGTGGCGCCGAGGGGAATGCCGAGTTCTTTCCGGCGGACACGAGCCCGCTCGAGCACCGGCTCGATCCCCGGCACCTTGCCGTACTCCTCGTTCGTCGCCGCGTCCGCCTCCTCAATGGCCGCGCGGATCGCGGCCGATACATCGAGACCGCGACGCCGCGCGAATTCCAGTACGGCCTTCGCCGTCTCCTCGTCCTGAATGTGGATGTCCATCGGTTCACCTCCCCGCTCGGCTTGGCTGCTGGCATGTTAGCGCAAGGTCTTGAGACGGTACATACGCGGACGCCCGACGCCTTCGTATTCCCCATTTGCTCCCATCCGAACCCCCTCGGCCACGCGGAAAGATTCCCTCAACCCTTTCCGGGTATCCAAGGTCCATGTACGCGTTGCGTTTGAGTAAAATCCTACTTGCCTGCCTGCCGCTGTCGCTCGCACTGTCGGCCTGCGCCTCCCAGCCGCGCCAGATCAACGATGTCTGCGCCGTCTTCGACCAGAACGACGGCTGGCTCACCAATTGGCAGCGCGACGCGCGGGCGGCGGAAGGCAAGCATGGCGTGCCGGTCGCCATCCTGATGGCCACGGTGCGCAAGGAATCCGGCTTCCGGCAGAACGCCCGTCCGCCCCGCACCAAGCTGCTCGGCGTCATTCCCTGGAAGCACCAGTCGACCGCCTATGGCTATTCGCAGGCGCTCGACGGCACCTGGACGCAGTACAAGGCCGAGACCGGCAACATCGCCGCCCGCCGCACCAGCTTCGGCGACGCCATCGACTTCGTCGGCTGGTATCATGCAAAATCCGCCGACACCCTCGGCATTGCCCGCAACGATGCCTACAACCTCTATCTCGCCTACTATTCCGGTTGGGGCGGCTATCGCAGCGGCACATGGCGCAACAACGCCGGCATCCAGCGCACGGCGCGCGAGACCGAGGCCGTGGCCCGGAGCTACGCCGCGCAGCTGCGGCGATGCAAATGACCCGGCCCGGCCACAGGGCTGACGTCAAATCTCCGCATTTGCATGGTCATCCGACGGCATGATGTTTCGCCTGCTCGTTTTCATCCTTGCGCTCGCGCTGCTGCCGGCCAGCGCCCTCGCCGGCCCTCGGGCCGTCGCCGCGGGGTCGTTCCCGGCCGCCGACGGTTCGGAAATCGCGGTCGCGAGATCGTCGGGGAAGATCGCCGGGAGGGTCCTGACAACCAAGCGATGCCTGCGAGGCGCCATGTTGCAGGGTCTCTGCTCGGCGGAGATCGGCCTCCCGGTGACCGTCGTCGTCGCGACCGCCAACACCGTCAGGGTGGCCTACGAGAACGCTTCTTCGACAATGGCGGGCGTTTCGCCCGGATGTCTCGTCGGCCCGCCGCGAAGCTGCTGATCGCCATTCGCGGCGTTCGCCGCCGCGCCACAGATCAGCAATACCAAGGAATTCCATATGTTGACCCGACGCTCCTTCATGGGCGCCGCTTCCGCGGCCTTCGTCTCCGGCTGTACCTCCATTGGCGGCGGCTACAGCGCCATGGCCCCGGTTCGCCCGCCCCTTCCGCCCGAAATGCCCGCCTTCTACGGACCCATCCCCGACGAGCCCTTTCCAATCCCCGCCGTGCCGCGCGGCGTGGTGCCGCAACAATACTGGCGGCAGCGCGTCGAGAACCCGTTCCCCGAGCACGTGGTCGGCACGCTCATCGTCGATCCGAACGTCTTCTATCTGCACCTGGTCGAGGAGGGCGGCACCGCCATGCGCTACGGCATCGGCGTCGGACGGCAGGGCTTTTCATGGTCGGGCGACGCCGTCGTCCAGTACAAGCGGCGCTGGCCGCGCTGGCGGGCGCCCGACGACATGGTGGCCCGCCAGCCCGAACTCGCGCCCTATTCGGTGGCCGCGGGCGGGATGGACCCCGGCCTCGACAATCCGCTGGGGGCACGCGCGCTCTACCTGTTCCAGAACGGCGAGGACACGATCTACCGCATCCACGGCAATCCGGAGGCGCACTCCATCGGCCAGGCGGTGTCATCGGGCTGCATCCGGCTGCTCAACCACGACATCATCGACCTTCACGATCGCGTCCGCGACGGGTCGAAGGTCGTCGTGCGGCCGTCGTCGATGCCGGTCGGGCTGGTTTGAGGCGCAACGGTGCGCGGGGAGCGTCGTGCTCCCCGCCCCCCTTCGCCGCAACGCGTCCCTCGTCGGCACGCCGGCCAAGCATGTGGCGGACAAGCATTTGTGATCGGACGCCGCCGTTGGGCCGGTTTCGTCCGCCGGTCGCATCGATTACCATCAAAAAGGGTCGCCTATGTTGGTCGGACCCGTGCCCGGAGAGAACGATGCGCCTCCTGAAGAGCATGCTCCTCGCCGCCGCCTTCGCGGCTTCCACCACCATCCCCCTCGCCTCGACCGCTTCGGCGACCGGATGCACCGGCGCGGATTGCTCGCAGCAGTCCGGCGGATCGGGTTGCAGCCGCGCGAAGTCGGATCCCGTCAGTTCCTGACCGGCGCGGCAACGTCCTGAACCTTGAGCCTGTCGCCTTCCGGCCTCGGGACGTGGGGATGCGCGCCCCGGAGAGCCAAGCGATACTCGGCATCGGCCGTCGATCGGGCCGGCAATGGGTGGAAGCCCTTCGGCGAAATCGGATGGCCGCTTCGTAGTCGCGACTGGAATTGATCAGCGCGGGTTCTTGCCGAACACGCGGACATATTCCTCGACGCCACCCTTCCTGAGCGCCTTGGCCTGTTTGACCCAGTCGTCGCGCTCGATGCGGCCGCGGAATTTGAGGAAGCCGTCGACCCACGCACGCTCGGCCTTCTTCCAGCCGGCGATCTGCGCATAGGTGTAGATGCCGAGGCCGTTGAGGGTCGCCTCGATCTTCGGCCCGATACCCGAGATGAGCTTCAAGTCGTCTGGCTGGTCCGGACGCGGAATCCCGGCCGGACGGTCCTTGTCCGGCGGGGACAGGGCGAGCGCGGGAGCGGCCTCGACATAGGGATGCGCCGGTTCAGCCTGCTCGACGATGTTCTTGCCACGACTGGCCTTTGCGGCGGATGGCGATTTCGGCTTCGGCGCGGTCGTGCCCGGCTTCACTCTGGGATCGACGGCCTGGCGACCCGAACCGACCTCAGCCGCCCGGCGCTTCGGCGATGATTCGCCGGGAACGGCGGAACGGACGGGCGACTTGCGGGTCCGCCTGCGATCCGCAGGCGATTCCTTTCCGGCGAGCGTAGCGTCGGGCTCCACGGACGACGGGCTTACCCCGCCGCCCCGCGGCGTGGCGGGTGCAGGCTCGATCGTCGGCGCGGCGGCCGGCGCATCCGGCGCTTGTGCGCCCGCGCCAAGCTTCGCAAACGAGATCACCGGCTCCATGGACGCGAGTTCCGCGTCGTCGAGCCAGCACAGGCTCTGGTGGCCGTTGCCGAGGTTCTTCAGCGGCGGCACTTTCGTCTCGCACAGATTGTCGGGCACGCGCGACTTCCACCGGCAGCGCGTCTGGAACGGGCAGCCGGACGGCGGGTTCATGGCGGAGGGGATGTCGCCGTCGAGCACGATGTGTTTCTTGACCACGCTGGTGTCGGCGATCGGGATCGCTGACAGGAGCGCCTCGGTATACGGGTGGTAAGGCGGCGCGAAGATCTGGTCCGTTGTGCCCTGCTCGACGATGTAGCCGAGATACATGACGACAACGCGGTCGGCGAGGTAGCGCACCACCGACAGGTCGTGGCTGATGAACAGCATGGTCGTCTTGTTCTGGCGCTGCACGTCCATCAGAAGTTCGGTGACGGCCGCCTGCACCGAAACGTCGAGCGCCGAGACCGGCTCGTCGGCGACGACCACGCGCGCGTTGCCGGCGAAGGCGCGCGCGACGCCGATGCGCTGCTTCTGCCCGCCCGACAACTGGCGCGGCATGCGCGAGGCGAAGGCGCGGGGCAGCTTCACGAGGTCCAGCAGTTCCAGCATGCGGTTCTGTCGATCCGCCTGCGTCTTGCCGACCTTGAACTTTTCAAGCGTCCGGATGATCTGCGAGCCGACCGAATGGCTCGGGTTGAGCGTATCGAAGGGGTTCTGGAACACCATCTGGATCGAGGAGATGGTGTCGACGTCGCGTTTCTCGATCGGCGTGTCCTGGATCTCGGAATTGCCGAGCAGCACCTTGCCCGACGACGCGGTCTCGAGGCCGAGCAGCACCTTGGCGAGCGTCGATTTTCCGCAGCCCGATTCGCCGACGATCGCGACCGTTTCCGATTCGCGCGCCTCGAAGGAGATCGATTCATTGGCCTTGACGGTGCGGGCCTCCGCTCCGCCGAAAATCTCGCTGGCGGCGACCCTGTAGTACTTCCTGAGGTCGTCGATCCTGAGAACGGTCGGGCCGGGCTTGACCGGCTCGTTGCGCCTGACGCCCGCCGGCAGCGCGGTCCAGTCGACGTCGTCGAACCGGACGCAGCGGGAGAGATGCTCGGGATGTTCCTTCACAGGATACATCGGGATCTCGCGCGCGTCGCAGAGTCCTTCCACGAAATGCTGGCAGCGCGGACCGAAGTTGCAGCCCTTCGGCCGCTCGTGCGGCAGCGGCAACTGGCCGGGAATGGCGATCAGCGGCCGAGAATTCTTGTCGGCGCCGGGCAGCGGGATCGAGCGGAAGAGCCCCTGCGTATAGGGATGACGCATGCGGTCGAACACATCGCCGACCTTGCCCTCCTCCACCGCCTCGCCCGAATACATGACCGTGATGCGGTCGCAGGTTTCGAGGATGAGGCCGAGATTGTGCGAGATGAACAGCATCGATGTGCCGAACGTCTTGCCGAGGTCCTTGACCAGCTCGACGATGCCGGCCTCCACCGTGACGTCGAGCGCCGTCGTCGGTTCGTCGAGGAGGAGCAGCGCCGGCTTCGACAGCAGCGCCATGGCGATGACCACGCGCTGCTGCTGGCCACCCGAGAGCTGGTGCGGATAGGAGCCCATCATGCGCTCGGGGTCCGGCAGCCGCACGGCGGCCAGCATGTCCAGCGCGCGCTTGTAGGCGACGTCCTTCGACACCTTCTCGTGCAGGATCGGGACTTCCATGAGTTGCTGCCCGACCTTCATGGCCGGGTTCAGGCTCGCCATCGGCTCCTGGTAGATCATGGCTATCTTGTTGCCGCGGATGTCGCGCAGTTCCGCGTCGCTCATCTCGCCCATGTCGCGGCCCATGAACTTGATGCGGCCGCCGACGATGCGGCCGCGGTTGCCCATGTCGCGCATGATGCCGAGCGCGACGGTGGACTTGCCGCAACCCGATTCGCCGACGAGCCCCATCGCCTCGCCCGGCATGACCTTGCAGGAGAAGTCCATCACCGCCGGGATTTCGCCCGCGCGCGTGAAGAACGAGATCGACAGGTTCTCGATCTCGAGGATCGGCTGGACGCTGGCGGCGGGACGGGCGGATGCGGAAAACGCGGACATCGTTGCCTCCTCAATCCTTCAGCGACTGTTCGCGCAGCGCGTCGGCGAGCAGGTTCAAGCCCAGCACGAAGGACATGAGCGCGACGACCGGCGGCAGGGCCGGATGGATGAAGGACCGCAGCAGGCGGCTGGAATCCTTGATCGCCGTGCCCCAGTCCGGACTCTCGGGGGCGAGGCCGAGCCCGAAATAGCCGAGCGTTCCGAGCAATATGGTGGTGTAGCCGATGCGCAGGCAGGCATCGACGATCAGCGGTCCGCGCGCGTTGGGCAGCACCTCCCAGATCATGATGTACCAGGGGCTTTCGCCGCGGGTCTGCGCGGCTGCGACGTAGTCGCGCGTCTTGATGTCCATGACGAGGCCCCGCACGATGCGGAAAACGCCCGGCGAGGAGGCGAACACGACGGCCACGAAGATGTTGAGCGTCGACGGTTCGATGGCGATGATGCCGAGCGGGTCGGCATTGAAGACCAGGCCGAGATAGACCCAGCCGCCAATCAGGATGGTCAGCGCCAGATAGGCCCAGAGCCGCTCGGGCCGACCGTTGAAGCGGGTCCAGAACAGGACCGAGAAGAAGATGATCGGGAACAGGAAGAAGAACGCCGCCAGGCCGCGCGGGACCGACAGACCGATGCCGGTCGCCTGGCTGAACCAGCTGTCGAAGGAGAGTTGCCTGATTTCGGGCGTGACCAGCAGGTAGAACAGCAGGATGACGGGGAAGGCCAGCACGAGATTGGCCAGGAAGGACAGGAAGGAATCGATCCGCCCGCCATAGTAGCCGGCCGGCAGGCCGAGCGTGATGCCGACCATGAGCGCGAAGGCGGTGGCGAAAGGCGCGATGACGAGCACGATCTGGCTGCCGAACACCATGCGCGAGAAGACGTCGCGGGCGAGCTTGTCGCCTCCGAAATAGTAGATGCCTTTCGTGGCCGGCTCGATCGCGCCCGGCAGCGCGTCCTTCATGATGACGTTCTGCACGAGCGGATCGAACGGCGCGATGGTGGCCGAGAAGATGGCGGTGAACAGCCAGAACAGGCAGATGACCACGCCGGCGATCCCGACGCTCGTGTCGAACAGATGGCCGTAGAGGCCGAGGCGCTTCTTGTAGCGAATGCTGAGCGCGAGCACGATCGCCAGCGAAAGCCAGACCGGCCAGAAGCGGAAGAGGACGCCGAGGACGATCTGGAAGGCGCCGACATGTTCGAGCTGCATCCGCGTCCCCCTTATTGAACTCTGATGCGCGGGTTGAGATAGGCGTAGCCGACGTCGGAGATGAGTTGCGTCGACAGCACGACCGCGACCGAGACGAGCGAACAGCCGAGCAGCAGGTCGATGTCGTTGTTGCCAGCCGCCTCCACGAGGGTGAAGCCGAAGCCCTGGTAGCGGAACATCACCTCGACGATCACGACGCCCGTCAGCAGCCATGGGAACTGCAGCATGATGACGGTGAAAGGCGCGATCAGCGCGTTGCGCAGCGCGTGCTTGACGACGACCGCCCCGAAGCTGAGCCCCTTGAGCCGCGCGGTGCGGATGTATTGCTGCGTCATCACCTCGACCATCGAGGCCCGCGTCATGCGGGCGATGTAGCCGATGCCGTAGATGGCCATCGTCATCACCGGCAGGGTGAAGTTGTAGAAGGTGACGCCCTGCGCGGTGGCGGAGGCGGCCGATCCGTTCAGCCAGCCAAGCCAGGACGCGAAGATCACGGTGAAGATGACGCCCGACACGTACTCCGGCGTGGCGGTCGTGGTGATCGAGGCGACGGAGAGCGTCCGGTCCGTCCGCGAACCCTCGCGCATGCCGGCGAGGATGCCGATCAGCAGCGAGATCGGCACCATGACCACCATCACCCAGAACATCAGGATGCCGGTGGCGCCGAGGGCCGGGAACAGTTTCGCCGCGACGGTGGTCTTGAACTTGGTCGAGCAGCCGAAATCGCCCTGGAGGATGCCGCCGTAGTGCGGCTCGGCCGGTTCGTTGCAGTAGGAGAAACGAGGGACGGCCCGACCATCGGCGTCGAGGTTGGGCTGCTTTTCGACGACGCCGAGCCAGCGGCCGTAGCGGACGAAGAAGTTGTCGCGGTAGCCGTTGCGCTGCAGCCAGCTCTCGATGTGCTCGTCGGACGAGCGCATGTCGAGCTGGCTGATCGACAGCTTGCGCAGGTTGGGCTCGAGGTTGACCATGAAGAAGACGACGAGCGTCAGGCACAGCATCGTCAGCGCCATGGTGCCCAGTCGCCGCACTACGAAAGCAAGCATCGATCCCCCTGCCGCTTCAGGTTGGGGCCACTAACCCTCCGGAGGTGAAAGGGAGAGGCGCGAGGCCTCTCCCGGTGACACGAAGCTGCTCACGCCTCGCTGAGCCAGACCTTGCCGAAGTCGTGCTCGAAGGTCGGGTGCATGCCGTGGTTCTGAACCGCCGGCACCGAGTGGTTGTAGAGCTTGCGCCAGTAGGGCTGGATGATGATGCCCGAGTCCTGCATGATCTTCTCGATCTTCTCCATGACCACCTTGCGCTTTTCGGCGTCGGCGATCGACAGTGCCTCGCCCACGAGCGCATCGAATTCGGGGTTGGAGAACGCGGACTCGTTCCAGGCCTCGCCGGACCGGTAGGCGATGGCGAGAACCTGGACGCCGAGCGGGCGCATGTTCCAGTTGGTCATCGAGTACGGATACTTCGTCCAGTCGTTCCAGAAGGTCGAGCC
The DNA here is from genome assembly GCA_046292285.1 of Mesorhizobium sp. Classification (GTDB taxonomy): domain Bacteria; phylum Pseudomonadota; class Alphaproteobacteria; order Rhizobiales; family Rhizobiaceae; genus Aquibium. The sequence continues at coordinate 17,493 of JBKBRJ010000018.1, read as the reverse complement.
CGGCAGGACGGTGCGCTTGACCTTGATGCCGGCTTCGCGGAGCTGGGCGGCGATGGCGTCGCCGGTGTTCTTGTGCCAGTCCTCGTCGACCGTGATCAGTTCGTGCTCGAAGTCGATCTGGCCGGCCTCTTCCATCAATGCCTTGGCCTTGGCGATGTCGCGTTCCACCTTGGGCAGCGCCACGTACTCGGGATGGATCGGGCAGACGTGGTGGTTTTCGGCCGGGTCGCCGGCGTTGCCGTAGCCGAGCGCCAGAACGGTGGCGTTGTCGACGGCGATCTGGAGCGCGTTGCGCACGCGCTGGTCGTCATAGGGCTTGTTGGCGACGTTGGTGCGCGCCACGATAGTGGAAGCAGTCACGGACTCCGACACCACGGCGCCGACCCCGTCGAGGATCGACACGTAGTCGGCCGAGGTCTCGAAATTGGTGTGGACCTCGCCGGCCTCGAAGGCCGACACCATCGCCGACGGATCGGTGCCGTAGTCGATGAATTCGACCCCGTCGAGATAGACGTCGCCGTTCCACCATGTTCCGTTTTCGCGGCGCTTGTAGACCACTTTCTGGCCGACGTCGTAGGAGACGAGCTCGAAGGGACCGGTGCCGATCGGGTTCTGCACGATGTTGGCCCCGGTCTCGTCGAAGGAGCGATGCACGACGAGCGCCGGATAGTCGCAGAGGCTCGGGATCAGCGCGATGTCCGGCTTGGTGAGGGAGATCTTGACCGTCATGTCGTCGACCTTGCTGACCGCGCCCTCGCGCAGCTTGCCGGTCGCGTCATCGACGATGGTGCCGAGGCGGCCAGGCATCGAGTTGCCTTCGGCGCTCTTGTCGGCCCAGCGGGTAATGTTGACGATGATGTCGTCGGCGTTGAACGTGTCGCCATTCGTCCAGGTCACGCCCGGACGGACTTTCAGGACATACTCGGTGGCGTCGTCGTTCACCTCCCAGCCTTCGAGCAGGTAGGGCTCGAACGTGTAGTCCTTGGTGTACTTGACCAGCGGCTCGAGCATCTGGCGCAGCGCCGTGGCGATTTCCGACCAGTCGGACGTGCGCGGATCCTTCGGATCCTTGATCGACATGGCGACCTTCAGCACGCCGCCCTTCCTGGGCTCCTGCGCCATTGCCTTGGTCGGCGCGGCGAGGCCGATCATGCTGTAGGCCAAGGCCGTCGAAGCGCCGAAGGCGCTGGCCATCGCGAGGAATTCGCGACGGTCGTACCGGCCGGCGCGCACGCCTTCGGCCATCGCCTCCACGTGACCGGGCACCCGATCTCCGTTGCTCTTGTAGAAGCTCATTTCACTCTCCCGTTTCCTGGCTTTTCGCCCGTTAGCATTCCCCATCCGGCCGGTGATGTCAAAGACAGCCCCGATCCGGTTTCGTAGGGGAATGTGCAACTTTGCGCGCCGCCAAGCTGCTGCGATTGCGACAAGTTTCGTGCCGAATCGACCGCAACGGGGACATTCGCGGGGCCTTGTTCCCCGATCCGCCGGATGATCGAGCGGCGTGCGCCGCCGTCGATCGAATCCTTCATAGCCTGTGGACAGGTCCGATCAGGCGAGCCAGTCGTCTAGCCTTGCCGCGCGGACGTCCCTCAACAGTTCCACGAAGCCCGCCGCCTGATGCGCGGCGGTCGCGCGGCCCTTCTCGGCCGTCGCGATCGAGGCGTCGCCCGCGACGCCGGCCGGATTGATGTCACTCGCGATCCAGGCGAAGGCATGGGTTCCCTGCGGCTTCAGCAGCGCGAAGCTCTCGTCGGCGCGGCTAGTGGCCGAACGGAAGTTCCGGGCTTCCTCCATCCGCACCAGGTCGGGCCGGAAGTGCAGCATCAGAGAGGTTTCGACGTCGCCGCCATGGATCCCGAGCCTTTCCTCCGCTTCCGTGTACATGCCGGCGGGGCGGCCGAAGCGCTGCCAGCTGGTCTTGACCGCCAGCATCCTCGCCCTCACCCGCAACTCGCGCGCGACGATGCCCATGATCTCCTCGTTGCCGCCATGCGAATTGACGAAGACGATCTTGCGCACGCCGGCGCGCGCCACCGAAAGGCCGAGCTCGGTCCAGGCCTCGATGAGCGCCGCCGCGGGCAGCGTCAGCGTTCCCGGCGCATGCAGGTGCTCGTTCGACTTGCCCACCGCCTGGACCGGCAGGAAGCGCGCGTCGAGATCGGCGGGAACGAGCGGGATGACGGTGTCGATCATGCCCTGCATGATCGTCGTGTCCGTGGAGACGGGCAGATGCGGCCCGTGCTGCTCGATCGCGGCGACCGGGACGACGGCGATCACGGCCTCCGGGTCGAGCCCCTCGAAATCGACCGTCCGATAGTCGCCCCACCACAGTTTTCGCATCGTTCGTCTCCGAGTTCGTCGCCGCTCGCGGCGATCCCGGCGCCACCTAAGACCGCCACGGCGTCCGCATCAAGTCGGCGCCTCGGGATATATACGCGGCGCATCCGGCGCGGTGGACTCGTGGCTGAAAAATGGGCAGGTTGCGCACCGCGGCGGCACCGCACGAGGTCGGTGATCCAGCCGGCCCGGCCGGGCCGTATCCTTGCCGGCGCGGAGACCGATGGCATGCGTCTTGCGTCACTCGGGAATTGGAACAACAGAACCCGCGCCCAAGAGGCCGGGCCAACCACAGGGGTCGTGTCATGACGTTAGGAATCCGCACCGCAGCCGTTTCCGTTCTCCTCGCCTCGATCTCGCCGCTGGCCGCGCAGGCGGCCGAGAAGGTGGTGTTCGCCACCAACTGGCTCGCCCAGGCCGAGCATGGCGGCTACTACCAAGCCGTCGCCGACGGCACCTATGCCGCCTGCGGCATCGACGTCGAGATCATGCAGGGCGGGCCGCAGGTTTCCGGCCGTCCGCTGCTGCTGGCAGGCAAGATCGACTTCTACATGGGCGGCAACATGCTGCAGGCCTTCTCGGCGGTCGAGCAGAACATCCCGCTGCGCGTCGTCGCCGCCTCGTTCCAGAAGGAGCCGCAGGTGCTGATGAGCCATCCGGGCCAGGGCCTCGACACCTGGGAGAGCCTGAAGGACGCCGAGCAGTACATCCTCGGCGACGAGGGCTTCCAGAGCTACTTCCAGTGGATGATCACCGATTTCGGCTTCGACGCGTCCAAGCGCGTGCCCTACACCTTCAACCCGGCCCCCTTCATCGCCAATCCGAAGTCGGTCCAGCAGGGCTACGTCACCTCCGAACCCTTCGCGGTGGAGCGCGAGGCCGGCTTCAAGCCCAACCTCTTCCTGCTCGCCGACTACGGCTTCGAGACCTACGCCACGACGATCGAGACCATGCAGAAGACGATCGACGAGCGGCCGCAGGTCGTGCAGTGCTTCGTCGATGGTTCGGCCAAGGGCTGGTACAATTATCTCTACGGGGACAATGCCGCGGCCAACGAGCTGATCAAGAAGGACAATCCCGACATGAACGACGAGCAAATCGCCTTCTCGATCGCGACCATGAAGGAGTTCGGAATCGTCGACTCGGGCGACACGGAAACGATGGGCATCGGCGCGATGACCGACGAGCGGATCGCGGGCTTCTACGCCTCGATGGTCAAGGCCAAGGTCGTGGCCGACGGGCTCGACATCAAGAAGGCCTACACGCTCGACTTCGTGAACAAGGGCGTCGGCCTCGACCTGAAGAAGTGACCTGCCTGGTCTCTCGAGGTTGAGTTCCCTTTTGCCCACCGCTGTCCTGCCGGACGTCTCCCCCGCATGGGGGGAGACCGTATCGCCGCGCGCGCCGCTCCTGTCGCTGCGCGGCGTCGGCAAGGCGTTCTCGAACGGCGTGACGGCGCTTTCGGGCGTCGACATGACCATAAGGCAGGGCGACTTCGTGAGCCTGCTCGGGCCGTCCGGCTGCGGCAAGTCGACGGCGCTGCGCATCGTGGCGGGCCTGTCGTCGCCCACGACCGGCGCTCTCGACTGGCACGGCGAGACGATCGGCCAGCGCGACCTCGGCTTCGTCTTCCAGGAACCGACGCTGATGCCGTGGGCGACGGTCTTCGACAATGTCTGGCTTCCGCTCCGGCTGCGCGGCGTCTCCCGCGCGCAGGCGGCGGCGGAGATCGGCGAGATGCTGGAGCGCGTCCACCTGACGGGCTTCGAGAAGGCGGTGCCGCGCGAGCTTTCGGGCGGCATGAAGATGCGCGTCTCGATCGCCCGCAGCCTGGTGACGCGGCCGAAACTGCTGCTGATGGACGAGCCATTCGCGGCGCTCGACGAGATCACCCGTTTCAAGCTGAACGACGACATCCTCGAACTCTGGCAGGACCGCAAGCTGACCGTCGTGTTCGTCACCCACAGCGTCTTCGAGAGCGTGTTCCTGTCGAACCGCATCATCGTGATGGCGGCGCGGCCCGGCCGCGTCCATGGCGAGTTCGCGGTCGACGCGCCCTACCCGCGCGACGAGCGCTTCCGCACCTCGGCGGAGTACGCCGCGCTCTGCCGCGACGCCTCGGAGGCGCTGCTCGCCGCCATCAATGCCCGCCCGCTTTCCGGAGGCGTCGATGGCCGTCGCTGAGCAGAGCTCCGTCGTCGGTGTCGACGCCGAGGAAAGCCGCCGCGTCCGTCGCGAGCGCGCCGAACGGATCGGCCGCTGGGTGCTGCCGCTGACCATCATGGCGCTGGCGATCCTGGCCTGGGACCGCATCTGCGTCTGGAACGAGATCCCGCACTACATTCTGCCGCGCCCCGGCGTGGTGCTGCAGGCGCTGGTCAACGACGCCGGCCTCCTGTTCACCTCGCTGCTCGTGACGCTCAGGATCACCTTCCTCGGCCTCCTGCTCGCCGTCGTCGGGGGCGTCGGGCTCGCGGTGCTGTTCGCCCAGTCGAAGTGGGTGGAGATGTCGTTCTTCCCCTTCGCCGTGGTGCTGCAGGTGACGCCGATCGTGGCGATCTTCCCGCTGATCAACATCTACGTCGACAACCAGACCACCAAGCTCCTGCTCTGCGCCTGGATCGTCGCCTTCTTCCCGATCCTGTCCAACACGACGCTGGGCCTGAACTCGGCCGACCGCAACCTGCGCGACCTGTTTGCGCTGAACGGCGCGACGCGCTGGCAGGAACTGTGGCTGCTGCGGCTGCCGGCGGCGATGCCCTACTTCCTCGGCGGGCTGAAGATCGCCGGCGGGCTGGCGCTGATCGGCGCGGTGGTGGCCGAGTTCGTGGCGGGCGCGGCGGGCCAGTCGTCGGGGCTCGCCTCGCGCATCATCGAAGCGGGGTACCGGCTCAACGCGCCGCGCCTGTTCGCCGCGCTGATCCTGATCTCGGCGACCGGCATCGTGATCTTCCTCGTGCTGTCGTGGGTGTCGCACATGATCCTGCGGCGCTGGCACGAGAGCGCGCTGAAACAGGAGCGGTGATGACCGTCGAACTCCCCACCTCCGGCTGGTACGTTCTCGCCAATGCCCGCGTGCACGCCTCGCTGACGACGGCCGATGTCGGCGCGGGCGACGCCGACGGCTTCGTGCTGGCCGACATCGCCGTCGCCGACGGCGCGATCACCGGCGTCGCGGCGCGCACGGACGGGCGGCCGATCCCGCCGCGCGCAATCGACCTCGCCGGCCGCATCGTCATGCCCTGCTTCGTCGACTGCCACACCCATTTGGACAAGGGCCACATCTGGCATCGACGGCCGAATCCGGACGGCACATTCATGGGTGCACTCGAAGCGGTTGGCGCCGACCGGGCGGAGAACTGGACGGCGGTCGACGTCGAGGCGCGGATGGAGTTCGGCCTCAGGAGCGCATTCGCCCACGGAACCAGGGCGATACGGACGCATCTTGATTCGATCCATCCGCAGGAGACCATCTCCTGGCCGGTGTTCGAGGCGCTGCGCGAGCGCTGGGCCGGCCGGATCGAGTTGCAGGCGGCGAGCCTGGTCGGCATCGAAAGCGTGCGCGACGGCGCGTTCTTCGCATCGCTGGCCGACCGGGTGGCCGAGGCCGGCGGCATTCTCGGCGCCGTCACCTACATGGTTCCGGACCTCGACGAGCTGCTCGACGTCGTCTTCCGCGCCGCGATCGATCGCGGCCTCGATCTCGACTTCCACGCCGACGAGACCGACGACGTCGCCGCGATCTCGCTGAAGAGGATCGCCGAGAAGGCGATCGAGCATCGCTTCGAGGGGAAGATCCTCGTCGGCCATTGTTGCTCGCTGGCCCGCCAGCCGGACGACCACGTGCTCGAAACGCTGGACAAGGCGGCGAAGGCCGGCCTCGCGGTCGTGTCGCTGCCGATGTGCAACATGTACCTCCAGGACCGACGCCACGACGGCACCACGCCGCGCTGGCGCGGGGTGACGCTGCTGCACGAGATGAAGGCGCGCGGCATTCCGGTCGCGGTGGCCTCCGACAACACGCGCGATCCCTTCTACGCCTATGGCGACCTCGACATGCTGGAGGTCTACCGCATGGCGACCCGGACGATCCATTTCGACCACCCCGTCGCCGACTGGCCAAGGACGGTCGCCGCGACGCCGTCGGACGTGATGCGGCTGGAGGGAACCGGCCGCATCGACGTCGGCGCGCCCGCCGACCTGGTGATCTTCAAGGGCCGATCGCTGACCGAACTGCTGTCGCGTCCCGAAAGCGACCGCATCGTGCTGCGCGACGGCAAGCGCAGCGACGCCGCCCTCCCCGACTATGCCGAACTCGACCCGATCCTTAGGTGAATTCATGGACATCGCAGCACTGAGACGCGACATCGACGGCATCCGGATCGAGGACAACCCCGCGATCGTCAAGCAGAAGAGCCGCGACTTCTATTGGTACTCGCCGGTGCTGAAACGCCAGCTGGACGAGGTGGTGGCCGACATCGTGGTGTCGCCGAAGGACGAGGCCGAGGTGGTGCGGGTGCTGACCGCCTGCTACCGGCACGGCGTGCCGGTGACCCCGCGCGGCACCGGCACCGGCAATTACGGCCAGGCGATGCCGCTGTCGGGCGGCGTGCTGCTCAGCCTTGCCGACATGAACGACGTGCGCGAGATCGCGCCCGGCCGCGTGGTGTGCGGACCCGGCGCCGTCATGGCCGAGATCGACAAGGCGACGCGCGCCCATTTGGGCCAGGAACTGCGCCTGCTGCCGTCGACCTTCCACACCGCCTCGATCGGCGGCTTCATCGCCGGCGGCTCGGGCGGCATCGGCTCGATCAACTGGGGCGGGCTGCGCGATTTCGGCAACATCATCCGGCTGCGGGTCGTCACCATGGAGGAGACGCCGCGCATTCTCGAACTCACCGGCGAGGACCTGCACAAGGTCACGCACGCCTACGGCACCAATGGCATCATCACCGAGGTGGAGATGCCGCTGACGGCGGCCTACGACTGGGTCGACGTGATCGTCGGCTTCGACGATTTCGTCGACGCCGCGCGCTACGGCAACGCGCTGGCCAGGCAGGACGGCATCCTGACCAAGCTGATCTCGCCGATCGCCGCGCCAGCCCCCTTCGACTATTTCAAGCGCCACCAGAAGTTCCTTCGCGAGGGCCAGAGCGTCTGCCTCGTGATGGTGGCCGCCCATGCGCTCGACGCCTTCCTGGCTTTCACCCGCAGGCAGGGCGCGGCGGTGATCTTCAACGCGGCGACCGCGACCGCCGACGACATGAAGGGTCTCCCGCCGGTGGCGGAGCTGTCCTGGAACCACACCACCCTGCGCGGCCTGCGGATCGACCCTGCGATCACCTATCTGCAGGTGCTCTACCCCTTCCCGAACCAGATCGAACTGGTCGAGAAGGTGCATGCGCTGTTTCCGGACGAGGTGATCGGCCATCTCGAGTTCGTGCGCTTCGACGGCGACGTCACCTGCTTCGGCCTGCCGATGGTGCGCTACACGACCGAGGAGCGGCTGGACGAGATCATCCGCCTGCACGAGGAGAACGGCTGCCCGATCTTCAACCCGCATCGCTACACGCTGGAGGAAGGCGGCATGAAGCAGACCGACGCCGTGCAACTGGCCTTCAAGAAGGAGGCGGACCCGAAGGGCCTGCTCAATCCCGGCAAGATGATCGCCTGGGAGAACCCGGACTTCGAATTCGATTCGTCGAAGCCGTTTCTGTTCAAGGGGCTGCAGCAGGCATAGTGACGGCCGCGCGGTGAAAATCCTCCTCCTCCACGCTCATCCGGTCGAGACCAGTTTCAACGCCGCGCTGCATCGGCTGATCGTCGAGCGGCTGACGGCGGCGGGGCACGAGGTCGACGACTGCGACCTCTATGCCGAGGATTTCGACCCGCGCCTGTCGCGCCAGGAACGGCTCGACTATCACGACCTTGAAAAGAACGTCGAGCATGTCCGTCCCTACGTGGAAAGGCTGCGCGCGGCCGAGGCGCTGGTGCTGTGTTTTCCCGTCTGGAACTACGGCTATCCGGCAATCCTGAAGGGCTTCTTCGACCGCGTCTTTCTGCCGGGCGTGTCGTTCAAGATCGTCGACGGCAAGGTCGAGGGCGCGCTCCACAACATCACCAAGGTCGTGGCGGTGACGAGTTACGGCGGCACGCGCTGGCGCGCCTTCCTGATCGGCGACCCGCCACGCCGGCTGGTCAAGCGCCTGCTGTGGGGGACGGTGAAACCCGGCGCGCGCGTGGAATATCTTGCCCATTACGACATGAACCGCTCGACCGAATCGTCAAGAGCGCGTTTCATGCGCGAGGTCGCCGCTTCCATGGAACGATTCTAGAGCTACGCCGTGCGTGTCCTCGTCGTCTACTGCCATCCCGTCCCCGAAAGCTTCTGCGCCGCCGTCCGTGACGAAACGCTGTCCGCGCTGCGGGCGGCTGGCCACGAGACGCGGCTGCTCGATCTCTATGCCATGGGCTTCGACCCCGTGATGGGAACGGAGGAGCGGCGCACCTACAACGACCACGCCCCGACCGACCCGGCGCTCCAGCCACACATCGAGGCGCTGCGCTGGGCGGAAGGCCTCGTCTTCGTCTATCCGACCTGGTGGTACGGCCTGCCGGCGATGCTGAAGGGCTGGCTCGACCGCGTTTGGGCCATCGACATCGTCTTCCAGCTTCCCAAGGACGGCGGTCGGATCCGGCCGCTGATGACGCACATCCGCAAGGTGGCGGTGGTGACGACCTGCGGCGCCTCCCTCGTCTGGTCGCACCTGATGGGCCATCCCGGTCGCCGGACCGTGCTGCGCGGCATCCGGGCGCTCTGCGGCTGGCGCTGCCGGACGCTGTTCCTGGCCCACTACCGCATGGACGCCTCAACGCCGGCCTCCCGCGCGGCCTATCTAGCGAAGGTTCGCGCCAGGCTCTCCGTATTTTAGGCGCAATCTGGGGATTGCCTGCCGCAGGGTTATCTCGACCGTGGTTGCAACGACCCGGCGAAGGGCGAACGACCGCATTCGCGGCAGGCAGGTCATTCGACTGTGCGGCATGTCACAGTCCCGCGACCTGCCGCGGCCTAGGATCGGCCAAACGGCTTTGGAGGATTTTCGGATGCGCGTGTTTCGTTTCGTCGCGGTCGCTCTCGCGGCCATGCTTGCCCATGCGTCGCCGGGCCTGGCCCAGGACGCACGGCAGATCGTGACGACCGCCGACGGCGATTATTTCGGTTTCGACCTGCGCACCGAGCAGAACGTCATGCTGGACCAGTGCAAGGCGACCTGCCTCGGCGACCCGTCCTGCCGCGCCTTCACCTACAACACCCGCGCCAGCTGGTGCTTCCTGAAATCCGACTACAACGTGCTGAACACCTTTCCCGGCGCGGTCGCCGGCAAGGTGGTGAGCCTGACGGCCGAAGCCGACATCGGCGCGCCGGCGCCGCTGTCCTATGTCGCGGACTACGTGGTGGAAGACGCCCGCCGCTGGCGCGACGAGACGCTTGCCAGGGCCGATGCCGGCGGCGCGGGACTGGTCGCGCTGACCGAGGCCGCGCGAAACGCCATGGCCAACAACGATCCGCGCGGCGCCATGCTGAACTATGCCAACGCGCTCTCGATCCTGCCCGACGACACCGGCCTGTGGACCGGCATGGCCGCGGCGGCCAACGCCGTGCGGCCAGGCGGGGGCGAGAACTCCTACTACTACCAGCGCGCCGCGACCGGCGCGGCCATCAACGGCTACCTGCTCTCTCGAACGGCACGCGAGCGGGCCGCCGCGCTGAACGCGCTCGCCGCCGGGCTGGAGAAGCGCTCGATGTTCCGTCCCGCGATCACCGCCTACGAAAAGAGCCTCGAACTCGTCTCCTCGGCGGAAATCCAGGCGCTCTACACCGACCTGAAGCGCCGCAGGGGTTTCCGCGTCGTCGAGCACACGGTGGACTCCGACAGCGCAAGCCCCCGGGTCTGCGTCCAGTTTTCCGAGGACCTGGTGAAGACCGGCGTCGACTATGCCTCCTTCGTCAGCGTCGACAACGCACCGACGGCAGCCGTCGAGCGCGGTGATCGCGAATTGTGCGTGGAAGGGCTCGTGCATGGCGGTCGCTACCGCATCCTCGTGCGCCCCGGCCTGCCCTCCGCGATCGGCGAGGTGATCGGCGAACCCGTCGCGCTCGACATCTACATCCGCGACCGCTCGCCCTCGCTGCGCTTCACCGGCGAAAATTTCATCCTCCCCAACAGCGCACGGCGCGGCATTCCCGTCGTGTCGGTCAACACCGACAAGGCCGAGATCGCCGTCTATCGCATCGGCGACAGGTCGCTGTCGCGACTGCTCACCGAATCGCAGTTCCTGCGCCAGCTCGACAGCTACGAGGTCGGCCGCCTGGGCGACGAACTGGGCGAACCGGTGTTCGAGGGGACGCTGGAGATCGCGCCCGAACTGAACAAGGAGATCGTCACCGCCTTCCCGGTCGACGAGGCGCTGCCCGCGCGCAAGCCCGGCATCTACGTGATGACGGCCGTGCCCGAGAACGACCAGAGCGAAAGCTGGGACCCGCGCGCCACGCAATGGTTCCTCGTTTCGGACATCGGTCTCGTGACCTTCGCCGGCGAGGACGGGCTCTCGGTCTTCGCCCGCTCGCTCGACACCGCGAAGCCCAAGGCGGGGCTCTCTCTTTCGCTGGTGGCGCGCAACAACGAGGTGCTTGGCACGGCCACGACCGACGCCGACGGCCGCGCCCGCTTCGACGCAGGCCTGATTCGCGGCAATGGCGGCATGGCGCCGGCCGTGGTCATGGCGGCCGAAGGCTCGGGCGATTTCGTCTTCCTCGACATGACACGGGCGGGCTTCGACCTGTCGGATAGGGGCGTCGAGGGCCGGGCCTCGCCCGGCGCCATGGACGTCTATGCCTGGACCGAGCGCGGCATCTACCGGGCCGGCGAGACCGTGCACGCGGCGGCGTTGAACCGCGATCCCCGCGCCGACGCGGTGGACGACCTGCCGCTGACCTTCATCTTCCAGCGCCCCGACGGCGTGGAGGACAGCCGTGTCGTCTCGTCCGGCGCCGAACTCGGCGGCCACGCCGTGCAGCTTGCGCTCGCCTCGACGGCCATGCGCGGCACCTGGTCGCTGCGCATCCACGCCGACCCGAAGGCGGCGCCGATCGCGCAGAAGAGCTTCCTCGTCGAGGACTTCGTGCCCGACCGGATCGAGTTCGACCTGGTCAGCGGCGCCGAGGAAGTCGCCGTCGGCGAGGCGGCGACGCTGACCGTCGACGGCCGCTACCTCTACGGCGCTCCGGCCGAGGGCCTCTCGCTCGAGGGCCAGGTGACCGTGGGCCGCGTGCGCGAGTGGGACGACTATCCGGGCTACGTCTTCGGCCTCGAGGACGAGGAGGACGTCGAGGACACCCGCATCACGCTGGAAGACCTGCCAAGCACCGACCCCGAGGGCAAGGCGAGCTTCGACGTCACGATCGACGCCGTGCCGTCGACCACGCAGTTCCTGCAGGCCACCGTCTCCGTGCGGATGGTCGAGGGCGGCGGCCGCGCCGTCGAGCGTTCCGTCGAGATCGACGTGACGCCGCAGACCAACATGCTCGGCCTTAAGCCGGAGTTCGACGGCTCGGTGCCGGAAGGCGGCACCGCCTCCTTCCGCGTGCTGGCGGTCGATCCGACCGGCGATCGCATCGACCTCAAGGGCCTGAACTGGACGCTGAAGAAACTTGATCGCTACTATCAGTGGTATCGCAGCGGCAGTTCCTGGAGCTACGAGCCGATCACGACGTCGAGCCTGATACAGGAGGGCACGGTCGACGCATCGGCGACGTCCGAGCCACAGATCTCGGTGCCCGTGAACTGGGGCCGCTACCGGCTGGAGATCGAGACGGCGGACGCCGATGGTCCGGCCACCAGCATCGACTTCGAGGCCGGCTGGTATGTCGAGGCCTCGTCGACCGAGACCCCCGACGCGCTGGAAGTGGCCTTCGACAAGGACGCCTATGCGGTGGGCGAGACGGCCAGGCTGAACATCTCGCCGCGCTTTGCCGGCGAGGCGCTGGTCACCATCGGCGCGGAAAGCGTGCTGTCGTCCTTCACCGCCACCGTTCCGGAGGGCGGCGCGACCATCGAGATACCGGTGACGGAGGAACTCGGCGCCGGCGCCTACGTGATGGCGACGCTGTTCCGGCCCGGCGAGGCGCAGGAGTCCCGGCTTCCGATGCGAGCGATCGGCCTGAAATGGCTGAAAGTCGATCCCGGCCAGCGCAAGCTTGCCGTCTCGATCGAGGCCCCGGCCAAGATCGAGCCGCGCCAGCCGCTGGTGCTGCCGGTTTCCGTCGGCGGGCTCGCGCCCGGCGAGGAAGCCTATGTGACGGTCGCAGCCGTCGATGTCGGCATCCTCAACCTGACGCGCTACGAGGCTCCGGATCCGGTGTCCTGGTATTTCGGCCAGCGCATGCTGGGGCTGGAGATGCGCGACGTCTACGGCCGGCTGATCGACGGCTCGCAAGGAGCCTTCGGGCGGTTGCGGACCGGCGGTGACGGCGGCGCAATGGGGCCGCAGGGCAACCCGCCGACCGAGAAGCTGGTCGCCTTCTTCTCCGGCATCGTTCGGGTGGACGACGCGGGACGCGCCAGCGTCGCCTTTGACATCCCGCAGTTCAACGGCACGGTCCGCGTGATGGCGGTCGCCTGGTCGAAGGACGGGACGGGCAGTGCCGCCGCCGACGTGATCGTCCGCGATCCGGTGGTGGTGACGACGAGCCTGCCGCGCTTCATGGCGCCGGGCGACCAGGCGCAGCTCCTCGTGGAGATCGCCAACACCGACGGCCCGGCGGGCGAGTATCGCGTGGCGCTTTCGACCGGCGGCTCGCTGCTGCCGACGCAGGGCGGCGTGCCGGCGACGGTGACCCTGCCCGCCGGTGGCAAGGCCAGCCTGACGGTGCCGCTGACGGCCGACGTGCCGGGCACCGGCGAGGTGCTGGTGGCGCTGACCCATGCCGGGGGCTTGACGGTCAACCGCACGACGACCGTGCCCGTTCGCGCCGGCGTGATGCCGGTGACGACGCGCCGGTCCGTGACGCTTTCGGCCAATGGCGGCAGCCTGCGGATCGACGGCGAGCTCTTCGCCGGATCGCTGCCGCAAGGCGCTTCCGTCGCGGTCAACGTGTCGCGCATGACCGCCTTCGACGTGCCGGCGCTGCTGATGTCGCTCGACCGCTACCCCTATGGCTGCGCCGAGCAGACGACCAGCCGCGCGCTGCCGCTGCTCTATGTCAGCGAGTTGTCGAGGGTATCGGGCCTCGAGGAGGATCCCGCGGTCCGCGAGCGTATCAAGGAGGCCATCGCGCGGGTGCTGACCTATCAGTCCTCGTCCGGCAGCTTCGGCCTGTGGCGACCGAGCTCGGGCGACCTGTGGCTCGATGCCTACGTGACCGACTTCCTGACGCGGGCGCGCGAGCAGGGCTACGAGGTGCCGGAACGGGCGATGAGCCAGGCGCTCATGAACCTGCAGAATGCATTGTCGTACAATCAGGACATCAGTGCCCGAGGCAACGAGATCGCCTATGCGCTCTATGTCCTGTCGCGCAACCGAAAGGCCTCGGCGGCAGACCTGCGCTACTATTCGGACACGCAGATCGATGCCTTCGCCAGCCCGATGGCGCGCGCCCAGCTTGCCGCGAGCCTGGCGCTCTACGGCGATGCCGTGCGCTCGGAGGCCGCCTTCGGATCGGCGTTCCGTCTCGCCGAGGGGGAGCCGCTCGGCTACACAAGCCGATCCGACTACGGCTCGAAGCTGCGCGACGGCGCGGCGATGCTGGCGCTGGCGGCCGAAAGCCGTCCCGCGCCGGCGCTGATGCCGCGCATGGTCGCCTACGTGTCCGACGTCCGCAAGCAGACGCCGTGGACGAGCACGCAGGACGAGGCCTGGATGCTGCTGGCCGCCCGCGCGATGCAGCAGTCGAGCGACGACATCCGCCTCGATGTGGACGGCGCCGCCCACCAGGGCGCTTTCGCCCGGCGCCTCGACGGGATGGAGGCGACGGCCGCGCCGCTGACGATCGTCAACGCCGGTCCGGAACCGGTGGATGCGATCCTGACGGTGTCGGCTTCGCCCGAACAGCCGCTGCCAGCCGGCGGTGAAGGGTTCTCGATCGAGCGCGCCTACTACACGCTCGACGGCGAGCCCGCGAACGTCACCGACGCCAGGCAGAACACGCGCTACGTTGTGGTGCTGAAGGTTCGGGAGTTCAACGACTGGCCGTCGCGCATTCTCGTGTCGGACCTGCTGCCGGGCGGTTTCGAGATCGACAATCCGCGGCTGGTCGACAGCGCGGCGCTGGCGAACTTCGACTGGCTGCCGGAGACGGACGCCGTGCACACCGAGTTCCGCGACGACCGCTTCATCGCGGCCTTCGACCGCGGCGTCGGCTCGGATCGCGATATCACGCTGGCCTATGTGGTGCGCGCGGTGACGCCGGGCGTCTTTACGCACCCGGCGGCGAGCGTCGAGAACATGTACCGCCCGCAGCTTTCCGCGCGCACGGCGAGCGGCCTGATGGAGGTGCGGAGCGAGTGAGCCCCGCATCGGGCAGGACAATGACGACGCCAGATGATGAAGCCGGCCCGGCAATTGCCATGGATGGCGTAGCACCCCCACCCCTCACCCCTCCCCACAAGGGGGAGGGAGTCTTCGGCGCTGCGCCCGATCCGATCGGCGTTCGAACCGAGCGTCAGCCTTCGAGATCCCCCTCCCCCTTGTGGGGAGGGGTGAGGGGTGGGGGTCGTGCCGCGAAAACCTCCGTAGCCAGGCGCACGCTGCGCCGCCTCGCCCTTGCCGCCCTCTCCCTCGCAGCACTGGCCGGCGTCACCCTCCTCGCCCTCGACCGGCTCGACCGCGCCTATCCGCCGCCGCTCGATCGGACGACGGATCTGTCGCGGGAGGTGGTCGACCGCAACGGCGCGCTGCTGCGCGCCTATGCCACCGACGATGGACGCTGGCGTCTCCCGGTGGCGCTGAACGCGGTCGATCCGCAGTTCGTGCGCATGCTGGTCGCCTATGAGGACAAGCGGTTCTTCGAGCATCGCGGCGTCGACCCGCTGGCGGTGGGGCGTGCCGCCTGGCAGCTGGCGACGCATGGCCGGATCGTCTCGGGCGGTTCGACCATCACCATGCAGCTCGCCCGCCTGATCGAGCCGCGCGAGGAACGGACCCTTGGCGCCAAGCTGCGCCAGGCGCTGCGGGCGCTGCAGATCGAGCGGCGCCTGTCGAAGGACGAAATCCTGACGCGCTACCTGACGCTGGCGCCCTATGGCGGCAACATCGAGGGCGTGCGGGCGGCGAGCCTGGCCTGGTTCGGCCGGGAGCCGAACCGGCTCACCCTGCCGCAGGCGGCGCTGCTGGTGGCGCTGCCGCAATCGCCGGAGGCCCGTCGCCCGGACCGGAACGCGAAAGCCGCCCAGGCCGCGCGCGACCGCGTGCTGGCCCGCATGGCGCAGGCAGGCGTGATCGTTCCCGGCGAAGTGGAGCGAGCGTCGGCCGAGCCGGTGAGCGGGACGCGCCAGCCGATGCCGGCGCTGGCCGCCCATGCCGCCGACGAGGCGCAGCGGCGCGACCCGCAAGCGCAGCGGCGGGCCGTCACCATCGACCGCGGCGTGCAGGCGGCGCTGGAGGACGTGGCGCGCGAGGCGGCCGGACGGCTCGGGCGCAAGGTGTCGATCGCCATGGTGATGGCGGATGCGACGACCGGCGAGGTGCTGGCGCGGGTCGGTTCGGCCGGCGCCTTCGACCAGGACGGCAACGGCTGGATCGACATGACCAGGGCCGAGCGATCGCCGGGCTCGACCCTGAAGCCGTTCATCTACGGGCTGGCGCTGGAAGACGGGCTGGTGATGCAGGAGACGATCGTCGAGGACCGGCCGGCGAATTTCTCGGGCTACCGGCCGAAGAACTTCGACATGGGCTACCAGGGCGACGTGACGATCCGACAGGCGCTGCAGCTCTCGCTCAACGTGCCGGCCATCCGGCTGCTGGAGGCGGTCGGGCCGATCCGGCTGATGGCGCGGATGCGGCGCGGCGGCGCGGCGCCGACCCTTCCGGCCGGGGAGGCACCGGGGCTGGCGATCGGGCTCGGCGGGGCGGGCCTGACGCTCGAAGGCCTCGTGCAGCTCTACACGGGGCTTGCGAATGGCGGCCGCGTGGCGCCGCTGCGGCTCTTCCCCGAGGACCCGCGGACTGCGGTCGGCGAACGCATCCTGACGCCACAGGCGGTCTGGCAGGTGACGGACATGCTGGCGGGCGTGACGCCGCCGCAGGGCGCCCCACGCCTCGGCATCGCCTACAAGACCGGCACCTCCTACGGTTACCGCGACGCCTGGTCGGTCGGCTATGACGGCCGCCATGTGCTCGGCGTCTGGGTGGGGCGGCCGGATGGCGGCTCGGTGCCGGGGCTGACCGGCTACCTCGCCGCGGCGCCCATCCTGTTTACGGCCTTCTCGAAGGCGGGCGTGGGGCTGACGCCCCTGCCCCGGCCGCCGGCCGGCGCGCTGAGGCTCGCCGCGGCCGAACTCCCCTACGCGCTGCGGCGTTTTTCGCCGCCGGGCCAGGCGCTCGTGGCGGGCGCGCCGACCGAGCCCGCGCCCGAGATCGTCTATCCGCCGCAGGGCGCGCGGGTGGACCTCGGGCGGCAGGCCGAAGGCCGCGCCATGCCGCTTGCGCTGAAGCTCAATGGCGGCCGCGCGCCCTTCCGCTGGCTGGCGAACGGCAAGCCGGTCGACGTTTCAGGGCGTCGCCGCACCGCCGCCTGGACCCCCGACGGCGCCGGCTTCCAGACGCTGACCGTGATCGACGCCGCGGGCCGGGCGGCGAGCGTGCGGGTGTTCGTCGAATAGCACGGCGTTCGTCCCGCCAAGAGGACGGTCCCGCAACGCGGCGGCGGCGCGCTCTCCCATCCCCGCAAAAGTCTCGGCGCGCGGCGATGCGTCGCCACGCCCGGAGGTCTCTGCTCGCCCGCGCGCCGCACGCTCGCCTTCGGCTCGCTGGCGCTCCGCGGGGGCGCGCCGGCGGGCGCGGCGCCCGGTCGGGCGCACGGCGATGCGTCGCCACGCCCGCCGAAGCGTCTGGCCATTGAAAAATCCCTCCGCGGAGGGGGGCGGTGCGCGCGCC
>JBKBRJ010000017.1:0-75869 GCA_046292285.1 Mesorhizobium sp. | reverse complement strand
ACGACGGGTGCAAACCCGATTCCGGAACGGTTGCCTGCCGCCGGAACTGCGGGCTGTGGAAGAGCCCGCAGTTCCACCCCCAATCTAACCCGATTCAGACAAACAATTCCGGGGCCGCGCAGCGGAACCCGGAATCCAGGGCTGTCCATCGGCGTGAACGCGCAACGGCTTCTGACCGCCAGTGCGAACCCGCGAGCGCCTGCGGTCTGGATTCCGGGTTCCGCTGCGCGGCCCCGGAAAGACGAGGCGCGTGATAATCGACGCCTTTGGGTGGAAATCCTGCCTATTGCCGCCAGCAAAATCAACACCTTGCACGAAATCCGCCCGCCATTTGTCCACGCCCGCCACAACCCGCCCCACAATGCCTGCGGGTTTTGGAGAGGCAGAGATGGACGACGCGCACAGAACCGACCGGACGTTGCGGCGCATCATCGCCACGCTCGTCGCGCTGGCCGTGCTCGCCGAGCGCGTTGCCTGCCGCTCCGTCCCCATCCGCTGGTTCGTGCTTTGCCTGCTGCGCCATGCCGAGAGCGTGGTGCGGAACCATGTCGCCGAGACGACCGGATGGGACTGGCCCGACCTCGAGCACGCATTCGGCATCGGCGACGCCGACCCCGACGCTGGCTTCGACACCGATCGTGGCGCTGGCACCAGAGCCGGCAGCGGCCCGGCCGACGCGATGGCGCTGGTCTGGCGCCTGCGTGCGCTGGCTGTGGTGCTCCGCGCCTTCCTGCCGCCGGACGACCTTCCCGGCCTCGACGATCCAGGCGCCGGGGTCGTCGCCGCGCTGCGCCGGCTGGCGTCGGGCGGCGCCCGGTGGTTGGCCGCGTCCGGCGACTGGACGCATCCCGCGCCCGACACGTCCTGACCCGTCCGCTCCCGGCGAAGGCCGGCGAAAGGAAACGAACGGCGGGCACTGGCGATGAAGCGCATCGCCGGTCGCGCTTCGCCATGGCCTGTTGACTGCCGAACCTCGATCGCCCCGCCGCCGCTGGCCGGCGCAGGCTGGTTACGCGCCGCGCGCGACGATGTTCGGGGCATGACGACGCAGGGATCACGGACCACCGAAGCGCCCGGTCTTCCTCGCAAGCGTCTGGATTGTCGGAGAAACTGATGGTGGGCGTGACAGGGATTGAACCTGTGACCCCTACGATGTCAACGTAGTGCTCTCCCGCTGAGCTACACGCCCATCAGCGCCGCGCATACACCACACAAACCAAGCGGGCGTCAATGGCAAAAGCGACGTCTTTTTCGTTTCCGCGGAGGCAGGCCTCTGGGCGGCCGGCCTCGCGTCGCGGCGGGCCTCAGGCGGCCTGCAGCATCTTCTCCACCTCGTGCACGAGATCGCGCAGGTGGAAGGGCTTCGACAGGACCTTGGCGTCCTTGGGGGCCTTCGAATCGGGGTTGAGGGCGACCGCGGCGAACCCGGTGATGAACATGACCTTGAGGTCCGGATCGATCTCGGTGGCGCGCCGCGCCAGTTCGATGCCGTCCATCTCCGGCATCACGATGTCGGTCAGGAGCAGCGAGAACGGTTCCTCGCGCAAACGCTCGTAGGCGCTGGCGCCATTGTCGAAATCGCTGACGTCGTATCCCGCCCGTTCCAGCGCCTTGACGAGAAAGCGGCGCATGTCGTCGTCGTCTTCAGCAAGAAGGATTCTCGCCATGTCTCCCGTTCCGAATCATTGATTCCCGCCGGCGCGCGGCTCACCCCGGATCAGGTCGGATATATGAGGGAGACGGGGTAAACATCAAGTGAATTCGGGCAGGCGGGGCCGGTTCGGCCCGGCTTCGCGGCGATGTCGCGCACTGGACAGGCGGCGGGCGCGATGGCACCTTCCGCACATGAAATTCGCCCCGCAGCGGCTGGCGTCCCGCCCATGAGCGCCGAGATCGATTTCGCGGAGGTCGCCCCTTTCGAGGTGCGGCAGCCTTCTCGCCAGACTGCTCCCTTCGTGTTCAACTCGCCGCATAGCGGTCGGTACTATCCGCCACGCTTCCTGGCGATGGCGAAGCTCGACGCGGAGGCGATCCGCCGCTCGGAGGATTGCTTCGTCGACGAGCTTTTCGGGCATGCGCTGGCCTTCGGGGCGCCGATGATGGCGGCCAACTTCCCGCGCGCCTATCTCGACGTGAACCGCGAGCCCTTCGAACTCGACCCGCGCATGTTCCTGCAGGCGCCGCCGCCGCATGCCAACATCCGCTCGGCGCGGGTGGCGGGCGGCCTTGGCACGGTGCCCCGGATCGTCGGCGAGGGACAGGAAATCTATGCCGGGCGGATCCCGCTCGACGAGGCGACCAGCCGCATAGAGGGCATCTACAAGCCCTATCACGAACGCCTGCGCGGTCTCGTGCTCGCCACGCAGGCGCGCTTCGGCGTCGCGGCGCTGATCGACTGCCACTCGATGCCGGCAAGCATCCGCGTCGGCGATTCGGGCGTGCGGCCCGACTTCATCATCGGCGACCGGTTCGGCGCCTCGGCCTCGGCCGCGATGACCGAGGCGGCGATCGGCATCCTGATCTCGCTCGGCTACACCGTGGCGCACAACAAGCCCTATGCCGGCGGCTTCATCACCGAGCACTACGGCCGGCCGGCGCGGGGTCTGCATGCACTGCAGATCGAGGTCAATCGCGGCCTCTACATGAACGAGCGGACGTACCAGAAGTCGAACGGCTTCGAGCGCCTGGCCGACGACATCGGCCGCTTCATCGCCAGGTTGGTCAGGGCGGTGCCTTTTGGCGATCATCAGGCGCCTCTCGCGGCGGAATGATCTTCCAAAGCTCCGGACCCTCGGGGCAAGGCTGGCCGCGATCCTTGCCTCGCATCAGAAAAAAAGACCGCATCGTTCGCACGACGCGGTCGAAGTCTAGGGAGGAAACGCCCAAGGAGGGCATGAACGGAACGAACCGTTCGAATGCAAAGATATTGTGCGCTGCACAAATGTCAAGCGCTTTCCTCCACTTTATGCTCTGGACCGGATTGCCAAGGACGTCTATCCAGCGCCGTGACGGTCCTGGAACTCGCGGGTGACGACGACATGCCAATGGCTGATTTCATGCGGCGCCTCGCGGCGGCGGCGGCGCGCGAGACCCTGCCGCGCTTCCGCGCGGCCGGAGCCGTCGCGAACAAGTACACGGTCGGTTTCGATCCGGTCACGGAAGCCGACCGCGAGGCGGAGCGTGTGATCCGCGAACTGATCCGCGCCGAGTTCCCCGACGACGGCATCCTCGGAGAGGAGCACGGCGGCGAGAGGCAGGATTCGGAGCGTATCTGGGTGATCGACCCGATCGACGGCACCCGCGCCTTCATCTCCGGCGTTCCGGTGTGGGGCACGCTGGTCGGGCTCACCGTTCGCGGCAAGGCCGTTTGCGGAATGATGTCGCAGCCCTTCACGGGCGAACTCTACTACGGCACGGAGGAGGGCGCCTTCTACGAAGGGCCGGGCGGTCCGCGTCGGCTGGCGACCCGGCATGTGTCCACCTTGTCGGATGCAACGCTGTTCACCACGACACCGGCGCTCTTCGCAGGCGAGTTGCGCGGACGCTACGACCGTCTGGAAAGGGCCGTCCGGCTCGCCCGCTACGGCACCGACTGCTACGGATTCGCCATGGTGGCGGCCGGCCATGCCGACCTCGCCGTCGATGCCGGCCTCCAGTCATACGACATCGTCGGGCTGATCCCTGTCATCGAGGGCGCCGGCGGCGTGGTCACCACATGGGAAGGCGGTCCCGCCGAGAACGGCGGCGACATCCTCGCCGCGTCGACGCCGGAAATCCACGCGCAGGCGCTGGCGGCGATCAGGGGCTGACGGCCGGGGCGAAGGCATCGAATGCCGCCGCCCGTCACTCGTCTTCCGTACCCGGCACGAAGGCGTCGAAGGCGGCCATGAACTGCTCGCGGTACACGTCGGCCTCCTGCAGCAGTTCGTGCCGCGCGCCGTCGATCGTCAGGACCGAGCCGGATTTGAGGTTCGCGCCGAACGCCTCGATGGCGGGCGTCGAGACCACCTCGTCGGCCCCGGCCGCGATGATCAGGGTTGGGACCTGGATGCGCGCCCGGTGCTCCGGTTCCATGACGGCGGCGGCCGCGGCGCAGGAGGCGCGGATCCAGGCCGCCGTCGGGCCGCCGAGCGCGAGTTCGGGATGACGCAGGTAGATCCCGCTGTTGCGGGTGAAGCGCGCATAGTCGGACGTCAACTTGTTGCCGGCGAAGAGCGTCGTGTTTCGGGCGCGCGGTCCGCCGCCGAGATAGGTCGCGCCGAGACCGACGCCACAGAGCAGCGCCGACACTCTGGAGAGCGCCGGCATGGACAGCGGCAGACCCTGGAAGACGAGCAGCGGCGTGGACAGCACCATGCGTCGGACACGATTGACGAGGCGCGGGGCCGCCAGCAGCGCGATCAGCCCGCCCATCGAATGGGCGAGAACGTAGAACGGCCCGACGCAATCGGGCAGAACGACTTCCTCGAAGAACTGGTCGAGATCGGCGACATAGTGGTCGTAGCTACCGACATAGCCCTTCTCGCGGTCACGGATCAGGCGCTCGGAGCCGCCCTGGCCGCGCCAGTCCATGATGGCGGTGCCCAGTCCGCGGCGCGAGAGGTCGCCGATCGTCTCGTAGTATTTCTCGATACACTCGTTGCGACCCTGGAGGATAACGACCGTCCCGCGCCGGGGCCGGCCGCCGGCAGCAAACAGGGCGTATCGCAGCCGCTTGCCGCCGCTTCGCGACACAAGATGGCCGGCGCGCGCGCGCGCCGGCACATCGTTCTGCGCTGTGGCGAAGAGGATGTCGGCGGTTGGCGGTAAGGTCGATGCAATTTGGGCCGTGGCGCTCATCTTTCGTCTGATAGAAAGCCGTCCTTGCAAAAGCAAAGGAAAAGGAGCGGAAGCATTGTGCGCAGGTATTCCATAACCGGGGATCGCTGAAAAGTTGAAGGCCGGAAGCGAAGACATCGCTTCCGGCCTCTTGCCGGTCCGGGAGGAAGGGACGTTGCACCCGGACCGTTCGCGGGGCGCCGTGCCACCGGCCGCCCGTGTCGCTTTGTTGGGAAGACAGTAGCGGGGCGTGCATGAACGGGACCGGAAGGCTATGTTCATCGGGAGTTCATGCGGCGATGCCCCGGCCGCTCCGATCCGGTCGGTGAGGGCGAGACATACCGGGAGCATCGCGGGGGCTTGAAAGCTTGGCCGCGGATTCCCAAATCACTTCTGCGATCGCCGGAACCGGGATCGCTGGACTCCCCGGGAGGTGCCGAGATCGGACTTCCCACCGGCGACCAAAGCGCAAACCATGTTGCTCAATGGAGAACAGACCCATGCGTCACGTTGATTTTTCCCCGCTCTATCGTTCCACCGTCGGGTTCGACCGGCTGTTCACGATGCTCGATTCGCTGGCGCAGCCCGAGGGCGCGCAGACCTATCCGCCCTACAACATCGAACGCACCGGTGAGGATGCCTACCGCATCACCATGGCGGTCGCCGGCTTCGGCGAGGACGAGATTTCGATCGAGGCTCACCGCAACGTGCTGACGGTGAAGGGCGAGAAGGCCGAGGCCGAGAAGGGCGAGACCTCCGAGTTCCTCTATCGCGGCATCGCCTCGCGCGCTTTCGAGCGCCGCTTCCAGCTTGCCGATCACGTCGATGTCGTCGGCGCCGAACTGAAGAACGGGCTCCTGCATATTTCGCTGAAGCGCAACATCCCCGAGGAGATGAAGCCTCGCAAGGTCGCGATCGCCAGCGGCGGCTCCAAGCAGGCCAAGCAGATCGAGGCCCAGGCGGTCAATTGACCGGCGGCGCCTCTCGCCAAGGATGATGGGCCGCAAGGCCATGACGGGCGGTTCCGCGAGGAGCCGCCCGTTTTGCTGTCCGCTTTCGGCGGTCCAAAGGTTTCAGGCAAGTCCGTATCCCGTCGTTGCCGCAACGGTCCGTCGGCTCCAGATTCTGGCGGCGAGCCAGTCGAGCGAGATGGCGCCTGCCCCCTTGACCACCAGATAGACCAGCGGAAAGAGCCAGAGCAGCCGCTGGTCCGTGATCGCGGCATGCGGAAAACGGTCGAACAGGGCGCCGATCGTCTCGGGTCCGACCTGATGGACGGTCACGTCGACCAGGGTCTGCACGCCGATGAAGGCGATCATGCCGAGCGCGGCGAAGCGCGCGAACAGCCCCAACACGACCAGCAGCGGCAGGATGAACTCACCATAGGTGCCCATGACGACCATCAGTCCCCAGGGCACGAAGGCGACCTGCGAGACGTCGCCGCTCGCCGCGTCCACCGCCGGCAAGGCGATCTGGTAGTAGGCATTGTCGCTGATGGTGAAGAAGCCGAAGACGCCATCGCCGACCTTCGTGCGGGCCGAGTTCAGGAAGTACATCCAGAGCACCGCCGCGAACACGAAGCGCGCGGCCAGTCCGAGAAACCATCCGTTCAGGGCGCGCTCGACCGTTCCGAACAGGACATCATGCAGCATCTTCACACGCGAAACGGCGGCGATCATGGTTCTTCTCCAGTCATCTGTCGACACTCCACCGCATCGCTCGGGTCCGATGGATCGACCTTGGCGAAAGCGCCGGCCTCCAGCATGAGGCCGATCGCTTCGGACGGCGCGAAATCCGGCGTCTCGGCGAAGCCATCGCCGATCGCAACCGCAAGAGTGCGGCCTTCAGCAAGCGCGCGCAGGAAGGCCGCGGCGCCCGGCGGCAGGCGGTGCATCGACACGGTCTGACCCGGTCGGGTGACCAGCGTGTCCTCCGCGACGTCGCCGCGAATCGGCGCGGCCATGGCTTGGTCGCCGCGGTTGGCGGCGCAGATCGAAAAGGCCGCATAGCGTGATCGCAGAATGTGAAGCGCGGGATGCGGTCGGAAGACGGCGTCCGGCAGGTCCTTGGGCGCGATCCTGGCCAGCGCCTCCGGCGGAAGAGGCTCGGCGTCGGCGGCGTGGTAGGCATCGAGCCATGCGCGTTCGATCCTCGCCACGTCGGCAAGATAGGGCAGTTCGCGCGCTGGCTCGAAATCCGCGACGAACGCCGGAAACTCGTGGCCATACTCGAACAACAGCCGTGAACGGGGCGGATGGGCGCGCGCAAAGGCAATCGCCATGCCGGAAAAGAAGTCATCGCCGACCAGACGCCGCACCGCCGGGAAAATGTCGGCAAGCGCCTCGGCGAGACTGGTGGTGACGTTGTTGCGGTAGACCGCGTAACGCCGGTCGACCGGGCAGCCGCCCCGCGCGGAAATGGAGGCGGGGGTGTCGCGGCTGGGATCGAGCAGCGGCGCGGCGAACCAGGCCGCGAACCCGACCGGCGCTTCCGGCGTGGGCTCAGGACAAGGCGGCATGGCGCTTGCCCAGGAGATAGCGGTTGGCGTTCAGGTCGAGAACGCGCTGCGCTGAAGCCGCTTCGTCGCGCAGGACGGTCCAGTCCGGCACGTCATTGTCCCATTCGACGAGTGTCGGGACGGGGCCGCACTGGCGAATGACTGTATCGTAGAGTGCCCAGACCGGGTCGGCGACCGCGCGGTCATGCGTGTCGATCAGGAGCGGCCGGCCTTGGTCATCGACCTGTTCGTCGTGGCCGGCGAGATGGATCTCTCCCACCAGTTCGAGCGGGAAGTCCATCAGGTAGTCCCTGGCGCCGAAGCCATGATTTGTCGCGGAAACGAAGACGTTATTGACGTCGAGAAGCAGCCCGCAGCCTGTGCGACGTGCCATCTCGCGGATGAAATCAGTCTCCAGATACGTGGATTCGGGGAAGAAGACGTAAGTCGCGGGATTTTCCATCAGGATCGGCCGGCCGATCGCCTCCTGCACCTCATCGACATGGGCGCAGACCTGGTCGAGGGTCTGGCGGGTATAGGGCAGGGGAAGCAGGTCGCTGAGAAAAACGTCGTCATGCGTCGACCATGCGAGATGCTCCGAAACAAGCGCCGGCTCGTAGCGTTCGATCAAGGCGGTGAAGCGCGCCAGATGATTCCGATCGAGGGGTTGCTGTCCTCCGATCGACATGGTCACGCCATGGAGCGAGACGGGGAACCGCTCCCGGATCGCTGCAAGCGCGGCATGCGGCGGCCCGCCGGCGCCCATGTAGTTCTCGGCATGGATCTCGAAGAAGCCGTGGAACGCCCTCTCGGCTGCGATCTCCGCCAGATGTTCGGGCTTGAAGCTCGCGCCGGCGCGTCCGGCAACGGGAAGATCCGGGAAGCGAAGCGGGGTCGGCACGTGGATGGTCGTCTCTGCGGTCATCGTCGGTCTCCGCTTCCCGGGGATTGGTTTCTTACGACGGCAGGTCGCGCTGCAGCGGCTCGAGCGAGCCCATGCGATTGTCGGGGAGGCTGACGGTGGTGCAGGTGCCCTTGGCCACGTAGGTCCAGGCGTTACCCTGGTAGTCGACCTTGGACGTCCCGGCGCAGGTGGTGCCGGGTCCGGCGGCGCAATCATTCTTGCCGGCCATGGAAATGCCGTAGCATTTCTCCTTTTCCTGCGCCTGTGCGGCGCCGGTGGTCATTGCGCCCGTCGACAGGGCGGTGGCGACGACGCCGGCGAGATAGGCGGCGCTGATCGCGATCTTGGTGGACATGAAGATCTCCTCTTGATGATGGCGTGCCGGCGGTTCGATCCGGCAAGGACATCATCGCGAGGAGTGCTTTCACATGGAAGTAAAGCCGATGCGACACGGCATCCATGCCGAATGCACGTCGGCGTTACTTGTCATCAACTTCCAGTGCCGGGTTAGTGCGCAATGGCGTCACAATAGCGCGAGGAACGCGTCGACTTCCTGTCGCGTCGTTGCAAAGCTCGTCACGAAGCGGAAGATGCTTTCGTCGGCGGCCATGCCGCCATCGAAGCCGGCGGGCGCGTTCCAGGGGTAGAAGACCGCCCCCTGGGCCTGAAGCCGCTCGGCCACGTCCTGGCCCATGATCGCGAAGACCTCGTTGGCTTGTGGCTCCCAGGCGAGCCTGGCCGAGGTCGAGGCGCGGAATCCGTCGGCGAGGCGCTTCGCCATATCGTTGGAATGACGTGCCGTTTCGAGCCAGAGACCGTCGCCGAAATAGGCCTCGAACTGCGCCGACACGAAGCGGGCCTTGGAGAAGAGCTGCGCGGCGCGCTTATGGATGAAGGCGAATTCGGCGGCCATCGCAGGATCGAAGAGCACGACCGCCTCGGCGCACCAGCAGCCGTTCTTGGTGCCGCCGAAGGAGAGCATGTCAATGCCGCGCTTCCAGGTCATCTCTGCCGGCGAGGCGCCGAGCGCCACGAGGGCGTTGGCGAAGCGCGCGCCGTCCATGTGGAGAGGCAGTCCGTGGCGGCGCGCCACGCTGGAGACGGCATCGAGGTCGTCCAGCGAGTAGACTGTCCCGACCTCGGTGGCCTGCGTTACCGAGATCGCCATCGGGCGGCCGGAATGCAGGAACTCGGCGGGATAGCGCTGCACGGCGCGGTCGAGTTCGGCCGGAGAGATCCGGCCGAGCGGGCCGTCGACGCGGCTGAGCCGGCCGCCGCCGGTGAAGTATTCGGGCGCACCGGCCTCGTCCTCGGTCATATGCGCTTCGCGGTGGCAGAAGGCGACGCCACCCGGTCTGTTGACCGAAACGAGCGAGAGCGCGTTGGCCGCCGTTCCGGTCGAGACGAAGAACACGGCGACGTCGCGCTCGAAGACCGTGCAGAAGCTTTCCTTCACCGACCGGTCGAGATCGCCGTTGCCGTAGGCGCGGGCGTAGCCTTCCGCATGCCGGCTCAAGGCGGCGCCGATCGCCGGATGGGCGCCGGCCCAGTTGTCAGAAGCGAAGATCATGTGCATTTTCCGTCTGGCAGGACGCCGCGGACATTGCCCCGGCTGCGGCCCCGCTTCAAGGGCTGTCGTCCGCAAAGCGAAGCAAGGTTCAGCCCGCCGCGGATGCGAGGGCTCAAGGTTGGCAAGGAACGCTTTAAAGGCGGCGTCTGCGCAATAATATTACCTCGCTTCGTCGCCGCTGTCCTGATTGTTGCGTCGGGGACCCGATTTTTTTGTGGTTCGGTCTTGTGCCAGTGCCGCATTTCTGCCAATGTGCAATTAGGACAGTAATGCTGTCTTATTTTATCGTGTAAGTCCGAACCGGGGCTGGCGTACAAACGCCGGTCCGGGTTCTTGCGCACCGGTGAAGTCTGGACCGACGGCGATCATGCGCGGGCGGTCCGACCGCAAGGCGTTGCCTCGCGCGTCCGACAGTCGCGGCAGGCGACGTGTGCAAGGATCCGGGCAGGCTGGTATAAGGGCCCGAAATGGATGTTTCCTCCCCTCGCGGGGAGCACCAAGGAGGAAAGACGATGACGGACATCTCGCCATCTGCGACGACAGAGCTTCGCTCGGCCGGCCAGCTTGACGCGCGTTCCGTCAAACGCGCCGTGTCCAGCCTTCCGGCCGCCCAGGGTCTCTACGATCCGCGTAACGAGCACGATGCGTGCGGTGTCGGTTTCATCGCCAACATGAAGAACGCCCGTTCGCACCAGATCGTCCTGGATGGTCTCGCCATGCTCGAGAACCTCACGCATCGCGGCGCGGTGGGCGCCGATCCGTTGATGGGCGACGGCGCGGGCGTTCTCGTGCAGATTCCGGACCGGTTCTTTCGCGAGGAGATGGCCGCGCAGGGAATCGACCTGCCGCCGGTCGGCCACTACGCCGTCGGGCATCTCTTCATGCCGCGTGATGACGCTGCTCAGGCGCATATCGAGGAGGCGATCGCCGAGATCGCCAAGGCCGAGGGCTTGCCGCTCATCGGCTTCCGCGACGTGCCGGTCGACAACACATCGCTTTCGAAGGCGCCGCACATCGCCGCATCCGAGCCCCGGCACCGCCAGGTGTTCATCGGTCGCGATCCTCAGATCGAGAGCGACGACGAGTACGAGCGGCGGCTCTACATCCTGCGCAAGGTCATTTCTGGCCGCATCTACTCCGAGACGGCAGGGGCCGACAACGGCTTCTACACGGTGTCGCTGTCGTCGCGCACGATCGTCTACAAGGGCATGTTCCTGGCCTACCAGGTCGGCGCCTATTACAAGGATCTGACCGACCCGCGCTTCGAAAGCGCGCTGATCCTCGTGCACCAGCGCTTCTCGACCAACACCTTCCCGTCCTGGAAGCTCGCCCACCCGTACCGGATGGTCGCCCACAACGGCGAGATCAACACGCTGCGCGGCAACGTCAACTGGATGGCGGCGCGCCAGGCATCGGTCGATTCCGAACTGTTCGGCAACGACATCTCGAAGCTGTGGCCGATCTCCTACGAGGGGCAGTCGGACACTGCGTGTTTCGACAACGCGCTGGAGTTCCTCTACCAGGGCGGATACTCGCTTGCGCACGCCATGATGATGCTGATCCCGGAAGCCTGGGCCGGCAACAAGTCGATGGATGCCGATCGCAAGGCCTTCTACGAGTATCATGCTGCGCTGATGGAGCCGTGGGACGGCCCGGCCGCCGTCGCCTTCACCGACGGGCGCCAGATCGGCGCGACGCTGGACCGCAACGGATTGCGGCCGGCGCGCTATGTCGTGACCGACGACGACCGGGTGATCATGGCCTCGGAAGCCGGCGTGCTGTCGGTGCCCGAAGAGCGGATCGTCAAGAAGTGGCGGCTGCAGCCCGGCCGTATGCTGCTGATTGACCTGGAACAGGGCCGCATCATTTCCGACGAGGAGGTGAAGGCGCAAGTTTCCGGCAAGCATCCTTTCAAGCAGTGGCTCGAGAACACCCAGCTCATCCTGGAAGAACTGAAGCCCGTGGAGCCGCGCGCACTACGCAGGGACGTCACGCTGCTCGATCGGCAGCAGGCCTTCGGCTATACGCAGGAAGATACGAAGCTCCTGATGGCGCCGATGGCCACCACCGGCCAGGAGGCGATCGGCTCGATGGGAACCGACACGCCGATCTCGGCGATGTCGGACAAGTCGAAGCTGCTCTACACCTATTTCAAGCAGAACTTCGCCCAGGTGACGAACCCGCCGATCGACCCGATCCGCGAAGAACTGGTCATGAGCCTCGTGTCGTTCATCGGGCCGCGCCCGAACATCTTCGACCTCGTCGGCTCTTCGCGCCGCAAGCGGCTGGAAGTGCGCCAGCCGATTCTGACCAATGGCGACCTGGAGAAGATCCGCTCGATCGGGCACACCGAGGATCGGTTCGACACCAAGACGATCGACGTGACCTACGCCTCCGCCGAGGGGGCCGAAGGCATGCCGCGCGCGCTGGAGCGGCTGTGCGAGCGCGCCGAGGCGGCGGTTGCCGGCGGCTACAACATCATCATCCTTTCGGATCGGCAGATCGGGCCCGACCGCATCGCGATCCCGATGCTGCTGGCCACCGCGGCCGTGCATCACCACCTTATCCGCAAGGGGTTGCGGACGTCAGTCGGTCTCGTCGTCGAATCCGGCGAGCCGCGCGAGGTGCATCACTTCTGTTGCCTGGCCGGCTATGGCGCCGAGGCGATCAACCCCTACCTCGCCTTCGACACGCTGACCGACATGCACAGGCGGGGCGAGTTCCCGCCGGAAGTCGATGCGCAGGAACTGGTCTACCGGTTCATCAAGTCGATCGGGAAGGGGATTCTGAAGGTCATGTCCAAGATGGGCATCTCGACCTACCAGTCCTACTGCGGCGCGCAGATCTTCGACGCCGTCGGCCTCAAGTCCGATTTCGTGGAAAAGTTCTTCACCGGTACGGCGACCACCATCGAAGGTGTCGGCCTGGAAGAGATCGCGGGCGAGACGGTGGAGCGGCACCATGCCGCCTTCAGCGACGACCCGATTCTGCGCAACGCGCTCGATATCGGCGGCGAGTACATGTACCGCGTTCGCGGCGAGGCGCATGTCTGGTCGCCGGACTCCGTCGCAACGCTCCAGCACGCTGTGCGCAAGGGCTCCTGGGACAGCTACAAGGAGTTCTCGGCGCAGATCGACGGCGCATCCGCTCAGGCCAAGACCGTCCGGGGGCTGTTCAAGATCCGCAAGGCGGCCGAGACCGGTCGCGCTCCGGTGCCGATCGATGAGGTCGAACCCGCCGCCGAACTGGTCAAGCGGTTCTCGACCGGCGCGATGTCGTTCGGTTCGATCAGCCGCGAGGCCCACACGACGTTGGCGCGCGCCATGAACGCGATCGGCGGCAAGTCGAATACGGGCGAGGGCGGCGAGGAGCCGGATCGCTACCTGCCGCTGCCGGACGGCACGGCAAACCCGGAACGGTCTGCCATCAAGCAGGTCGCCTCGGGCCGCTTCGGCGTGACGGCGGAATACCTCGTCAATTCCGACATGATGCAGATCAAGGTCGCGCAGGGCGCCAAGCCCGGCGAGGGCGGCCAGTTGCCCGGCCACAAGGTGGACGCGACGATCGCCAAGACGCGCCACTCGACGCCCGGGGTCGGCCTGATTTCGCCGCCGCCGCATCACGACATCTATTCGATCGAGGATCTGGCGCAGCTGATCTTCGACCTGAAGAACGTCAACCCGCAGGCCGACGTCTCGGTCAAGCTGGTCTCCGAGGTCGGGGTCGGCACGGTGGCCGCCGGCGTCGCCAAGGCGCGCGCCGACCACATCACGATTTCGGGCTATGACGGCGGCACGGGCGCTTCGCCGCTGACGTCGCTCAAACATGCCGGCAGCCCGTGGGAGATGGGGCTCGCCGAGACGCACCAGACGCTGGTGCTGAATGGGCTGCGGTCGCGCGTCGCGCTGCAGGTCGACGGCGGTCTCAAGACCGGCCGCGATGTGATCATCGGCGCGCTGCTGGGCGCCGACGAGTTCGGCTTCTCGACTGCGCCGCTGATCGCGGCCGGCTGCATCATGATGCGCAAGTGCCACCTGAACACCTGCCCGGTCGGCGTCGCCACACAGGATCCGGTGCTGCGCAAGCGCTTCAAGGGCACGCCGGAGCATGTGATCAACTATTTCTTCTTCGTCGCGGAAGAGGTTCGCGCGTTGCTTGCCGAAATGGGCTACCGGACGATCGACGAGATCATCGGACAGAGCGACCTGCTCAAGAAGGACGGGCTGATCGACCACTGGAAGGCGCGCGGCCTGGACTTCAGCCGCATCTTCCACAAGCCGGACGCGCCGAAGGCGGAGACCTATTGGACCAGGCGGCAGGCGCATCCGATCGACGAGGTGCTCGACCGCAAGCTGATCGAGCTCGCCGCGCCCGCGCTTGATCACAAGGAGCGGGTCTCCATCGAAATGCCGATCCGCAATACGGACCGGTCGGCCGGAGCCATGCTGTCGGGCGCCGTCGCCCGGCGTTGGAAGCACAAGGGGCTCAAGGAGGATACGATCTCCGTCAAGCTGACCGGCACGGCGGGACAGTCCTTCGGCGCTTTCCTGGCACGAGGCGTTTCATTCGAACTCATCGGCGACGGCAACGACTATGTCGGCAAGGGCCTGTCGGGCGGGCGCATCGTCATCCGCCCGCCGGAGAACTCGCGCATCGTGGCCGAGGACTCGATCATCGTCGGCAACACCGTGCTCTACGGCGCGATCGATGGCGAGTGCTACTTCCGTGGTGTGGCGGGAGAGCGTTTCGCCGTGCGCAATTCCGGCGCGGTCGCGGTCGTCGAAGGATGCGGCGATCATGGCTGCGAGTACATGACCGGCGGCGTGGTCGTCGTCATCGGCCAGACAGGTCGCAACTTCGCGGCCGGCATGTCGGGCGGCGTCGCCTACGTGCTCGACGAGGACGGCGATTTCGCCGACCGCTGCAACATGGCCATGGTAGAGCTCGAGCCGGTGCCGGAGGAGGATGATATCCTGGAAAAACTGCACCATCATGGTGGAGACCTGATGCACAAGGGTCGCGTCGACGTGTCGGGCGATATGACCCGTCACGACGAGGAGCGACTGGTGCAGCTGATCACCAATCATGCGCACTACACGGGCTCGACCCGCGCACGTGCTATCCTCGACGACTGGGCGACCTATCGGCCGAAGTTCCGCAAGGTCATGCCGGTCGAGTATCGCCGGGCGCTGCTGGAGATGGAGCGCATGCGGATGGGCATCGCGGCGGAGTAGGATCGGACGACCAGGCCGACGGGGCAAGCGACTTGCCCCGTCGGCGCAGAGGCGTGGATCAGACCCAATCGCTCGAACCGACGGGTTCGAAATTCGCCGAGCGCGGGACCGTCTCAGGCGCGTGGCATGAACGCCGCCGCAAGGCGCGAGAAGTGACGAGAAGCAGGTTTTGACATGGGCAAGGTAACAGGTTTTCTCGAGATCGACCGGCAGGTGCAGAAGTACCAGCCTGCGTCGGACCGCATCCGGCATTTCCGCGAGTTCACGCTGCCGATGTCCGACAACGAGGTCCAGAAGCAGGCGGCGCGCTGCATGGATTGCGGCATTCCCTACTGCCATGGCCCCACGGGTTGCCCGGTTCACAACCAGATCCCCGACTGGAACGACCTCGTCTACGGTGGCGACTGGGAGAACGCGATCCGCAATCTCCATTCAACCAACAACTTCCCCGAATGGACCGGGCGCATCTGCCCGGCGCCGTGCGAGGAAGCGTGTACGCTCAACCTCGAGGACATCCCGGTCGCCATCAAGACGATCGAGCAGGCGATCGCCGACAAGGCCTACGAGCTCGGCTTCGTGCGACCTTTTCCGCCCGAGAGGAAGACCGGCAAGACGGTCGCGATCATCGGGTCCGGTCCCGCTGGATTGGCCGCGGCCCAGCAACTCGGCCGGGCAGGCCACGAAGTGCATGTCTACGAACGCGAGTCGAAGCCAGGCGGCCTTTTGCGTTACGGCATCCCCGACTTCAAGATGGAGAAACACACCATCGACCGCCGCGTGGAGCAGATGCAGGGCGAGGGCGTGACCTTCCTCTGCGGCGTCAACGTGGGCGTCGACAAGACCGTCGAGGAGCTCCTGTCGGCCTATGACGCGGTGCTCTATTGCGGTGGTTCGGAAAAGCCGCGCCCGTCCGACCTGCCCGGCCGCGATCTCGCCGGCGTCCATGATGCCATGCCCTACCTGGTGCAGCAGAACCGCCGTATCGGCGGCGAGGACATCCAGTCGGTGGCCTGGCCGTCGGACCCGATCCTGGCAGGCGGCAAGCATGTCGTGGTCGTGGGTGGGGGCGACACGGCGTCCGACTGCGTCGGCACCGCCTTCCGGCAGGGCGCCGTGCGCGTAACACAGTTGGACATTCGCCCGCAGCCGCCGGAGAAGGAAGACAAGCTCACCGTCTGGCCCTACTGGGCGACCAAGATGCGTACCTCGTCGTCGCAGGCCGAGGGGGCCGAGCGCGAGTTCCAGGTGGCGACGCTCGAGTTCATCGGCGAGGACGGAGCGCTCACAGGCGTGAAATGCTGCGAGGTCGACGAGGCGCGCCGACCGATCGCCGGAACCGAGTTCGTCATCCGCGCCGATCTCGCCTTCATCGCGATCGGCTTCTCGGGACCGGCCGAGACGGGCGTCGCGGCCGAACTCGAGGGAAAGCTCGCGATCAACACCGACCGGCGCGGCTCGACCAACGTCGTCGCCAACGATCGGGACTACCGGACCAGCATCGACGGGCTCTACGCGGCGGGCGACGTGCGCCGCGGCCAGTCGCTGGTCGTCTGGGCGATCCGAGAGGGGCGCCAGGCTGCCCGCGCCATCGACGAGGCGCTGATGGGCTCGACGCTCCTGCCGCGCTGAGGCGCGCAGGGGCGGTCGATCGATACGACAAGGGTCCGCCGCCTACTGGCGCCCGCTCGGCTTCGGCAGCAGTGGTTGAGCCAGATCAAGTCGCCGACCGCGATGTTCGGCCATTCTCCGTGCGCCGGCCGAATTGGCCGGACCGGAGGGCATCATGACCAAGCTTCCACTCATTGCCTATGTTCTCGTCGCGCCCGTCCTGATGGGTGTTTTCATCATCGCTCTGCTTACGATCGACATGCGCGGTTTTGATGCAGCCGCGATGTCGTGGGCAGCCATCGCCGGCGCGGTGGCGGCTATCCCGATCGCGTGGCTGCTTGCCCGCAAGCTCGAAAGCCCGCGCCGCAGATAGTCCGTCTGGCAGTTCGGGGAGGTACGTCTATTCGGTCGTCGCGAGGTCGGTCGACGGCTCTACCACCGACGAAGTTTGCTCCGCCGCCACAACGGCCGCGGCAATGGACGGGGTAGCGCCAAAATCGTCCACCCGGCCGGGGCGGGGGTCGGGGGCAAGGCCTTGGACAACCAGTTTCTGCGCCGGCGTAAGGGCGGTCGTGCGCCTGGGCCGGACGACCAGACCCATCAGTTCCTCGCCACCATCGAGGGCGGGGTCGAGAAGAGAGACTGGGGGCGTATGCTGAATGATGGGTGCTTCGCCGGGAATTGGCGGGCCGAACATCTCGCCGATCCCGGAATCCGGCGCGAGTGCCGCGGGACCGGTCTGCAGGATGCGCGCAAGCGGCTTCTCGGCGTAGAAGGCTATCTTTCGCTTGCCGGCCTCGGTGAAATTGATGCCGTCGGCGGCGCGCAGGCGAACCGGTTGGCCGTTGATGTCGGGGCCGTTGGTGACGAAGGCGCCGTTCTCGTCGATGAAGCCGTCCCAGATGTCGACGAAGACGCCACCAGCGGCTTCCGTCACGCCGCGGTGGATGTCGTTGTAGGCGATCATGTCGGACGACATCTTGGGGAAACGGAAGGACGGCAAGCCCACCCAGACGAGGGGAACTTTCCGGCTGGTGATCTCGGCGACGAAGCGCGACGATCGGGCCTCGTACTCGGCATCCCACTTCTCGGAGCGCACGTTTTCCGAGACCCCACCGACACGCATCGCCTGGCGATCATTGGAGCCGAGCATCACCACGACGACGGCCGGCTTCTCATCGTCGATGATCGTGCCGATCCGCCCCGGCCAATCGTAGTAGTCATCGCGCACGAAGCCGGAGGAACCATTCGCGCGATCGACGATCCGCACGGTCGGATCGCCGGCATAGACCGTCCCAAGACCTTCCGCGAGGCCGCCGGCCAGGAAGTCGCCGACAACCAGGATGACGCGGGCATCCTCCTGCTTCTCCACGGCGGGAACGCTGCGGGCAGGCGACGCGGCGCGATCGGTGCGCGGGACGCGCTTGACGTTGCGCGGCTGCGTCCTCTGCGGTTCCGCTTCCGGGATCGGTTGTTCCTTCCGGAACAGTAGCTGGAAAAGGGTGCGGGGCCGTTCCTGGGCCGCCGCCGGCGTGCCGGACAACGCCACAAGCGCTCCGCCTACCGCCGTAACGAAGGCGGCAAGCACGAGCGTCAGCGCGAGCCCGGCAGCCACGCTGCCGCCGGCGGAACGGGCCATGCGTGTCATCTCCTCCGCAGCCGCGACAGGACTTCCTTGCTCGGATGACCGTCCGGCTGCATGCCCAGCGCCTGCTGCACGGCAACGATCGCCGATCTCGAACCCTGGCCGATCTTGCCATCAACCTTGCCGTCGTAATAGCCGAGTTCCAGCAGGTGCTTCTGCAATTCCTGCTTCTCGTTGAAGGACAGCTTCGTGAACGGCCTGTTCCAATCCCTCACCAGCCCGCCATGACCCGCGATCTCGTCGGCGAGCAACCCGACGGCCAGCGCGTACTTGTCGGCGTTGTTGTAGCGCTTCAGGACAAAGAAGTTCTTCGTCATCAGGAAGGCCGGTCCCTCGCGGCCGTCGAGAACCTTCAGTTCCGCATTGTCGGAGGGCGAGGGGAAGGGCTTGTTGCGGGCGCGCACCACGCCGAGCGACTGCCACTTCGAAAGCGACATGGATCCGGACGGGAACTTCCGGCCGGCCGGCAGCGTCACCTCGTAGCCCCAGGTCTTGCCGGTCTGCCAACCGTTCTGGCGCAGGAGGTTCGCCGCCGTCGCCAGCGCGTCCGGCACCGACGTCCAGATGTCGCGGCGCCCGTTGCCGTCCATGTCGACCGCATAGGCTTTGTAGCTCGTCGGAATGAACTGGGTGTGGCCCATCGCGCCGGCCCACGAGCCGGTCAGGTGGCTCTCGTCGATGTCCCCGCGCTGCAGGATCTCCAGCGCAGCGATCAGTTGCTGGCGCGCGAATTTCGCGCGCCTCTCGTCGCCATAGGCCAGCGTCGCCAGCGAGCGCACGACGTTGCGCATGACCTTGTCGTTCTTCAGGATCTCGCCGTAATTCGATTCCATCGACCAGATCGCGAGCAGGATGTGTCGGTCGACGCCGTACTGGCTCTCGATCCGGTCGAGCCAGGGCTTCCACTGGCGCGCCATCTGGCGGCCGACGGCGATCGAATCCTCATGCACCCGGTTGTCGAAATAGTCCCACACCGGCGCCGTGAACTCCGGCTGGAAGCGTGCCTTTTCGAGTACCTCGGGGTCGGGGGCGGTCACGCCGCGAAAGGCACGGTCGTAGGTGGAGCCCGAGATGCCACTCTGCGCGGCGACCGACCGGAATCCGGCGACCCATTTCTGGAAGCCCGCGTCCGCGAGGGCAGGTTGGCTGAACAGGGATACGGTCAACGCCGCGGCGGCGGCGAGGACACCCGTTCGGATCCGCTTTGTCATCTGGAACATTGCATTCTCCAAGGTCGTTCCGCAAAGATCGGAATCTTGGCCTGCTCCGGTTAGCGAAGGGTTTACCATAGGTCGGTTTCTCAATACACGACTGAAATGCCCGGCACTTTTTTCTGGGCGCGCCTCTTCGCCCCGTTGCTAGACGCCGATTCCGGCACCAAGATGTCTTCATCAACCCACACGAGTTCCAATGGTCGGCCGAATGAAAAAAGTTCGCAAGGCAGTGTTTCCGGTCGCGGGTCTGGGCACCCGCTTCCTTCCCGCGACGAAGGCTATCCCCAAGGAGATGCTGACGGTCGTCGACAAGCCTGTGATCCAGTACGTGGTCGACGAGGCGCGTGACGCCGGGATCGAGCACTTCATCTTCGTGACCGGGCGCAACAAGGCGGTCATCGAGGATCATTTCGACCTGCAGTTCGAGCTCTACGACACGCTGGCGCAGCGCGGCAAGGACGAGCAACTGGCCATGCTGCAGCGCATGCAGCCGGAACCCGGCCAGACCTCCTTCACCCGCCAGCAGGTGCCGCTCGGTCTCGGCCACGCGGTTTGGTGCGCGCGCCAGCTGGTGGGAGACGAGCCCTTCGCGGTGCTTCTGCCTGACATGATCATGCAGGCCGAGACGGGCTGCATGCGATCGATGGTCGAACTGCACGAGAAGGTCGGCGGCAACGTCGTGGCGGTGCAGGAGTGCGATCCCGAGGAGGCGCACAAGTATGGTATCGTGGGGCGCGGGAAGGACGTGGCGACCGGCTTCGAAGTGACCTCCATGGTTGAGAAGCCGGCGCGCGGCACGGCACAGTCGAACCTCTATATCAACGGACGCTACATCCTGCAGCCGGAAATCTTCGACATCCTGTCGGCGCAGGAACGCGGCACGGGCAACGAAATCCAGCTCACCGACGCGATGCTGAAGCTGCAGGGCGTGCAGTCCTTCCACGGCTACCACTTCCAGGGCCGGACCTTCGACTGCGGGTCGCCGGAAGGTTTCGTGGAGGCCAACGTCGCCTTCGCGCTGTGGCGCAAGGACCTGTCGCCGCGCATGTCCGGGATGATCGCGGGCCTGCTCGAAGAGTACGCGCCGGGACTGCGCAAGACCGGCAGCTGAACCGCAACGTGGCCGGCGGGCGGCGGGACGTTCAGCGCTGGAGTTTCAGGCCGAGATAGACGCTGCTCTCGTAGTAGTCGCGGTTCGGCAGGGTGCTGTCGAACTGCTCGTGGCGAAGGCGGCCGTTGATGCCTGCGAAGCGGTTCATCCACCAGGTGGCGTTGACTTCGGCCGAAAGCGTCGTCTCCGTCGCGGATGAATTCACATAGTCGCGGAACGCCAGGCCGCCGAGCGCGCCGAGCGTCAGGTCGGGTCGCACGTCGCGCCGGATTTCCACGCTGGTGGAGTAGAGTACCGAACCGCTGTCGGCCGCGGTGGTCGAGCCTTCGACCGACGTGCCGCCGGACAGCCGCACGGTCGTCCCGCGCATCGGCGACCACGACACAGCGCCGTCGAGCAGGAGGGCGGAGACGGGCACGAGCCTGTCGTCGTCGAAGCTTTCGCGCAGCCAGCCGATAGACAGTTCGCCGTTCATCTTCTCGCGAAGATCGATCTCGACGCCGGCCTTGGCCGCGTAGCGGTCTGCTGAACGGCGGTAGCCGGCGGAATCTTGCTCGAGGTCGTAGCCGCGGCGGCCGATCTCGCCCTCGACGAAGGGCGTCAAGGCCGGCGAGACCTCATAGCCGGCGCGAAGCGCGAGCGTCGACAACGTATAATTGCGATCCTCCTGCGAGAGCATTCCGCCGCCGGAAAGTTCTGCATCGGAGTAAATCTCACGATCGATCGAGCCGGTTAGCCCGAGCACGGCACGGCCGAAGCTGCGCTCCACGCCGAGACTCGCCGACATCTGGTGGTTCATCGGGTCCGACGCGGTGGCGGGAAGCACGATGGGCGAAGACGCAGCCTCGGGGGCGATGCGGTAGGAAGCGGTCGCGCTGACCGTCGTGTCGCGCCCGATCTCATAG
This sequence comes from Mesorhizobium sp., assembly GCA_046292285.1. Lineage (GTDB taxonomy): Bacteria > Pseudomonadota > Alphaproteobacteria > Rhizobiales > Rhizobiaceae > Aquibium. The sequence goes on along the minus strand of JBKBRJ010000017.1, from coordinate 54,363 downwards.
GACAACGCGCCGTCGATGCCGAGCTCGGTTTCCTCGTAGTCCTCGCCTGAGACAGATTTCTGGAAGACGCCTAGGGCGTTGATCTCCGCCGAATGGCTCGACCAGTCGGAGACGGCCCTCAGGCGAAGTTCCGACTGGGAGACGAATGCCTCGCCGCCCTGCGTGGTCGAATTGATGTTGGACGACCACAGGATGCCCTGGTCGAGCGTGACGGTGGCATTGAAGGTGCCGAGCCGAAGCCCGAGCGGCGCGTAGGGGTTTTCCTCCGGCTGGATCGCGCCGGTCTCGATGGCGTCCAGTCGCGTGTTCTCGGCCTCGACGCGGCGGTTCGCCTCCTCGTCCAACGCGACGACGGAGCGCGCGCGGCCGGCGAGCGGCTCCTCGACCGGCTCCGGGGGCGCCGCGGCCACCGCCGGGCCGGTGCGGGCCGCCTGCGCGTCGGCGCGTTCCTGGCGCGTGGTCGCCGCGCGGCGCGGCATGTCGGGCAAGACGGCCTGGCCGCCGTCCGCCTCGAAGGGGAAGAGGCTTGCGCCGTCCGCCGGCTCATCGGGCACCGCGCCCAGGCTTACCGGACGATAGGTCGGGATCAGGACGCCCGCGGACGTGTTGATCGTGGCGCGGAGTTCGCGGCGCGGATCGGCGTCCTGCGCGACGGCGTGGCCGCAGAGCGCGACGACACCCACGGACGCGAGCAGGGCGCGCCGGCCGGCGCCGGCGAGCGTTTTCCTGACCGGTCTCTGCTGTGGCATCCGTCGTCTCCCGAAGCGCGCGTGGCGCCATCCTTGACGAAAGCGTAAACAAGCTTGGTTAACGGAGCGTTGGCGTAGCCGTGGACGGAGGCAATCAACGTTGGACAGTTCCCGGACATTGTTCTAGAGGGCAGCAATGCACGGACAGAGACCGAAGACACCAGCCGATGCGCGCGATGCGATCGCCTCCGCGATGCGCACGATCACGACCGAGCAGGCGGGGCTCGCGGCCTTGGCGGCCGCGCTCGATAACGGCCTGTCCGAGCCTTTCGCGAAAGCGATCGAGGTCCTGTCGCAGATTTCGGGTCGGGTGATCGTCACCGGCGTCGGCAAGAGCGGCCACATCGGTTCGAAGCTCGCCGCAACGCTCGCGTCGACCGGCACGCCGGCCTTCTTCGTCCATCCGGCGGAGGCCAACCATGGCGATCTCGGCATGATCGCGGGCGACGACGCCATCATCGCCATGTCGTGGTCGGGCGAGAGCGCCGAACTCAAGGGCATCGTGGCCTATTCGCGGCGCTTCAAGATACCGCTGATCGCGATGACATCGGGAGAAACCTCGACGCTGGCCAACGCCGCCGACGTGGTGTTGTGCCTGCCGAAGTCGAAGGAAGCCTGCCCGCACGGGCTGGCGCCAACGACGTCGACGCTGCTGCAGCTCGCCATGGGCGACGCGCTGGCGATCGCGCTGCTCGAGGCGAGGGGCTTTACTCCGGACCATTTCCGTACGTTCCATCCGGGCGGGCAACTCGGCGCCAACCTGACGCAGGTACGCGAAATCATGCATGCGGGCGACGAGCTACCGACGGTGCCGCTCGGCACGTTGATGCCCGACGCGATCCGCGAACTGGCGCGCAAGCGTTTCGGATGTGTCTGCGTCACGCAGGAGGATGGCCGCATCGCAGGCATCTTCACCGACGGCGATCTGGCGCGCAGCCTGCATCTCAGTCTTGCCGATACGCGGATCGACGACCTGATGACGCGCACGCCGAAGACCATCGGCCCGCGCCTGTTGGCGGCCGAGGCGATGGCGCTGCTCAACGAGCACAACATCAGCGCGCTGGTGGTGGAAGAGAACGGCTATCCGCTCGGCGTCGTGCATTTCCACGACCTGTTGAGGCTGGGCGCGGCCTGAACCGCTGCCGGCTTACGCAGGTTCGACGACCAGATCCCCGTCCCTGACGTCCGAAACCCGCACCCGTGTGCCGGGGGCGGCATCCGGACCGACGACGCTCCACCATGTGTCGCCGATCTTCAGGCGGCCGCGGCCGTTGCGGATCGGCTCCTCCAGCGTTCCGGTTCGGCCGACGAGCTGGCGGGCGCGCTGGTTGAGGAGCGGTTCGTCCGTAGGCGTGCTGTCCCGGCGGACGAAGCGGTAGCCGAACCAGGCCGCGGCGAGGGCTGCGGCGAGGAAGGCCAGGACCTGGACCTGCCAGGTCCAGAAGGCGGCCTCCCAGAGGAGAAAGGACAGCGAACCGATCGCAATTGCCGCAAGCCCGATCCAGACCAGAAAGACGCCCGGCACGATGATTTCTAGCGCGAGCAGCACGAAGCCGAGGACCATCCAGTTCCAGGGGCCGAGTTCGCCCATGACGCGCTCGATCATCGTTCTCCCTCCCGCCGCTGTCGCCTCAGGCCTCGTCGGTGCGCCGAACGATCGGTGGGCGGTTGGCGCCGCGCGTGTTCTGTGTCGGCGACTCGCCGCCGAACACTTCCTTGGCGATAGCGCCGATGCCGCCGAGCGACCCGATCAGCGCCGAAGCCTCGATTGGCAGGAGCACCACTTTGTTGTTGTTGGACGAGCCGATCTTGGCCAGCGCCTCGGTGTATTTCTGGGCAACGAAGTAGTTGATCGCCTGCACGTCGCCCTTGGCGATCGCTTCGGAGACAACCTGGGTCGCCCGCGCCTCGGCCTCGGCGGCGCGTTCTCGCGCCTCGGCGTCGCGGAAGGCGGCTTCCTTGCGGCCCTCGGCCTCCAGCACCTGCGCCTGCTTCAGGCCTTCGGCCTCCAGGATCTGGGCACGCTTGGTCCGCTCGGCCATCATCTGACGGGCCATGGACTCGACGAGATTGGCCGGCGGATTGATGTCCTTGATCTCGACGCGCGTGACCTTGATTCCCCAAGGCTTGGCCGCCTCGTCAACGATCCTGAGCAGGCGCTCGTTGATGGCATCGCGGTTCGACAGAAGTTCGTCCAGGTCCATCGAGCCCATGACCGAGCGGATGTTGGTCATGGTCAGGTTGAGAAGCGCGTTCTGAAGATCCGAGACCTGGTAGGCCGCCTGCGCGGCGACAAGCACCTGGTAGAAGGCGATGCCGTCGACCGCGACGATGGCGTTGTCGCGGGTGATGACCTCCTGCGTCGGCACGTCCAGCACCTGCTCCATCATATTCAGCTTGGCGCCGACCCGGTCGATGAAGGGCACGATCAGATTGAGGCCCGGCACCAGAGTGCGCGTGTAGCGGCCGAAGCGCTCGACGGTCCAGTTGGAGCCCTGAGGGACGGTCTTGATGCCGGCGAAAAGCACCAGCAGAACGAGGATGACCAGGACGACGACGACGATGTCAAAACCCGAGAACGGCATCGGCTAGCTCCTCTTGCCTGCATGCGGACCGTGCGCGATTCGCTAGGCGAACGACTGTAAGGATGATGTAGGCGCTAATCGTGGCGGAAACAATTCGTGATGCCCTGCGAAGCCCGATTACTTCCGATCGAGGGCGAAGAGATCGGCGTCGTGATCGGCGTGGCCGGTCAGGCTTGCCGTGATCAGTTCCGCGGCGATGCGCGAGAAGGTGATGCCGTTGCCGCCATATCCGAGCACGGCGTGAAAGCCGGCTCGGCCGGGCACGGAGCCGATGAGTGGCAGCCCGGACGGCGTGGCGCCGAACGCACCAGCCCATGCGTATTCCGGGGTCGTGTCCACATGCGGCATGAGCGTCGAGAGTTTGGCGGCGATCCGCTGCGTCTTTTCCCCGATCAGCGCGTCGCGCGCCGCCTCGTCGGCAAAGTCCTCGTCCTCGCCGCCGCAGATGATGCGGCCGTCATGCGTGGCCCGAAGATAGAGATATGGATCGGATGCCTCCCACATGAAGGCGGCCTCAGGCCAGATTGCCCGGGGTTGAGGGCGCGTGGCGATGGCATAGGTCGAGATGATCCGGTGTCCGTCGCGCGGGACGATGTCGGCGAGTTCGTACCCGGTCGCCAGGACGGCCGCCGCGGCCGTGATCGTCGGCCCCTGCCGCGTCGTGATCGCGATGCCGCCGCGATGGCTCTCGTAGCCAACCGCCTCGACGGGCGCGTAGAGCCGCGCGCCCCGGTCCGCCGCCGCGATCAGCAGGCCGGCCGCCAGCCGACGCGGATCGAGCGCAAGGTTCCCGTAGGAAAGGAGCGCGCCCTTTCGATCGATGCCGTAGCGCGTCTTCAACTGTCCGGCGGTCAGATAGGCGCTTCGCAGACCGGCGTCGTTGCGTGCTTCTCCCTCGGCTCGCAAAGCCTCGGGCGCGAGGAGGTTCCCGGCGAGGTAGAGGGAAGGGCGCTCCGCCAGTCGGCAATCGATGCCGAGTTCGGCGATGCGGGCGGAGAGGTTGCCGACGGCGAGCCGCGATCGGCGCCAGGCGCGCTGCGCGCGGTCCTTGCCGATCCGGCGCGACAGCACCGAGAGCGGCTGGTCGATCTCATGCTGCACCAAAGCCGTCGTCGCGGGCGTCGAACCGAGAAGCGGGCCGCGACGGTCGACCAGAACGACCGACAGCCCGGCTTCCGTGAGCGCGTCGGCGATCATGGCGGCGCTGATGCCCATGCCGACGATCGCCACGTCGGCCTTGACGTCGCGCGACAGAGGCGACGTCTGGGGGCGCGGCGCGCGGTAGGCGCTCCAGACCGGGCGGCCGGTGCGCAGGTCGAGCTTGCGGGTCATGTCGGAGGGCTCCGTTCGAGGCGCACGGCAACGAACGGTCTCGCCAATGGTTCCGTCCGGTCAGGCCCAGCCGCCGAGTTCGCGCCGGACCATGGCTTCGATGACCGCCATGCCCTCTTCCGAGTCGTTCAGGCAGGGGATGTGGGTGAAGTTCTGGCCACCGTGCTCGTGGAAGATCTCGCCCGCCTCGCCGGCGATCTCCTCCAGCGTCTCCAGGCAGTCAGACACGAAGCCGGGGTTGAAGACGGCGATCGACTTGACGCCATCCGTGGCCAGTTTCTCGACGGTCTTGTCGGTGTAGGGCTGCAGCCACTCCTCCGGGCCGAAGCGCGACTGGAAACAGGTGATGAGCTTGCCCTTTTCCCAGCCGAGACGCTCGCGAAGCAGCCGCGTCGTCTTCTGGCAATGGCAATGGTAGGGATCGCCGCGCTTGAAGTAGCTCTGCGGAATGCCGTGGTAGGAGGCGATCACCACCTCCGGCTCGAAGTCGAGGGTGGCCAGGTGCTTCTCGATCGAGCGGGCGAGCGCCTCGATGTAAACCGGCTCGTCGTGATAGGCGGGCACGGTGCGTACCGCGGGCATCCAGCGCATCTGGACCAGCGCCTCGAAGAACTTGTCGTTCACGGTCGCCGTGGTGGTGGCGGAGTATTGCGGATAGAGCGGAAACATGACGATGCGGTCGCATCCGGCCTTGGTCATGCGCTCCAGAACGCTCGCTATCGACGGGTTGCCGTAGCGCATCGCCCAGTCGACCATGACATGATCGTGCCCGGCCAGCGACTCGGCGAGTTTTTCGGCCTGCGAACGGGTGAAGGTACGCAGCGGCGACTCGTCCTTCTCGCGGTTCCAGATCTTGTCGTAGAGCGCACCCGACTTCTTCGGTCGGGTGTTGAGCACGATGCCGTAGAGGATCGGATACCAGAAGGCCCGCGGCCATTCGATGACGCGGCGGTCGGAGAGGAACTCGGCCAGGTAGCGCCGCATCGACGTCTTGTCGGTTCCGTCGGGCGTACCGAGATTGACCAGAAGGACGCCGACCTTCGGCTGGGCGACGGGCGGATGGTCGGCGGGAAGCGGGCCGATCGCCCGGGCTTTCAGCATATCGGGATGGGTCGTGACGTTCATGGAAATCCCCTTCGGCCTCGCGGAGATAGCGTGATGCGCCGCGGTTTCAACCGAGGCCAATAACCGTTGAGCCGTCGAAACGCAAAAACCCGCCCCCGAAGCCGGAGGCGGGTCGATTCGTCGCGGTCGACGAGGTCAGTTGGCGGGCGGCACGACCAGCGTGGAACCGATCGGAAGGTCCATCGGATTGTAGTCGGGATTGGCCTCCGCCAGTTTCTTCCACATCGAGCCCTTGCCATAGAACTTGCGCGACAGGTTCCAGTAATTGTCGCCGCGGGCGATGACGTAGGGCGCCGGCTCGGCAGCAGCCTTGGCCTCTTCCTCGGCCTTGGCAGCGGCGGCCTTCGCCTCTTCCTCCGCTTTCGCGGCCGCAGCCTTGGCTTCTTCCTCCGCCTTGGCGGCCGCGGCCTTTGCCTCTTCCTCGGCCTTGGCAGCGGCAGCCTTCGCCTCTTCCTCCGCTTTCGCGGCCGCAGCCTTGGCTTCTTCCTCCGCCTTGGCGGCCGCGGCCTTTGCCTCTTCCTCGGCCTTCGCGGCGGCAGCCTTGGCTTCCTCCTCCGCCTTCACGGCGGCCTCGTCGACCGGCACGGTCGGAGGGGTCGAGGTCAGGGTCGAGGACATCGCCGGCAGTTCGGGAACCGTCGTCTCGCTGGCCGCCGGTGCGGCGGCGGGGGCGGCCGCCGCAGGCGCTTCGGCCGGCTTTTCCTCGGCGGGGGCTGCCGCTACTTCGGCGATGCGTCCGTCGAGCTTGGGCGTGTAGGGGCGGTTGGCGGCGAGGTAGTCGGCCACGACCTGCTCCAGCCCTGGTCCGAAGTCGTAGGCGTTCTGGGCATTGGTGGCGAAGAGCTTGTAGCCGTCGCCGCCGCCGCGAACGAAGTTGTTGGTGGCGATGGTGTAGACCTTGTCGTCCTCGACCGGGGCCCAGGCGCCATTCTCCATGGTCTCGATCGACTTCAGTCGGCCTTCGTTCGGTGCAACCGACTTGTCGAAGGAGTATTTCAGTCCCGCGACTTGCGGGAACTTGCCCTTGCCTTCCTCGATCTCCGACAGGCCCTGCTCGATGGAGGCCTTGAGGTCCTTTCCGGTCAGCTGGAACGTGGCCAGCGTGTTCTGGAACGGCAGGACCGTCAGCACCTCACCCATCGTCACGACGCCCGCGTCGATCGAGGCACGGATGCCGCCGCCGTTCTGGATGGCGATGGTCACGCCCTGGGCGGCGGTGCGGTCGAGCATGGCGTCGGCGATGAGGTTGCCCATCGTGCACTCCTGCGCGCGGCAGGTGTCTCGTCCGCCGTCGATCGCTGCCGTCACTTCGGAGACTTCCTTCGCCTTCAGTTCCTCGATCGGCGCGCCGAGTTCCTTGATGCGGGCCAGTGCCGTCTCGTCGGGCTTCACCGAAGCATCGAGCAGGATCGGATCGCCCGTCGCGGAGGTGACCACGCCCTGGTCATCGAAGACGATCTTCAGTTCGCCGACATACTTCGAATAGGAAGCGGCCTGCGTGACCGGCACCTTGTAGCCGTCCGGATTGTCGATCATCGTGGGGTATGGGCCGGCCGCCTTGGCGTCGGTGTTCGACAGCAGCGTGTGCGAGTGGCCGCCGACGACGACGTCGACGCCGGGAATCTTGGCGATCATCTCCATGTCGCGGACATAGCCGACATGGGTCAGCGCGACGATCTTGTTGATACCCTGTTCCTGGAGCTTCTTGACCTCGGCCGCGATGTTCTCGACGTCGTTCGTGATCGCGATATGCGGGCCGGGCGAGGCGATCTCGGGCGTGTCGTTGGTGACCGCGCCGACGATGCCGATCTTCTCGCCGCCGATTTCCAGCACCACCGACGGCTGGATCCTGTCGCCGACCTTCGACTGCGCGTCGGGCGCGACGTTGGCGCTGACCACCGGGAACTCGATCATTTCAAGGAACGGCACAAGCGCCTCCTCGCCGTCGTCGAACTCGTGGTTGCCGACGGTCATGGCATCGAACTTCATGCGGTTGAGGAACTCGGCTTCGACCGTGCCCTTGAAGGTGGTGTAGAACAGCGAGCCCTGGAAGTTGTCGCCGGCGTTGAGCAGCAGCATGTTCTGTCCCGACAGAGCCTCGCGGCGCTGGTCGATGATGGTCACGAGCCGCGCGGCGCCGCCGAAGCACTCGCCCTTCTGCTCGTCCTCGGCCGAACAGGTCGACTCGAACTTGTTGTTGGATTCGATGCGGCTGTGCCAGTCGTTGATGTGCAGGATGTTGAGCGTGTAGTCGGCGAAGGACACGGCCGTCGACAGGGCCAGCGTCGATACCGACAGGGCGGCGATGGAAACGAGTTTCTTCATGGTCGGTCTCCTGTGGGTGTCCGGGGCGGTTCCCCACCCGGACGGGCAAAAGGGTGCATGGCCGGTCTCTAGCCGAGCCGGATGTCAGACGTGTTGCATCTTCAAAGATATGTTCACACCGGCTTCGCGCGGATGCAAGGCACTTCGTCGACGCCGATCAGGCGGTATAGTCGCGTTCGTCGGCGATCACCTTGCCGTCGTTGGGCAGGCTGCCAGGCGGCACGATCTCGACGGCGCCGCCGAGCTTGGTGACGTCGCGCAGCGAAGCGCCCAGCGCCGCGGCGTCGGGCGTGCCGCCGTTCGCCGTCTCGATCTTCAACGCCATGGCGTCGCTCTCGCCGTCGCGGGTGACGACGAGGCGCGCGCGCGCGATACCGGGATGCCGGCGAACGACCTCGGCCACCTGCCTGGGATCGACGAACATGCCCTTGATCTTGGTGCGCTGGTCGGCGCGGCCCATCCATCCCTTGATGCGCCGCGCGGTGCGGCCACAGGGCGAGATGCCGGGCATGATGGCCGACAGGTCGCCGGTGCCGAGGCGCACCAGCGGGTAGACCGGGTTGAAACCCGTGACGACGACCTCGCCGACCTCGCCATCGGCGACGGGATCGCCCGTGCCGGGCCGCACGATCTCGACGATCAGGTTCTCGTTCAGGAGCATGCCGGGATGCGGGTTGCCGTCCGGGTCGGCCGTTTCGTAGGCGATGACGCCGAATTCGGCCGTGGCGTAGCATTGCAGAACCTTGACGCCGCGCGCGGCGTATTCGGCGCGCAGCGAAGGGAAGAGCGCGCCGCCCGAGACCAGGGCACGGGTAAACGAGGAGAGATCCTTGCCTGATTGGTCGGCGCGATCGAACATCACCTTCAGGAAGTCGGGCGTGCCGCAATAGACGGTCGGCTTCAGGGCCGCGGCCGCGTCGACCTGCATGTCGGTGTTGCCGATGCCGGCGGGAAAGACGGTGCAGCCGAGTGCGCGCGCGCCGGCATCGAGCATGAAGCCGCCAGGCGTCAGGTGATAGGAAAACGCATTGTGGACGGTGTCGCGCGGGCGGATGCCGGCGGCGAAGAAGGCGCGGGCGGAATGATGGGCCTCCTGCTCGTTCGGCTCGGGCTCCCAGATCGGTCCGGGCGACAGGAAGACTCGACGGCCGCGCATGGCGCCTTCGTCGGCAAAGCCCCCGAAGGGTGGGTTCGCGGCCTGGAACTCCATAAGCTCGGACTTGCGCAGGACTGGCAGGCCGGCCAGCGCGGCTCGGGACGAGATCGCGGCGGTGTCGATTCCGTCGAGCCACCTGGCGAGACCTGGCGCCTTCCTGACCGCGCCGGCCAGGAAATCCGGAAGCTGGGCAAAGAGGTCGGCCTCGCGCCGTTCGGGAGCACGCGTCTCCATTTCGTCGAAATAGGCTTTCATCGGCGGTTCCTCCCTCGGCGCCCCCTTATCGCAGGAGCCTGATCCAGCGCGCAAGGTTGATCAGGGAGATCAGGGCGCCCGCGACGTAGGAGAAGGCGGCGGCGCGCAGCACGTTTCGCGCTGCCGGCAGGTCGCCTTCCGAAAGATAGCCGCCGTCCTTCAGGATCGGCAGCGCCTTGGCGAAGCTGGCGTCGGTTTCGACCGGCAGGGTGACGAGGTTGACGACGACCCGGACCGAGAGGAGGGCGATGCCAAGGCCGATCGTGCCGGCCAGAGCGGCCGGGCTGCGGATGATGACGGTCAGAACGGGCGCAGCAAGAAAAAAGATCCCTGCGATGCGGTCGGTGAAAACCGCGATCTTGGCGAGCCGCTGCCGCAGCGCCAGTTTGCGCTCGCCATTGCCATGCTGGATGGCGTGGGAGACCTCGTGCGCGGCGATGGCCACCGCCGAGAGCGATCGTCCGCCATGGTGCTGCGGCAGAAGCCGCACAGCGCCTGCGTCCGGATCGTAGTGATCGCCCCTGTCGGTCACCTCGACCTTGACGTGGGATAGGCCGAAGCGGTCGAGAAGATGACGCGCGAGTTCGCCGCCCGTGCCTGGCAGGTCGGGGCGGTCGGCCGCATAGCGGCTGATGGTCGTGCGCACCAGGAGTTGTGGCAGGGTGACGATCGCCAGGACGGCGACAAGGACGATGATCGCAATCATCGTCCTTCACCTTTCGACCAATTCGGGCGGACTACCCTCAGGCAGTGCCGCGCCGCACCAGGACGAACTGGCTTCCGGCCGAACTCGTGCAGTTCATCTGGCGCGGGGTCACAAGGCTGCAGGCCACGCTGGAGGTCGTCTGACGGATCAGCGAGGTCAGGTTGATGTCGATCGTGCGCGCGTCGCGCTGGACATAGTTGCCTTCCGCCAGCTTGTTGCCGGTGTCGGTGGCATAGGTCTCGAATCGACCCGCTGTAAAGCGCGAGATCGCCACGCCGTCGGTGCCCACCCAATCGCCCTCGACACCGCTCGGCGCGCGCGTGATGGGCCCGGTGCCGCCGCGCGGCCCGTCGAATGTGCAACCCGCGAGGGCGGCGAGGGCGGTCGCCGCTGCGATCAAACGTAGAGCCTTCATGGAGACCTCCTCTCAAGAGTAGGCTTTTCATGCCGCGCCGACGGGACAAAAGCAAGGCGCGGCCGTGCGTTGCGAAATGCTCAACGCACGAGGATGTTCCGGAACTGCCACGGGTCCTTCGTATCCAAATCCTCGTCGAAGAGGCCGGGGCGTCCATCGAGCGGTGTCCAGTCGGTGTAGTAGCCATGCACGGGACCGAGATAGGGCCGCTGCACCTCCAGGCAACGCCGGTAATCCATCTCGTCGGTCTCCACGATGCCGGCCTGCGGGTTCTCGAGCGCCCAGACCATGCCGGCCAGCACCGCGGACGACACCTGCATGCCGGTGGCGTTCTGGTAGGGGGCGAGCTTGCGCGCCTCCTCCAGAGTGAGTTGCGAGCCATACCAGTAGGCGTTCTTCTTGTGGCCGTAGAGCAGAACGCCGAGTTCGTCCTTGCCGTCGACAAGTTCGGTCTCGTCCAGAACGTGCTGCACCGGCTGCGCCTTGCCGGCAGCGCCGAACATCTCGTGCAGCGACAGGACGGCATCGTTGCAGGGATGATAGGCGTAGTGGCAGGTCGGACGGTAGGTGACGTCGCCCTTGCCGTCGCGCACCGTGAAATAGTCCGAAATCGAGATGGCCTCGTTGTGCGTGACGAGGAAGCCGTACTGGGGCCCCGGCGTCGGGCACCAGGTGCGCACGCGCGTGTTGGCGCCGGGCTGCTCCAGATAGATTGCGGCCTTCGAGCCCTTCTTGTGCTTCCTCGCGTTCTTCGGCTTCCAGTTCTCGTGCGTGCCCCAGCCGAGTTCGGCCGGCTGCAGACCCTCGGAGATGAAGCCCTCGACGGACCAGGTGTTCCAGAACACGTTCATCGGCTTGGGGTTCTTCGTGCGCTGCGTGTCGCGCTCGGCGATGTGGATACCCTTGACGCCGAGCTTCTTCATCAGCCTGGCCCAGCCCTCGCGATCATCGGCGGCCGGTTCGTTGAACTTCACGTCCATGTCGGCGGCGAGATTGACCAGCGCCTGCTTGACGAACCAGGACACCATGCCCGGATTGGCGCCGCAGCAGGAGACCGCGGTCGCGCCGCCCGGGTTCTTCGCCTTCTCCGCGCGCACGGTCGAGCGTAGCGCGTAGTTGGTGCGCGATGCGTTGTCGGCGTCCTTGTCGAAGTAGAAGCCGAGCCAGGGCTCCACGACGGTGTCGATGTAGAGCGCGCCGAGCTTGCGACAAAGCTTCATGAGATCGAGCGAGGAGGTGTCGACAGAGAGGTTGACGCAGAAGCCCTGGCCCTCACCAGCGGTGAGCAACGGCGTCAGCAGGTCCTTGTAGTTCTTCTTTGTCACGTGTTCCTTGACGAAGGCGATGCCGCGCTCGTCCAAAAGCGCCTTGTCGGCGTCGGACGGGTCGATGACGACCATGCGCGACTTGTCATACTTGAAATGGCGCTCGATCAGGGGAAGCGTGCCGCGGCCGATCGAACCGAAACCGATCATCACGATCGGGCCAGTGATTTCGCCGTGGACGGGCCATGTCTGTTTCGCCATTCGGGGATGCTCCTTCGCTTGTCGAACCCGGCGCTTTCGAGCCGTAACCGGCGGCTAAACCACAGTTTGGCGTCACAATAAAGGGTGCGCCCTGGCCGGGCCAGTCGACATGGTTAGCAGGATGCCGGAGGATTCCGTGCCCGATCGCCATCGCATCGAGCCTGGAACAGGGCGCTCCCTTCGCCTTTTCCACGGGCTGCGCCGATACGGCCGGATGAAATCGGGCGGCTATGCGTTACGGATTTCGCGCGGCCTGCGAACGGACTGACGACGAACGCCGCCGGGCTCAGAAGCCGGAATTGATCGCGCTCAATTGGCGGATCGTGTCCTGTGCAATGATGTCGCGGAGGATTTCCCGCGCTTTCGCCCGGTTCTCTGGATCGTCCTCATCCACGCCACGCGGCTGCTGGTAGAAGGCGAAAGTGACCTTGTTGGTCTGTTCGCGAGCATAGGAGCCAAAGGCGCCGGGGCCGGAAATCCGCTGCAGCACCCAGGTGGGGCCGATCGACGAGACCCCGGACGTGACCGTGAAGGTGATCGTTCCGCCGAACTGACCGTATGTCTGGTTCTCGCTTTTCTGGTAAAGCGGCAATGGGGCCGAGGTCGCGACGAGATGGGCGATGTCGAGCCTCCCGGCGAGATTGTCGCCGTCCTTGCATCTGGCATGGTCGGGGTTCGCCCGGATTCCCTCCTGGATCTGATCGATCCGGTACTCGAGGAAGGTCGAGGAACTGAAATCGTTGGTTTGGGCAACGTTGGCGCCGACGCCGAACTTGAACAGCCCGCCCGAAATCTGCGTCGTGGTATCCAACTGTGGCTTTGCCCCGACGGTCCTCTTCGACGACAGCGTGAGCAGCGCGATAACTCGATAGTTCCCGGCGGTCAGGAACTCGCGATAGCCGAACTCGCGGTTCGGATCCTCGTGTTCGCGGATCATTTCGGCGAGTTCGCAGCGGATGCGTTGATTGATCGACAACGCATCGGGATAGCCGTCCGGCCCGTACGGCACCGCGAGTTGCGGGCTCGTGCAGCCAGCGAGCACGGCCATCAATGACGAGAGCGCAAACGTGTTTCCAACCGATCGCGACATGATCCCCTCCCAAGGATGCAGTGGCGGTGCACGGCCGTGCGACAGGGCCGGCCGGGCCATGAACGGTAACCGGGCCTGCTTCAGGCCTTGCAGGGGTCGACGAAGAACTGGGTGGAACCCGCTCCATCCAGTTCCTGCTCGATGAGATCGCAGATCCGGCGGGTGGTGGTGCGCAGTTCCGTCCTGCCGTTCGTCACGATCGCGCAGCAGCCGACCGGAGACTTCGCTCCCGCCGCCAGGGGCGCCAACGTCTCACGCGACTGGACGCGTTCCATCAAGGAGAGGAGCCGTTCCTTGCCTATGGATTTCCTGAACTTCCTTGCCATGTCGTTCCCCCGTTGCCTGCAGTCATCTGCATGTACTTATTTTGACTCACCGTAGTGCAGGCGGAAGCAAATTACAATCTAAAGTTACGTATTGCTGAAACTGCATCTTAATTGTCGCCTTAGGTCGTGAATGCCAGCGGACGCGAGCGCGGACCTCTTGAGCGTGTCTCGCATGTCCGTTGTCGGCTGCGGGCGAGATCGCCCAACTGCTCGTCGCAGAAACCGTACCGAACGGTACGGTACGCTCTTCACAGACGCCTTTGGTGACGCTACACTGGAAGGCAGAGCAGTAACCCGGACGGAAGCCTCATGCCCCCCTATCGCTCCAGAACCACCACCCACGGCCGCAACATGGCCGGCGCGCGCGGCCTGTGGCGCGCGACCGGCGTCAAGGACGGCGATTTCGGCAAGCCGATCATCGCCGTCGTCAACTCGTTCACCCAGTTCGTGCCCGGTCACGTGCACCTGAAGGACCTCGGCCAGCTGGTGGCGCGGGAGATCGAGGCGGCCGGCGGCATCGCCAAGGAGTTCAACACGATCGCCGTCGACGACGGCATCGCAATGGGCCATGACGGCATGCTCTATTCGCTGCCGTCGCGCGAGATCATCGCGGATTCGGTCGAGTACATGGTCAATGCGCATTGCGCGGACGCGATGGTCTGCATCTCGAATTGCGACAAGATCACGCCCGGCATGCTCAATGCCGCGATGCGCCTCAACATTCCTTCGGTCTTCGTGTCCGGCGGCCCGATGGAGGCGGGCAAGGTCGTCATGCACGGCAAGACCGTTTCGCTCGATCTGATCGACGCCATGGTCGCGGCTGCCGACGACAAGGTTTCCGAGGAAGACGTCAAGGTCATCGAACGCTCCGCCTGCCCGACCTGCGGGTCGTGCTCGGGCATGTTCACCGCCAATTCGATGAACTGTCTGACGGAGGCGCTCGGCCTGTCGCTGCCCGGCAATGGCTCGACGCTGGCGACCCACGCCGACCGGCGCCGCCTGTTCGTGGAGGCCGGGCACCTGGTCGTCGACCTCGCGCGTCGCTACTACGAGCAGGAGGACGACAGCGTGCTGCCGCGCAACGTCGCCAACCGCAAGGCCTTCGAGAATGCGATGTCGCTCGACATCGCCATGGGGGGATCGACCAACACGATCCTGCACATCCTGGCCGCCGCCCACGAGGGCGGTATCGATTTCGACATGGATGACATCGACCAGCTTTCGCGCCGCGTGCCCTGCCTGTCGAAGGTGGCGCCGGCCAAGAGCGACGTGCACATGGAAGACGTGCACCGCGCCGGCGGCATCATGCGCATCCTGGGCGAACTCGACCGCGCCGGGCTGATCCACCGCGAGTCGCCGACCGTCCATTCCGAGACGATCGGCGACGCCATCGACCGCTGGGATATCACCCGAACCGACAGCAAGATGGTGCACGACTTCTTCAAGGCGGCGCCGGGCGGCGTGCCGACCCAGGTCGCCTTCAGCCAGTCGAGCCGCTGGGACGATCTCGACATGGATGGCGAGACGGGCGTGATCCGCTCGGCCGAGCATCCGTTCTCCAAGGACGGCGGGCTGGCGGTGCTCAAGGGCAACGTCGCGGTGGATGGCTGCGTGGTGAAGACGGCAGGCGTCGACGAGTCGATCCTGAAGTTCACCGGCCCGGCGATCGTCTACGAAAGCCAGGATGCCGCCGTGAAAGGCATCCTCGGAAACGAGGTCAAGGCTGGCGACGTCGTCGTCATCCGCTATGAAGGTCCGAAGGGCGGACCGGGCATGCAGGAGATGCTCTATCCGACGAGCTACCTGAAGTCGAAGGGCCTGGGCAAGGCCTGCGCGCTTCTGACCGACGGCCGCTTCTCCGGCGGTACGTCCGGCCTCTCGATCGGCCACGTCTCGCCGGAGGCGGCGAGCGGCGGCACGATCGGGCTTGTGCGGACGGGCGACCTGATCGACATCGACATCCCGAACCGCAAGATCAACCTCATGGTTCCGGACGACGAACTCGCATCCCGCCGCGCCGAACAGGACCGGCTCGGCTGGAAGCCCGTCGAGCAGCGCAAGCGCAACGTGACGACGGCGCTCAAGGCCTATGCCGCCTTCGCGGCCAGTGCCGACAAGGGCGCGGTCCGCGTCCTGCCGGAGTAAGGCGCGACGGCGGCGGGCACTCACGGTCCAGGAGGGTGATCGCCGGCCGTGTCATGGAGGCCATTTCGTTGGGTGAACGCGGGCGACGGGTCTATGTGACGGGCGCCGCCGGTTCCGGCGTGACGACGCTCGGTCGCGCGCTGGCGGCCGCCCTCGATGTTGTCCATGTCGACTGTGACGATTTCTACTGGCTGCCCACCGATCCGCCCTACACCACAAAGCGCCCGGCCGCGGAGCGCGTGCCGCTGATCCGCGCGGCGCTCGGCCAGGCAGGCTGGACGCTGTCGGGCTCCTTCGACGGCTGGGGCGACCCGCTGATCGAGACAGTGGACCTGATCGTCTTCCTGTCCACGCCGCACGACGTGCGGATGGCGCGGCTGGCGGCCCGCGAGCGGCAGCGCTTCGGCGATCGCATCCTGCCCGGCGGCGACATGTATGGCATCAACCGTTCCTTCATGGACTGGGCGGCCGGATACGAGAACCCGTCCTTCAACGGGCGCAACCGAGCGCGCCACGAGGCCTGGCTGGCCGGGCAGCGCGCGCCGGTGCTGCGGCTCAGCGGCGACAAGACGCCAGGCGCGCTGGTGGCCGAGACGCGGATGGCGCTCGGCGCATTGCCGGAAGGCGGCATCCATCCTAGGTTTGTGCCCAAAGGGAGGACGGCCATGGACGAGACGGACGGCTGGCGGCACATGAAGTTCGCGCCGCGCGACGGGACCCGTATCCTGGTGACGGTTCGCGCCTCCGAACAGGGGGCGGCCGATGTCGACGTTGCCCACTGGTCGCGCGCCGACCAGTTCGGCGCCGAAGGCTGGCGTTCGGCCGATTCCCATCCCGGCCAGATTATCGGCTACGCGGAGCCGGAACTGAAATGCTGGATGCCGCTGCCGAAGGCTGGCGCCGCGGCGCGGCCGACGCCCTGGGAAGAGGGCGAGGAGCTGTTCGGCTCGGGAATCTGAGGCGACGGCGTCGGCAGTCAAGCCGCCTCAGGCTGTCGCGGCGTGTTCGCCCGCCATCGCCTCCAAGCCGGCGACGAGTCGGTCGCGGTCGGCTGAAAGTCCCTTGTAAGCCAACTGGTCTGCATCCATCGCCGCCAGTTGCGTTGCGAAGGATCGGGCGATCGGCGCGCGGTCGGGATGCCGCGCCAGCGCGGCCATCGGATCGACGAAGATGCGGATCGTGAACAGGACGTCGCCCGATTCCGGCAACTTGCGCAACGTCTGGCGCTCGACACGGATGAAGGCGGCGTCCACCGGTGCGTCGCCAAAGCGGGCCAGCCGGAGCGCGGCGCGCTCATTGCGCTGCGGAGACGACATCGGCTTGTGCAACTCGGTGTCGGTTTGAATCGACCAGTTCATCCGTGTGACGGGCCGCTCCGGGCGCAGATAGTCGAACATGCGCGCGATGAGTTCGGCGGGCCGGGAGCCGGCGCCGAAGCCCGGGACTGGCTCGTGAATCTCGTCGAGCGGCCGTCCAAACTTTTCGTCCAGCGACCAGGATGCGGGGAAACACAACGACGCGGCCGCGAGGCGCCACCCGTCCGCGCCGCGCCGCATGAGCACCAGGTCCTCCTGCACGAGCAGGGAGGCCGCCAGCAGTGGCGGGTGATCCTCCGATCCGACCCGGTCGAGCGCGGCAAGCGCCGCCTCCCACTGTCGCGTTCCGGGGAAGACCGACGGGAAGCCGCCGATCAGGTGGTCGCGGACGAGTGCGAAGACCTCCTCCTGCGCGGCCAGCGTGGCCGGTTCGGCGCGGAAAACGATATCGCGGTCGCGCGCCAGCAACTCGCGCTTTTGCGCCAGATGGGCCTCGTAATGGCGGTCGACCTCGAGCCAAGTGGCGGGGTCGAGCTGTCTCAGGCCGATGGTGAACGGCGTCGAGGAGCCGTCATAGGGCGTGTGGGCGGGGAGATCACTCAACTCGGTTTACTTTGACCATTTCGCGCCAGATTCACCCCTCCATCGCCTCCAACTCGTCGATCAGCCCCTCGATGACCGAAAGCCCCTTCGCCCAGAAGTCGGGGTCGGAGGCGTCGAGGCCGAAGGGCGCGAGCAACTCGGAATGATGCTTCGTGCCGCCGGCGCGCAGCATGTCGAAATACTTCTCCTGGAAGCCTTTCTCGGCGTTCTGGTAAACTGCATAGAGCGAATTCACCAGGCAGTCCCCGAAAGCATAGGCGTAGACGTAGAACGGCGAATGGATGAAGTGGGGGATGTAGGCCCAGAACACCTCGTAGCCCTCGCGCAGCCGGATCGCCGGCCCGAGGCTTTCGGCCTGCACCTCCAGCCAGAACTCGCCGAGCTGGTCCGCCGTCAGTTCGCCCTGGCGGCGCTGGGTGTGGACCTTGCGCTCGAACTCGTAGAAGGCGATCTGGCGCACGACCGTGTTGATCATGTCCTCCACCTTCTG
The DNA here is from genome assembly GCA_046292285.1 of Mesorhizobium sp. Lineage (GTDB taxonomy): Bacteria > Pseudomonadota > Alphaproteobacteria > Rhizobiales > Rhizobiaceae > Aquibium. The sequence continues at coordinate 36,219 of JBKBRJ010000017.1, read as the reverse complement.
CGCCAGCATGGCCTTGCGTTCGCGCCGGTCGCGCGTCTTGTCGAGGAGCGAGCGGAAGGTCAGCATCTCGCCGAAGACAGACGCGGTCTCGGCCAGCGTCAGCGGGGTTGACGCCATCAGTGCGCCCTGGCGGCCGGCCAGCACCTGGTGCACGCCGTGGCCGAGTTCGTGGGCGAGCGTCATGACGTCGCGCGGCTTGCCCATGTAGTTGAGAAGCACGTACGGGTGCGCCGAGGGAACGGTCGGGTGCGCGAAGGCGCCCGGCGCCTTGCCGGGACGTACCGGCGCGTCGATCCAGTTGCGATCGAAGAAGGCACGCGCGATCTCGGCCATCTCCGGCGCGAATCCATGATAGGCCGACAGCACCGTGTTCTTCGCTTCCTCCCAGCCGATGATCGACTGCGGTGTCTCGGGCAGGGGCGCATTACGATCCCAGTGGTTCATCTGCTCCATGCCCAGCCACTTCGCCTTCATGGCGTAGTAGCGGTGCGACAGGCGTGGATAGGCGTCGCGGACGGCAGCCGCGAGCGCGTCGACGACCTCGCGCTCGACGCGGTTGGCGAGGTGGCGCGAGTCGGCGATGTCCTCGAAGCCGCGCCAGCGGTCGGAGATTTCCTTGTCCTTGGCGAGCGTGTTGGTGATCAGCGTGAAGAGGCGCAGGTTGTCCTTGAAGGTCCTGGCCAGCGCCTCGGCGGCAGCCTGGCGCTTCGTCGGAACCGGATCCTGCAGCAGGTTCAGCGTCGGCTCCAGCGACAACTCCTCGCCGTCGACCACAAAGCGCAGCGACGACATGGTCTCGTCGAACAGCCGGTTCCAGGCGCCGCGCCCCGTCACCGACTTCTCGTGAAACAATTGCTCGACGCGGTCCTCGAGTTGGAAGGGCTTGTCCCTGCGCAGATCCTCGATCCAGGGGCGATAGCGCGCAAAGGCCTCGTCGGCGGCAAGCGCCGCCTCGATGTCGGCTTCCTCGACCTTGTTCAGTTCAAGCGCGAAGAACAGCAGATGCGCGCTCGCATCGGTCATCTTCTCCTGGATGTCGCCATAGAGCTTGGCGCGCTTCGGATCGCTGGTGTCGCCGGCATAGACGAGGCTGGCGAAGGACACGATACGGCCGATCAGTTCTTCGAGCGCCTCATAGCCATGCATCATGGCGCCCAAGCGCCCGTCGCCGGGCGCCTTGGCCGCGTCGGCGATCTTGCCCTTCCAGGCGTCCTCGAAGGAGACCGCGTCGGAATGGGCGCGGGCGAGGTCGAGCCGCAGGTCGGGCGCATCCATGCCGGAGTACAGGTCGGCGAGGTTCCACTCGGGCAGGTCGCCCATCGTCGCCGTCCTTCCGGCGATTCCCGCCGGCGACGGCGCCCATGCGCTCTCTGTTCCCCGCCCAATCCTCGGAAACATCATTGCTTTCCCCCGTCCGCCAAAGTGCCGCCGCCCGATGTGAAGCACCGAAAGGGTTTGTTCACCGGCTTTCTTGAACCCCTATTTAGAACCCTGTGCCATGATGATCCAGACAACAAAACCCGACCTTACACCGAACGTGCGAAGGCTTCATGTCGCAGCCGATTCTCATCGTCGACGACGACCCGGTGCAACGGCGCCTCCTGGAGGCGGCGGTCAGCCGGACCGGCCGTTCCGTCGTGTCCGCGGACGGCGGCCGGGCGGCGATCGAGAAGCTGGCGGCGTCGCCGGAGGGCTTTTCCCTCGTCGTGCTCGATCTGGTGATGCCTGAGACCGACGGCCTCGCCGTCCTGCGTACCATGCGCGAGCGGGGAGTGATGATCCCGGTGATCGTGCAGACGGCGCAGGCCGGTATCGACACGGTCGTGGCGGCGATGCGGGCGGGCGCCTTCGACTTCGTGGTCAAGCCGGTCTCGCCCGAGCGGCTGCAGGCTGCGATCGCCAATGCCATCAAGGTCGAGACGCATGAGACGGCGAGCCGACGGTCGCGTTCGCCCGCGCTTGGAATGCTGACGATCAAGGACCTCGTCACGCATAGTCCATCGATGGACCGGGTGATCCGACTGGCCGAGAAGGCCGCATCGTCGAACATCCCGATCCTGATCGAGGGGGAATCGGGCGTCGGCAAGGAGGTTATTGCCCGCGCCATCCAGGGCAGCGGCCCACGGCGCTCCAAGCCTTTCGTGACGGTGAATTGCGGCGCCATCCCCGACAACCTCGTCGAAAGCATCCTGTTCGGTCACGAAAAAGGCTCGTTCACTGGCGCGACCGAGAAGCATCAGGGCAAGTTCCTGGAGGCTAACCACGGAACATTGTTCCTCGACGAAATCGGCGACCTGCCGCTCGACGTGCAGGTGAAGCTGCTGCGGGCCGTGCAGGAGGGTGAGGTCGATCCGGTCGGCGGGCGCGGCGCGGTGAAGGTGGACATCCGCCTGATCTCGGCCACGCATCGCGACCTGCTGCAGCGGGTCAAGGACGGGTTGTTCCGCGAGGACCTGTTCTACCGGCTCAACGTATTTCCGATCTTCGTGCCGCCCCTGCGCGACCGGCGCGAGGACATTCCGGACCTGGTGCGCCATTTCATCGCCACGATCGGGGTCGCCGAGACCGGCGGCCGTATTTCGGGAATATCGGGCGAGGCCTTGGCCATCCTGAAGGCCTATGACTGGCCGGGCAACATCCGGCAGTTGGAGAATGCGATCTTTCGCGCCGTGGTGCTCTGCGAGGGATCGACGCTCACCTCCGAGGATTTTCCACAGATCCGCGCCCAGGTCGGGACGGTGGAGCCGGGCGACGAAACGGGCTTCCACGTGGCCGATGCCCGCGCGCCGGAGGGGTCGCATCGGACCAACACGATCCTGCCCGGCGAAGCTGCCGGCACGGCGCGGTCGGTCCCGGGCGTGCTCGACGCGCTCGACGAGCGCGGCAACGTGCGCTCGCTGGCCGAGGTCGAACTTGCCATGATCCAGTTCGCCATCGACCACTACGAGGGGCAGATGAGCGAAGTCGCGCGGCGACTGGGTATCGGTCGGTCCACGCTCTACCGCAAGCTCAAGGAATACGGCATCGATCCCGATGCCGGCCGGTCCGACCGAATCGCCTCCTGAGCCGGCCCTATCCCTTTCGGTGACCCCGCGAATCAGTCCGCCGGGACGAGCCGCCGAGAAGTCCGTTTCGTGGCAAGACTTCGTTTACCACGTGGATTCAAGGCCGCTTTCCACCGTCTTGCCGCCATTGTCTGACCGCATTTCCTCTTCAATAAGCTGCGATTAACCATTAGGAATGATAGTCGGTCGGAGTGGACGGCTCCGCCTGATCGTCGGGGACAAAGACAAGCCAACAAGGCTGATCGGTTTGAACATTCTGATTTCCTCCATCGCAAGGTGGCCCTTGGCCCTTTCCTCGCGCCCGGCAATGGCGCTTGCCGCCTTGTTCCTGGCGCTGGCGACGATGGTTGCGGCAGGGAGTGCGCATGCCGAGACCCGAACGCTCAAGCTCTACTACATCCACACCAAGGAACGCGCCGAGATCACCTACAAGAAGGACGGACGCTACATCCAGTCCGGCCTCGACCAGCTCAACCGCTTCCTGCGCGACTGGCGTCGAAACGAGCCCACCAAGATGGATCCGCGGCTGTTCGACCTCGTCTGGGAGGCCTACCAGCGGGTCGGCGGCAAAGATTATATCCACGTCGTGTCGGCCTATCGTTCGCCTGCGACCAATTCCATGCTGCGCAGCCGCAGCAACGGGGTTGCCAAGAACAGCCAGCACACGCTTGGCCGCGCCATGGATTTCTATGTTCCCGGGGTGAAGCTCGCGAAGCTTCGCGAGGCGGGCCTCAAGATGGGCGGCGGCGGCGTCGGATACTATCCAACCTCCGGTGCTCCCTTCGTCCATCTGGATGTCGGCAGCGTCCGTCATTGGCCCCGCATGAACCGCCAGGAACTCGTCGCCGTGTTTCCGAACGGCGGCACCCTGCATGTTCCTTCCGACGGCAAGCCGCTTCCGAACTATGAACAGGCACTGGCCGCCTACAAGTCCAAGGGTCGCACTGGCCCGACCGTCAGCGTCGCCAGCAGCGGCGCATCCAGCGCAGGCCGGACGCCTGGTCGCGGATTGCTCGCAACTCTGTTCGGCGGCGGCGCGGACGAGGAAGAGGAGAGCGGAGCGGAGTTCCAGCGGCTTGCAGCCGTCAGCTCGCGCGACGCCGGGGCCGCGCAGACCGTCCGCCGGAACGAACGTGCGACGGCCGCCCGCCGCACGGAACCCAGCGCACCGCAGCCGGCCGCGCCCCTGCCCGGCGTGAGCGCGGCGGAGCCGGTGCAACAGGTTCCGGAGACCGTGCCTTTCCAGGTGATCGAAGACGCGCCGGCGCAGGACGAGACGCCGGAGGCGATCATCGCCTCGCTGCCATCGAGAAGCGTGCCGCTGCCGGTTTTCGCGCCCCGCGTGGCGCCGCCGGCCGCCGTGGCGGCGGTAGGCGCCGTCGCCGAAAAGGCCGACACCGTCGCGGTTGCCGCGCTCGTGCCGGTGCCAACCCTGCGCGACCAGACAGTTCCCGCCACTGATCGCGCGCCAGCCGCCGCGCCCGGCCAAACCGAGCAGACAATCGCATCGGTATTGCAGTCCGCTGCTTCCGTCGACCGAGCCGGTGCCACTCCGGTCGAGCCGGTCATGGTGGGTGAATCCGACATCCAGCTCGCCGCCTTTGCGCCCGTTCCGGAACTGCGCCCGTCGAATGGGCCGATCGCGGAACTCATTGCCGCGATGCCGGCGCAGCGCGAGGTACACGCGGCGAATGAGGAATTGACGAGCGGGCGTTCCGGCGCGTCCCAGCGTTCGGCCATCCTGGCGGCAGCCGGCAAGGTGGCGCCGGAGAAGGCGATCGCCACCAACGTGCGCACCACCACCAAGGCGGCGCGGCCTGGGCCGCAGGATGCCAAGGCCGAACGCAAGCCGGTCGTGATCCCGGTCGACGACATCGCCGCCCAGTGGGCGCTCGAAAAGGCGGGGCGCCTGCAACGCTCGATCGCCAGCGCCAAGGAGCCTTCGCTCGCGCACAAGGCGATCCGGTCGGCGCCGACCCAGGTCTACACCACGGGCTTCGCGCCGGTGCTCAAGGAGCCCGATCCGAGACGGTTCTCGGGCAATGCCGTGACGTTCCTTTCCGTGGCGAAGTTCGACGCGACGAACTGAGCGATCAACCGTTCAGAACGAAGAGCCCGGTGATCGCGCCGGGCTATTCCTTTTTCGCGCTCCTGCCCCGCCGGTGTCAGTTCCGCGCGGAGGCGACGGCCTTGCGGGCGAGTTCCTCGATCGCGGCCCAGTCGCCTGCGTCCACCAGTTCGTCCGGCGCCACCCAGGATCCGCCGACGCAGATGACGTTGGGCAGCGAGAGATAGGACGCGGCATTGGCGGCGGTGATGCCGCCGGTCGGGCAGAAGCGGACGCCGCCCAGCGGCGATGACAGCGCCTTCAGGAACGGCGCGCCGCCGGCCTGCTCGGCCGGAAAGAACTTCAGCAGCGAATAGCCTTCCTCGGCCGCGGCCATGATCTCGCTCGGCGTGATCGCGCCGGGCAGAAGCGGGGCCTCCGAGGCATGCGCGGCATCGAGCAGTTCCTGCGTCGTTCCGGGACTGACGATGAAGCGCGCGCCGGCATCGACGGCCTGGTCGAACTGGCGGGCTGAAAGGATGGTGCCGGCGCCGACGATCGCTTCGGGGACCTCGGCGGAGGCGATCCTGATCGCATCGAGCGCATCGCGGGTGCGCAGCGTGATCTCGATAGCCGGCAGACCGCCCTTCGCCAGCGCCCGAGCCAGCGGCGCCGCATCGGCTGCGCGCGCGATCTTCAGGACGGGGATCACCGGCTGACCGGTCATGATCGGAAGGAGCTTGTCGGCTTTCTGCGGCATGGCGGCGGTCGTTCCCTGTCTGTGTTCCGGCCCGTGGGTCATGACCCCTATAGCGCATCGGGCGGCGACGGCGAAGGGATGGCGCCCGGAAAACCCGGCATGGTCAGTCCCGCCGCAGCCAGGCGTCGATGGCCGAGAGCATCCGGCGCCACAGCGAGGCTTCCGACTGGCGCGCCTCCGCCGTCGCGATGGCGGCCAGCGTACGCGGCCCGGCGATGCCGTCGGGCGACAGCTTAGACCGGCGCTGAAAGGCTTTGACGGCCGCCTCGGTCGCTGCGCCGAACAGGCCATCGCATTGCAGCGGGTGGCCGAGCGCGGCGAGGCGCCGCTGCAGGGTCCGCACGGCATCGCCTTCGCTGCCGCGTTTCGGGAAAGCCGCCCGGGCGTTTCCTTCCGGCGGCGTTGGCGGTTTCGACTTGCCGGCATGGCGGGCGTAGGCCGCGGCCAGGCGCGTGTCGTAGGCGTTGCGGCGGTAGGCCGGGCCGTTGTAGCCGCGGGCGAAGGCCGGCCAGTCGCGTCGCCGCAACGCGTCCAGAAGGCCGGCCTTGTCGATGAAGCGAAGCATCTGGCGGGTCTGGCCCTCGACGCCGCTGCGCGCCTCCGCGACCATTTCGGCCGGGCTGGCATAGCCGAGCCATGCCCAATGGGCGCCCATCACCTGGCCGAGCCCCCATGATACCGACTCCCATGCCGCGTCGCGATCGATCACGGCGGCGCGCTCGACCAGCGCCCAGCGGGCGGCCTGGCTGCGCGGGTTCGGTATGGCGCCGGCCTTCGGCGAGGCGAGGCCCTGCGCGCGCGCGCGCTCCCGTGGCTGCCCCGAAAGCCGCCTGTCGAAATAGTGACCCTCGAAGCGGATCAGCGGTTCGCGTCGTCCCTCCACGAGCGCGAAGGCGCGGCCGCCGCTCTCGACTTCCGCGACGGCCAGCAGCGCCGCTTCCTCCACGCCCGCTTCGGCTGCGACCTTCTCGATGGCGGCGGTGACGTCCCGGTCGAACATGATGTTTCCACTCCCTCGTTGACGCGGCGATTGTCCGACCTGTTGCGGACCCGTGGATAGATTTCGGTGGCCGGCTTCGCGAACGGGCGGGGCATGTGCCGGAACGGCGGCGTCGGCGCGGCTTGCCTCGGCGGCGGGGAGGGGCTACGCGAACGGCATGTCCACGTCTCCGACCCGTTCCGGCTTCAGGATCGCCGCCCTCTACCGCTTCCAGTCGCTGGCCGAGCCGCAGGCGTTGCGCGGCCCGCTCTTCGACTTCTGCGCGGCGCACGCCATCCGCGGCACGCTGTTGCTGGCGCGCGAAGGAATCAACGGCACGGTCGCCGGCAGCGGCGCGGCGATCGATGCGCTCGTCGCGCATCTTGAGCTAGAACTCGGCCTGAGCGGGCTGGAGATCAAGTACAGCTGGTCTGGGGGGATGCCGTTTCACCGCCTGAAGGTTCGGCTGAAGCGCGAGATCGTGACGATGGGCGTGGAGGATGTCGACCCGCTGGTCGACGTCGGCGCCTATGTCGAACCACGCGACTGGAACCGGCTGATCGAGGACCCCGACACCATCGTGATCGACACGCGCAACGACTATGAGACTGCGCTCGGCAGTTTCGACCGGGCGATCGATCCGGGGACGAAAAGCTTCCGTGCGTTCCCCGACTGGGTGGAGCGCAACACCAACCTGCTCAAGGGGCGGCGCGTGGCAATGTTCTGCACCGGGGGCATCCGCTGCGAGAAGGCGACAGCCTACCTGAAGGCGCGCGGTTTCGATGACGTCCATCACCTGAAAGGCGGGATCTTGCGCTACCTCGAGGAGGTTCCGCCCGAGGAGAGCCGTTGGAAGGGCGAATGCTTCGTTTTCGACGAGCGTGTCTCCGTCGTGCACGGGCTGGTCGAGGGTGAGGCGGAACTGTGCCGCGCCTGCCGGCATCCGCTCACAACGGACGATCGGGCGTCGCCGCAATTCCTCGCCGGCGTCTCGTGTCCACACTGTCACGACGCGCGCAGCGACGCGGACCGCGCTAGGTATGCCGAGCGCCAGCGCCAGGTTGCGTTGGCGGATCGGCGCGGCGCGGCGCACATCGGGCAGCGCCCGGTTGATGCCGATCAATCCAGTCGCGGCCGACAGGGTTAGGATCAGCATCCACCTCCAAAGCGGGAGGCAGCGGGAGCAGTCCATGTCGAGCGTCAACCGTGCTTGGCACGAGAGCCACAGGATGCCGAGGAATCCGAGCGAGGTGCAACGCATCGCTTGGCATATCGAGCATGCACGCAATTGCGGCTGCCGCCGCATCGATGGCGGCGTCGCGAGACTGTTCGAGAAGCACGGCGTTCCGATTCCCGAACCCTACCGCGGTCCGCCGCCTCCGGGCGATGGTTGAACGGCGCCAGGCCGCCGCCTATCTGTCGGAGACCAACACCAGCGGAGGTTCCATGTTCGATCCCAAAAAGCTGCTCGACGATCTGCTCGGTGCACAGGTGCCGGGCATGGGAGGCACCGTTCGCGACAAGGCGGGGCAGGCGACGCAACTCGCAAGGGAGAATCCGATCGCCGCCGGAGCGCTGGCCGCGGTGCTTCTCGGTACCGGGACGGGGCGCGCCATTGGCGGAACCGCCCTGAAGCTTGGTGGTCTCGCCGCGGTCGCGAGCCTCGCCTACAAGGCCTACCAGGATTACCAAGGTGGCCAGGCGCCGGCCGATGCCGCGCGCGCGGAGCCGGAACTGCTGCCGCCGCCGGCCAATACCGGCTTCGATCCGGCGGAGGCGCCCCAGGGCGAGGCAGAATTCACGCTGAGCCTGGTTCGCGCGATGATCGCGGCTGCTCGTGCAGACGGCCATATCGACGACGCGGAACGGGCGAAGATCGCCGACCGCCTCAAGCTTGCCGGGATGGACGCCGAGGCGGAAGCCTATCTCATCGACGAATTGCGCAAGCCGGTCGATCTCGATGCCATTGTCGGCGCCGCCCGCACCGATGCGCAGCGCGTCGAGATCTACACGGCGTCGCGCCTGGCGATCGAGCCGGAAACCCGCGCCGAGCGCGGCTATCTCGATATGCTGGCGGGCCGGCTCAAGCTGCCCGACGCGCTGGTCGACCATATTGAGGCGACGGTGTCGGAGGCGAAAGTCCCCGCGGTCGCCCAAGCCGATACGACGGCGCCGGCGCCGCGATCGCCTTGGTGAGGCGACAAACCGGCGCGGCTTGGGTGACTGCGTCGCGTCAGCGATCGTCCGGCCGATGCGGGAATGCGCGGCCGATGATTTCCGTGAGGGCCTCTTCGCGCATGGCTGGAGGCATGGTCGCCAGCGGCTTCATTCGTCCAGACAGCATCAGATCGGCGAGGCCGTGCGCGATGGCCCATGTCGCCATCACCTCACGCATCGCCGGATCATCACGGTAGGGATCGCGCCCGCGGATCGCTTCCACCCCCTGCACCAGATAGTCGAAGGCCGCATCGGCGTTGCGAGAGAGTTCCTCGCTGCGGAAATCCGCCCGCTTCGACGCGAACATCAACCGGAAAAGTTCCGGATGGGCGAGCGCGAAATCGACATAGCCCAAGCCTGCCGCAAGAAGTTGGGAGCGCGCATCAGGGGATGCCTTGGCCTGACGGGCCTTCTGAAACGACAGGAAGCGCTCGAAGCCGACGGCGGCCAGTGCGGTCAGCAGACCGTTCGCGTCCCGGAAATGGTGGGCCGGCGCGGCGTGGGAGACCCCGGCACGCTTGGCGCAGCCGCGGAGGGTGAACCCCTCTATCCCCCTTTCAGCCAGTTCCTTCTCGCCCGCCTCCAGTAGCGCATGGCGCAGGTCGCCGTGATGGTAGGATTGCCTGCCTGCCTTTTCTTCGATCCGCAACCGTCCATCTCCTGTCCTGCACGTCGAGCCTCTCCGGAGACATTGTCCCGGCAGACGCGCGTCGTAGCAGCGAGATGCGGCGGGTTCAATCTTTACGGCGTCAAAATCTATCTTGACACTGATAAGATCATCGGCCACCTTTATCTTGTCACTGTCAAGACCGGAGGAGTTGCAGATGGATGCCAACCTGATCTTCAGCGCGGGCGGTTCGCTGGCTATGGCCGGCTGGCTGGTCCTGCTAGCAAGTCCCTTCGCGCCGCGCGTAGCCGACGCCGTCGCAACATATGTCATCCCGCTGCTGCTTTCCGTCGCCTATGCCGGGCTGATCCTCGCTTTCTGGACCTCGGCGGAGGGCGGCTTCGACAGCCTCGACAACGTCGCGCGGCTGTTTGAGACGCGCGAGTTGCTGCTCGCGGGATGGCTGCATTACCTCGCTTTCGACCTCTTCGTCGGCGCCTGGATCGTTCGCACGTCACGCGCCGCCGAGATACCGTTCTGGCTGGTCGTGCCTTGCCTGCCCGCCACGTTCCTGTTCGGCCCGGCGGGCTACCTCGCATTCGCCGCGATCCGCTTCGCCCGCGCCCGCAAGGTTGCGGAGCCGATCGCCGTCTGATCCATCCCCGTATCCGGAGACACGTCATGTCCGCACTCGTCGCCAGCCGTCCCATCCCCGCCAGCGTCGATATCATTGGCGAGCTCCGCCGCCGCGAACCGCGCTTCGCGGCGATGGGGCTGATCATGCTCCTGCTGGTGCTGCCCACCGCATTCGCGGCGCTGGTCGACGTCCGCACCGTCGCCGGCATCAATCCGTGGATCAAGCCTCTCAAGTTCCAGGCGTCGCTCGCCGCCTATCTGCTGACGCTCGCCTGGTTCGCCGCCTGGCTTCCGACAGGCGTCACCGGTACCCGATGGTACAGCCGCTACTCGGCCATGGTCGTTGCCCTGATCGGGGCTGAAGTGCTGTGGCTGATGAGCGCGTCGGCCTATGGGGTGCCATCCCATTTCAACGCCGAGCCAGCCATGCAGGCGATCTACCGCCTGATGGGCCTGTTTGCGATCGGCCTTACCTCCGCGACGCTGGTTTACGGCGTGCTGATCGGACGCGACCGACGGTCTATGCTGTCGCCGGCCTTCCGCTCCTCGCTGTCGCTCGGGCTGGTGCTCACCTTCGTCTTGACCGTGCTCGCAGCCGGCTTCCTCGCCGGCGGGCAGGGGCATTTCGTGGGCGAAGCCGATGCGTCCGCGACGCGAACGCTGCCGGTGCTCGGCTGGGCGCGCGACGGCGGCGACCTGCGGGTCGCGCACTTCTTCGCCACGCACGCCATGCAGATCATTCCCGCCTTCGGTCTCATCGCCGCGCTGCTGCCGCCGCGCCAAGGCGTGCTGTCCGTGCGCCTGTTCGCGGTGGCCTTCGTCGGTTTTACCGCCTTCGTGCTCTTCCAGGCGGCCGTAGGGGCGCCGTTCATCGGCTGAGCGAGGTCGCAGGACGTTAAGGTTTCGTTAACCAATCCGGCGCATCCTTTCTTTGCCGGATCATCTTTTCTCCTCCCGAGCATGATCCCGAACTGGGCGGCCGCGAATGGCCGCCCCTTCTTTGTATTCCTCCCCGGCTTGCGAATTGGACGACGCTCTGCAAAGTGCTCCTCGTTGCAATGGAGGCGCATCGATGAGTACGGGCAAGGTCGCGGTTGTGACGGGAGCGGGCAGCGGGATCGGCAAGGCCGCAGCCACGGCGCTGGTTAGGAACGGCTGGAACACGGTTTTCACCGGACGTCGGCTTGACCGTCTCGAAACCGCGATCGCCGAGATCGGCGATGCTCCCGGCAAGGCGCTGGCGATCGCCTGCGACGTCTCGAAGCCGGAACAGGTGGATGCGCTGTTCGATGGCGCCGCGGCCGATCTTGGGCGGATCGATCTCCTGTTCAACAATGCCGGCATGGGATTCAAGTCGACTCTCATCGACGAGATCCCGGTCGACGTGTGGACCGACGTTGTCGCCGCCAACCTGACCGGCTCCTTCCTGTGCGCGCGGGCGGCCTTCCGCCACATGCGAAAACAGTCGCCGCAAGGCGGACGGATCATCAACAACGGCTCGATCTCGGCGCATGCGCCACGGCCGGGCTCGGTCCCCTACACCACGACCAAGCACGCCATCACCGGCCTGACGAAGACGCTGGCGCTCGACGGGCGACCCTTCGGCATCGCCTGCGGGCAGATCGATATCGGCAACGCGTTGACCGAGATGGCCGCGCCGATGACCAAGGGCGTGCCTCAGGCCAATGGCGAAATGGCTGTGGAGGCGGTCATGGACGTCCGCCACGTGGCCGACGCCGTGGTCCACATGGCCGGCCTGCCGCTGGAGGCCAACATCCTGTTCATGACGGTGATGGCGACGAACATGCCGTTCGTCGGGCGCGGTTGAGCATTTCCGGTCTGCGGCGAGACGGCGCATGGAAGTCCATGCTTCGACAGGTCGCGCGGAGTGGGCTTTTATCCGCACGAGCCTCCACGGGCGGGAGAGGTTGGCCTTGAACGTGACGGGATGGGTTTCATCCGAGACCCGGGCAAGGCTGGAATAGGGACCCGAATGGACTTCCTCATCGCGGGATATGAAGGTTACGTGGCGCTCGCTCTCCTGGGGCTTCTGCTTGCCGCCTTCATCGTCGAGAAATATCCGCCGGAAGTGACCGCCGCGGCGGGGGCCGCGGTGTTCCTGCTGTTGGGCCTGACGACGGCCGACCAAGCGATGAAGGCCTTCTCCAACCCGGCGCCGATCACCATTGCAGCGATGTTCGTCCTGTCGGGCGCGCTGGTGCGGACGGGGGTGCTCGAAAGCCTCGCGGATTCGTTGATCGACAAGGCGGCGCGCCGTCCTGCCTTCGCAGTCGCCGCCCTGCTGCTTGGCGCCGTCGTGGCGTCGGCATTCATGAACAACACGCCCGTGGTGCTGATCCTGATCCCGATCGGCTTCAGGCTGGCACGCGCGCTCGGCATCGCCTCGACACGACTGCTGATCCCGATCTCCTACGCCGCCATCCTCGGCGGCACCTGCACGCTGATCGGAACCTCGACCAACATCCTGGTCGACGGCGTGGCCCGGTCATCCGGCCTGGCTGCGTTTTCGATCTTCGAAATCACGCCGGTCGGCGTGGTGGCGGCGCTGACCGGCACGCTGGTGATGGTCGTCCTCGGCCGCTATCTCCTGCCGGACCGCCGCGACGAGGGCAGTTCCGCCGCCAACTCCGAGACCGAGTTCCTGTCCGAAGTGACGGTGCGCGCCGAAGGCCGCTACACCCAGCACAAGATCGGGCAATTGTCCGACTTCAAGCGCTCCGGGCTACGCATCCTCGGCTTGAGGAGCGGTAGCGAGATCGTCCGCGACAATCTCCAGGAGCGGGTGATGAAGAAGGGCGATTCGCTCGTCATCGTCGCCAACACGTCCGAGCTTCTGACGTTGAACGAGAAAGTCGGCCTGCGCGTGGGCATGCGGCGCGGACAGGAACGCACCGGCGATACCGTTGTGGTGGAGGCGGTCGTGGCGCCGCATCGCTCAACGGCCGGCGAGCGCATCGTCGACCTGTCGCTCGGCCGCCGCTACGGCGTGCGGGTGCTCGGCGCCCACCGCCACCGGCATATACCGGGCTCCGACCTCGAGAGCGTCAAACTGCGGCCGGCCGACAAGCTGCTGCTCGAGGGGCCGCCCGACAATTTTGACGCGCTGACCGAAGATGCAGACCTCGTCTCCGTGTCACGGCCGAGCGGCCGGCCCTATCGCCGGGGCAAGGCTCCGATCGCGCTTCTCGCACTGATCGCCGTGGTCGTGCTTTCCGCCCTCAACGTCATGGATATAGGCATCCTCGCCATGCTGGCGGTTGCCGGCATCCTTGTGCTGCGCTGCATCGACAGCGAGGAAGCCTGGGGCTCGATCGACGGCTCCATCCTGGTGCTGATCTTCTCGATGCTGATCATCGGGGCGGGACTGGAACGATCCGGTGGCGTCAACCTGATCGTCAATGCCCTTGCGCCGACGCTGGCGGAACTGCCGCCGCTTGCCACGTTGGTCGCCGTCTACGTCCTGTGCTCGGTCCTTACCGAACTTGTCACCAATAACGCAGTCGCCGTGCTGGTCGCTCCGATCGCGATCGGGCTGGCAACCCACATGGGAATCGATCCGAGGCCGTTCCTGATCGCCGTCATGATGGGCGCCAGCGCCAGCTTCGCCACGCCGATCGGCTATCAGACCAACACGCTTGTGTACGGCGCCGGCAACTACCGGTTCTCGGACTTCCTGAAGATCGGCGTTCCGATGAACCTGATCGTCGGCGTCGCCGTCTGCAGCGCGATCTATCTGTTCTACGGGTTCTGAGGGGCCGTCTCGCGCAGGAAGGCATCCATGCGCTCGATGGCGCGCAGGATGTTCTCCTCCGAATTGGCGTAGGAAAGCCGCAGGTAGCCTTCGCCGAGGATGCCGAAATCGGGGCCGCCGATCAGCGCCACGCCCTGGTCGTCGAGCAGCGCGTTGGCGAGCTTCTTGGCCTTCCATCCGGTCTCCTTGACGTTCGGGAAGGCGTAGAAGGCGCCCTTCGGCGTGATGCAGGAGACGCCGGGCAGGCTGTTCAGCCCTTCCACGACGATGCCGCGGCGGCGATCGAAGGCGCGCATCATCTTCTCGACCTCGTCTTGGGGTCCGTCGATCGCCGCGATGCCGGCGAACTGGGCCGGGGCGTTGACGCAGGACCAGCAGTTGACCGCGAGCTTGCGGATCTTGTCGTAGAGACCATCCGGCCAGATCGACCAGCCCAGCCGCCAGCCGGTCATGGCCCAGGTCTTGGACCAGCCGTTGAGCACAATCAGCCGGTCGCGGATCTCGGGATAGTTCAGCAGAGAATGGTGCGTCTCGCCGTCATAGGTCATGACGTCGTAGATCTCGTCCGAGAGGATCGCGACGTCGGGATGACCGGCCAGCCCTGCGACGAGCTTGTCGATCTCCGATTTCGGCGTCACGCCGCCGGTCGGGTTGGCGGGCGAGTTCAGGATCAGCAGCCGCGTCCGGGGGGTGATGAGCGCCAGCACCTCGTCGGCGGAAAAGGCAAAGCCGTTCTCCTCACGGATCGGCACCGGCACCGGCGTGGCGCCCGTGAACTCGATCATCGAGCGGTAGATCGGAAAACCGGGATCGGGATAGAGGATTTCGGCGCCGGGTTCGCCGAACATGGTGATCGCGCCATACATGGTCGGTTTGCCGCCGGGCAGGATCATGACGTTCTCGGGCGACACTTCCACGCCGGTGGTCGTCAACGTGCGGCGCACAACCGCCTCGCGCGTGGCGAGCAGCCCCGTCGCCGGCGTGTAGCCGTGATGACCGTCGCGCAGCGCCTTGATGGCGGCCTCGACGATGTGCTCGGGCGTGCGGAAATCCGGCTGGCCGATGCCGAGGTTGATGACATCCTTGCCCTTCGCGGCCAGGGCCGTCGCGCGGGCAAGCACGGCGAAGGCGTTCTCCTCGCCGATACGATCGAAGGCGGCGACGGTGTGGAGCATGATCTATCCTGTGCTGCGTTGGGCTATTGCGGGGGTCACGTCCGTCAGGCCGAAATCGTCGCCGACGAAGAGAAGTGGCAAGTCGCGCTCCTTGGCAACCGCATAGACGAGGCAATCACCGAAGTTGAGTTGAGCGGGATGGCCTGAGCCCTTACCGTAAAACCGTGCGGCGGCGATCGCGATTTCGATAACACTTCCAGTCAGTTCCGCATCGCGATACAAGGGGAGGCTCGTGAAACGGCGGAACCAATCGAAAAAGTCGACACCTTGCCGGCGAAGCAACGCGGCTTCCAAGCGGCAACTGGCCGGGAGATATATTGTCGACGCTTGCGCGATGGCCTGCTCGCAGGACGACGTGCCCTCCTCGGCGCGATAGATGGCCACGAAGGCTGACGTGTCGACGACGATCTCCATGTGCTATTCGAAGTCATCCCCGAAGATGGAATCCATCTCCTCTTCGACTTCCGCCCACGAAGACTTCCGCTGGGGCGGCGGATAGCGTTTCCTGAGGTCCTCCATGAACGCCAAACGGCGCTGCACCTCCTCTTCGGGAACGCCGGCTGGCTGTTGCCCGGCTTCCTTCTCGGCCAACCGGCGGATCACCGCGCTTGGGCCTTCGCCCGTGCGGCGACCGATCGTGCGGATGAGTTCCTCGGTTTCCTTGTTGCGGATGGTTATGGCCAATGGTTTTCGCTCTACTGGCTCTGCGCGCGCGGACCGACAGATTTCACGATGAGGAAGCATATGCTGCTGTGCTGTGATCTTCAAGGAGGCTGACGTGAGCCTATTGTCCACCTGGACGCCTCGTCCGCGTCCCGCGCGCGCAGTCCTCGACGGGCGGATCGTGCGGCTGGAGCCTCTGGACGTGGCACACCATGGCGACGGGCTCTACGAGGCGTCGACTGCTCCCGGCGCCGAGGATCGCTTCCGCTGGCTGTTCGAATATCCCCCTTCCGACCGCGCCTCCTTCCAGCCTTGGCTGGAGAAGTCGGCCGCGAGCGAGGATCCGCTGTTCTTCGCCGTGGTGGACAAGGTGACAGGCGGCGTGCTCGGTCGCCAGGCGCTGATGCGCATCGATCCCGCTTTCGGAGTGATCGAGATCGGAAACATCTGCTGGGGTCCGGAGATGGCGCGCCGGCCCACCGCGACGGAAGCGTTCTTCCTCTTCGCGCGCCATGTCTTCGACGATCTCGGCTACCGCCGCTACGAGTGGAAATGCAACGACCGCAACGAACCGTCCAAGCGCGCCGCGGAGCGCTTCGGCTTCACCTTCGAGGGCGTGTTCCGCCAGCACATGATCTTGAAGGGCGAGAATCGGGACACGGCCTGGTTCTCCATCATCGATAGCGAGTGGCCGGCGCTGCGCGCGGCTTTCGAGGCGTGGCTCGATCCGTCGAACTTCGATGCCGAGGGGCGGCAGATCAGGCGGCTGGAGGATTTTCGCGCCTAGACCCGCGGGCTTGGTGCCCCGTGCGACACCGGAGGTCTTGCTTTCCGGTGCGCCGAGGTGGAGCAATAGTATTCAGGCAGGCGGCTTCCGCCAACCCATCGATCGTCGGAACGAACCTCCGGAAGGACAAGGGATTGGCAAACGGACATTCTCATGCAAGCCATGGCGGGCACGACCATGCCCATGACGTGGACTCCGCCAGCAAGTCGCGAATCCTGGTCGCGGCGCTGCTGACAGGCGGCTTCATGGTCGCCGAGGCTGTCGGCGGCATTCTCACGGGTTCGCTGGCGCTGATCGCCGATGCCGGCCATATGCTGACCGATTCGGTCGCGCTGGGCTTTGCCTGGTACGCTTTCCACCTCGCCGGGCGGCAGGCTTCGCCACGGCTGAGCTTCGGCTACTACCGCCTGAAGACGCTCGTCGCCTATACCAACGGTCTTGCCATCTTCGCCATCGGCGGCTGGATCGTCTGGGAGGCCTGGCATCGCCTGACAGAGCCCAGCCCCGTCCTCGGAGGCCCGATGCTCGCCATCGCGTTCGTCGGGCTCGCCATCAATATCGGCGCCTTCCTGGCGCTGCATGGCGGCGACCGCGACGATCTCAACATGCGCGGCGCGCTGCTGCATGTAATGGGAGACCTGCTCGGCTCGATCGCGGCGATTGCCGCCGCCGGAGTCATCATGGCTACGGGATGGTATCCGATCGACCCGATCCTGTCGGTGGTGGTGGCGCTGCTCCTGTTCCGAAGCGCCTTCGGGCTCGTCCGCGACGCCGGCCATGTGCTCCTGGAGGGGACGCCGGCCGGCATCGACCGCGATGCCGTCGCGCATGACCTGGTGGCGTCCGTAAGCCCTGTACGCGACGTGCACCACATGCATGTCTGGTCGCTCGACGGCTCGCGCAACATGGCGACGCTGCATGCGCGACTCGATCCCGGGACCGACGCCCCCCGCGCCGTCGCGGCGATCAAGCGGCGCCTCGCCGAAACGCACGGTATCGGCCATGCCACGGTGGAGCCGGAGTATGAATCCTGCGCCGACAGCCGCGAGGATGAGCATGTGCATGACCACGGCCACGATCACGACCATGGCGAGGATCATCGGCATGCGCACTGACAGCTTTGCGTTCCGAACCCAAAAGCCGTAGCTAGGCATCACGAAGGATTGCGCCCGATCGCGGCGCGCGCGTGGCAGCGGAGGACCCATGGCGGGACGGTTGAAGGGCAGGATCGCGGTGGTCACCGCAGCCGGACAGGGCATCGGGCGGGCGATCGCGGAGGCCTTCGTGGCCGAAGGCGCGACGGTGCATGCCTCCGACATCGCGCGCGACAAGCTCGACGGGCTGGCGCGGGCGAAGAAGGCGAAGCTCGACGTGCTTTCCTCGAAGGCGGTGGCCGCCTATGCCGAAAAGGTCGGGCCGGTCGACATCCTGGTCAACGTCGCGGGTTTCGTGCACCACGGCACCGTGCTCGAGTGCGACGACAAGGACTGGGATTTCTCCTTCGACCTCAACGTCAAGTCGATGCACAGGATGATCCGCGCCTTCCTGCCCGGAATGCTCGCGCGGGCGAAGGAGACTGGCGCGTCGGCCTCGATCGTCAACATGTCGTCGGGCGCCTCCTCGATCAAGGGCGCGCCGAACCGCTATGCCTACGGCGCCACCAAGGCGGCCGTGATCGGGCTCACCAAGGCAGTGGCGATCGACTACGTGCGCCAGGGCGTGCGCTGCAACGCCATTTGCCCCGGCACGGTGCGCTCGCCCTCCTGGGAGGCGCGGGTGGAGGAACTCGGCAAGTCGGTCGGCGGCACCGACAAGGCGATGGAGATGTTCGTCTCGCGCCAGCCCATGGGCCGCGTCGGCGAGGCTTCCGAGATCGCCGCGCTCGCCGTCTATCTCGCCTCCAACGAGGCCGCCTTCACCACGGGGGTGGCGATCCCGGTCGACGGAGGCTGGACGCTCTGATGGACGAGAAGACGCGCAACGCGGCCGTCGCGGCCGCCCTCATCCTTGGCGGCTTCGGGCTCGTCGCCTTCTTCATGCCGACGATCATGCTGTCACTGGGCGAAGTGTCGCCGGTGCTGGCGGGCCTGGTCGCAATCCTGTTCGTGCTCGCCTTCTTCGGCGTGTTCTGGCTGCGCGGCCGAGCCAGGCGGGGGGACTGACCATGCGCGTCCTGATCACGGGCGCGGCCGGCATGATCGGCCGCAAGCTCACCGAGCGGATTGTCCGCGACGGCGGCCTTGGCGGTCGCCCCATCGCTGAACTGCACCTGCACGACATCGTGCCGCCGCATGCGCTCGACATTCCGGGCGCCACCGTCTCCGCCATGACCGGCGATCTCGCCGACGAGAACGCAGCCGACTGGCTGATCGCCTCGCGGCCGGCCGTGATCTTCCATCTTGCCGGGGTCGTGTCCGGCGAAGCGGAGGCGGATTTCGAAAAGGGCTACCGCGTCAACCTCGACGGCACGCGCGCCCTGTTCGAGGCGATCCGCCGGGCCGGCGACGGCTATCGTCCGCGCGTCGTCTTCACCTCGTCGATCGCGGTGTTCGGTGCGCCGTTCCCCGACATCATCCCCGACGATTTCCACCCGACGCCGCTCACCTCCTACGGCACGCAGAAGCTGATCGGCGAGGCGCTGCTTTCCGACTACACCCGCCGCGGCTTCTTCGACGGCGTCGGCATACGCCTGCCGACGATCTGCGTGCGGCCGGGCAAGCCCAACAAGGCGGCTTCGAGCTTCTTTTCCGGCATCATCCGCGAACCGCTGGCGGGGCAGGAGGCTGTGCTGCCGGTCCCGCGAAGCGTGCTCCATACCCATGCCAGCCCGCGCTCGGCCGTCGGCTTCCTCGTCCATGCTGCGAGCCTGGACGGCGAGGCGTTCGGCCCGCGCCGCAACCTCACCATGCCGGGCGTCGCCGTGACCGTCGGCGAGCAGGTCGAGGCGCTGGAGCGCGTCGCGGGCAACAATGTCGTGAAGCTGATCCGCGAGGAGCCGGACGAGACGGTCTGGTCGATCGTCAGGAACTGGCCGACGCGCTTTGCCGCCGAGCGTGCACGGGCGCTGGGCTTCGTCGCCGAGGACAGCTTCGACGCGATCATCCGGGCGCATATCGAGGATGAACTGGGGTGAGCGACACCTTTCTCGCTTCATTGGCTGGCCTTCCGAACTGGGCACTTTATGGCCTGGTCGGTGGGATCCTGGGAGCGCTCGGTGGTTTGATCGGCGCCCTGCTCGCGAAGCACACGGGGTTCAAACGTAGCCCGCAAGTCCTCGCCGTCGTCGGTGCCGTGCTGAGCTACCAGCTCACGAAAAATTTGATCTTGCCAGCGGCGACCGTAGCTTCAATGAATGTTGATCTTCCCAAGCAAATTGACGACGTCACCACCCTCTTGAAGGTGGAGTTCCAACAAAAGCGGTTCGCGTACTATTATCGTCTGGCTGATAGCCTAGAGCAGACGATGAGCGTCGATGAGTTGAAGGGCGGACTGCTTCCCGCGCTGTGCAAGAACTGGAGCCCCCACTTCAAGTCGGGGCAAGTCGTGGGTGTGGAGTACCACTACGAACTTCGACAATCCGCGTTCTCGTTCGCGGCCGAACCTGCTGACTGTCCATGAACGGGCGGACGTCAGGGGGTTGAAAGCGGACACCTCAGGCCTGCAAACTGGCCGCCAGCAGCACGAGGCCGAGTAGGAACACCAGCGCCGCGCCGCCGATCTCGATGCCGGCGTGGATGACGTTGCCGGTGCGGCCGTCGCCGGCCATGGCCACCGCGACGTTCTTGGCCGTGACGGCAAGCGTGGCGAGCGCGGCGACGGTGATCGCCGTGCCGATCGACATGGCCAGCACCGAGACGACGCCGCCGAGCCACAACCCGTTTAGGAACGAGAAGGTGAGAACGATCAGCGCGCCGGTGCAGGGCCTCACTCCGACGGCGGCCACCGCCGACCAGGCCGTGCGCCAGTCGAAGCGGTCGCCGGAGAGCATCGTCGGGTCGGGCGCATGGGCATGGCCGCAGGTGGCGCAGACCTCGCCGTCCGCATGATCGTGATGATGATGCGCATGGCCGGCATGATCGTGGTGGCCGTGATCGTTGTGCGCGTGGTGATCATGCCCGTGATGGTGATGGGCGTGCCCATGGTTCGCCGACGCGGCGGCGGCCGAAAGGCTGTGCGCCGGCCCGCGTCCGGCCATCCGGGCGAGGCGAGGCGCGAGCTTGCGCCAGAGCAGCCAGGCGCCGAAGGCGGTGATCAGCGCGTAGCTCGCGGTCTCGAGAAACCAGGTCGCCTGGGTCATCGACAGAGCGGTGCCGCGTAGCACGAGGAAGCCGAGCCCGACGACGATGATGGCGGTGGCGCCCTGAAGCAGCGCGGAGACGAAGGACAGCATCACGCCGCGACGGAGCGCCACCTCGTTGGCGAGCATGTAGGAGGAGATGACCGCCTTGCCGTGGCCGGGGCCGGCTGCGTGGAACACGCCATAGGCGAAGGACAGGCCGACGAGCAGCCAGAGCTTCGATCCGTCCTCGCGCATCGCCTTCAGCGCGCCGGTCAGCGCGCGGTAGAAGCCCTGCTGCTGGACATTCACCCAGTTGACGAGACCGGAGAGAAAGCCGGTCTGCGGCAACGTCGCCTCGTTGCTGCCGATGCCGAGCGAACTCTGCGCATGGGCGTGGCCGAGAAAGTGGGTCAGCAGGTAGGTGACGGCGAGGACCGCGAAGACGGTCCGTACGGCTGTCCTGTTCATCAGCCCGCCGCCCCGCAGGTGATCTCGAGCCGCGTGGCGAAGAGGCTGCCGATGTCGTTGCTCTCGGGATCGTTGAAGAAATCCTCGGTCAGCGTCGCCTGGTTCTGGGCGATCGCCTCGTCGGGATCGGGCCGAACCACCGCGCGGCTGCAGCCGGCGGGCAGGTTGTCGATCGCCATGTTTTCGTCCTCGATGAAGTCGATCGCGGTGTAGAAGGTCGGGTCGTATACGCCGAAGTCCAGCTTGCCCGAGAGCATCAGGTCTCCGTCGGGCTCCGATTCGAACAGGATGATCAGCTGGTCGTCCTGGTAGTCGACCATCAGGCCCGGGGGCGGCCGCATCGCAACGGGCTTGCCGTCCAGCCGGACCATCTGGAAGTAGCCGTAGTCGCCGATCGAGTCATAGACGACCCGCGACACTTCCTTCAGTTCTTCCTCGTCGAGCTTCAGGTCGCTGTTGGCGTCGAATTCGAGCAGGACGGTCGAGGAAAACAGGTCGTCGAATCGCCAGAGGTGGCGCAGCGACTTCACCTGGCCCTGCGGCGTCACCGTCACGTCGAGGCGGGCCTCGGCGAAGACATGGGGATGGGAGAGCGCTGGCAGCGGGAAGGCAATCGCCGCCGCGCATGCGGTCGAAAGGAGGGTCGATCTCGCGAAGCGGTGCATCGGACGGCTGACGTGTCCCTGCCGGATGAGGTGATTTGGTTTTTGCTCTCTACCACAAAGCGGGCGAAAATGGGACCTGTCACCGCGTCAGGATGCGCCTTTCGCCTTAAACCACTGCGCCAGGAAATCCACGAAGACGCGCACCTTGGCCGGCAGGTAGCGACGGTGCGGATAGACCGCGAAGATGCCGCCGCCCGAATACATACGCTCGTCCATAAGCGCCACGAGGTTGCCGGCCTCGATCTCGGGAGCCGCGATGAAATCGGGCAGGATGGCGAAGCCGAGGCCGGAGACCGCGGCGGCGCGTGCCGTCAGCGGGCTGTTGACCTCGATCGGTCCCGAGACCGCCACGCTCAGCATCTCGCCGCCGTCGCCCTTGAACGGCCAGTTGGAAAGCCAGCGCCCGTTGGTGTCGATGATGCAGGGGCGGGAGGCCAGTTGCTGCGGGGTCTCAGGCATGCCGACGCGCGCGATCAGCGCCGGCGAGGCGCACAACCGGACGCCGAAAGGCGCCAGCCTGCGCGCGATGAGCGACGAGTTCTCCAGCCGCGAGATACGGATGGCGAGGTCGAAGCCCTCCTCGACGAGGTCTACGAAGCGGTCGTCGAGATTGATGTCGAGCACGATGTCGGGGTGTTCCAGCGCGAAGTCGATCAGGCAGTGGCCGACCGGCGCGTCGGCGAAGGTGCGCGGCGCCGACAGCTTGATGCGGCCGCGCACGTCGCCGGAGGATTCGCGCACGGTATCCGCCAGGCTGTCGATCTCGCGGATGATCTCAACGGCGCGCTTGTAGTAGGTATGGCCGGCCTCGGTCATGGAGAACTGGCGGGTGGTGCGGTTGAGAAGCAGCGCGCCGAGTTCGTCTTCCAGTTCGCGGACATATTTCGACAGCAGCGCCTTCGACCGGCCGATCTTGCGGGCGGCGGCCGAGAATCCCTCCGCCTCGACCACGTCGATGAAGGCGCGCATGCGGGTGAGCGTGTCCATGTCAGGCGGTTCCGGCGGTTTCGAGAATGGCGCGTGCGAGGCGGATCAGCGCGCGGTCGCTGCCGGCGGGCCCGATCAGCGACAGGCCCAAGGGCGCGCCGTCGACGCGGCCCAGCGGCAGCGTGATCTGCGGGAAACCGGCAAGGCCCGACAGGCACAGGAGGCGCAAGGCGCGCTCACGATAGGCCTGGATGTCGTCGAAGCCGGTGTCCTTCAGGGGTGCGGCGCCCGGCATGGTGGGCAGGACGAGGAGGCCGTCTTCGCCCAGCATGTCGGTCAGGTCGGCACGGAAGGCTGCGCGCACCGCGCTTTCCCGCCGCACCGTCGCCGCGTCGATGGTCGAACCGAACTCGAAGCGCTCCTTCACGCCCGGCCCAAGCCCGCGGTCGCCCGATGAGATGAAGGGGCCATGCACAGCCCAGGCTTCCGCCGCCTGGATACGGCGGAAGGCCCAGTAGAGATCGTCGATCGGTTGCGGGAAAGGATCGGCCATCCGTGGCTCGCCCACCACCTTCGCCGCGATACCGATCATGCGCCCGTATTCTTCGCGTTCCGCCGGGCCGAGCAGCAGGTCGTCGAGGATGGCGAGGCGGACGGGTTTCCATTCGCGTGCCGGATCGCCCGAACCGGCGGGAAGCAGCACGTCGGCCACCCGCTCGTACGTCTCGAGGTCCTTCGCGAACCAGCCGAAGGTGTCGAGCGAGGGCGCCAGCGGCATGGCGCTGGCGAGCGACACCGCGCCATGGGTGAGTCGCAGACCGACGAGGCCGCAGAAGCTGGCCGGCCCGCGAATCGAGCCGCCGGTGTCCGATCCCAGTCCGATGTCGACGAGACCGCCGGCCACCGCCGCCGCCGAGCCGGAAGACGAGCCGCCGGTGACGCGGTCGGGAGCGGCGGGATTGACGGGGTAGGGGTAGTGGGCGTTCTGGCCCATCAGCGAGAAGGTCAGTTCGTCGGTCTGCGTACGCCCGACGAATCGTGCGCCCGCGTCGAGCAGCGCCTGCACGGCCGGCGCGGTGCGGAGCGCCGGTGCGGCCTCCGCCAGCTTTTGCGGATTGCCGCCGCCCGTCCGCTGACCGGCGATGTCGTAGATGTCCTTGACCGCCAGCGTCAGGCCGGCGAGGGGCCCCGTCGGAGCGTTGACGGGGGCCGGTTCGTCGCGGTCGAGGAAGGCGTTGAAGGGGTCACGCATGCGGGTCATCGTCTCTGGCGGTGAAACGTCGGCGCGAGCATCGTTCAGCGCACGGGAATCCGCAAGCGGCACGACCGGGACGCCGGCTCTAACGGCCTGACGCAACGACAGCGGATCGCTGAAAAAATCCGTTGATTGTGACAGGCCTTGTCCCTATATCCGCGCTTGCCCAAAGTCGCACGTGCCTGTGGGCGTCCCCCGACCTCGGAATGGCGAGGAATCGGGACGGTACCCGGGGAGTAACGAACCCGGTCGGACGAGTGGCCAACCACCTGTTCGAGGACGCCTTGAAGCAACGACGGTGCGGGCCTTTCTGGTTCTCTTCCGGTTGTCCAAAGACCGGGGTTACTGAAGAGGCACACCATCATTGCCGGCAGTGCGGTTGGGGTCTCCCATCCAAGCCAAGGCAGACAAAGCGGATTACGGCCGGGCGGTCGTGGTCCATCGCCGCGAGACGGCGTTGCGTGGTTCCGGGGTCTCCACCGGCTGGCTCCACGCCATCGACGTCTCGACTTTGTCCACCCTGTGTTCGCGCGGCTGACGGCCGGCGTCGCAGAGCCTGCTTGCGCGCGCCCGAAAGGCGCGATTGGAGAGTCCCGATGGCCACCCAGCGTATCCTCGACTTCCTCGCCACCCGACGTCCCGCCGGCCCCTGCCTGGTGGTCGACCTCGACGTGGTCGCCGACAATTTCCGCGCCTTCGAGAAGGCGCTGCCGCAGAGCAAGATCTACTACGCGGTGAAAGCCAATCCCGCGCCGGAGATCCTGCGCCTGCTCGCCTCGATGGGCTCGTCCTTCGACACCGCCTCGGTCGCCGAGATCGAGATGGCGATGGATGCCGGCGCGCCGGCCGACCGCATCTCGTTCGGCAACACCATCAAGAAGGAACGCGACGTCGCCCGCGCCTTCGAACTCGGCATCCGCCTGTTCGCGGTCGATTGCGTGGAAGAGGTCGAGAAGGTCGCCCGCGCCGCCCCCGGCAGCCGCGTGTTCTGCCGCGTGCTGACCGACGGCGAGGGCGCCGAGTGGCCGCTGTCGCGCAAGTTCGGCTGCGTGCCGGCGATGGCCGTCGACGTGCTGCGCCATGCCCGCGACCTCGGCCTCGACGCCTATGGCGTGTCGTTCCACGTCGGCTCGCAGCAGTGCGACCTGACCGCCTGGGACCGCGCGCTGGGCGACGCCAAGCGCGTCTTCGCGACGCTCGCCGAGGAGGGCATCGTGCTCAAGATGGTCAACATGGGCGGCGGCTTCCCGACCCGCTACCTGCGCGACGTGCCGGTGGCGCAGGCCTACGGCCAGGCGATCTTCGAGGCGCTGTCGAAGCACTTCGGCAACCAGATGCCGGAGACCATCATCGAGCCGGGCCGCGGCATGGTCGGCAACGCGGGCGTCATCAAATCGGAAGTCGTGCTCATCTCCAAGAAGGCCGACAACGACAATGTGCGCTGGGTCTATCTCGACATCGGCAAGTTCGGCGGTCTGGCCGAGACGATGGACGAGGCGATCCGCTACCCGATCGTGACTGCGCGGGACGAGGATGAGAAGTCCCCCTGCGTGCTCGCCGGCCCGACCTGCGATTCGGCCGACGTGATGTACGAGAAGACGCCGTACCCGCTGCCGCTGTCGCTGACCATCGGCGACGAGGTGCTGATCGAGGGCACCGGCGCCTATACGACGACCTACGCCTCGGTCGCCTTCAACGGCTTCGAGCCGCTCCGATCCTACGTGATCTGACGGCTCGCCGGCTCCCGCCGGACGCCGCCAGATCATGCCTGCCGCCGGGGTTTCGGCCCCTGCGACGGGTTCGCTCGTGGACAATTCATCCGCTTGTGAAGGATCGCGGACATGAACAACAACCTTGTAATGATTAGCGCTGCGGCGAAGCTTCCGATCTCCCCCCTCGTGGGGGAGATGGGCGGCAGCCCAGAGGGGGGCGCTCATGCGTCGACCTCTCTGACGGCTTCCGATGCCGCTATGTCGGGACGGTCGCGCTTTGTGGCGCCCCCCTCTGCCCTGCCGGGCATCTCCCCCACGAGGGGGGAGATCGGCAGTTGCGGCGCCCCCGCCATTCTTTGCGAATCCCGCGCCGACATCGCCGCGCGCGAGGCGCTGCTCGACCGGGCCATGGGCCCCGGCCGCAAGCGCAAGTCGTCGGAGAAGCTGCGGCGCGGCCGGCGTCCGTCGGAAGGCCTCGCCTTCTCGGCGAAGGACGCCGACGGCCGGCTCGTCGGCACGGTGCGGCTGTGGGACGTGACGGCGGGCGAGGGCGGCGCTCCGGCGCTGCTGCTCGGCCCGCTCGCCGTGGACCCTTCGCTCAAGTCGGCCGGCATCGGCTCGGCCCTGATGCGCCAGGCGATCGCAGAGGCGCGTCGGCTCGGGCACGGCGCGATCCTGCTCGTCGGCGATGCGCCCTACTATGCCCGCTTCGGCTTTTCGGCGGACAGGACCGTAACCCTGTCGATGCCCGGCCCCTATGAGAAGAGCCGCTTCCTGGCGCTCGAACTCGTCGAGGGCTGGCTCGATGGGGAGAGGGGCACGCTGAAGGCGGCCGGCCGAAAGGCGCAGGCCGGCGCGGAGCGGCGGCTGGCGGCGTAGGCGAACCGCCCGCCGGCGACCAGCCGAATCCAGCGCCGACGCCCGCGCGGCTGGGTGGCCGCACGGCTGATCGTATCGCGGTTGCTCGATCGTGCGGTGGCGGTGAATGCCTTACGACGTGTCGGGCGCGGGGTGCGGCAAGCCGGCGGCGGTTGCCAGAATGAGCGCGAGCCGCGCGGCGAGGCGGCCGAGCGCGCCCTCGGCGTCGGCGTCCGGGCAGCCGAGGCGTGGAGAGGCTCGGTCGAAGCCCGATGCCGGCGACAGGAAGGCGCCGAGCACCGCCGCCAGCGCGCGCAGGCGCCAGGCCAGCGCCAAGGCGTCGGCCGGGCCGTTGCCCGAGCCGACCACCACGCCCGCGCCCTGGCCGGTGTCGAAGCCTGCGCCATGATCGGTGTCGAAGCCGGGGTCGAGGTTGCAGTCAGCGTCAATGCCGAAAGCCTGTTCGAGGTCGGGCCAGTCCCATCCGGTCGTCTCGGCGATGTGCTTCCTCGTGACGGCCTCGGCATGGCGGAGCAGGCAGAGCACGAGCCAGCGGACGGGAAGCGAGCGGTACGCGGCGCGCTCGGCGAGCACGGCCAGCGCGACGAGCGTGGCGATGATGCGCCGAAGCATCCGATCGTTCCTTTCCGCGTCGTCCATGTCTCCGCCTCTCCAAAAACCGCAGGCATTGTGGGGTGGAATGGCTGGGGCGTGGACAAGACGTCGGCGGAAATCGTGGAAGGGGTTGATTTTGCTGGAGGTGGTCGGTTGACTTGTTCACCTGACGGGCAACGCCCTGGCGCCTTCGTCATCCTTGGCCGACCGGAGCGAAGCGCAGGGAGAGCCGGGGATCCATGCCGGAACGGCCGGGTGCGCAGGATGGCGGGCGAAGGGCTCGTCGTGCATCACGCGAGGCAAGCGTGCCCATTCGGCTCCGCGACCATCGTCGCCACCGTTCCGGCATGGATCCCGGATACGGCCTTCTTCGCTCCGCTCGAAAGCCGTTCCGAGATGACGAAAACGAAGGGGCCGCAGCGCTCCGGATTCCGGGATCCGCTACGCGGCCCCGGAATTGTTTGTCTGAATCGGGTTAGATTGGGGGTGGAACTGCGGGCTCTTCCACAGCCCGCAGTTCCGGCGGCAGGCAACCGTTCCGGAATCGGGTTTGCACCCGTCGTCATCAGGGTTCCTGCCGTCTTGCGCCATCGCTTGGAGAGTTGATTGGGCCGCTGATCGCCACGCCCGCAAACAATCCGAAGCCAGCCCCGAAAGGATAGCATCAGCATGGCCTTCCTGCACCACCTTCCCCGCCGCTGCCTGGGCTTCGACATCGCCAAGGAGACGATCGCCGTCTCCGACGGCCGCACCGTCCAGGTCATCGACAACCGGCGCGCCGACATCCGCCGGTTCCTGCGCGGCTGCCACGCCGACTTCGCCGTCTGCGAGCCGACCGGCGGCCACGAGATCGTCCTGCTCGAGGAATGCCTGCGCCTCGGCCTGCCGGCGCACCGCGTCGACACGCGCAGGCTCAAGGCCTTCATCCGCTCGCGCGGCCAACTCGCCAAGAGCGACGCCATCGATGCGCGCGAACTGGCTGCCTATGGCCTGGAGCGCTGGGCGAGCCTCGTCCTGTGGTGCGCCGCCGACCCCTGCCAGGACAGGCTCAAGGCGCTGGTGCGACGCCGCGACGACCTCGTGGCCACTCGGGTGGCCGAACAGAACCGCGCCAAGGCGCCCGGCGCGGGCGACCTGGCCGCATCCTTCAAGGCCGTGCTGACCGTCCTGGACCGGCAGATCCAGCTCGTCGAGAAGGCCATCCGCGCCCTCATGAGTTCGGGCACCCTGAAGCACAAGGCCGACGTCGTGACCGCCATGACGGGCATCGGCCAGACCACCGCAGCGGCTCTGCTGGCCACAATGCCGGAACTCGGCACCATGGACCGCAGGCAGGCGGCCGCGCTCGCCGGCCTCGCTCCGCACCCCAACGAAAGCGGCAAGAAGATCGGCTACCGCAGGATGCGCGGCGGCAGGCCGGCCGTCCGGACCCTCCTCTTCATGCCCGCCATGCAGGCAGCCTGCGGTCGCGGCGAGTTCGCCGCCTTCTACAAACGCCTCGTCGCCGCCGGAAAGAAGCCCATCCTGGCCCTCGCCGCCGTCATGCGAAAGATCGTCGTCACCCTCAATGCAAGGCTGAGAGACGCTCAACTACAGCAGAGTTGATGACGCCGCGTGGGGGGGGGTGCGGCGCCGGAAGGACGCCGCGTGATGGGGTGCGCCCCCGGAAGGAAGCCGCGTGGTGGAGCGCGGCCCCGGGATGGCGGCGCGCGGTGGGGCGCGGCGCCGGAAGGACGCCGCGTGGAAGGGGCGTCGAGGGACGCTTCGACCCTCCGCCTCGCCGTGCGTCCTTCGAGGCTCGCGGCCAAAGCCGCGCGTCGTGGATGAAAGCCGTGCAGGCTTTCGGGACGAGCCACTCGTCTCGCCCGTCCTTCGGACCCTCAAGATGAGGTCCGATGGTGTTCTTGCGCATCTCTGGAGGAGAACGAGGGGCTCGGAACGCGACCCGTAAGGTCTCGGAAAACACTGCCGGCTTGCCTTGGGCCGGTCCATCCTCGGCGCCTTCGTTCGGATGATCGTACCCTACGCAAGAGCCTAGGCCCAGGCCAAAGTCCCGGGCAGTCGTCGAAACGGCATGGCAAGCGATGGGACGCTTGCTATGTTGTGCAGGGCCGGTTCGAATCTCGTCTGGAAGACGTGACGCGCCCGGCAGGCGATACCAGGCGGGGACGGGCGGATGCTGATCGACGATCTTGGCGCCGAACTGGAGTTTCGGGTCGAAGGACCGGCCGAGGAGGCCTTTCAAAGGCTCGGCCGGACGGAGGACATCCGGTTTTCTCCCGACAATCGCAAGCTTGCCATCGCCGGCTACCTGAAGAACTCCTGCTTCGTGTTCGACGTGGCGATCGAGCGCAACGGGGCACGGCCCGCGATCCGCATCGGCGACTATGTCGAGATCCAGTCCACCGCCCTCAAGGAGCCCCATGGCTTCGATTTCATCGACGACGGGACGCTGGCCGTCGCCAACCGCGCGGGTCGCGTCACGATCTTCCGGCTGCCGCGCCCGGGCGCGGCGGGCCGGGTCCATTCGCTGAAGCCCGCACGCGTCATCCGTCGGATCGGTCTGCGCCAAAAGGTCCTGTCTCCGGGCTCCCTTTGCGTGGCCAGCGTGAGCGGCCGCCGCGCGACGCTCTATGTCTGCAACAATTACGCCGATCGCATCACGCGGCACGACTTTCCGCGGCCTGGTTCGATCGGGCTGTCCCGCAACGAGATCATGCTGGAAAAGACCATGGCGATCCCGGACGGCATCGCCATCAGTCCCGACCGGGGCCGGCTGGCGGTCAGCAACCACGGCACCGCCTCCGTTTCGATCTTCGACAACACGCAACGCCTGTCGCGAGAGTCAGGGCCGATCGGCACGCTTTCGGGGGTGACCTATCCGCACGGGCTGCGGTTCACCCCCGATGGAAAATCCCTGCTGGTCGCCGATGCCGGCCAGCCCGTCATCGCGCTCTACCACTGCTCCGCGGGCGCATGGCGGGGCGACCGCGAACCCGTCGCGGTGGCCCGCGTGCTGGACGACGAGACCTACCTGCGCGGGCACGTCAATTCTGCGGAGGGCGGACCGAAGGGCATCGATCTCGACGCGGCCGGCGAGGTGCTGGCGGTTACCTGCGAGGAAAGGAGCCTCGCCTTCTTCCACTTACCG
Organism: Mesorhizobium sp.; assembly: GCA_046292285.1. Lineage (GTDB taxonomy): Bacteria > Pseudomonadota > Alphaproteobacteria > Rhizobiales > Rhizobiaceae > Aquibium. The sequence goes on along the minus strand of JBKBRJ010000017.1, from coordinate 5,581 downwards.
TCGCTGTTCGGGCCGGCGGGAACACGTTGGACCAACTGAGGTTCGGGCTGGCCCCCGTTCATTCATCCGCCAGCGCCTCGAAGGCTTCGCCGGTGGCGGTGAAGATGTGCTCCTTCGACGACCAGGTCATGCCGACACGCTGGTAGAACGCCTGCGCGGCGACGTTTCCGGCATCCACGGAGAGCCGGACATAGCTCCAGCCCCGGCCGCGCGCGGTCGCGGCGAGCCGCTTCAGCAGCGCCTCGCCGACCCCACGGCCGCGCATGGACGGGGCGACATGGAGATCCTGCACATAGGCGCCCGGCCTGCCCGTCCAGGTGGAGAAGCTGCGGAAGAACAGGCAGACCCCGACGACCGCGCCGCCGGCCTCCGCCACCAGCGCCTCGAAGGCGGGATCGGCGCCGAAGCCGTGCCGGCGGATGTCGTCCACCGTGCTCCGGACGCGGCCGGTCTCGCCGACCGCCTCGGCGATCCCCAGCAGGGCGGCGTGGATCGCCTCGGCGTCCGACACGGTCGCCGCGCGGATCGCGAACCCGAACTGCTCTGCATCGGCCATGGCGCGAAGATCTCCGGTAGGACGGCGGCCCGTTCGGGTTGCAGGGCATTTCCCGTGATCCCGGATCACCGGAAGTGTTCTAGCCGTGGACGACGCGACGCCGCAACAACCGGCTTCGGAACTGTTTCAGGCCGCCGGCAACCGAAGCCGCCGGAGCGCGTCGGCGAGATCGGCCAGACTGTCGATGACGAGATCCGGCGAGACGGCTTCGGCGGGCTCCGCGCCATAGCCGCCGCGCACGATGACCACCGGCAACCCCGCCGCGCGGGCGGCCTCGACGTCGGCGGCGCCGTCGCCCACCATGACCGCGCGGGCGCGACCCGCCCCCAGGGCGCCGAGGGCGGCGTGGAGCATGTCGGGCGCCGGCTTCCTCGGGATATGCGCCTCGGCTCCCTGCACCGCCGCCACATGCCGCGAAAAGCCGTAGTAATCGCAGATCGCCCGCGTGAACGGCATCGGCTTGTTCGACACGACCGCGAGCCGCACGCCCGACCCCGCCAGCGCCTCCAGGCATTCGCTCGCGCCGGGCAGGACCGTGGTGAGATTGACGAGATGACGGCCGTAGATCGGCATCATCTCGGCCACCCGCGCCTCCAGAGCCGCCCCGTCGAGCGGGATGGAGCGCGCCGCGAAGGCGCGCCGCACCAGCGTCGACACGCCATGGCCGATCATCCCGCGCACCTCGTCCTCGCCGAGCGCGGCGCAGCCGTGACGCGCGAGCAGCTCGTTGGTCGCGGCGGCGATGTCGGGCACGGAATCGATCAGCGTCCCGTCGAGATCGAACAGGACCGCTTCGGGCAGGCCGGCGTCGAGGCTCACGCCGCGGTCTTCATCGCGCCGTCGGACGCGGCGCGGATCGCGGCGATGTTGGCCGCGTAGGCTGCTTCGCTCCCGCCCCTGAACACGGCCGAGCCGGCAACGAGCACGTTGGCGCCGGCCGCGGCGACCAGCGGCGCGGTCTGCGGCGTCACCCCGCCGTCGATCTCGATGTCGATCGGGCGCGAGCCGATCATGGCCTTCACCCGCGCGACCTTGTCGACCACCGCCGGGATGAAGGCCTGGCCGCCGAAGCCGGGGTTGACGGTCATCAGCAGCACGAGGTCGAGCCGGTCGAGCACGTATTCGATGACGTTTTCCGGCGTCGAGGGATTGAGCGAGACGCCCGCCTTCCTGCCCAGGTCGCGGATCGCCTGCAGCGATCGGTCGAGATGCGTCGTCGCCTCGGCATGGACGGTGATGATGTCGCAGCCCGCATCCGCGAAGGCGGCGAGATAGGCATCGACAGGCTCGATCATCAGGTGGCAGTCGAAGACTTTTGGCGTGCGGTTGCGCACCGCCTTGATCAGCGGCGGGCCGAAGGTGATGTTGGGCACGAAATGCCCGTCCATCACGTCGAGATGGATCCAGTCGGCCCCGGCGCGGTCGATCGCCTCGATCTCCTCGCCGAGGCGCGAAAAGTCCGCCGACAGGATGGAGGGGGCGATGATGGTGCTGGACATGGCGAAAAACCCCGCCTGCGCGGGCTCCAATTGGTCGCTTCGCGGCTCAATGGCCGCAACGGCGCGACAATGCAAGCCGGTTGGGCGACGCGCCTCGCGCGAAAGGATGATTGGGGGCGTATCGCGCCGGCGGAAATTCTACCGATCGAGGATCAGCATGTCCGAGGACGAGAAGCTGATTTCGGCCCGTTCGCCGTCTACCGGCGGCGGGCTCGCCGGACTGTTGAACGTGTCGAGCGACAGCAGCGCATCGCCCACCTCGACGCGCACGCGGATCACCGAGCCGAGGAAGCTCACCTCGCGGATGGTGCCCGAGACCAGCCCGTCCCGTCCCTCGCGACGGCCGAGCGCGATCGCCTCGGGCCTGAGCGCCAGTGAGACGGCTTCTCCGGCCGGGCGGCCTGAGACACGGTTGCCGACCGATATCTCGCCGCCGGCGATGGATATCCTGCCCGAGTCCGCATCGACGATCCGGCCCTCGATCACGTTGAGCGTGCCGACGAAGCCGGCGACGAAGCGCGTGGCGGGCCGGTTGTAGATCTCGAAGGGCGTGCCGACCTGCTCGGCGCGGCCATTGTACATGACCACGATGCGGTCCGACATCGACAGCGCTTCCTCCTGGTCGTGCGTCACGAAGACCGTGGTGATGCCGAGTTCCTTCTGGATCGCCCTGATCTCCTCCCGCAGCGACACGCGCACCTTGGCGTCGAGCGCCGACAGCGGCTCGTCGAGCAGGAGCACTTGCGGCCGCGGCGCCATGGCGCGGGCCAGCGCGACGCGCTGCTGCTGGCCGCCGGAAAGCTGGTAGGGATAGCGGTCGCCCAGTTGCGGCAGCTTGATGAGCTCGAGCATTTCGCCGACGCGCGACCTGATCTCGGACGACGGCTTGCCGGCCACCCTGAGACCGAAGCCGATGTTTTGCGCCACCGTCATGTTGGGAAACAGCGCATAGGCCTGGAACACCATGCCGATGTTGCGCTGGTTGGGCCTCAGATGGGTTACGTCCCTGCCGCCGATGACGACCTTGCCGACGCTCGGTTCCTCGAAGCCGGCGACGATCCGCAGCATCGTCGTCTTGCCGCAGCCCGAAGGGCCGAGGAACGAGACGAACTCGCCCTGCTTCACGTCGAGATTGAACTCCTGCACGACGACGGTCGGGCCGAAGGCCTTGCGGACGCTCTGGATGGACAGGAAAGGATCGGACATGGTTTCTCGGCTTCCGATCTCAGTGAGGCTGCGCGGGCGCCCGGGGCGCGAAGCGGGAGACGATCTGGATGAGGGCCATGCAGCCCCAGGTGATGGCGAAGGCGATGACGGCGAGCGCGGCGGGTTCGTAGGCCCGGTTCGCGCCCAGCAGCTGCATGAACGGCCCGAAGGCCGGCCGGTTGAGCAGCGCCGCCATCGTGAACTCGCCGATGACGATCGCGAAGGTGAGGAAGGCGCCGGAGAGGACCGCCACGAGCACGTTGGGCAGGATGATGCGCGCCAGGATGGTGATCCAGCCCGCGCCGAGGGACTGCGCCGCCTCGGTCAGCGTCGCCACGTCGATCGTGCGCAGGCCGGTGTCGACCGCGCGGTACATGTAGGGCAGCGCGAGCGTCGCGTAGCCGAACATCAGCAGGATGTTGGTGCCCGTCGCCGATCCCGTCAGCGGAAGCCAGCTCGAGGTGTTGTAGAGGCGAATGTAGCCGAACACGATGACGATGGCCGGGATGACCAGCGGCAGCAGCGTGATGAACTCGATGTAGGGCCGCAGGCGCGGCAGCTTCAGGCGCACCCAGTAGGCGGTCGGAACGACCAGCAGGATGCCGAACAGGATGGTGAAGATCGCCATCACCACGGAGTAGGTGAAGGTGTCCTGGAACCTCGGATCGGCGAGCACGCGGGCATAGGCGTCGAAGGAATATTCGCCGCGCCGCATCTTCAGCGAGAACTCGGTCATGCCGACGAGCGGCAGGATGAAGTAGGCCAGCCCCACCGCGAGCGCCAGCCAGGCCCAGAGCCGCTTCATTTGAGCCACCGTTCGGACCGGGCGCGCAGCCAGATGTAGATCGTGTTGGCGATGCCCGTGACGACGATCATGCCGAAGGCCAGCGCGTAGCCCAGGTGCGGATCGCCGAGCACGTCGCCGCGAATCTGGGCGAAGAGCAGGATCGGCACGATGCTCAGCGACGACCCGGTCAGCGCGATGGCGGTGGCGACGGCTCCGAAGGCGTTGGCGAAGAGCAGCGCCAGCGTGCCGAGGAGCGAGGGAAACAGGATCGGCAGGGCGACCATGCGCCAGTACTGCGCGCCGGTCGCGCCAAGGATGCTGGCCGCCTCCCGCCACTCGCGCTTCAGGCCGTCGAGGGCGGGCGTGATGATCAGGATCATCAGCGGGATCTGGAAGAACAGGTAGGTGAGCGTCAGGCCCCAGAAGGACAGGAGGTTGAAGCCGAGCGATCGCAGGTCGATGCCGAGCTGGGTGCGCAGGAAGACCGTCACGAGGCCGATCGGCCCGATCGTGGCGAGGAAGGCGAAGGCCAGCGGCACGCCGGCGAAGTTGGAGGCGACGCCCGAGAAGGTCAGCATCGGCGACCGGATCCACTTCGGCAGGTTGCCGAGCGTGATCGCGGCGGCGACGGCGAATCCGATCAGGCAACCGAGGATGGCGGAAGCGAGGCTGATCTTGATGGAGATCCAGTAGGCAGCCATGATCGACGGCGTGTAGAGGCCGCGGATGTTGGCCAGCGTGAACTCGCCCGCGGGGTTGCGGAACGCGCCCAGCACGATGTTCATGGTCGGCAGGACGAGGAAAAGCACGACGAAGATCAGGAAGGGCGCCACGCCCAGCCAGTCCAGCGGCAGGCGAACCCTGCCCCGCTGGGGCGTCGCGGCGTCGGACTGGCTCGTCATCCTGGTCCTTGTTTTCCTGGGTGTTTGAAGAAGCCCGCCCCGCGACAGGTCGCGAGGCGGGATCGCAAGATCGGGCAGGCTTACTGCACGTTGGCGCCGACGACGGCATCCCAGCCGGCGGTGACGGCGGCCTTGTTGTCGTTCACTTCCTCGAGCGTCGGGAAGTACGCGGCCTCGTAGGAGGCTGCCGGCGGCAGCGCATCCAGGAGGTCCTGCGGAACGACGCCGCGCGCGACCAGGTCGTTGAAGCGGATCGGGTGGCAGTAGCCCTTCAGCCAGCCGAGCTGACCTTCGTCGGAGTAGAGGTACTCCATCCACAGCTTGGCGGCGTTCGGGTGCGGGGCGTAGGCGCTGATCGCCTGCACGTACACACCGGCGACGACGCTGTCGGTCGGGACCACGACTTCGGCGGCCGGGTTGCCCTCGAAGCCATCGCGCCACGACAGGGCATTGTAGTCCCAGGCAACGACGATCGGGGTGGTGCCCTGGGCGACCGAAGCGGCCTTGCCGCCTGAGCTGCGCGCCGCGATCATGGATCAGTGCGCCGCGTGGTTCGACGCGCGCGGCGGCGGCGATCTGCGCCAGGGCACCCGCCTGTCACCTCATGCCGCCCGGATCATCGGGCGATATC
>JBKBRJ010000016.1:51314-81042 GCA_046292285.1 Mesorhizobium sp. | reverse complement strand
CCTCCGCCCCGCGCCCCTCCAACCGCCAGACCGTCACCGAAGCCGCCGTCAAGTCGGTGGTGCGCTCGGTCGGCACCTCGCTCGGCCGGGCGCTGGTGCGGGGGATTCTGGGGAGCTTGAAGCGGTAGGGGGGCGTTATTCGGCCCAATTGTGATAAACTGACTGGATTTCTGTGTATCCCGCAACGTGGTAGGATCGGGCTCGGCAACGGGGTATGACCAAACATGGCCAAAACCACCAAGATCATCCGGCCGGCGACGAGCGGCAAGTTCGTCACCAGGCCGATCGGGAAGGGCAAGGCGGAGAAATTCACAGCCGTCGAAGGTCTTCGGAAGAACGCCGCCTCGAAGGTTCTTTCGGGCAGGCTGGCGGCACAGGGATTGACGGGGGACGCCTACCGGACCGAGGTGATCAAGGCGTTCAAGAAAGCCTGAGGCGTGTCACGCTACAATGCCATCGAGAACCCGCTGTGCTATGCCGGCACGCAGGTTCTCCGGAACAAGGCGGACCTTCGGGAGCAGGACGAACTGGACCAGTTCGAACAGTTGATGTTCGAATCGCGGGCCGAGGAACGATTGCCGGAAGGTGCGTTGGATTTCTCCCACTATCTGGCCCTGCATCATCACTACTTTCAGGACGTTTACGACTGGGCCGGGGACGTCCGGGAAATACGGACCGGCAAGGGCGGCAACTGGTTCTGCTATCCAGAGCACATTGTTCGCGAAGCCGAGCGGCTCTTTGGCGAGTTGGCGGCGCGCAATCACCTCGCGGATACGTCCGGCAAGCGCGAATTCGCCGAAGGAGCCGCCTGGTTCCTCGCGGAACTCAATGCCATCCATCCGTTTCGAGAAGGCAACGGCCGTATCCAGCTCGTGTTTCTCACGATGCTTGCGCGCAATGCCGGTCTGCGCCTCAACGAGCGGAAGCTGAGACCGAAGCCATTCCTGGACGCCATGATCTCGAGCTTCGACGGTGAACTCGAGCCTCTGGTCGAGGAGATCAGACGTCTGCTGTAGCATCGGAGGCCCCCCGCGCCGCCTGACCGTCACCGAAGCCGCCGTCAAGTCGGTGGTGCGCTCGGTCGGCACCTCGCTCGGCCGGGCGCTGGTGCGGGGGATCTTGGGGAGCTTGAAGCGGTAGGGGGCGGCGCAGGCGGCCGGAACCCGGCCGACGCGCGCGCCGTCAGAATGCCAGATCGAAGCGAATCTTGAAGGCGTGGGATCGGGCGTCCTTGGCCAGCTGCCCCACATAGGACGCGCCCAAGGTCGCGTTCGGGGACATGGAAACATCGAGGCCGGTCTCGACCAGCAGGGCGTCACGGGCAATCGGCACGCCGGAGATGTCGAAGGAGGCGCCCGAGTCGAAGGCGACGGTCGAGATGGGCATCACCTCGCCATAGGCGTGCTGCCAGCCCAGCATGCCGTGCAGGGCGACGTTCGCGCCATCCGTCGCGAACCGCGTCGAGACGCGCGCGCCGAAGGTCGAGAATGCGTTTCCGGTCGTCGACTTCGCGCCCGTGAGCGCCGCCGCGCCACCGGTCTCCGAAATGCCACCCGTGGCAAGGTGGACATACGCCAGGTTCAGGAACGGTTCGATGGAGCCACGGCCGCCTTCGACACGCCACGCGAGTTCGCCGAACGCCTGTGCCATCGCGGCATCGTAGTCGGCGGAAAGCCGTTCGGAGAGACCAGGCAGGACCACGGCGCGGCGCGTGTCGATCTCGTGCCAGCCGTAGAAGGCGCCGGTGCGGATGCCGAGCGGCCCGGCCTGCGTGCCGGCATAGATGCCGAGGTCGTAGGCATCGCCCGATCCGGACGAGGCCCTGTCCTCGACATGATGGCTGGAGTGCCTGTAGCCGCCGAGAAATCCGATGCGCCAGTCGCCGACCGGCGCATCGGCCCCCGCGACGAAAAAGGCGCTGCTCCGGTCGAAACCGGCAAGCGAGCCCGTCCCGTCGGTCTCGGCCCTCATCGCCAGCGCTTCGCCCCATATCACGACGCCGCCCGCGTCCGTCCGGTCCACGCCGGCATCGAAGGCCGACCGGATACGCCGGTTCGCCGCTTCCCGCACCAGGCGGCTGTCCTCGACGAGCGCACCCTTGACGTCGGCATGGATTTCGCCGGACAGGGCGTCGAACATTGCCTGGGCGGCGGTCGGGTCCGGGGCGTTGAGCGCCAGGTTTCTCAGCGGTCCGGTGTCCGGAAGCGTGTCGAGCGCCGTGGCGACGGCGGTCTGGTTCGGTCCGATCGCCGCGCTGGCCAATGCCTGCGACTGCCGGACGACGACATAGGCGTTGTGCGAGTCGTATTCGTCCTGGAGCGTCAGGAAGGCGGACGGCGTCAGATCGCCGGTCAGCACGAAGGCAGGCTCCGCCGCCGCCTCGCCGAAGAGACCGTTCTCCGTGGTGAGAACAGTGTAGCGCGTCCCGAGCGCATAGGCCTGGTTGGACAGGCGCGCGATGTCGAGGATGGCGCCCGCCTCGATCGTCGCGGTGCCGCCCAGGCCGCCGTCGGCGATGACGTCGAGGCGGTCGGAGAGCACATTCAGCGGATCGATCTCGATCTCGAGAACCGCGCCGGCCTTCTGCAGATACTCGCCTTCGATCGTCAGCACGCCCGGGCTGTTGCCGGGCGATACGGCGCCTTCGTTGGCCACGTCGCCCCGTATCACGCCGGAGCCTCCAACGGCGGCGCCGGCATCGACGGTCACGTTCCCGATGACGGAGCCGACGCCCTGAACGCCGACGACGAGCGCGCCGGACTCGACGCTGACGGTCTTGGATTCGATATCCGTGTCGAGGATCCAGGTCCCGGTCCCGGTCTTGACGAAATTCGCGGCGAAGGACGTCGGGCCTTCCACGGCCTGCGAATAGAGCTGCTCGCCGTTACCGGTCAGGGTCAGGGAAGAGGCCGCGTTGTGGCCGATGAACAGTTCGCCGGTGATGGAGCTTCCGGTGTGGAGCGTCACCGTGTTGACCGCCTTGTCGAGCAACCAGACGTTTCCGTCGAGGAGGCCGGCATTGTCGACGGTGGCGTTGACGAGCGAATGGATGGCCGTGACCGAGCCCGTGACGCTCGATCCGGCGCCGTTGACGACACTGGCGGAGAGCGCCGGCGCCTGGTCGGCCACGTAGTCCGGATCGTAGAGATAGATGCCGATGCCGTTGTCGCTCGACGCACCGACGATCCTGGCCCCGTCGGTGTTGATGACCTCGCCGCCGCGGGCGAGGAAAACCGTATAGCGGGTCAGGATGCCGGCGCCGGTGGTCTCGATCAGGCTGCCTTCGCCGGAATTCGTCACCGTGACACGATCGCCGCCGGCATAGATGCCGTATTGAACGCCGGAGATGGTCGATCCGCCCGCGTTGGAGACGCTGCCGCCGGCGTCGAGAGAGAATTCCACTCCGAACTTGCCCCCGACGATGCTTGCGCCGCCCTCGTTGACGAGCGCGTGAGCATCGTCGATGTCCACATCGTAGTTGATGAAGAGGACGCCCGCCGACCCCCCGGTCGCGGCAATGCGCGTGCCCTCGCCGGAATTGGTCAGCGTGCCGAAGTCGGCGATCGTCACGCCGACATTGCCGGCTTCGATCGTCGCGCCGCCGCGATTGGTGACGTTTCCGCCCCAGTTCATCACGACACCGTCGCTGTCGGCCTCCAGCGCGGCGCCGTCCTCGTTGATCACCTCACCCGTTCCGTCGACGAAGACGGCGGTGGCGCTGGCGCGAACCAAAGCGCCGCTGCCCGAATTCGTGACGAAGCCATCCCCGATGCTGATCCCGTCGTAGGCGAGGCCTTCGACCGTTCCGCCGTTCCAGACCGTCACATGGCTGGCGCCCGTGCCCCAGATCCCCGAAGCGGCGCCCGTCATGACGCTGCCGACGCCGTTCGTCACGATCACGGTCGCATCGATATACACGGCGTTGTCGCCGAGGCTCTCGATGACGGCGCCATCCAGATTGTCGACGGATCCGGAGCCGCCCTGGATGCTGACGCCGCGAAAGCCGCCGCTGATCAAGCTGCCGTCGCCCCTGTTCTCCACCGTACCGCCGTCGTACAGGAGTATTCCGGTCGCGTCGGCGGCGATGATCTGGCCGCCGTCATGGTTGACGACCGAGCCGAGGCCGCCGACCACGCCGCGGTTGCCCACGCCGGTCCGCGTAATCAGGCCGGCATTGTCGACGGTTCCGCCGTTCCGCAGGTCGACCAGCGTCGTGACCGTGTCGTCGGCGCCGATGAACAGTTCGGCCCCGGCGCCATCGACGATCAGTCCCATCCCCGCCATGGTCGCCGGATCATAGACCTGGGAATCGGTGATCGTGATGTCGGCGGCGGCGGCAGGAGTGCTTCCGGCGACGAGCGCGATCAGCAGAAGACGCGCGCGCGCCCGGGCGGCGCCCTCGTTCGGCTTCTCGGTCATTCGCGCCCCATCCGACCCTGTGTTCGCTATCGGACACTAGGGACGATGAATCGGATTTACAACCGAGGGTAAAGACGATGAGGTCAGAAAATTGTTGGAAACCGGGGCATCGGGCGCGACGGCGAGGTTGTTTCGCCCGGAACCCGCCCGACGAACTGACACCGACCGGGGACGCGTTAGAGTGTGTCGACGCCGTTCTCGAAAATGTCGTACGCGCGCCGAGCGGTTGCGAGGCCGCCGCCGCCTACCCCGCAGACGCGAGCCCCGCCATCGCGTCATCCACGACGCCGCGCGGCAGCATGAGCAATTCGGACGCTTCGAACGGCAGATGCCCGAGGTAGCGCCGCGTGAGGGCGGCGACCGTTTTGGCCTGCTCGGCGTCGCGGCGGCGTTTCAGGGGATCGCGGTCGGGGCGGTTGGCGATCCAGTGCTTGTGGATCGCGAAGACGCGGGGGTCGATCGTGACGAGGCGCAACGGCGCGCCGCGCTCGTCCAGCGCGATTTGCTCGAAGGCGGGGGCGTTTTCGAGCCATGACAGGCCCCCGATTTCGGCGGCTTCGAGCGCATCGGGGACGGGCGTCGCGGAGGGTGCGGCCCATGGCGGCCGTCGCAGCGGTGTGATCAGGTCGACGAGGTAGCCTTCGTCGTTCTCTGCCCGAAAGCTCTGCCGGCTCTTGCGAAACGAACGGTCGATGCGCCGCAGGAGATCGATGAGCCCATCCTCCGAGATTTCCGGGCGGCCCATGAGGTTCAGGCCGCTGCGTGCATCGAAGAGCAGGTCGAGGTCTCCCGTGGCCGTGATGCCGGGATCGAGGAGCACGCCGGCCGCGGCCTCGTAGGCATACAGGGCATTTGTGCCGACGACCTTCAAGCCCTTGCCGAGAAAGCCGCGCTGGTCGAGCATGCGCAGGATGCGAGCGGCGATCATCGGAACGCGGCCCATGCCGAGCGCCCGATTGACCGCCGCCTGGCGGGCGAGCGCCTCGTCGAGGCGCTTGCGGCTTGCGATTGCCGAGGCGCGCTCGGTCTCGAAGGTCGATTTCAGCGCCTCGGTCTCGGGCGACCGCCTGCCGAGCGATTTCTGGCGCCGCTTGCCGTCGCCGGCATAGTAGGCGCGGAACAGGTAGTCCTGCCCCTTCGACGTTTCCCAGACCATCGACCCGCGAAAGCCGCGCTCTCGCGCCGCAGCACTGCGCCAGGCCTGGTAGCGCTGCCGCGTGTTGATCATCTCGCGGCTCTGGTCGGGGCCGAGTTCGACGAAATCCAAGACGAGGTTCCAACAGTTGCGCTCGGATTTCATCCGAACTGTTGGAACTCTAGCCCATTTCCGCCGGAGCGCAAGTTCCAACACTTCGCCCGCAATTGCGTCCGAACTGTTGGAACCCTCGTTCCGACACGAAAATCCGTGTCTCGTTGGTCGAGTTGAACGACGACCGCCCCGCCGGTTACACCACGACGATCGGGGCGCCGACGGGGACGCGGTCGTAGAGGTCGATCACGTCCTGGTTGATCATGCGCACGCAGCCCGACGAGACCGAGGTGCCGATCGACCACCATTCCGGCGAGCCGTGGACGCGGTAGAGCGTGTCGACGCCGTCGTTAAAGATGTAGTGCGCGCGCGCGCCGAGCGGATTGGTGAGGCCGCCCTCCATGCCGCCTTCCCAGTTGTTGGTGCGCGGGATCTGCGTGCAGCGGTAGCGCGTCAGCTCCGGCTGCCGGCCGATCATTTCCTCGGGCGGGCACCAGCGCGGCCATTCCTGCTTGCGCTCGATCACGCCGCGGCCGGACCATTCGAAGCCGGCGCGGCCGAGCCCGACACCGTAGCGCATGGCGCTGCCGTTCGGCTGGGTGAAATAGAGGAAGTGGTCGCGCGTATCGACCACCACGGTGCCCGGCGCCTGGCCCGTCGTGTTGGCGACCGACTGGCGCAGGAAGCGCGCGGGGATGCGCTGGTAGGGCACCGCCGGGACGGTGAGGCCTCCGTCGTTGCGCGCGGCGTAGATCCGGGCCGGGTCGAGGCCGCCGCCGGCCTCGTCGTCGAATCGCGGCATGGGCGGGATGCTGGGCAATTGCGGCATCGGCCGCGACGTGGTGCAGGCGGCAAGCGCCAGCTGCGCGGCGCCGAGCGCGCCGGCGGTCAGGACGAAACGCCGCGAAACGCCGCCGGTGGAAGTGGAACGTCCGGTCATGGAATTCTGTCACCCCTCATGGAAGCCGCATAACGCCTACAGGCGGGAACGGTTGCCCGATTTCCGCCGCACGATCGTCTGATTCCCTATCGTCGATCAACCGAGGTTGGGCAAGCCTTCGAGCGAGGGCAGGATCACGCCGGGCGGATGGTCGAGATACTCGTCCGGCTGCCCGGCGCGGTTGATCCACACCGTGCGGAAGCCGAATTTCGCAGCGCCGGCAACGTCCCAGCGGTTCGACGACTGGAAGGAGACGGCTGTCGGATAGAGCCGCAGCGCCGTGGTCACAATGTCGTAAACGGCCGGATCGGTCTTGAACTTGCCGATCGCGTCGACCGAGAAGACGTGGTCGAGCACGAGGTCGAGCCCGGCCGACTTCACCGCCGCCTCGAGCATCGCGGGCGAACCGTTGGAGAGGATGGCGAGCCGCGCGCCGTCGGCCTTCAGCGCCTTCAGCACGGCGGGGACTTCCGGGTAGCAGTCGAGCCGCCAGTAGGCCTCGAGCAGGTTGCGGCGCTGCGCCCGGTCGGCGCTCGGCACGCGGGCGAAGGCATGGTCGAGCGCCTGCTCGGTCAGTTGCCAGAAGTCCAGGTAGGAGCCCATCAGCGTGCGCACCCACGAATATTCGAGCTGCTTGGCGCGCCAGATCTCCGACAGGAGCTGCCCGTCCGGACCGATCGCCTCGGCGTGGCGGCGCACCGCCGCGTGCACGTCGAACAGCGTGCCATAGGCATCGAAGACATAGGCTGAGTGGCGCATGCGGGGACCCCGTGGGTGGCAACGGAACTTGATCCGATCGCCCGACCGGGGTCAAGCGTCGCGACTGGCGCAAGGGTTTCACGGCATGGGACGATTGACGCGCCGGGACGAGGCGCTATCCATAGGCCCGCAAGGAAAGGCGGACGCATCATGACGGTCGATACCAAAGCACAGAGCCTCACCTGGACCTATGTCGACGGCGACTGGCACGAGGGCAACGTTCCGCTGGTGGGGCCGCGCAGCCACGTGATGTGGCTCGGCTCCAGCGTCTTCGACGGCGCGCGCTGGTTCGAGAACGTCGCGCCCGACCTCGACCGCCATGCCGCGCGCGTCAACGCCTCGGCGCAGGCGCTGGGCCTCCAGCCCACGATGACGGTGGACGAGATCGTCGGGCTGACGATGGACGGCCTCAAGAAGTTCGACGGCAGGACAGCCGTCTACATCCGCCCGATGTACTGGGCCGAGCACGGCGGCTACATGGGCGTGCCGGCCGATCCGGCCTCGACGCGCTTCTGCCTGTGCCTCTACGAATCGCCGATGATCGCGCCGACCGGCTTCTCGCTGACGGTCTCGCCCTTCCGCCGTCCGTCGCTGGAAACCATGCCGACCAACGCCAAGGCCGGCTGCCTCTATCCCAACAACGGACGGGCGATCCTGGAGGCGCGTTCGCGCGGCTTCGACAACGCGCTCGTGCTCGACATGCTGGGCAACGTGGCTGAAACCGGCGCGTCCAATATCTTCATGGTCAAGGACGGCGTCGCCTTCACGCCGATCGCCAACGGCACCTTCCTGTCGGGCATCACCCGCGCCCGCACGATCGGCCTGCTGCGCGAGGCCGGCCAGGAGGTGGTGGAAAAGACGCTGACGGTCGCCGACTTCCTCGGCGCCGACGAAATCTTCTCGACCGGCAACCATTCCAAGGTGGTGCCGGTTCTCCAGATCGAGGACCGGACGCTCCAGCCCGGCCCGGTGGCCAAGAAGGCGCGCGCGCTCTACTGGGACTGGGCGCACGGCCGCGCCGCCTGAGACGATCAGGGCAATCGCCGTGCGCGGTTTCGCTTCGCGGGACGTCTCGCTTCGCGCGCCGGCCTGCCCTATATGAAGACCGATCCGTTCACCCGTCCCCCGCAGACTTGCATAGGAGATCGACCATGGCTTTCGTACTTCCCGACCTTCCCTACGACTACGAGGCGCTGCAGCCCTTCATGTCGAAGGAGACGCTCGAATACCACCACGACAAGCACCACAAGGCCTATGTCGACAACGGCAACAAGCTGGCGGCCGAAGCCGGCATGGACGGGCTGTCGCTGGAGGAGATCGTCAAGCAGTCCTACGGCAAGAACGCCGGGCTCTTCAACAATGCCGGCCAGCACTACAACCACATCCACTTCTGGAAGTGGATGAAGAAGGGCGGCGGCGGCAAGAGCCTGCCGGGCGCGCTGCAGAAGGCGGTGGATTCCGACCTCGGCGGCTACGACAAGTTCAAGGCCGACTTCATCGCCGCCGGCACTACGCAGTTCGGCTCCGGCTGGGCCTGGCTGTCGGTGAAGAACGGCAAGCTGGAGATTTCCAAGACCCCGAACGGCGAGAACCCGCTGGTGCACGGCGCGACCCCGATCCTCGGCGTCGACGTGTGGGAGCACTCCTACTACATCGACTACCGCAACATGCGGCCGAAGTATCTCGAGGCCTTCGTCGACAACCTGATCAACTGGGACTACGTCCTGGAGTGCTTCGAGAAGGCGTCCTGATCGCCTCCCGCAACCGACGGAATATCCCGACGCCCCGACCTTGGTCGGGGCGTCTTTCGTTGACGCTGTGTCGCCGGGACCCGATCGACGCATCACGACAGCGTGAAAGCGCGTGAACGCGAAGTTTGCCATTGTCGCCGCCGTACGGTTCCACCCACCCCAGCAAGGCTGCTTCCCAAGCAAGGCATCCGGAGGACATAGATGAAGAAGTTCGTTTTCGCCGCCGCAGCGCTCACCTTCGCCGTTTCGGCATCGATCGCCGGACCCGCCGAGGATCGTGAAGCCATGATGAAGTCGTTCGGCGGCGCGCTCGGCCAGCTCGGTCCGATCGCCAAGGGCGAGCAGCCCTTCGACGCCGCGGCCGTCGCGGCTGCGATCGAGGCGCTCAACACCAACGCCATGAAGTTCGACGTCGCCGCCCTGTTCCCGGCCGGCTCGGGCGAGGGCACCGACGCGCTGCCGGCGATCTGGGAGAACCTGGCCGACTTCGAGGCCAAGGCCGAGAAGTTCAAGGCCGACGTCGCGGGCATCGCGGCCAACCCGCCGGCCGACCAGGCCGCCCTCGGCGCGGCGCTCGGCGCGATCGGCGGCAATTGCGCCGCCTGCCACCAGACCTATCGCGCCAAGCGCGGCTGACGACGGACCCGACGCATGCGACTGGCCGGCAAGCTCGCCATTTCCGCGGCCGTCCTTGCCGGCCTTTCAGCGGCCGCCTTCTGGTGGCTCACCACCCCCCGGACGCTCGCCGCGGCCGAGGTCGCCGCCTTTCCGGCGGGCGACGCCGCCGAGGGCGAGCGCATCTTCTGGGCGGCGGGCTGTTCCTCCTGCCACGCGGCGCCCGGCGCCGAGGGCGAGGCGCGGCTTTCGCTCGCGGGCGGGCTGCAACTGAAGACCGGTTTCGGCACCTTCGTCGCGCCCAACATCTCCTCGCATCCGACCGACGGCATCGGCGCCTGGGACATCGCGGATTTCGCCAACGCCATGCAGCGCGGCGTCTCGCCCGACGGCCGCCACTACTATCCCGCTTTTCCCTATACGTCCTATGCCCGCATGACGCCTGATGACGTGGCCGACCTGTTCGCCTTCCTGAAGACGGTTCCGGCCGCGGAAGGCAAGGCGCCCGAGACGCGTCTCGGCTTCCCCTTCAACATCCGCCGCGGCGTCGGGCTGTGGAAGCTGCTCCATCTCGATCCCGCCCCGGTCGCTTCGGTCGAGGGAGCGTCGGCCGAGGTGCTGCGCGGCCAGTACCTCGTCGAGGGGCCTGGCCATTGCGGCGAGTGCCACACGCCGCGCGACCTGTCGGGTGGCCTCAGGACGGGCGAATGGCTGGCCGGGGCCGTCGCGGCGGAAGGCGAGGGCGTCGTGCCCAACATCACGCCTCAAGGCCTCGCCTGGTCGGCGGGCGACATCGCCTACTATCTCGAGAGCGGCTTCACGCCCGACTTCGATTCGGTCGGCGGGGCGATGGTCGACGTGCAGAAGAACATGGCCATGCTGCCCGCCGAGGACCGCGCCGCCATCGCCGCTTACCTGAAGGCCATTCCGGGGCGTCCGAACGGCTATCCGGCGCGGTAGATAGGGGCGGGCCTAAGCCGCCGCTGGGACGACATGCGGCGGGTCACCGTTGCCCCTTTTCGAGCCGGCATTCGCTATCCGTGTTCGTTTTGGTAGATTTCCAGAATGGAAACCGACTACCGAGTCATCATCACCCAGGAACCCGGAAAGCGGGGAGGGCGGGCCTGCATCCGGGGGATGCGCATCGCGGTCGCCGACATTCTCGGTTGGCTGGCGGAGGGCATGTCCGACGAGGACATCCTTGCCGACTATCCGGAACTGACGCGTGAGGACATTCGCGCCGCGCTGGCCTATGCCGCGGATCGCGAAAGGCGGATCGTCACAGCGGCGTGAGGCCGTCATCCTCGGGCCGTAGCGCATGAACCTTGGGTATGCCGAGTGCTCCAGAGTTGGCAGATCCTCGGGACAAGCCCGAGGATGACGGCTGCTCGTTCTCGCACCTGCTCATCTGCAACGGCAAAACGCGAGATGCGACCGGTCAAACCTCAAGGCCGCAGGTATTGCCGAAGGCAAATCTCCTCACCTGCTGTATTTAATGGATCGTCTGCGCGACTGAATTCAGTACACTTCACGTTTCGAGGGTCGCGAGCAGCATGCGCCAAGCCAGCCTGGCGCGCCCGGTGGGTGGTCTACCGGGCCGGCAACGGGCGCGGACCTGGCCCTCGACTGGAGGTGAACGCGATGTGGCTTCTGCCAATAAGCGTCACCTTAGAATCACGAAGACCCGGAGAGGCTGGCAAGTCTTCCTCCGGGTCCAGGTGGTGCTCTAAGGAACGGGCCGGGGCGCGAATGCCTCGGTCCACTCCGGAAACATAGCTTGCCTGCGCCTCTCTTTCAATGACGGGCCATGTCTCGCTCTGTCACCGATTGACAAGTCGAGCGCTTCCCGACCTGCGAGTGCCCCCCGATCGGCCCCTCAGCCCGCCACCTCCGCCTTCCCCGCCATCTTCAGCGCGAAGGCGTAGGTGTAGGCGATCTCCTCCAGCCGCGAGAAGCGGCCGGAGGCGCCGGCGTGGCCGGCTTCCATGTTGATGCGGAACAGGACCGGGGCGTCGCCGGTGGTCGTCTCGCGCAGCCTGGCCACCCACTTGGCCGGCTCCCAGTAGGTGACGCGCGGGTCGGTCAGGCCGGAGACGGCGAGGATCGGCGGGTAGTCCTTCGCGCCGACATTGTCGTAGGGGGAATAGGCGGCGATCGTCGCGTAGTCGGTAGCCGACGCGATCGGATTGCCCCATTCGGGCCATTCCGGCGGCGTCAGCGGCAGCGTCTCGTCGAGCATGGTGGTCAGGACGTCGACGAAGGGCACCTCGGCCACGATCGCGCCGAAGGCCTCGGGCGCCATGTTGGCGACGGCCCCCATCAGCAGGCCGCCGGCCGAGCCGCCCTGCGCCACGATGCGATCATGCGCGGTGAAATTCTCGGCCACGAGATGGCGCGCTACGGCGATGAAATCGAGGAAGGTGTTCATCTTCCTCTCGCGCTTGCCCGCCTCGTACCAGGAAAAACCCTTGTCCTTGCCGCCGCGGACGTGGGCGATGGCGTAGACGAAGCCGCGGTCGGCGAGCGACAGGATGTTGGTGTTGAAGGCGGCCGGAACGGCGATGCCATAGGAGCCGTAGCCGTAGAGCAGGCAGGGCGCGGTGCCGTCGAGCGGCGTGTCGCGGTGGTAGAGCAGCGAGACGGGCACCAGTTCGCCGTCGTGCGAGGGCGCCATCAGCCGGCGCGTCACGTAATGATCGCTGTCGTGGCCGGACGGCACTTCCTGCGTCTTCAAGAGCGTGCGCTCGCGCGTCGCCATGTCGTAGTCGAAGACCTGCGAGGGCGTCGTCATCGAGGAGTAGCTGAAGCGGATGACGGTGGTGTCGTATTCGAGCGAGCCGATCAGGCCGAGCGAATAGGCCTCCTCGTCGAAGAAGATCGAATGTTCCTCGCCGCTGGCGCGCTCGCGCACCACGATGCGCGGCAGGCCGTCCCTGCGCTCCAGCCGCACGAGGTGGTCGCGGAAGGCCATGACCGCCAGGATCAGCCGGCCGGGCTCGTGCGGCACGAGGTCGGTCCAGTTCTCCGGCCGCGGATCGGCGGCCGGCGCCGTCATCACCTTGAAATCCTTGGCGCCGTCGAGATTGGTCAGGATGAAGAAGACGTCGCCGCCTTCCTCCAGATCGTACTGCACGCCTTCCTCGCGCGGACGCACCACGACCGGCTCGGCGGTCGGGTCGGCGGCGGGGATCAGCCGGTATTCCGACGTCTCGTGATCGTTGATGGAGATCAGGATCCAGTCGTTGGTGCGGGTGCCGCCGACATTCATGAACAAACCCGGATCGGCCTCCTCGTAGACCAGGCGGTCGTTCGCCGCGTCGTCGCCCAGCCTGTGCAGGAAGATTTTCGAGGGGCGGTGGTTGGCGTCGACATGGGTGTAGAAGAAGCCGTCATTGGCCGCCGTCCAGACCCCGCCGCCGCCGGTGTCGCGCACGATGTCGGGCAGGTCCGTCCCCGTCGCGATGTCGCGGACCCTGAGCGTGTAGAACTCCGAGCCCTTGTCGTCATAGGCCCAGAGCAGTCGCGCATGGTCGCTCGAATGATCGGTGCCGCCGAGACGGAAATAGGCCTTGCCCTCGGCCTCCGCGTCGCCGTCGAGCAGGATCTCCTCGGCGCCGCCGTCGCGCGGCGTTCGGAAATAACGCGGCTGCTCGCCGCCGATGACGAAGGACGAGCCGTAGGCGAAGGGACCGTCCTTCATCGGCACGGAGGAATCGTCCTCCTTGATGCGCCCCTTCATCTCCGAGAACAGCAGCTTCCGCAGCGGCTCGAGATCGGCCAGCATCGCCGCCTGGTAGGCATTCTCGGCTTCCAGATGCGCCCGGATCGCCGGGTCGAGCACGGCGGGATCGCGAAACACCTCCTGCCAGTTGTCGGCCCTCAGCCAGGCATAGGCGTCCGTGCGCGTGACGCCGTGATGCGTATCGCCCGACGGCCGCTTCTCGGCGGCGGGGGCGGGGAGGGACGGAAAGGAAATGGTCTTGGCCATGGGCACGTCGCTTGCTTGAATGGGAAATGAACGGGTCAGTCGGCGGCTGTTCAAGTCAGCTATGTCATTCTCCGGGCCTGTTCAAATGCTTTGGGAGAGAAACCGATGAAACCGCAGCTTCGCATCGCCTCCGCCTTCGCCGCCCTCGCCATGGCGGCCGACCTCGCCGCCGGGGCGCAGGCCTCCGCCTTCCATGCCTGGGAAGTCGCCAACGTCGCCTGGGGCGACGTGCTCAACGTGCGCAAGTATCCGGCCAGCACCTCGCAGATCCAGTCGGCCTATCCGAACGGCACGGTGCTGCAGATGACCGGCCGCTGCACAGGCGGCGTGC
The DNA here is from genome assembly GCA_046292285.1 of Mesorhizobium sp. GTDB lineage: Bacteria > Pseudomonadota > Alphaproteobacteria > Rhizobiales > Rhizobiaceae > Aquibium. Next base: position 66,990 of record JBKBRJ010000016.1, on the reverse strand, counting down.
ATCTCGACCAGACGGCCGGCCAGCCCGACTGGAAGAAGGCGCAGGCCGTGCGCTATCGCTGGTGCGAGGTCTGGCACGCCCGGGCGCAGACCGTAATTTTCTTTACCGGCTGGGTCTCCGGAAAGTACACCCCCCCGATCTTATGTCGGCTTTGCGGCCCGCCGCATCGCAGCCGCCGAAGGCCAGAAACTCCTGAGCACAAATGTCGCGAAAGCGCGGCATTTGCTTGCGAGGTCAGGACCGAGGCGCTATCTGTCCCCCGCCACGCGCGTCGTGGCCCAAGCAATGGCGGGGACGGGACTCCTGGATGGCGGACGGATCGCAGTCGGTTACGTTTCTTGCGCTGATCTTGCCGTTCCTGGCCGCCGCGATTGCCCCCGCGCTGACCCGCGCCTTCAAGCACAACGCGGCCTGGGTCCTGGCGCTCGCGCCGCTGTTTCTCTTCGTCCACTTCTTCGGCTATCTCGGCGACGTCGCGGCGGGCCGGTCGGTCGCGGGCGGATACGCCTGGATCCCGAGCCTCGGCGTCGACTTCTCCTGGTTCATCGACGGTCTGTCGCTGACCTTCGCGCTGCTGATCTCCGGCATCGGCACGCTGATCGTGCTCTATGCCGGCGGCTATCTGAAGGGCCATGAGCAGCAGGGACGGTTCTTTTCCTTCATCCTGATGTTCATGGGCGCGATGCAGGGCCTGGTCCTGTCGGACTCCTTCCTGATGCTGTTCGTCTTCTGGGAACTGACCTCGATAACCTCCTTCCTGCTGATCGGCTTCGACCATTCGCGCGAGGCCTCGCGCCGCGCGGCGATCCAGGCCCTGGTGGTGACGGGGCTCGGCGGACTGTCGCTGCTCGCCGGGCTGCTCGTGATCTGGTCGGCCACGGGCCAGGGCACGCTGTCGGGCCTGCTGGCAACCGGCGACGCGTTGCGCGCCGCGCCCTTCTACCTCCTGGCGCTCGTGCTGGTGCTCGGCGGCGCCTTCACCAAGTCGGCGCAGTTTCCGTTCCATTTCTGGCTGCCCAACGCCATGGAGGCGCCGACGCCGGTGTCGGCCTATCTCCATTCGGCCACCATGGTGAAGGCCGGCGTCTACCTCCTGATGCGGCTCAACCCGGTGCTCGGCGACACCGCCTGGTGGGAGACGATCCTGCCGGCGTTCGGCGGCACGACACTGCTCGTCGGCACGCTGCTCGCCATCCGCCAGACCGACTTGAAGCTTATGCTGGCCTACACGACCGTCGCCTCGCTCGGCCTGCTGGTGATGCTGACCGGGTTCGGTTCCGAGATCGCGATCGAGGCAGCGGTGCTCTACCTGGTCGCGCATTCGATGTTCAAGGGCGCGTTGTTCATGGTGGCCGGCCTGATCGACCACGAGACCGGCACCCGCGACGTGCGCCGCCTCGGCGGGCTGCGCTCGGCCATGCCGATCACCTTCGCCGCCGCGCTGCTCGCCGCGCTGTCCATGGGCGGACTGCCGCCCTTCTTCGGCTTCCTCGCCAAGGAGGAAATCTACGCGGCGCTGAACTTCTCCGGCGGCTGGAATGCGCTGTTCACGGCCGTCGCCATCCTCGGCAACGCGCTGATGCTGGTGATCGGTTTCGCCGTGGCGCTGAAACCCTTCCTCGGCGCCGCTAAGGATACGCCCAAGCACGCGCATGAGGGGCCGCTCCTGCTCTGGCTCGGACCGCTGACGCTCGCCGTCGCCGGCTGCGTCGCGGCGATCTTTTCCGGCATCACGCACCGCTACGTGTCGGAGCCGATGGCCGCGGCCGTGGCCGGCGCGCCGGTGGAGATTTATATCTCCGTGGTCCCGCACGCGAGCCTGGCGCTGCTGCTGTCGCTCATCACCATCGCTCTCGGCGTCGCGATCTACCTTGTGCTCGACCGCGCGCGCGAGGCGATGGCCGGGGTGCTGGCCGCGATCGGCTGGGGTCCCGACCGGGGCTTCGACCAGGTCATCCGCGGCCTGATCCGGCTCGCCAACGCGGCGACCGGAATCATCCAGAACGGGCGGCTGGAGGTCTACATCACCGTGACCTTCATCATGATCGCGCTGGCGATCTGGGCGCCGATGCTGGCGTTCGGCGAGGGACCGGCCATGCCGTCCTTCCCGGGACTCACCTTCTACGAATGGACGGTCTTCGCCATCGCCGTCATCGGCCTCGGCGCCGTCGTCTACGCGGCCGACCGGCTGACCGCGATCGTCTCGCTCGGCATCCAGGGCTTCGCCGTGGCGCTGCTGTTCCTGCTGCTTGGCGCGCCCGACCTCTCCTTCACGCAGTTCATGGTCGAGACCCTGTCGGTGGTGATCCTCGCGCTCGTCATGACAAGGCTGCGTCTGCACCCGAGCGACCATCGGCCGACGACGGAGAAAGTGCTGGACATAGGCATCGCCGGCGCCTGCGGCGCAGGTTTCGCGATGCTCTTGCTGAAGGTGACGCAGATCCCCTTCGACGGCGCGCTGTCGGAGTTCTTCAGCAAGTATTCCTACGTGATCGCGCATGGCCGCAACATCGTGAACGTCATCATCGTCGACTTCCGCGGCCTCGACACGCTGGGCGAGATCGCGGTGGTGATGATCACCGGCCTCGCCATCCTCGCCCTGATCCGCATCCGCGTTCCACGCTCCGCGCCCGCGACGGAGGGGAAGTCCTGACATGCAGACCGTCATCTTCCGAACCGCCGCGCCCTACCTCGCCAGCCTGATGGTGCTGTTCTCCGTCTTCGTGCTGCTGCGCGGGCACAACGAACCGGGCGGCGGCTTCATCGGCGGCCTGATCGCGGCCTCCGCCTTCGCCATCTACGGCATCGCCTGCGGCGTGGCGCCCGTGCGCCGGGCCATGTATTTCCACCCGATGGCGATCGCCGGCTTCGGCCTGTTCCTGTCGGGCCTGTCGGGGCTGCTGTCGCTCGCGGCGGGCGTGCCGTTCCTGACCGGTCTCTGGGCCCAGGTCCATCTGTTCGGCGTCACCATCGATCTGTCGACGGTCATGTTCTTCGACTTCGGCGTCTACTTCGTCGTCGTCGGCGCGATCACCTCGATCGCGCTCTCCCTCGAGGAAAGGGAGGAAGGCTGATGGAAACCGCGCTCACGGCCCTGGTCGGCCTGTTTTTCGCCGTCTCCATCTACATGATGCTGTCGCGGCACATCATCCGCGTGCTGCTCGGCATCGCCATCTTCGGCAACGCGGTGAACCTGACGATCTTCACCGCCGGCCGCGTCCTGCGCGAGGTTCCGCCGATCATCCCCGAAGGCATGTCGACGCTGGAGGGCGTGACGGCCAACCCGCTGCCGCAGGCGCTGATCCTCACCGCCATCGTCATCTCCTTCTCTTTCTTCGCCTTCCTGCTGGTGCTGGCCTTCCGCGCCTACCAGGAACTCGGAACCGACGACACCGACGAAATGCGCGTCGCCGAACCGGAGGGCGAAGGCCTTCCGCCGCTGGGATACTGAGACCGACATGGCAGCCGAGACCTCCGTTCCGGTGGATACCAGCGCCGCCCTCGTCCAGGGCGCGACGAGCCTTTTCGACTGGGTCGTGATCGCGCCGGTCGCGATGCCCATCCTGGGCGGAGCGCTGCTCCTTATGGTGCGGCATCGCACGCGGGTTCATGCCGCCGTCGCCCTGGCCGTGCTGCTGGCGGCGCTGGCGTCCTGCCTCGTGCTCCTGTCGCGGGTCGTCAGCGAGGGCGCGCTGGTCATGACCATGGGCCGCTGGCTGCCGCCGTTCGGCATCACCTTCAACGCGGACGCGCTGGGCGCGTCCTTCGCCGCCGCCGCGACCTTCGCCACCACGGCCGCCGCCGTCTTCGCGCTGCGCGACATCGACGCGACCGGTCGCCGCTATGGCTTCTATCCCTTCCTGCTCCTGATGCTGGCGGGCGTGAACGGCGCGTTCCTGACGGGTGACATCTTCAATCTTTACGTGTGGTTCGAGGTCTTCGTGATCTCGTCCTTCGGCCTCCTGATCCTCGGGTCCGAGCGGCGCCAGATCGACGGCGCGGTCAAGTACGCGGTGCTCAACCTGATCGCCACGACGGTCTTCTTGATCGCCACGGGGATTCTGTACGGCGCCTTCGGCACGCTCAACATGGCCGACATCGCGCGCAAGGCCGACGGCCTGCGCGACACCGGTCCGCTGATGACCATCGCCACGCTGTTCCTGCTCGCCTTCGGCATGAAGGCAGCGGCCTTCCCGCTCAACTTCTGGCTGCCGGCATCGTATCACACGCCGCGGATCGTGACCTCGGCGATGTTCGGCGGCCTGCTGACCAAGGTCGGCGTCTATGCGCTGCTGCGCACCTTCACCACGCTCTTCCCGGTGGAGCGGGCGGTGCTGTCGGACGTGATCGCGGTGGTCGCCGTCCTGACGATGATCCTCGGCGTGCTCGGCGCGCTGGCGCAGAGCGACATCCGCCGGATCATCGGCTTCATCGTCATCTCCGGCATCGGCACCATGCTGGCCGGGCTCGCGGTGGGCTCGCCGCTCGCCCTGTCCGGCACGGTTCTCTATGCCATCCACTCGATCCTGATCATGACGGCGCTGTACCTCGTCGCCGGCCTGATGCGCGAGGCGGGCGGCAGCTTCTCGCTGCACGAACTCGGCGGGCTCTACCGTTCGCATCCGCTGCTGGCGGCCATGATGCTCGCGCTGGTGCTGGCGACGGCCGGCCTGCCGCCGCTCTCGGGCCTGTGGCCGAAGGTCGTGCTGGTCAAGGCGACGATCGAAGACCAGGCCTGGTGGCTGACCGGGGCGATCCTCGTCTCGAGCGTGCTGACCACGATCGTGCTCGGCCGGGTCTTCGCCCTGTCCTTCTGGCGCATGGAACAGGCGTCGGCGTCGAAGGCCGACACCCGTCCGATCGATCCGGTCGCCGGCTACGGCACGGTGCTCCTGCTTCTCGTCCCCGCGGTCTGGATCGGTCTCTGGCCCGAACCGTTGCTTCGCATCGCGGGCTTGGCGGCGGCAGGCCTGGCCGATCCCGGCTCCTACATCGGGGCGGTGTTTCCCGCGCAAGGTGGATCATGATGCTCTATCTCGCCAATATCCTGCTCGCGCTGGCCTGGATGGTGGTGACCGGGTCGGCCACCTTCGTCAACTTCCTGTTCGGCTATGCGCTGGGCGCCGGGGCGCTCTATCTGATCCGCGAGCAGGTCGGCTCGCTCGGCTATTTCGCGCGCAGCCGGCGCGTGCTGTCGCTGGCGCTGCTGTTCGTCTACGAACTGATCCTGTCGTCCTGGCGCGTGGCGATGCTGGTGGTGACGCCCGACATGAAGCTCAAGCCCGGCATCTTCGCCTATCCGCTGAAGGTCGACCGCGATTTCGAGATCACCTTGCTGGCCAACCTCATCACGCTCACGCCCGGCACGCTGTCCGTCGATGTCTCGGAGGACCGGCGCTTCCTCTACATCCACGCGCTCGACTGTTCCGATCCCGACCAGGTGCGCATGGACATCGCCACCGGCTTCGAGCGCAAGATCATGGAGGCATTCCGGTGAGCGGCAGCGAAACCTTCCTGGCCGGCGCGGTCACCATCGCGCTGGGACTGCTCTGCCTGGCCTTCCTGACCACCGTCTACCGCGTCGTGCGCGGACCGACGCTGCCCGATCGCATCGTCGCGCTCGACATGCTGGTGGCCGTCGCCCTCGGCTTCATCGCCGTCATCGGCATCCGGTCGGGCATCACGCTCTACGTCGACGTGGCGATCGCGCTCGGCCTCGTCGGCTTCCTGGCGACGGTGGCCTTCGCGCGGTTCGTGCTCAGCCGCGGCAGCTATCGGGAAGAGCAGGGGGCAGACGGCGAACCGACAAACGGCAAGGCGGAGACGGGTCAATGATCGAGATCGTCACGAACTACCTGACCGGGATCCTGCTGGTGATCGGCGCGGCCTTCGCACTGGTTGCTTCCGTCGGACTGGTAAGACTTCCGGAATTCTACACGCGCATGCATGCGGCCTCGAAGGCCGGGACGCTCGGCGCCTGCGTCATGCTGATCGCCGTCGCGGTCTACACAGACGATCCGGCGGTCGCATCGCGAGCGCTCGCCGGGGTCGTCTTTTTCCTGATGACGGCGCCGATTTCGGCCCATCTGCTGGCAAAGGCGGCCTATGCGGCCGGTTATCCGCTGTGGGAAGGCTCGGTTCATGAAGAAATGCCGCCCCGCAACCCAGACAATGGGCAATGAACGATACGGCGCAAAACGCAGTCTGCTATGCTGCCGATCCATGCAACTGTTGCTGATATTGGGTCGAATGCTGATCAAATCTCGTGCAGGTTGCAGTTCAGATTGTTCATGAACCACTAAAACAAGCTGTTACATTATTTTTCCGTAATCTCGACGTTTAGAATTGACTTGATAACTATCAAGGTCCATTTATTTTCGAGGTAAGCGAGTCGCTCAGCGACCTATTCGCGATCCCAAACGTATCGGTGCTTAGAATGCCGAGAGCAATCCTCTAGCCAACTCACTGGGGCCTGACAAATATGGAAATTTCCGAGTCGAACTTGACTCAAGGCAACATGCTCATCGAGCTGACCGCCGACGTCGTTGCTGCCTACGTCAGCAACAATCCCGTTCCCGTGTCCGAACTTCCGAACCTCATCGCCGATATCCACGCCGCGCTTGGCCGCGTCGGAACGGCGACCGAACCGGCGCCGGCCGAGAAGCAGAAGCCGGCGGTCAATCCGAAGAAGTCGGTGCATGATGACTTCATCATCTGTCTCGAGGATGGAAAGAAGTTCAAGTCGCTGAAGCGCCACCTGATGACGCACTACGGCCTCAGCCCGGATCAGTATCGCGAGAAGTGGGGCCTCGACGCGACCTACCCGATGGTAGCCCCGAACTACGCGGCCGCGCGCTCGCAACTGGCCAAGAAGATGGGCCTGGGCCGCAAGCGCAAGACGGCGCGCTGACCTGACTTGACACTTTCGAACGAAGAAGACGGTGGCGCCGAGGACCGGCGCCGCCGTTTTTCTTTGGCCGGCCGGCTCTCGGACGACCGCTGTCGCCAAGGCTGTCGAGCGCCTGCTTCAGGGCGATGTGGCGATTGAGATCGTAGCTCCAGTGGCGCGCGGCGCCGCGAATCCGCTCCCGTTCGATCAGGCGCTCCAGCCGCCGCAGCACGGCCGCGCGCGCATCGCCGGCCAGCGCCCGCGCCGCCTCGATGTCCAGTCCCGTCGACAGGAAGAACGCGGCGCGCGCCGCCGCCTCGCGCGCGGCGCGCGCCTTTTGCTCGACATGGGCTCTCGCCTCTTTCGCGAATGTCATCACTGCGGGCCTCCGGATGGACGATTTTCGACGCCGGATGATTGTCGAAGCGCGCGGAGGTGGGGAAAGATTCGGCGTTTCGGCGGGGCGGCTCATTTAAAAAACGATGCGCTTTCAGGCACTTCCACGAATAGTGCACATCGTGGGGTTGCGCTTTTGTTCACATGATCGCCAGGTTTGGCTATAAGAGGAACATATTCCTATCACCAGGGGGAAATGTTCCGTGCCATCGACGAATGCCTGCCAGATCCTTCGCATCCCCATCGCCGCGACGTCCGTCGTCGCGCCCGAGGCTGCCGCTGACGATGCCTCCGCCATACCGGCGCGCTCGCCCGAGCGGGTCGCCTTCGTCTGCGACTGCATGATCGACATCGCCTCGGCGCTGTTCAATGTCAGCGGCCGCGAACTGCGCCAGCCGGGCCGGGCGAGCACCAGCGTCTCCCGCGTGCGGCAGATCGCGATGTATGTCACCCACGTGGTGATGGGCCTGACGATGGCCGAGGTCGGCCGCGGCTTCGGGCGTGATCGCACCACGGTGCTGCATGCCTGCCATCTGATCGAGGACATGCGCGACGATGCCGATTTCGACGCGATCGTGGCCTTGACCGAGCGGGTCGCGGGCGCTGCCCTTCGCGGACTGGAGTGCCGCTGATGACGGGGCAGGCGGACAGGACGAGGCTTCGGATCCTGCGCTTCCTCGCCGGCGGCGAGGTTCGCGCCGAGGCGGCGGCGCGGAGCGGTTGGGTCAGTCTCCGATCGGCGCGCCTGGGCGTCATTTCGGTCGAGAGCGCTGCGCTGGACGCGCTGGCGGAGGCCGGCTGCGTCGAGCCCGGCGGCGCGGGCCAACTCCGGCTGACTGAGACGGGCCGCGCCGCCTATGCCCGCGCCAGGGAGGCGGAGCGGCCGTTCCTGCTCCAGCACGCCGAACTCGGCGCGGTGACCGTCGAGACGGCCGAAGGCCCGCAGGCGGCGGCGATGAACCTGTCGGAATCCCCGCTCTTCAAGCTCGCCCGCCGCAAGGACCGCGACGGCCGGCCTTTCCTCGACGCCGATCTGTTCCGCGCCGGCGAGCGGCTGCGCGCCGACTACACGCGCGGCCTGCTGATGCCGCGCCTCGGCGTCAACTGGGCCTCGCTCGGCGGCGGCGGATCCGGGGGGGCGGGTGGCGGCGCGGTAGACCTGACCGACGCGGCGCTGGCCGCGCGCGCGCGGGTCGATCGCGCCATCGAGGCGGTCGGCCCCGAACTCGCCGGACTGCTGGTCGACGTCTGCTGCTTCCTGAAGGGGCTGGAAACGGTCGAGGCGGAGCGCGGCTGGCCGGTTCGGTCGGCCAAGGTGGTGCTCAGGGCCGCGCTGTCGGCGCTGGCGCGACACTACGCACCCCAGCCGCGGCGGGCGGCGGCCCGCATCCTGCACTGGGGCGCGCGGGACTATCGGCCGCGCAACGCCAGGCCGTGACCCGGCGTGGGCTCAGGCGGTCGCGGCCAGCGCGGCCGTGGCGTCGTTGCGGATGCGCTTGACCATGGAGCGCAGGCCGTTGGAGCGCTGCGGCGTCAGGTGCTCGTCCAGCCCGAGCCCGGCCAGCACGCCTTCCGCGTCGGTCGCCAGGATCTCGCTCGCCTTGCGGCCGGAATAGAGGGCGAGCATCAGCGCCACCAGGCCGCGCACGATGTGCGCGTCCGAATCGCCGGAGAACTCGATGACGGGGTCCTCGCCGCCGCCGCGCCGGGTCGTCAGCCAGACCTGGCTGACGCAACCCGGCACGCGGTTCTGTTCGGTCCGGTCGCTGTCGGGAAACGGCGGCAGGTCGCGACCGAGATCGATCACGTAGCGATAGCGCTCCTCCCAGTCGTCGATGAAGGCGAAATCGTCGATGATGGACTGGATGTCGGCGGCCATGGTGCTTTTACGTCCCTGTTGACCGCCATATAGAGCGGAACGGCGGCCTGTTGAACCGGCCGGCGGACGATTTCGCGATGATTACCGCGCGGGAAAATGGCGCCGCATGCACGAGGCCGATGCAAGCGGCGGCAATGTCCCGGCGGTCGATGGCCGTGCTGATGGTCGCGGCGTGGCCGGTTCGGCCGCCGGCGAACGTCTACTGCGTGGGCGGGACACCGCCCGTGGTGATGGAGTCGCTCGCCGCCGGTTCGTCTTCGAGCAGCTGATAAGCGATCCGGGCGCTCTCGCGCGCCCGCACGCCGATGGTCTGCAGCGCGGCGCGGCCGGTCTCGCAGACCTGCGGCTCGCGCTCGCACATGCCGCGAACGTCGCCGATCGCGTCGCGCGCCGCCACGAACGCCGCAAGCGGGCTCACCGCCTCGGTTCCATCGTCCGGCGCGATCGGCAGGAACAGCAGAACCAGCGAAAACCAGAAGCCCGTCCGGATCAGGAAACCCATCGTCTCACGTCCCGTCATTCCCAGAGCCCGGCGTCAATCCGCAGGCTGTCCCTGCCTTCATACCGCGCGGCTCCCAACGCCCGATTGCGGCGCAGCGGCGAATTTTCCTCAAATTCGAAGCAATTTGGAAGGGATCGGAAACGCTTCCGATTCGCTGCGAATGCGGGATGTCACCGAAACCATCTGGTAACCAGGCAAGTCCTTGACGATACTGGAAAACCGCGTCGCGCGGCAGCGCCATCGTGCGGCGCCCCGGCGTCGGGGAAGCATACCTTTCGTTAACCATCAACCGAAGCTTGCCGATGACGCGCGGAGCCCTGGACGGTTTTCGACGTTCATGACGCCTTCGCCATGCCCTGCCTTATTCATTCATTAAACCGGGAATGCGAGGGTCTGGCGGAACGAAGATCCGTCGAACGGACGTCAGTGAGCGCGTGGTGTTGAGTAGGCTTCCGACAGGAACGAGCGAAGGGTGTTCGCGGCTTGGACAGGCCTGCGGCCGGCTCGTCCATCCCTCGATCGCCGACGCCGGCGAGCGCGAGGTGCACCGTCGCCTGCTCGCCGCGGCTCTTGCCGGCCCCTTCGTCGTGGGCGCCGCCTTCGCGCAGGTTCTGTTCCCCGCCGTCAGCCTTCCCGTCGCGTTCGCCGCCATCTGCATCGTCTTCGTCTTCGGCTGGACCGCGGCGGTCGCGATCGCCCAGACCGGCTCGCGCGCCTTCGCCGCGCCGTTCCTGCTCGCCAGCGCCGTGGCGCCGGCGGCCATCGTCATCCATCTCGGCGGCGGCGTCGCCTCGCCGTTCTTCCTCGCCTGGCTGCCGCTGGTGCTCGAGCCGTGGTTTGCCCTGCGCAGCCGCGCCGCGCTGCGCGCGGGCGTGGCGGCCATGGCCGCGGCCGTCGCCGGCGCCGTCGCGCTGTCCTTCCTCTGGCCCGATGCGGTCCAGTCGGCCGACGGCGCGTCCTGGCTGCTGCCGATCGCCTACGGCATGACGCTGTGGCTGCGCCGCGCCGCGCTTTCGGCCGAGCCCGAGGCTGCGCCCGTCGAAACCGACCGGCCTCCGCTCGAGGCGATCCTGCCCGCCGTGACGCTGCGGCTCGCGCGCGGCGGCGAGGTCGTCGACTGCTCCGACCGCGCGCGCGCGATCCTGAAGCTGGAGCCGGAATTCCTGCTCGGCGCCGGGCTGATCGATCGCATCCATGTCGCGGACCGCATCGCCTGGCTGACCGCGCTGGCGGACCTGCGCGACGGCGCCGATCATCGCCATGTGGAATTGCGGCTGCGCCTGCCGGCCGAGGCCCCGCAACGCGATGCCGGCTACCGGTCCTTCGCGCTCGACCTGATGGGGCAGGGCGCGCCGGACGCCGGCTTCGTCGCCGTGCTCAGGGACAATGCCGAATTGGCCGAGTTGCGCGAGGCGCTGGCGGAGGCCAACCGCCGCTCCGAAATCGGCAAGGCGCGGTTCCTCGCGACCGTCAGCCACGAGTTGCGCACGCCGCTCAACGCCATCATCGGCTTCTCGGACATGCTTGCCAGCGGCATGGCCGGTCCTCTCGCCTCCGATCGCCAGCGCGACTATGTCGGCCTGGTGCGCGAATCGGGCGAGCACCTGCTGTCCATCGTCAACTCCATCCTCGACGTGGCGCGCATCGAGTCCGGAACCTATCCGATCCTGCCCGAATCCTTCCGCTTCGCCGACGCCGTCGACACCTCGCTGTCGATGGTGTCCTGCCAGGCCAAGGCCAAGGGCGTGACCCTGGAGTGCGATCTCGCGGCCGCGCCCGCAAGCCTCTTCGCCGATCGCCGCGCCATCCAGCAGATCCTGATCAACCTCCTGTCCAATGCGGTGAAATTCACGCCGCAGGGCGGCCGGGTCACCGTCGCCGCCACGCGCGACAACCGCCGCGTGACGCTGACGGTCGCCGACACGGGCATCGGCATGAGCGCCGACGATCTCGCCCGCATCGGCCGGCCCTTCGTGCAGGTCCTCAACGACTACACCCGCCAGTACGAGGGCACCGGCCTGGGACTTTCGCTGGTGAAGGGCCTCGTCGAGCTGCAGGACGGCTCGATGACCATCGACAGCGCCCCGGGCGAGGGGACGCTCGTCACCGTCACGCTGCCGATCCGCACGCCGCCGAGACACCAGGACCTGTCCGATGCCGAAATCGTCGCCATCCCGCCCGCAGCAAAGCCGAGGAAATCAGCTGATGAAGCGTTCCGGCAGTCGGCGTGAGCCGTCGCCCTTCGCCAGCCTGGTGGGTGGCGCGGCCGCGGCGACGGGCGCCGCGATCGCCGAGAATCCCGTTCTGGTCGGCTCCTCCACCGCCTTCCTGGTGGTGCTGTTCTACGTGTCGGCCAATGCGCTGTGGAACCAGCCCTACCGCCATCCCGGCCCGCTGATGGAGACGCGCTTCGTCGTCGAGCGCCCGGCGCCCGCGCCGCTGCCGCTGTCCCGACCGGCGACGATGATGCAGCCGACTTCGGAGGTGACGAACTCGGTGCCGCCCGCGCCCGAACCGGCCGTTGCGGTCGCAGCACAGCCCTCGCCGGTGCAGGAGCGCACCATGCGCGTCCAGATCGCGCTGGAGAGCCTCGGCCTCTATCGCGGCACGGTCGACGGCCTGATGGGGCCGCAGACGCGCGCCGCCATCACGGGCTACCAGAAGACGCTCGGGATGGAGGCAACGGGCGAGATCGACGATCGCCTGCTCGAGGCGCTCGGCATCGCCACCGACCGCCAGACGACCCGCTCGCTGCCCGCCGCGCCGCAGCCCGCCCCGCAGGCATCCGGCACGGCCGCGGTCGCCGCGCCGGAGCAAGGCTATGCAGCCGTTCCGGTCCCTCGTTCGCGCGACGCCTCGGCGACGACCGACCTGCTGCGCGAAGCGCGCGCGGCCGCCGCCGTCCAGGCCGACGTGGTGCGGATCCAGGCCGGCCTGCGCGCCTTCGGCAACGAGGGCATCGAGATCGACGGGGTGATCGGCGAGAAGACCCGCGCCGCGATCCGCGAGTTCCAGTCGCTGTTCCGACTGCCGGTCACCGGAGAACCCGACGCGAAGCTGCTCGCCAAGATGCAGGAAATCGGCCTGACCAACTGAGGCCGGCTGACGGGACCATTTTCGGGTACGATGGGGCTTCATCGAATCCCATCGTCGACAGGAAGGCTTTCCAGCAGTGGACATTCCGCGGATATTCAACGTCGCCGAGAGCGCGCATCGTATCCACAACCCGTTCACGGCCGACAACCTCGCCACTCTCGGCGCGGCGTTGCGCCTGGAACCGGAGACCCATGTGCTGGACCTCGGCAGCGGTTCGGGCGAGATGCTGTGTACCTGGGCGCGCGATCACCATATCCGGGGCACGGGCGTGGACATGAGCCGGTTGTTCACCGAGCAGGCGAAGCTGCGGGCTGAGGAACTGGGGGTGGCGGATCGCGTCGCGTTCATCCATGGCGACGCCGCCGGTCACGTGGCCAGCGAAAAGGTCGGCGTCGCAGCCTGTGTCGGCGCGACATGGATCGGCGGCGGGGTCGCCGGCACGATCGCGCTTCTGGCGCAAAGCCTCCAGACCGGCGGGATCATCCTCATCGGCGAGCCGTACTGGCTGCGCTTGCCGCCCACCGAGGAGGTTGCCAAGGGATGCCTTGCCGGTTCGATCTCGGACTTCCTCCCGCTTCCGGGGCTTCTGGCGTCTTTCCGCGACCTTGGCTACGACGTCGTGGAAATGGTCCTGGCAAATCAGGATGGCTGGGACCGATACGAGGCGGCCAAATGGCTGACGATGCGCCGGTGGCTCGATGCCAATCCCGGCGACGACCTGGCGAAGGAGGTTCGAGCCAGGCTGACCTCGGAGCCCGAACGCTACGCCACGCATACGCGCGAATACCTGGGCTGGGGCGTGTTCGCGCTGATGGCCCGATGACGCAAGGCGTTGATCCGCTCCCGGATTTTTTCACCCGGACATAATTCAAGCGAATTCCTCGCTGTTTCTTGGCGATGGCCGGACTGTGCTGGCGGATTGACAGTCAGCGCCAGGCCAACGCCTATTCGAGTGGTATCCGTCTCGGGGAGTGAGGGCCTTTGATGCATCGCTTGCTTGCAACCCTGCTTCTATTTCTCCTCCCTTTTCTTGCCGGCCTCGTCCCGGCCCGGGCGCAAACCGGCGCCTGCGAGGCGCCATTAACCGAAAGCCGGCCGTTCCGCATCCTCACCGAAGCGCCGAGCAGCGGCGCGCCGCTGACGATCGCCTGGTCGGACCCCTGGACCGCGCCCGCCGCGTGCCCCGGCGCGCGATACCTGGTGCTGGCGATGCCGCGCGAGGTGCGGTTTTCCGGCAACGGGTTCATGGCCCTGGAGCCCGGCGCGCCGGCGCCCTTCGGGCTCGACTTCGCCCAGGACCGGATGCGCGTCTTCATTCCGCTGCACGACGCCGACCACGGCGCGGGCCAGCTCGACATCCTGCCCTACGTGACCAACGGCTTCACGCTCGACTGGGCGCTGGCCTATGTTCCCGTGTTCCTGAAATGGGCGGGAGAACCGGTCGTCGCCGCCGGCGAGCCGATGGCGCTGGAGCTTGCGCCCGGCCGGCCGCGCATCGTCGTGCAGGATCCCTTCGACGTCGAGAAGCCGATCGAGACCATCCTGTCCAATGACGGCCGGTTCCTGCTCGAGGTCCGCGCGGACTCGTTTCGCGTGCTGAACGCGCGGACCGGCGCGCTCGTCCATGCCGGCCCCGGCTACGAGCCGAACTTCTCGCCCGGCTCGCGCTACGTGCACGCGGTCGGCCAGGCGATCGAGCTGGAGGAGGGGTATTCGCACCTGCGCAGCGACCTCGTCGTCATCGATCTTTATGCCGAGCGCCCGGTGCTCCGGATCGACGGCGGCGGCGGGTCGCGCAGCGGCTTCGTGCACGCGCTGCACTGGGCGTGGAACGACAGCCTGCTCTTCGTCGGCCATGTCGGCGCCGGCGCCGTGACCTTCAGGCAGATGCTGCATGACGACCGCGAGCCGGTGGCCAACGCCCATGGCTGCGGCGCCTGCACCTTCGAGAATGGCGGCGTGGCCGAGCTGCGCCCCGCCGACGGCGTCATGAAACTCGGCCATGGCCCGACCGGCGACACCTACGACGTGGTCGACCTGGTCGACCCGTCGCGCCACCGGCGCTACGACTTCGACGCCGACGGCCCGCCGGCCGTGGGAGGCTTTGGCCTCGACGGAAAGGCCTTCGTCGAGCGGCTGGACCTCGCGTCGCCGCAGGCGCGAAGCTGGGTGCTGTTCAACCCGGACGACGACCGTCCGCGCGAACCCGTCGCCACCCACCGCGTGCAGGACAGGACGGGCGCCGACGTCGCGGCGGCGCGGATCGACGATGGCAGCGGGCTGGCGCGGGGCGCCGCCTCGCTGTCGAAATCCGTCGGCATCGGCGCGCAGCGCCGCGCGCTCGTCCGCCTCGCCGATTTCGGCGTCGCCCTGCGCCAGGCGCCGCGGCTGATCCGCGAACTGACGAACGAGCAGTTCGACGCGCTCGACCTGCCGGAGGACGACCCGTCCTGGGACGAACTCGACTATTACGACGAGGACGGCGAGCCGATCGAGGAGAACCTGCGCGCGCTGGCGAAACGTCCGCAGAACTGCCCGGCGGCGATGCCCGCCATGGTGGCGCGCCGGCTGACGCTCGACGAGGCGCGCACGCTCTGCGCCCGCGAGGCCACGGCGCTGTACGAGGAGCGGCTCGACAGCTGCATCGACACGGAAGCCTATGTCTGGACGCTCGCGGCGGCCGGCGGCGTCTCGATCATCCACCAGCGCGTCTGCCGCATGGGCTCGTCCTCGGCGGCCTACGGGCTGGTCACCTTCCTGCGCCACGACCGCGACGGCCAGCGCGCCGAACTCCTGTCGGGCCACCCCTATCTTTTCATCTCCGACGAGGACTGGGGCGACGACGAACCCGCGCTGAAGGGCAGCCTGCCGCTCTTCGCCGAGGCGCCGCTGGTCGTGCAGGCGCTGTCGCCGA
>JBKBRJ010000016.1:0-51304 GCA_046292285.1 Mesorhizobium sp. | reverse complement strand
CTGGCGATCGCCGGCCGCGACCAGCGCATCCTCGTCGTCGACCCCGCGACGATGGAGGTCGTCACCACCATCCGCTCGCCCTCCTCGGCGGAGGACATCGACCTGCTCGGCCTGCTCGCCGACGGTGCCCACATGCTCCAGCTCGACCGCGACGGCCGCTTCTACGTCTACGCGCTCGCCGACGGCACGCAGACGCTGTCTGGGCTCTATGTCGACGACGAGCTGGTGGTGATGGACCCCGACCTGCGCTACCAGTCGACGCCGGAGGGCGCGCGTTACGTCCAGGTCAAGTTCCCCGGCGATCCCGTGCTCTACTCGCTCCAGAACCTCGCCGCGCCGCTCAGGACGGAGCGCCTCGTCGAGGCCCGCCTGCGCAGCGGCGGTCGGCTCGACGCGCCGCCCGCCATCGGCCGGCCGCCACAGCTCGAACTGGTCGAGCGGGACGAAGCCCGCGCGCGCCTGCGCCTTTCCGCGTCCGGCGGGCTGTCGGGCCTGTCCTTGTTTCGCGACGGCATGCGCATATCGCAGGCGACGCTGTCGGGCGAGCGCGCCGAGCTGGAGGTCGACCTGCCGGCGCTGCCGGAGACCCGCTGGTTCGCGCTGCAGGCCACCGACGCCGCAGGCCTCTCCAGCCGGACCGTGACGCTGCCGCGCGCCGCCCCGGGGGTCGCCGCGACCGCCGCGACCGCCGGGGCGACCGGCCGGCTCTTCGTCCTGGCGGTCGGCACCGACCGCTTCGACGACCCGGGCATTTCGCCGCTGAACTTCGCCGTGGCGGACGCGCGCGCCTTTGCCGCCGCCTTCGCCGAGCCGGGGCGCTACGGCGGCGTCGAGGTCGAGGTGCTGGCCGACGACCCGGACCTGGCGACCTCACTGTCGGCCCGGCTGGACGCCATCGCCGCGCGGATGCGGCCGCAGGACACGCTGTTCCTGCACGTCGCCGGCCACGGGCTGCAGGACGCGGCCGGCCGGCTGCATCTCGCCCACCGCAACACCAGCCTGGCCGCCCTCGAGGCGACCGCGATCTCCTTCGACGGGCTCGCCGACCGGCTGGCCGCGCTGCCCGGCCGCGTCATGGTGTTTCTCGACGCCTGCCACTCGGGCGCCGCCGGTGCGCCGAGCAACGACGACGCCGTCGACGCGCTGTTGCGAAAGGACCGGCCGATCGCCGTGCTCGCCGCCTCCAAGGGCCGCCAGTTCAGCTACGAGAGCGCGGTGCTGCGCGGCGGCGCCTTCACCGGCGCCGTGGTCGCCGCCCTGGCCAGCCCCCAGACCGATCTCGACGGCAACGGCGTGGTCGAACTGGACGAGCTCTATGCCCGGGTGAAGGCGGAGGTCGTCAGGGTGACGGAAGCAAAGCAGACGCCGTGGATCGCCCAGTCTGGCTTCGTCGGCCCGGTGCCGCTGTATTGAAGGGCGGCAAGCGGTACGAGCGAACTTGTTCGAACGAGGCGCTACGGCTATATATCCGGATAGAACCGGAGGTCGGGAGGTCGAACATGGGCAAGGCGTCGCAGAAGCGCGCGGTTCAGAACTACCGCGCCCGCCTCGCGCAGCGCGGGGTGCGGCGATTCGAGGTGACGGCGCTCGACGGCGACCGCGACCTGATCCGTTCCCTTGCCAGGCACCTGACCGAGGATGGACCGGAGGCCGAAGGGATGCGCAGAGCGGTGAAAGCCCTGGTGTCCACCGAGCCGTCCCAGCCGGGCGGCATTCTGGCGGCCTTGCGCCGCTCCCCGCTCGTCGGCGCCGATCTCGACCTGTCGCGTCCGCGCGAGCAAGGGCGCGAGATCGATCTTTGACGCGCTATCTTCTTGACACCAACATCATCAGCAACGTCGTCAAGCCGCGACCGTCGCCGGCCCTTGTGGAGTGGATGGCCGCGCGGCGGGACGAAGACCTGTTCATCGCCTCGTTGACGGTGGCAGAGATCCGGCGCGGCATTCTCGAACTGCCGCCCGGCCGCATGCGGGACGCGCTCGACGCCTGGTTTTCCGGCGCGGAGGGGCCGCAGGCCTTGTTTTTCGGCCGCATTCTTTCCTTCGATGAAAAGGCGGCCCTGGTGTGGGCAGGCTTGATGGCCGAGGGAAAAGCCATTGGACGCCCGCGCAGCGCGCTCGACATGGTTCTGGCGGCGATCGCGCAGGCCAACCAGTGCGTGGTGGTGACCGACAACGAACGGGACTTCGCGGGCCTCCCGATCCTCAATCCATTGCGAGCGGGGGACTGAGGCGGCGGTGGGAGCGCTCCTCTTTGTCATCGCGCGGTAACACAGCTTCACTAGGCCGACGCGAGTTTCCCTTCATCCAAGGAGCATGAGATGCGTACCACCCTGAAGGCCTGCATGGCGGCGGCGGCGCTGCTGGGCGCCGCGAACGGCGCGATGGCCGTCGACGGCACCCTGACCCTGTACACCAGCCAGCCGAACAACGATGCCCAGCAGACGGTCGACGCGTTCATGGCCAAGCATCCGGGCGTGACGGTCACCTTCGTGCGCGACGGCACGACCAAGATCATGGCGCGCCTCCAGGCCGAACTCGAGGCCGGCTCCTCGCCGGCCGACGTGCTTCTGATCGCCGACAGCGTGACCATGGAAGACCTGGCGAGGGACGGGCGGCTGATGGCCTATCCGGAAGCCGACGTTTCGGCCTACGACCCGGCGATCCAGGATCCTGAGCGCATGTGGTTCCCGACCAAGCTGATCACCACCGGCATCATCTACAACACCAACGCCCCGATGAAGCCGGCGTCGTGGAGCGATCTCCTGAAGGATGAGGCCAAGGGCCAGGTCGCGATGCCGTCGCCGCTGACCTCGGGTGCGGCGCTCATCCACACCCAGGCGATTGTCGCCAACCTCGAGCAGGGCTGGAGCTACTACGAGCAGCTGGCCGCCAACGGCGCGCAGGCCTCGGGCGGCAATGGCGGCATCCTGCAGGCCGTCGCGGGCGGCGAGAAGCTCTACGGCATGATCGTCGAGTTCCTGCCGATCCGCGAGAAGGCGAAGGGCGCGCCGGTCGAGTTCGTCTTCCCGACCGAGGGCGTTTCGGCCATTTCCGAGCCGGTCGCCATCCTGGCCAACACCAAGAACGCGGAAGCTGCGAAGGCCTTCGTCGATTTCCTCGTCTCGCGCGAGGGCCAGGAAATGGCCGCGGCGCAGGGCTACATGCCGGCGCATCCCGACGTCGCCGCCCCGGCGGGCTTCCCCGCGCTTGCCGATGTCGCGATCCTGCCGCTCGATCCGGCCAAGGCGCTGGAGACGGCCGAGGCCGACAAGGCGAAGTTCGCCAGCATCTTCGGCCAGGACTGATCCCGGCCCGACCACGCGACAGACGCTCGTGACATTTCCACCCCTGGCGTCCCGTCGCATCCCGCCCTCCCGCGAGGCGCGCATCTGGTCCGACAACGAGGGCGGCGGCATTGCCGCCCTCGTCGTCGTCGCCGTCCTCGTCTTCTGCCTGCTGCCGGTCGTCCAACTTGTCGTGGTCGCCGCAAGTGTCGTGCGGTCCGACGCCTCCGCGGCGATCGCGCTGCTGACGAGCCCCTCGGTGGTGCGGGCGACCATCAACAGCCTCGCCATCGCGGCGGGCTCGACCGTTCTCGCCGTCGCGCTCGGCGGCGCCGTGGCGCTGGCCCTGGCGACGATGGCGCTGCCCACGCGCCGCGCGCTGGCCTTCCTGTTCGTGCTGTCCCTGATGGTGGCGCCGCAGGTCTCGGCGCTCGCCTTCAAGACTTTGGCCGGCCCGTCCTCGCCGATCCTCAACGCCGTCGGGCTGGCCCCGCCGCTCGGCACCGCCAATCCGATGCTGGGGTTTTCCGGCATCATCCTCGTCATGGGGCTGCACCACGCGCCGCTCGTCGCCATCATCGTCGCCTCCGGCCTTGTGCGCGTGCCGCAGTCGCTGGTGGAGGCGGCGAAGCTCGACGGCGCCCGCCCGCTGGCGATCATCAGCCAGGTGATCCTGCCCGTCATTCGGCTCAGCCTCCTGTCGGCCGTGCTGCTGGCCTTCGTGGCGGGCGTCGGCAATTTCGGCATTCCGGCGCTGCTCGGCCTGCCGGTGGGCGTGACCACCCTGCCGACGACCGTCTACCGCCAGCTCGCCAGCTTCGGTCGGGGCGCCATCAACGACGCCGCGCTGGTCTCGCTGCTGATCGCGCTGATCGCCGGCGTGGCCGTCATCGTCTCCACCTGGCTCACAGCGCGGCGCGGCGTGCGCACCGAAATGGAGCGCGGCATGGAGCCGTTCATCCTGCGCCGCGCCGCCACCCTTCCGACCGAGGCGGTGTTGTGGCTGGTCTTTTCGCTGACGATCCTGTTGCCGCTGGCCTCGCTGGTCGCCAAGTCGCTCGTCCCGGCCTATGGCGTGACGCTGACCTGGGACACGCTGACCTTCGCACAGTACACCGACACGATGTGGAGCCAGGCGCTGATTCGCCGCGCCTTCGCCAATTCGCTGACTTATGCGGGCGCCGCCGCGGTCATCCTTGCCCTGCTGTCGCTGCTCGTCGCCTATGCGCTCGACCGGCGGCTGGCCTTCGCGCGCATGGCGATCCTGACGGTGGTCGAGATGCCCTATGCGCTGCCGGGCGTGGTCGTCGCCATCGCCTGCATCCTGCTCTTCGTCAATCCGCTGCCGATCGTCGGCGCGACCATATACGGCACCGCCTGGATCATCCTCTTCGCCTACCTCGCTTCCTTCCTCGCCATCGCGCTGAAGCCGGTGATGGCGGCGGTCTCGTCGCTGGAGCGGGACGTGGAGGAAGCGGCGCTGATGGACGGCGCCGGCATCGCCAGGCGCATCGGGACGATCATCCTGCCCATCGTCCTGCCGTCGGTGGTGGCCGGCGGCCTGATGGTGTTCCTGCTCGCCTTCAACGAACTGACCATCTCCGCGCTCCTCTGGTCGGCCGGCACCGAGACGCTCGGCGTCGCGCTGCTCAACCTCGAAGATGCCGGCCTCGGCTCGGAATCCGCCGCGCTCGCCGTGGTGGCCACCGCTGTCATCGCGGCGCTGATGCTGGCGCTGGAAGCGGCGAGCAGGCGCTTTCCGGAAAACGCGCTGCCGTGGCGGCAATTGTGCGGCGGGTAGGGGCGGGGGAAGGCGCTTCCCCCATCCGCGTCCGCCCGCTACAACGCGCCTTCCTCCAACGCGAGCCAGACCCGCCGTGCCACGCCTGACCTCCGAGTTCTTCGTCTCCGCGCTGACGCGCCGGGTGTTCAACGCGGGCGGGTTCGCGGCGGTGATGCGCAAGGGGGCTTCTGAGGCGGGGGCGGTGTTTCTCGTCTTTCGCGGCCGCGACGGGCTGTGCCGGCTGGTCGGGCCGGCGCCGCAGACCGGCTACGGCGAGGAGGGCGGCCCCGGCGACGGAACGGGCCGGCGGTTTTCGGTGGTGGCCGAGGGGCTGAACGACGCGGCGCTGGAAAAACGGATCGAACGCGAGACGCGGTTCGACAGCGACGTCTGGTTCGTCGAGCTGGACACGGCGACGCCCGCCGAGGACCTGGTCGAGCTTACGACGCCTTGACGTCGCCGCGCGGCGGCAGGGTGTGCACCGAGGCTTCGCCGCCGGCGCGCGAGGGCGTCGAGCGGGGCGACAAGCGGTCGGCCCGCCAGGCGAGCACGATGCCGGTGGCCGCCGCGCCGGAGAAGGCGCGGTAGCGCTCCAGGAACAGGCGGATCGCGCTGGTGCGGGAGAACCGCTCCGGGCAGGCGGCGCAGACCAGCAGGAAGGCCTCCTCCTCCGACAGGTCGATGTGCCGGAAGGCGGCGATCAGATCGTCATAGCTGCGCGAGGCCGCGATCGAGCGGGCGGTCTCGACGCCGATGCCGAGCGCCCGCGCCAGCGCATCGCGGAAGGTCTGCGCGCTGCCCGAGAGCAGCGTTGCCTTCAGCCGCTGGTAGTCGTCCTCGTGCGCCAGCCGCTCGGCCGAGCGCGCCGTCGCGCGCCGTTGCGGCCGCTGGCCGGCCATGATCGCGCGCAGATCGCGGCGCACGGCCTCGGCGGCGTCGCGCACGGCCTCCGGCAACAGCGCCGTGGCGGCGGCGGGAGCGGCTGTCGTTTCGGGTTCGGCGGTGGTTG
This sequence comes from Mesorhizobium sp., assembly GCA_046292285.1. Classification (GTDB taxonomy): domain Bacteria; phylum Pseudomonadota; class Alphaproteobacteria; order Rhizobiales; family Rhizobiaceae; genus Aquibium. Next base: position 45,226 of record JBKBRJ010000016.1, on the reverse strand, counting down.
CGGATGCCGATGGGGCAGGGGGCGCGGCGTCGGCGGCGGCCTCGGCCTGCTCGGCGGCGCGCACCAGCGCCTTGGCCAGCGCGGCCAGCGCCGGATGCAGATCGCCGCGCCGCGCGATGACGCGGGCATGCGCCGCGCCCCTGGCGCCGATGATGCGCACGAGATCGGCGTTGGACAGCAGCGGCGAGCGGATCAGAAGCGGCGCGCAGGTTTCGACGGGTTCCTCGCACAGGCGCTGGAGGAGTTCGGCCGGGGCGTGGCGCGAGTCCGACAGAACGGCGCAGGCGAAGCGGCGCGCCTCCGTCGAGGTGCGGTCGATCAGCGGCAGGGTGAGCTGGGCGAGCTGCGCGGCCTCGCGGCGCGAAGGCCGCGTCAGCGAGGCAAAGGCCGAGATGGCGGCGCGGAACAACCGGTCCGACTTGCCGCTCTCGGTGCGAATCGCGATCTCCCGGAAAACCGATGACACTGCTACGCCTGACGCCTGACACGAACGCTGCGCCGGCTGGCGGACGGGACGGCGGGCCGTCCGGTCCTCTCCGGCGCTTCCAACCCAAAGCATTAGCGGCAATGTGTTAGCGAGCTGTTAACCCTCGCGGCGGCAGTGTGGCGCAAGCGTTGTTCGTAAGCGTGCTCGAGTGCATCGACAGGGATTGCCGGAGCCATGACCAACATCCTGACCTTCACGCCGGCCAGCGCGTCCTCGCGCGGCCCGCGTCCGCGGCCGGACGGGCCGGCCGCCATCGTCATCTTCCCGGGCGTGCGCTACGAGCGCGTCGCAACGCTGCCGCCCTCGCGCGGGGCGCCGCACGGCAAGCGCGTGGCCGGGCGCAAGGGCAAGGCCGACAAGGCCTGACCATCGACCTCCACGGAAGACGATCAGTCCTCGTCCTCGTCGTCGGTGCGCGTGCGCTTGAGCGAGGTGAGCTTGGCGAAGACCGCGCTGGCGTCGAGTTCCTTCTCGCTCTCGGGCTCGGAAGGGCGAACCTGCAGCGTCTCGGTCATCGAGGCGGGCAGCAGCGTGTCGCCGGCCGGCGCCTGCGGGGCGACGCCGCGCGAGGCGCGCTGCACCTCGAGATCGAGGTCGATCTGCGAGCACAGGCCCAGCGTCACCGGGTCCATCGGCGCCAGGTTGGCCGAGTTCCAGTGCTTGCGCTCGCGGATCTGCTCGATGGTGGACTTGGTGGTGCCGACGAGGCGCGAGATCTGCGCGTCCTTCAGTTCGGGATGGTTGCGCACCAGCCACAAGATGGCGTTCGGCCGGTCCTGGCGCTTCGACAGCGGCGTGTAGCGCGGGCCCTTGCGCTTCTGCTCGGGGATGCGGACCTTGGGCTCCGACAGGCGCGGCCGGTAGTTCGGATCGGCCTCGGCCTTGGCGATCTCCTCGCGCGACAGCTGGCCCGTCATCACCGGGTCCTGGCCCTTGATGCCCTGCGCGGCTTCGCCGTCGGCGATGGCGCGCACCTCGAGCGGGTGGAGGTGGCAGAAAAAGGCGATCTGGTCGAAGGACATGGCGGTGTTGTCGACGAGCCACACGGCGGTTGCCTTGGGCATCAAGAGCTGGTTGGCCATGATTGAAGATACTCCTCTCGTTCGCCCGCGTCCCTGCGCGGGCGGTGGGACTGAGCCACCGGTAATGGGAAATCGCGCCGTCTATACAGCGTCCCGCGCCGTTTCGCAACGAAAGAGCGCGGCTCGTTGCCTACAGCGCGTTGCAGGCGATCGAGTCGAGGAACTTCGCCACCACCGGTTCGAAGCTCGGGTCGGGCCGGAAGGCGCGCACCACGACGATGCCTTGCGGGTCGTCCATCTCCACGAAGATCGAGCGCGACAGCGCCTCGGGAAGTTCGCGGCGCAACGCCGTCAGCTGCGCGGTGGTGGCGACGGCGAGGTCGAGCCGCCCACCCGCGGTGCGGTCGTTGAAGGAATGGAGGTTGTAACCGCGCCGGTCGTAGATCGACACCGACCAGAACGGCGCGCCGGAGCCCGCCGTGACGTGCAGGACGCCATGATGGTGCAGATCGAACCGACACCCGCCCCCAAGAAAGAACGGGTCGGACAGCGGCACCGGCGAATCCGCTTTGGACGGGCCAAGCCCGATCCGCTGCAACAGGTCGCCGCGAGCGGCCATGCGCGCCCATGCATCCTGCTCCGACAGGACCGGCAACAGCACGAGGATCGCAATGTGGACGATCGCCGCCCCCAGGAGGCCGAGAAGGAGGACATGGAGGGCGCGCGTCATTCGCAACCGGTCCGGTAGATCAGGGGCAGTTCGAGCTGTGCGGCATCCGGGCTGCCGACGGCTGGCGCATCGTAGAGGGTGAGCACCAGGGTCATCGTGCCGTCGCCGCCGGTGGCCAGCCAGTTGCCGGGCTGCGGCGCGGGACTCGCGACGATTTCGAAGGAATCGTCGTCGCGGCGGAGGATGCGCATCGAATGCAATCCCGGCTCACGCAGGCGCCCCGACGGCGCCGTGCCGTCCGCAGACGGATGGAGCGTCCAGAACCGCGCGGCGGGAACCTTGCCTTCGATCCGGTAGTCGCAGGCCCGGCGCAGGGGCGCGCCCGCGGAATCGACGCTGGCGGTGAAGGCCAGACCCTCGGCGCGCCCGAGAGCCAGTTCGGCGTCGCGCGAGAAGCGGGCCTTGGAATAGGGATCGGCGCCTGGCGTGCCACGGTTCGGAAAGGCGATCCACGGCCCGACCGACAGGCCTTCGAGGCCGGGCATCCGGTCGAGGACATATCCGACGGACACCGCGCCTCCGCCGATCGCCAGGACGAACACCGCGGCAACGGACAGCGCCAGGCGCATCATCGATCCGTCCGCCGCATGGCTTGTCTCCCCGCCGGCCGCATCGACGTCAGAGCGAGGAGAGTGTTTCGCTCCCGCCGGACGCGGAAAGCCGGGGCGAGTCGCGGAACAGGTCTGACATGGCGCGCAGCAGGGACGCGGTCCGTTGCGACATGAGGGCGGGGCGTTCCTCGGCGCCGGCGGCATCGCCCTCCGTCGCGCCCTGGGCGATCAGCGGGACGTCGGTGGTCTTGCCCTTTTCGTCGAGGAAGGGCTTCTCGATGAACGGGATCGGCTTCAGTTCGACGTTCTGGTGGGCATAGGTCATCAGCCGCTGCCAGGTCATGGCCGGCAGCGAGCCGCCGGTCATGTTGCGGGTGGGCGTGAACTCGTCGTTCCCGAGCCAGACGGCGGCGGTGTAGTTGCCGGTGTAGCCGACATACCACGCGTCCTTGTAGGCCTGGGTCGTCCCGGTCTTGCCGGCGCTGCGAATGCCTTGCAGCGCGGCCCTTCGGGCCGTTCCGACCTCGGGAATCTGGATCATGATCTGGTTCATCGAAGCGACGGCCTGCTCCGACAGCACGCGCCTGGGCTCCGGCGCGTCGCGACGCCAGTCCCACACCACCTCGCCCGCATGCGTGACGAGCTGCGTGATGCCGTGGCGCGTGCCGACATAGCCGCCATTGGCGAAGACGTTGTAGCCCGTCGCCTGGTCCATCACCGTCATGCCCGAGGTGCCGAGCACCATCGTCTTGTCGGAGAAGACCGGGCTCTCCACGCCCATCTCCTCGGTCAGCTTCTTGATCGGCGCGATCGTCAGGTGCTCCTTGGCGAGCCTGACCGGCACGGTGTTGATCGACTTGATCAGCGCCGTCGACAGCGTCATGCGGCCCGAATAGCCGCGCGTGTAGTTCTTCGGCGACCAGTTGCCCCAGGAGATCGGTCCGTCGGAAATGACGCTCTCGGGCGTGAACCCCTTCTCCATCGCGGTGGCGTAGACATAGGGCTTGAAGGACGAACCGGTCTGCCGCAGCGCCCGCGTGGCGCGGTTGAACTGCGACAGCCCGTAGTCGCGGCCGCCGACCAGCGCCCTGACCGAGCCGTCATTGTCGAGCACCACGATCGCGCCCTGCCGGACGTCGTATTCCTTGCCGTGCTGGCGCAGGTGGAACTCGAGCGATTCCTCCGCCGCCGCCTGGATGCCCATGTCGAGCGTGGTGCGCGCGACGAGCGCGTGGCCGCGCATGCGCTGGGCGATGCGCTTGACCTCCTCGAAGGCCCAGTCGAGGAAATAGTCGGGGTTCTTGCGGTCATCCCGGTCGACGACCTCGGCCGGCTGGCGCCTTGCCGCCAGCACCTGGCCCTCGGTCAGGAAGCCGGCCTCGACCATGTTGGTGAGCACCTGGTTGGCGCGGGCGCGCGCCGCCGGCAGGTCGATGTGCGGCGCGTAGCGCGCGGGCGCCTTGAACAGGCCCGCCAGCATGGCCGCTTCGGCGAGCGTCACGTCCTTGACGCCCTTGCCGAAATAGAAGTCGGTCGCCGCGGTGATGCCGAAGGTGCCGCCGCCCATGTAGGCGCGGTCGAGATAGAGCTGCAGGATTTCCTTCTTGGTCAGGTTCATTTCCAGCCAGACGGCGAGGAACGCCTCCTTGACCTTGCGCTCGATCGTGCGCTCGTTGGTCAAAAACAGGTTCTTGGCCAGCTGCTGGGTGAGCGTGGAGCCGCCCTGCACGACCGAATTGGCCTTGACGTTCTCCGTCATGGCGCGCGCCAGGCCCATGAAGTCGATGCCCCAGTGGGAGAAGAAGCGCCGGTCCTCGGTGGCCAGCACCGCCTTGATCACCTGGTCGGGCATCTCGTCGACGGGCACGGAATCGCGCTGGATCAGGCCGCGCTGGCCGATCTCGACGCCGTTGCGGTCGAGGAAGGTGACGGCGAAGTCGGACTGGGCGCGCCAGTCGCCCGAGGTCTCCTCGAAGGCGGGCATGGCGAGCGCCAGCATGACGACCGAGCCGCCGGCGCCGAGCGTCAGTCCTTCCGACAAGAGCTCGACGACCGCGCGTTTGGCGCCATAGACGCGAAAACGGCGGAAGAAGACAGTGACGCGCTCCCACCAGTCGCGCAGCGCAAAGCCCGCGTCGTAGAGCGTCGAATCGATCCAGGCGTCGATTTCGAGGAGTTTCGCGGCCCGCGGCGTCCGCGGGGCTTTCGGTTCGAACGGATTTTCCATGACCTGCGGCGGCTCGACGTCCCTGGAAAAGGTTCTCACCCCGGATGCGGGCGAATTTCGGGCGGTATCCATCCATGCACCGGACGGGGGGAATGGGCAAGGGGGAGGGTCGCCACGAAGTCGTGGTGAGGCCGTCGGCAAACCTCGGGCGATTGCGTTTCGTCCCTCCGGCGCGCGTGGCGATCTGTCGGGGATGCCCGTACGACGTGGTTCCTCGTCTTTTCGCGTGTCGTGGTCGCGGGCCAGGCCGCCGCTTTTTGGACTACATGCCTTGATCGCTGGCGCGGTGAGCGGGAAAAGGAGCGGCATGGAAACCCTTTTCGCCGAAGTTGCCGGAAACGCCGTGCTGCAGATCGCCTTGCTGATCGTGGGGCCTTTCGTGCTGGAGGAAGCGGCGATCGTCAGCGCCGCCGCGCTCGCCGCCTCGGGCGAACTCGGCGCGGCGACGGCCTTCGCGGCGGTCTTCGTCGGCATGGTCGTCAGCGACTGGGCACTCTATGGCGCCGGATGGGCGGCCGGGCGCAGCCGCCGCGTCCGGGCCTGGGTCGGCGAGGACGCTATCGCACGGGGACGGACGATCCTCGGCCGTGGCGCGCTGGCGGCGGCGATGACGGCGCGGCTCATTCCCTGGATGCTGTTTCCGATCTTCGTGGCCAGCGGCTTCCTCGGGATCGGACTGGCGCGCTTCGTGGCCGTCAACGCCGCCGTCGCCTTCGTCTACACGGGCGCGGCTTTCCTCAGCCTCTACTGGTTCAACGTCGCGCTGTTCGATCTCTTCGAGGGCTGGGGATGGCTCGCCGCCGTGCTCGCCGGCGTCATCATCCTCGCCGCCGTGCTGCTCGCCGGGCGGCGCTACCGCGGCGGCGGTCCCTCCGACAGGGATTGACCAGACGCATCGTCGATCGCGCAGGCGATCACGTCCTCGATGAGCCGGGTATGCGTCCACGGCAGGAAATGGTCGCCGTCCTCGATCAGGACCACCCTCGCCGACAGCGTTGGCGAGAGCCGCGACCGGATGTAGGCGGCGTTCTCCGGCGGAACGAGCGTGTCCTGCAGCCCCTGGACGATCGTCACCGGCACATCGATGCGGCCGAGATCCTCCGCCAGGGTCTCCAGTTCCGGCCGGAGCGCCAGGAGCTCCGCGTTCGAGTTCGCAAGTTCGATCGGCAGCAGGGCCGAGAAGTAGGGCAGGGCGGCAACGTGCTGGAGCGGGTGGGTCTCCTCGCGTTCGGGATCGCCCGCCGAACCGATCAGGACGATGCCTTTCACCTGGTGGGGATGGTCGACCGCCAGACGCAGCGCCACCGGCCCGCCGAAGGAATAGCCGACCACGACCGATCCGTCTCCCAGGAGCGGGGCGATTAAGCGCGCCTGGTCGGCTATCGACAGGACAGGCTCCTGTTCGACGCTCGCGCCGAAGCCCGGCCGGTCAACGGCCGCGCGATACTGCCCGGCGGGAACATCGGCCAGGAAACGCGCCCACTCCTCCGCGACGCCCGGACTGCCGTGGATGAAGACGACGCGCGACCCGGCGCGCGTACCGCTGGCGAGGTAGTTCAGCTCGGGATTGCCCTCCACCCTGAGCTTCATGCGCCGCAGCGCCGCGCCCTCGGGCACATCGGCGTCGAGGCCGATGCCGGTGATCGCCGTCAACTGCTCGCGCAGCGGCTGGAACGGGGCCAGCAGGAACCCAACCATCGCCCCGCCGATGTTCTCGGCGGGCGCTTCGATCACGGTGACGATGTTGGGAGGGGCGCAGTCCAGCATTCTCAAGACCATTTCTCGTTTGGCGCGCACCCGACGCATGCCGTATCGCATGAGCCGATTCGCCAAGGCGCGTCAGCCGCTGACGGGGTAGCGGCAGCGCATCCGTTCCTGACGGGCGACCATGCCGACCACCTTGCGCAGCCCGGCCGGCCGGACGCCGCGTTGGCGCTGGGCAGCGCCGATGGCGAAAAGTTTACGATACTGGCGCCAGAGCGTCCGATAGGCGGCCATCAGGCCGACGCGTCCGTCCCAGATGTCGAGCATTTCCGCGCCGGCTCCGTTCAGTTCCAGGATTTCGAAGTCCTCGCCGCGCTCCAGCCCGGCTACGGATCCGAACTTCAGGTCGAAGCGGCCGAAATGCAAGCCATCTATATCCCTTGCGATGGCGTCGATTTCGGCTTCGAGCGCCGGCGTGATCGAGGCCGATGCGTCGCGATAGACCGCGCCGAGCCGCGCGCTGCGCGGGCCGACCAGCGCCACGGTCTCGCCCTGCTCCGGCACGAGCCGCCATCTGTCCTGGTTGCGGGGGGCGTGGATGGCGATGCTCTTGCCGAGGACGTCATCGGCCTTCACCAGCGCCTCGACCGTGCGGACGCCGTCGCCCGTCACGTGGGGGGCATAGACGAAGGCCATGGAGGCGATCCGGCCGGCCGGTTCGCCGGGCTCGCGGACGTAGAACACCCCGGCCTCGCCGGCCAGGCCGACATGGCGTTGCAGGATCAGCCGCAGGTCGGGTGCGCAGGTCGTCAGATACGCCAGCAGCCCCGCCGCGTCGTCGATCCGCCGCACGCCCCAGCCCTGGTAGCCGACATCCGGCTTCGCGACGACGGGAAAATCCAGGCCCGCTCCGGCGAGCAGTGACATCGCGTCGGAACAACGCGCCTGCTCGCAGCCCGTTGGCGCCCGCGGCTCCACGACGACGTAGGGCGCGAGGCGCCGCAGCGCCCTTTCGCCGAAAAGCGCAAGGCCCTGAAGCTTGCTTTCGCCGAAGAACCCGCCGGCTTCCATGGTGGGATTGGCGGCGGTCGGCAGGGTGAGGCTGCCATGGCGAAGCGACAGGACAAGCCACATCAGCGCCGGGACGACGTAGAAGACGGGCTCGGGAATCCGCCGCTTGAACCATGGATAGCGGACCCTGGACTCGAGCGGGGGAATGCCTGCCGCATGACGCGGATCGGGGTTGGACGGTGGCGCCTCGGTTCGCAGCAGCTCTCGTTCCTCTCCCGTTCGCCGAGATTCCGTCATCGCGCCAGTGCCATCGCTCCGTTTAAGGGTCCGAAGTCGCTTTCGAAACGTCCCGCCCTATGTTTCCAAGACGTCGACGACGTGATTCGAACAGTATGCCACCGGTCGGGGCAACGCCAGCAACCCCGGTCCGTTCCGCCGTCGCGGCCACCGCCGCCGACACCCCGCGAGCGGAGCGTCCCGCCGGATGGCCTGCCTGTGCCGACGGCGAAAGAAATAGGAAAAAATCCCTTGACGCCGTGACGGTGATCCTGTAAGGTTTCTCCATCGTCGGAAAACTGCGTCCAGAGAGCGTCGCCCAAGCCTGGAGCCGGGGCGGGTGTCGTGGCGCGGGCGGCGGATAAATCAAAGATCGGCGGGGAGAGGCCATGGCGCGCGGGACGGCGCTGCGATGGATGGCGGCGCGCGCGCTGTGCGAGGGCGCGCCGAACGCGCCGGCGGACGGCTCGACCGCAAGCGGATCGACGGCCTGTCGGCCTTCGCCCGCATGAAGGAACGCTGGGAAACGCTCGCACGAGAACGGGCGCAACAAGAAGAGGTCGCGCGTGACGACGACGTCGCCCAATCCCTCCGGCTCATCGACGAGCGCATTCCTGAACCGGCTGTCGTCGAGGCCCGACGGCTGGTGGCCGCCGGAACCGGTGCGCCGCACGCATGACCGCCTGCTCAACGAGTGGTTCGGCGCCGCGCGCGGCGACCAGTATCCGCTGTGGCGGCGTTATTCCGGCGCGCCCGCCGGCTGGCTGGTGATCGGCGGCCGCGGCGCCGGCAAGACCAGGCTCGGCGCCGAATGGGTGAACGGCATGGCGCGCGGCCATTCGCCCTTCTCGCTGGAACGGCACGGCCAGATCGCGCTGGTGGGCGAGACGATGGCCGACGCGCGCGAGGTGATGGTGGAGGGACCGTCGGGGATCCGGGCGATCGCGCGCGGAAAACCGCCGCGCTTCGAGCCGTCGCGGCGCAGGCTGGTGTGGGAGGCGACCGGCGCGGTGGCGCAGATCTTCTCGGCCGAGGACCCCGACAGCCTGCGCGGGCCGCAGTTCTCCGCCGCCTGGTGCGACGAACTCGCCAAGTGGAAGCACATGGACGCGGCCTTCGACATGCTGCAGTTCGGGCTGAGACTCGGCGCGCGGCCGCAGCAGATGATCACCACGACGCCGAGGCCCGCCGCGCTGCTGCGGCGGCTGATGGCCGATCCGGGTTTCGAGCTGACGCGGATGACCACCCGCGACAACGCGCAAAACCTCGCGCCCGGCTTCATCGCCGCGATCGAGGCGCGCTACGCCGGTTCGAGGCTCGGGCGGCAGGAACTCGACGGCGAGATGATCGAGGACCGGCAGGACGCGCTGTGGTCGCGCGCCATGGTGGAGACGGCGCTGGCGCCGAGGCTCAGCGCGCGGCCGTTGTCGCGCGTGGTCGTGGCGGTGGACCCGCCGGCCGGCTCGCGGCGGAGCTCGGACGCCTGCGGCATCGTGGCGGCGGGGCTGATCGAGGCGGACATGGCGCTGGTTCTGGCCGACGCGACCGCGCAGGGGCTGACGCCGCAGGGCTGGGCCGCGCGCGCCGTGGCGCTGTTCCACGAGCTCGAGGCCGACTGCATCGTCGCCGAGGTGAACCAGGGCGGCGACATGGTGGCGGCCGTGATCCGCGGCGTCGATGCGACGGTGCCGGTGCGCAGCGTCAGGGCGAGCCGCGGCAAGTGGCTGCGCGCCGAGCCGGTGGCGGCGCTCTACGAGCAGGGCCGCGTGCGCCACGCCGCCCGCTTTCCCGAACTCGAGGACGAGATGTGCGACTTCGGCCCGGACGGCCTGTCGTCCGGCCGCTCGCCCGACCGGCTCGACGCGCTGGTCTGGGCGATCACGGAACTGATGCTGCGCGGCGCGCCCGAGCCCCGCGTGCGGGCGCTGTAGACGAAAACCCCAACGAGCGGAGACCGCCATGCGACTGACCTGGCCCTGGCCGAGGACGAACCCGCGCGCCCAGACCCGGCTCGCCCACAAGCCGCCCGAGCGCAAGGACGCGGCCGGCTTCGTGGCGCTTCACCTGGCCGGGCAGGCGCGCTTCACGCGGCGCGACTATGCCGGGCTCGCCCGCGAGGGCTACATGGGCAATCCCGTCGCCCACCGCGCGGTGAAGCTGGTGGCCGAGGCCGTGGCCGGCCTGCCGCTGGTGGCCTACGAGGAGGGCGAGGAGCGCGCCGACCACCCGGCGCTGGCGCTGATGGCGCGGCCGAACCCGCGCCAGGCCGGCGGCGACTTCCTGGAGGCGCTGCACGGCCATCTGCTGATTTCCGGCAACGCCTATGTCGAGGCGGTCGCCGCGCCCGGCGGCGCGACCGAACTGCACCTGCTGCGCCCCGACCAGGTGACGGTGGCCTGCGACGAGGCCGGCTGGCCGCAGGCGCTGGAGCACCGCGTCGGCGCGCGCAAGCGACGCATTCCGCTCGGCCCCGAGGGCGGCGCGCTGCACCTGTCGCTGTTCAACCCGCTCGACGACCATTACGGCTTCGCGCCGCTCGCCGCCGCCACCGCTGCGCTCGACACCCACAACGCCGCCGCTCGCTGGAACAAGGCGCTGCTCGACAATTCGGCCCGCCCCTCCGGCGCGCTGGTCTATGCGCCCAGCGAAGGCGGCGGGATGACCGACGAGCAGTTCGACCGGCTGAAGGCCGAACTGGAGGACGGCTATTCGGGTCCGGCCCGCGCCGGCCGGCCGCTGCTGCTCGACGGCGGGCTGGACTGGAAGGCGATGGGGCTCTCGCCGCGCGACATGGACTTCATGGAGGCCCGCAACGGCGCCGCTCGCGACGTGGCGCTGGCCGTCGGCGTGCCGCCGATGCTGCTCGGCATCCCGGGCGACGCCACCTACGCCAACTACGCCGAGGCCAACCGATCGTTCTTCCGGCTGACGGTGCTGCCGATGGCCGGCCGCACGCTATCCGCCCTGTCCAGCCTCCTCGACCGCTCCGGCCGGCTCAGGCTCTGGTACGACCCCGACGGCATCGGCGCGCTCGCCCCCGAGCGCGAAGCGCTGTGGCGGCGCGTCAACGCGGCGGGGTTCTTGAGCGACCAGGAAAAGCGCGAGGCGGTAGGGTATGGGCGTGGGAGGGAGTGACGTGGGTCCACGCGCCTCGGGTTGAGGGCGATTGTGGGTTGGGCGGCGTCCTTCGAGGCTCGCCAAGCGAGGCTTTCGGCTTGCGGGGACGAGACCTCCCGCGTACTTCTGCTGTCCAGCCGCCGAAACCTCGGAGATGAGGCCATGAATCAGCGATCAGTCATCGTGCGCGCCTTGTGGGATGCCGAGGCTGATGCCTGGGTGTCGGAATCCGACATCGTCGGCTTTCATATCGAAACGCCCGACCTGGATGCGTTCGAAGCGCTGATGATGGAACTCGCGCCAGAGCTCATCATTGCCAACCACATGAGCGCGGAAGACCTTGCCGGCAAGCCGCTGAAGGATCTGGTGCCGGCCATCTTCTGGCAGCGTCCGGATCGGGCGGCAGCCTGACCGTGCCGGAAGGATTCTACGACGACGTGATCGCGGAGATACGTCGCCGTCACATGAGAAGTGGCGGCACCCGGAGAGCGGGCGGATACTCATCGTTCCTCGCACGCTGAAAAGCCGACACACTGCCAACGCCATCCTCGAGGATTCCGGCTCGCCCAAGCGCGTCTGACGCACGCCGTTGATGGTGCATGCCCGCAGGTGCAGGCCGCGGGACGAGCGCGCTGGACACCGGAAAGCGGCCGGGCACTCATCACGCCCACACCCTCCATCAGGAACAAGACCATGTCCATGACCGAGATGTCCGAGGCCGCCTGGATCTGGGCGGCGAAGGGGGCGGGCGCTGTCGCCGGGTCGGCGATCTCGCTGGCCTACGTGCTGCCGCGCGGCCGGCGCGAGGCGGCGGTGCGCTTCGCGGTGGGGGTCGCCTGCGGGCTGGTGTTCGGCGGCGCGGCGGGACTGAAGATCGTGGCCGAGCTCGGCATCGCGGACGCCATCGGGCCGGCCGAGACGATGCTGCTCGGCGCCGCGGCCGCCAGCCTGACCGCCTGGTGGGCGCTGGGATTCGTGATGCGGGCGCTCAGGCGCGGCGAGAAGGCGTCGGGCGAGGGCTGAGGTCGGGCGCCGAGGCGCGGGAGAGTTTATAGGGCGACGGCCGGGAATGGGGCTTTCGAGGCGCGGCCGAGGCAGGCAGCGGCGCGGTCTTCACGGGGTGGGGTTGCGACGTCGTTGCGGCGGCCAGGCCCGGCGCGCCGGCTCACCACAACCAGACGGCGAAGCCGATCAAGGCGGCCCAGATCAGCAGGCTGAGGACGACCACGGCGATGCGGACGTGGCCGGGACGAAATCGGTCCACATCGAGGCGCCAGCGCTGGCGCGAAGCGCCGAGATCAACGGACGCAAGCCCGTCGCTCTGCGGATGCTGCCATCCGGCGAACCAGAATCGAAACGACATCCATGCCCCCCTGCCTTGATCGCCAGGCGACCTGAGCATGACATCAACGCTAGCAGGGGCAGATTAGCCGGACAACGGGCATAGGTCGGGCCGGACGCTGAACGACCGGTTGCATTTCGTCGGCTCGAGGCCGCGGATGCGGTGCGTTCCCGACAGCCGCGGCCGCGCCCGCCCGGTCCCGGCGTCCGCCCGTCGGGCCACGCCCGGGGGAGGGCGGCCGCCAGCGTCGCGGCGACCATTTCCAAGGGAGCAGCATCATGACGAACGGGACCATGTCCTGGGCGCGCAAGCGCGCGTTCGCGGACGGCGGAGCGACCGCGCGGCGCCTCGCGCCGGCCGAGGGCGAGGGGCTGCGGATCGCTGGGCACGCGAGCCTGTTTCGCGTCGCCGACCTGTCGCGCGACGTGGTGGAGCCGGGCGCGTTTTCGGCGGCGCTGGCCAGGCGCGGGGCCGACGGCATCCGCATGCTGTTCCAGCACGACCCGGCGCGGCCGGTGGGCGTGTGGGAGAGCTTGCGCGAGGACGCCCGCGGGCTGGCCGTGCGGGGACGGCTGACGGCGGGCGCCTCGGGGGAACTCGCCGCGCTGATCGCCGACGGGGCGATCGACGGGCTGTCGATCGGCTTCCGCACGGTGCGGGCCAGGACCGACCCGCGCACCCGGCTGAGGCACATCCTCGAGGCCGACCTCTGGGAAATCTCGATCGTCACCTTCCCGATGCTGCCGGGCGCGCGGCTGTCGCCGCTGCCGAGCGGCGCGTCGGCAATGGCGACCGACGACACGGCTCGCGCCGCCGCGCATCTGGCGGCGCGGATCAGGACTGAAACCCGCATCATCAACGGAAAGGAACGGGCATGACCGACGGCATCGCAGGACTGGAGAACAAGGCGGTGGGGAACGGCGATGCGAACGCCGCCTTCGCCGAGGTCTGGACAGCCTTCGAGGCGTTCAAGGCGGCGAACGACGAACGGCTGGCGCAGATGGAGCGCAAGGCCGGCCCCGACGTGGTGACGAGCGAGAAGGTGGACCGGATCGCGCGGGCGCTCGACGAGCAGAAACGCGCCCTGGACGGGCTGGTCCTGCGCCAGAACCGTCCCGCGCTCGGGAGGCCGGAGGAGCTTTCGGTGAAGTCGCAGCACGCGTCGGCCTTCGAGGCCTATGTGCGCTCGGGCGACGACCGCCATTTGCGCGGGCTGGAGGAAAAGGCGATGTCCTACGGCTCCGGCCAGGACGGCGGCTACCTGGTGCCCGACGAGCTGGAGGCGGCGATCGGCACGCGGTTGGCGCGGATTTCGCCGATCCGCGGCATCGCCTCGGTGCGGCAGGTGTCGGGCGCGGTGCTGAAGAAGCCCTACGCCGTGAGCGGCCCGGCCACGGGCTGGGTGGGCGAGACGGCGGCGCGGCCGCAGACGGCGAGCCCGACGCTGGCCGAGCTGCAGTTCCCGACCGCCGAGCTCTACGCCATGCCGGCGGCGACCGCCTCGCTGCTCGAGGATGCCGCCGTCGACCTCGACCAGTGGATCGCCGCCGAGATCGAGACCGCCTTCGCTGAGCAGGAGGGCGCAGCCTTCGTGAGCGGCGACGGCGCCAGCAAGCCCAAGGGCTTCCTCGACTACGCGACCGTGGCCGAGGCGAGCTGGGAATGGGAGAAGATCGGCTATCTGGCGACCGGCGTGTCCGGCGCGCTGCCGGCGTCGAACGCCTCCGACGTGCTGATCGACCTCGTCTACGCGCTGAAGGCGGGTTATCGCCAGAATGCCAACTGGGTGATGAACCGCAAGGTGCAGGCGGCGATCCGCAAGCTGAAGGACGCCGACGGCAACTACCTGTGGCAGCCGCCGGCCCAGCCGGGCGGCAAGGCGATGCTGATGGGCTTTCCGGTGGTCGAGGCCGAGGACATGCCCGACATCGCCGCCAACGCCATGGCGATCGCCTTCGGCGACTTCGCGCGCGGCTACCTGGTGGTCGACCGCACCGGCGTGCGCGTGCTGCGCGACCCGTATTCCGCAAAGCCCTACGTGCTGTTCTACACCACCAAGCGCGTCGGCGGCGGGGTGCAGGACTTCGACGCCATCAAGCTGTTGAAGTTCGGCGTGTCGTGAGTTCGCGGGCGCCTCGGGTGTCGTGACGATGCCCGAGGCACCCTGGGCGCCTCGACGGCGCCGCGACGGACCGCCGGCGGTGTTCGTCCTCCCGCCGCCGGCGGTTTCGCACAATCCTTCCATGCCAGAGACGAGGTGGCCGACATGGCGCTCTTTCGAACCGTTCCGCCCGGCGCGGAGCCGCTGACGCTCGCCGACTGCAAGGCGCACCTGCGAATTTCGCATGACGGCGACGACGCGCTGATCGCGGGCCTCGTCCGCGCCGCGCGCGAGGAGGTGGAATTGCAGACCGGGGTCGCCATGATCGACCAGGACTGGCGGCTTTCGCTCGACCGATGGCCCGCCGGCGGCATCGTGACGCTGATGCGCCATCCGGTGAAGCAGGTGCTGTCGGTGACGCTCTACGGCGCCGACGGCGAGGCCTCGCCGATGGACCCGGCCGGCTACCGGCTCGACGCGGTGTCGCGGCCGGCGCGGCTGTGGGTCGAGGACCGGCCGGCGCCGGGGGCGGCGATCAACGGCATCGAGATCGACTTCCGCGCCGGCTTCGGCGAGGCGGGCACCGACGTGCCGGACCTGTTGAAGCGGGCGATGCTGCTCCTGGTGGCGCACTGGTACGAATTTCGCGCGGCCTACGGCCCCGGGGACCAGCCGGTGTCGATCCCCGACGGATTCCGCCGGCTGACCGACGGCTGGCGGGCGAGGCGGCTGTGATGCGGGCGCGCAGGATCGATCCCGGCCGGCTGCGCCTGCCGCTGACGCTGGAGGCGATGACGGCCGTGCCCGACGGCGCGGGTGGGTATTCCGAAAGCTGGACGGCGCTGGCCACGCTCTTCGCCGCGCTGGAACCGGTGGCCGCGTCGCGGCGGCTGGGCGCCGACCAGGCGCTGCCGACCATGACGCACACGGTGACGCTGCGCGCGCGGCCCGACCTGGCGAGCGGCATGCGGTTCGCGGGCGGGGGGCGCGTCTTTTTGATCGAGACGGTGCATGACCCCGACGAGACCGGACGGTTTCTCGTCTGCCGGGTCAAGGAGGAGGGGCGATGAGGCTTGCGACACGGCTGACGATGCGGGGGCTCGTGCGGACGCTGAAGACGATGGCGCATGAGCGCGCCGAGGCGCTGGACGCGCCGCGCAACAAGCCGCGCGAGCGCGAGCCTGCCGGGCGCCGCCTGGCCGCGCGGCGGGCGCGGCGTGCCTGGCAGACGGGAGGCGGCGATGGGCGGCACGGCGCTTGAGCTGCAGAAGGCGATCTTTTCGGCGCTGTCGCAGGACGCCGCGCTGACGGCGCTCACCGGCGGCCCGCGCGTCTTCGACCGCGTGCCGGCCAGCACGCCGTTTCCCTATGTCACCTTCGGCCGCACCAGCCTCTACGACTGGAGCACCGGCACCGAGAACGGGGTGGAGCAGCTGTTTACCCTGCATGTCTGGTCGAAGGCGCAGGGCAAGGCCGAGACGCTGGCGATCCTGGAGCGCATCGCCGCGCTTCTCGACGACCAGCCGCTGCCGCTCGACGGCGCGGCGCTGGTGTCGATGCGGCTCGAGTTCTCCGAAGTGCGCTACGACGAGGACCTCGCCGTGCACCACGGGCTGGCGCGGTTCAGGGCGCTGGTGGAGGTGGGGTAGGGGGTGCGAGCCAGAGAACTGGAGAACGCGTGGTCTGTCCCGCTAATTCAAACAATGACGTTGGGTTGACCTTAGCACGCATGCGCCACTACCCTTCAACTGGAGCGAGTGGAGGGTGAAGTTATGAAGAGGCTTATCGGATGGGTTCTTTCCGGCATTATCGTTGTGCTTGGAATTGCGGAGATCGGTGTCCGTACTGCCGGCTTTGTCGACTTCCCGCTCTATCTTGCGGACAGCCGGATCGGATACATCCCAATTCCGAACCAGTCCGGCAGCTTCATGAACTCGAACGACTGGGCTTTCAACGAGCTGAGTATGGGTACGCCAGAGCCGTTCAACCCTTCGCCGATCGAAACGGACATCCTGCTCATTGGTGATAGCGTAGTTTTCGGCGGTAACCCCTACAAACAGGGAGACCGGCTGGGTCCCCAACTGGCGCGCGCGACCGGCGATGCAGTTTGGCCGATCTCGGCAGGGAGCTGGGCGCTTCAAAACCAGTTGAACTATCTTGCTGATCACCCGGAGGTCGTCCAGGCCGTCGATCAGATCGTTTTCCTTCTGAACGGTGGAGATTTCGGCGAGCCTACTTCATGGCGGACGGATTTGACGCACCCTAGGTCGCAGCCGTTAAGTGCTGTTGCTTATCTTGCGACCAAATACATTCTCAAACCGACTGCTCAGCCTACGCCTGCGGAGATGATCGTACCAACTCGAGACTGGCGCGGCGACTTGGTTTCCTTTGCCGCAACAACAACGGTACCTATTACGGTCGTGATCTATCCAGACCGTGACGGCCTAGACGACCTGTCGGCGGCTGCTGAATTGCCAGATCTGGGAGTAGATCGGATCATCAGCATCGGCGATGATTCCAGATGGTCCAAGTCTCTGTACAGAGACGCAATCCATCCGACACCTGAGGGTACCGGCGTACTGGCTACTATAATCGCCGAACATTTGAACGCACCCATTCGGCCCTTGCCCTAACGGGGCTTCCGATCCTCGATTAGACCGCCGCGCTGGGTCGATCCCGCAGGCGAAATGGTGCCGAGGCTTGCCGTTGCTGCGAGCGTCGCGATCGGGTGCGGCTCGTCTTCGAAGTGGTGCCCTTGCTGCGACCACCCCCACCCCTGGCCAGGGCGAGCCACGGGTCTCGCCCGTCCTTCGGACCCCCCATGTCCATGGGGGAGAGGATAGGCGCCGCACCGTCGCGGCTTTTTCGCCGGACACACCATTCCATCCATCATCACCACGAAAGGAGTGCGCCCATGGTTGCGCAGAAGGGCAAGGACCTGTTGCTGAAGCTCGACACGACGGGCTCGGGCGGGTTCGTCACCGTGGCGGGGCTGCGGTCGAAGCGGCTGGCGTTTAATGCCGAGACGGTGGACGTGACCGACGCGGATTCGGCCGGGCGGTGGCGCGAGCTTCTGGCCGGGTCGGGCGTGCAGCGGGCGTCGGTGTCGGGGGCGGGCATCTTCAAGGACGCGGCGTCGGACGCGGCGATCCGGACCCGGTTCTTCGGCTCGGAGATCGCGGCCTGGCAGTTCGTGATCCCGGATTTCGGGACCGTGGAAGGGCCGTTCCAGATCACCGCGCTCGAATACTCCGGCGCCCATGACGGCGAGGTGACCTTCGAGATCGCACTGGAATCGGCGGGCAGCCTGGGATTCGCCGCATGACCCACGCCAATGCGAGACGCGGCGAGATCGTCGCCGAACTGGACGGGACGCGGATGCGGCTCTGCCTGACGCTGGGCGCGCTGGCCGAACTGGAAAGCGCGTTTTCCGCCGAGGACCTGTCGGCGCTGGTGGCGCGGTTTTCGACGGCCAAGCTGTCGGCCCGCGACATGGCGCGCGTGATCGGCGCCGGGCTGCGCGGGGCGGGCGCGGCGGTGGCCGACGAGGACGTGCTCGCCATGACGACGCCGGGCGGGGCGGCGGGGTTCGCGGCGATCGTCGCCGACCTGCTCGCCGCGACCTTCGGCGAGGCGAGGCCGGCCGGGGGCGAGGCCGGCAAGGCAGCGCCGGGCGGCACCGGTTCGGGTGCGGCGCCCGGAGACGTCGGCGCAAACCCTCTGTAGCCGCATCGCGCGCGGCGCGACCGACGCCCGAGCCCTTTCCCTGGGAGGCGGCGATGGCGGCGGGGCTCGGCGCGATGCGGCTTTCGCCGAGGGATTTCTGGGCGATGACGCCGCGCGAACTGGCGGCGGCGCTCGGGCTCGGTCTCGCGGCGCGCAGCGCGCCCGGCCGGGCCGATCTCGCCGCGCTGATGCGGCGCTTTCCCGACGGGCCAAGTCCGGCCTGACGCTTTCCCGATCCCCGATTTTTCCCTGACCATTGCGAGGAGCGACCATGACCGAGGGACCGGAGGTCTCGTTTACGATCGACACGAGCGCGCTGGACCGGGCGCTTGGCAACCTGTCGTCGCTGTCGGACAGCTTCGGCCGGCAGCTGACGCAGGGGCTGGCGAGCGCGGTGGTGCAGGGCAAGGCGCTGGAGGACGTGCTGCGCCGGATCGGGCTCAACCTCGCCGGCATGGCGCTGAGCCAAGGCCTGCAGCCGCTGGGCAACCTGGCGGGCTCGGCCTTCTCGTCGATCTTCGGCGGGCTGGCGGGGCTGCTGCCCTTCGCCAAGGGCGGCGTGCCCGGCCGCGTGATGCCGTTTGCCGAGGGCGGGATCGTGTCGACGCCGACCTTCTTTCCGGCCGGACGCAATGTCGGCCTGATGGGCGAGGCAGGCGCCGAGGCGATCATGCCGCTGTCGCGCGGACCGGACGGCAGGCTGGGGGTCGCGGCGGGTGGAAGCGCGGCGCCGGTGAGCGTCGTCTTCAACGTCTCGACACCAGACGCGCCGTCGTTCCGGAAATCGGAGGCGCAGATCACCGGCATGATCGCGCGGGCCGTGGCGCGCGGGGCGCGGACGCTGTGAGCGGGGCGGCGGCCATGAAACCGGGGAGTGACCGATGAGCGACTTCGAAGCATTCCATGAGGTGCGCTTCCCCGTCGCCGTGTCCTTCGGGGCCACCGGCGGGCCGGCGCGCCGCAACGAGATCGTGTTGCTGACGTCCGGGCACGAGCGGCGCAACGCGCGGTTTGCCGATTCGCGGCGGAGCTACGACGCCGGCACGGGGCTGCGGTCGCTCGAGGACGTGCACGACGTGGTCGCCTTCTTCGAGGCGCGGCGCGGCTCGCTGCACGGCTTCCGATTCCGCGACCCGTTCGACATGAAATCGTGCCGGCCGCACGAGACGCCGGCCGCGACCGACCAGGCGCTCGGAACAGGCGACGGGACGACGGCGGCGTTCGCCCTCGCCAAGACCTATGGCGAGGGCGTGGATGTCTATCGACGGCCGATCGCCAAGCCGGTGGCGGGCAGCGTGCGGGTGGCGGTGGGGGGCGTCGAGCAGGTCGCGGCGGTGGATTTCGAGGTCGACCATGCGACCGGCCTCGTCAGCTTCCTGCCGGGCCACGTGCCGGCCGAAGGCGCGGCGGTGACGGCGGGCTTCGAGTTCGACGTGCCGGTGCGCTTCGACGCGGAGCAGCTGTCGGTGAACCTCGCCGGTTTCCGCGCCGGCCAGATCCCCACCATCCCGCTGATCGAGATCCTGCCATGAGCGACATTCCCGAGACGCTGGCCGCGCACCTGGCGCGGGAAGTTGCGACCGTGTGCCATTGCTGGCGCGTGACGCGGCGCGACGGAACGGTGACCGGCTTCACCGACCATGACCGGCCGCTGACGGTCGCCGGCACGGCGTTCGCGCCGCAGAGCGGTTTTACCGCCAGCGAGGCGCGCGAGACGCTGGGGCTCGCCGCCGATACGGTGGAGATCGAGGGCGCGATCAGCGCCGCCACGATCACCGCCGACGACATCGCGGCCGGCCGCTGGGACGGCGCCGTCGTCGAGACGCTTCTGGTCAACTGGCGCGCGCCGGAGGAGGCGGCGGCGATCCGCACCCAGACGGTGGGGCGGATCACGCGGGCCGACAACCGCTTCGTGGCCGAACTCGACGGACCGGAGGCCGCGCTCGACCGGATCGGCGGGCGCTGGTTCCGCCGATCCTGCGACGCGGAACTGGGCGACCAGCGCTGCGGCGTCGACCTCGACGATCCGGCGCTGAAGGCTTCCGGCAGCGTGACCGCGGCGGTGTCGGCCGACACGATCCGGGTGACCGCCATCGAAGCCTTCGCCGCCGGCTGGTTCGCCGAGGGGCGATTGACGGCGACGGACGGCGCGGTGGCCGGGACGATTCTCCGCGTGCTGTCGCATCGCATCTCGGGCGAGGGGATCGACCTCGTCCTGTGGCGCGACGGAGCCGGCCTGCCGGCGCCGGGGGACGGCTTCGAGATCGTGGCTGGCTGCGACAAGCGGTTCTCGACCTGCAAGGCGAAGTTCTCCAACCATCTGAATTTCCGTGGCTTTCCGCACCTGCCCGGCAACGACGCCGCCTATGGCTACGCCACCGGCGGCCATGTGTTCGACGGTTCGCCGCTGGTGCCCTGAGTGCCCGAGCCACAAGGCGCCATGCCGGGCCGGGGATCGCCATTTTCGCCTCGGCCTGGCGCTCTTTGATTCAGACATCGAGGCCAATCATGACCCGATCGATCAACGACGCGATCGTCGCCGAGGCGCTCGCCTGGACGGGCACGCCCTATCGCCACCAGGGCACGCGGAAGGGCGTGGGCTGCGACTGCCTCGGCCTCGTGCGCGGAGTGTGGCGGGCGATCTATGCCGCCGAGCCGGAAGACCCCGGCGCCTATGCGCGCGACTGGAGCGAGGCGGGACGCGGCGACCCGCTGATCGAGGCGGCGCGGCGGCATTGTGTGGAAAAGCCAGTCGCGGACATGGCGCCCGGCGACCTCATCGTCTTCCGCTGGAAGCCGCAATACGCGGCCAAGCATGCCGGCATCCTGGTTGCGCCAGATAGGTTCGTCCACGCTTACGAAGGCCATGCGGTGACGGTGTCGCCGCTGGCGCCGCAATGGCGCCGCCGCATCGCCGGCGCCTTCGCCTTTCCCGACAGACGCGAGGAGTGAGCCTTGGCCACCATCATCCTGCAGGCGGCGGGCGCCTATCTGGGCGGCCTGCTCGGCGCGACCGGGGCAGCGATCGGCACGGCGGCCGGCGCGATCGGCGGCTACCTGATCGATCGGGCGCTGATCGATTCGACGCGGCGCATCGAGGGACCGCGCCTTGCCTCCGCGCCCGTGCTGACGGCCGAAGACGGCGCGCCGATGCCCCGGCTCTACGGCACGGCACGGCTGAGCGCGACGCTGATCTGGGCGACGCGCTTCGAGGAGGAGAAGGACACCAGCCGGCAGGGCGGCAAGGGCGGGGCGAAGGTCACGACGTATTCCTACTACGCCAACGCCGCCTTCGGGCTGTGCGAGGGGCCGGTCGCCGGCATCCGCCGCGTCTGGGCCGACGGGCGCGAACTCGACCTCGACGAGGTGACGTTCCGGCTGCATCGCGGCACGGAGGACCAGGCGCCGGACCCGCTGATCGAGGCCAGGCAGGGCGCCGGTAACGCGCCCGCCTATCGCGGCACGGCCTATGTGGTGTTCGAGCGGCTGCCGCTCGACGAATACGGCAACCGGCTGCCGCAGATGCAGTTCGAGGTGATCCGCCCGGTGGGCGGGCTGGGCGACAAGGTGTCGGCGATGGTGCTGATCCCCGGCTCGACCGAGTTCGGCTACGCGCCGGAACGGGTGCGGCACAAGCGGCGCAAGGGCGAAGGCTCGATCGTCAACCGCCACGTGCTGCACGCGCCGACCGATCTGGTCGCATCGCTCGACGAGTTGCAGGCGCTGTGCCCGAACCTGACGCACGTGGCGCTGGTGGTGGCCTGGTTCGGCGACGACCTGCGCGCCGGCCACTGCCGCATCCGGCCGGCGGTCACAGACCCGGACGCGCCGGCCGTCGCGACCAAATGGCGGGTCGGGGACGTGACCGCGGACGAGGCGATGGTGGTCTCGCGGGTCGGCGGTCGGGCGGCCTATGGCGGCTCGCCGTCGGACGGCTCGATCGTCGCGGCGATCGGCGAACTGAAGGCGAGGGGGCTGTCGGTCACGCTCTATCCGTTCGTGATGATGGACGTGCCGGCCGGCAACGGCCTGCCCGACCCGCATGGCGCGGTGGAGCAGGCAGCCTATCCTTGGCGCGGGCGCATCACCTGCCATCCGGCGGCGGGGCAGCCCGGCAGCGTCGATGGGACGGCGGCGGCGCGGACGCAGGTGGAAGCCTTCTTCGGGACGGCGACGCCGGGGCAGTTCTCGATCTCGGGCGGAAACGTGCATTTCTCCGGCGGCGGCTCGGACTGGAGCTATCGCCGCTTCGTGCTGCACCAGGCAAAGCTGGCGACGCTGGCGGGCGGCGTTGACGCCTTCCTGATCGGCTCGGAACTGCGCGGGCTGACGACGGTGCGCGGCGAGGCGGACAGCTTTCCGGCGGTCGAGGCGCTGTGCGAACTAGCGGCCGACGTGCGGTCGATGCTTGGCTCGGGCGCGAAGCTCAGCTACGGCGCGGACTGGAGCGAATGGTTCGGCCACCAGCCGCAGGACGGATCGGGCGACGTGTTCTTCCACCTCGACCCGTTGTGGGCGCATCCGGCGATCGATGCGGTCGGCATCGACGCCTACATGCCGCTCTCCGACTGGCGCGATAGCGACCATGACGGCTCGAACCCGGACGGGGCGGCGGGGCCGAACGACCCGGCGGCGCTCAGGGCCGCGATCGGCGGCGGCGAGGGCTACGACTGGTACTATGCCGACGACGAGGACCGACGCGCGCGCCTGCGCACGCCGATCACCGACGGGGCTTACGGCAAGCCTTGGGTGTTCCGCTACAAGGACCTGTGGAACTGGTGGGCGAACGCCCATGTCGACCGGCCGGGCGGCATCGAGGCGGCGGGTCCGACCGCCTGGGTCCCGCGCGGCAAGCCGATCTGGCTGACCGAACTGGGCTGCCCGGCTGTCGACAAGGGGCCGAACCAGCCGAACCTCTTCTCCGACCCGAAATCGAGCGAGAGCGCCCTGCCGCACTTCTCGCACGGCGGGCGCGACGACCTGGCGCAGCGCCGCACCATCGAGGCGCATCTGGGCTTCTGGAATCCGGACGCGGCGGGGTTCGAGGCGGCGATGAACCCGGACTCGCCGGTCTATGGCGGGCGCATGGTCGATCCGGAGCGGATCTATCTCTGGGCCTGGGACGCGCGGCCGTTTCCGGCCTTTCCGCTGGCCGGCGACGTGTGGGGCGACGGCGGCAACTGGCTGACGGGACACTGGCTAAATGGGCGGCTGGGCAACCCATCGGCGGGCGACCTGGTGGCGGCGATACTTTCCGACCACGGGATTGCGGCGGGCGACACCGACGGCGCGGCCGGGTGGGCGAGCGGCTATGTGATCTCCGAACCGGCCTCGCCGCGCGCGGCGATGGAGCCGGTGGCCGACCTGTTCGGACTGTCGCTGCGGATCGACGGGGGACGCGTGACGGCGCGGCGGCGGGGCGCCGCGCCCGGGCCGGCGCTGGCGCTGGAGGCGCTGGTGCAGCCGGAACGCGGCGCCACGGTAACGGCGGTGCGCGCGCCCGACCACGCGCTGCCCGGCGAGGCGATCGTTTCGTTCCGCGATCCCTTCAACGACTACGAGGCAGGCTCGGCCCGGCGCGTGCGCGACGGGGCGGCCAATCCGGGACAGGAGCGGCTGGGCTTCGCCGGCTGCCTGGAACCGCCGGTGGCCGAGGCGCTGGCGGCCGACTGGCTGAAGCGGCGCTGGCGCGAGCGCGACGAACTGGCGTTTTCGCTGCCGGCGGGCGAGCGGCGGGCGCGGCCGGGCGCGCTGGTGCGATTGCCTGCCGCCTTCGGCGCGGACGACCTCGTGGTGACCGAGATCGACGAGGGGCTGGTGCGGCAGGCGAAGGCCCTGCGCGTCGATCGGCTGGCGCCCGCACGCATCGCGCCGACGCTGGGCGACGCCACGCACGAGATCGTGCCGGCGCTCGCCGCGCCCGCGCTGCACCTGATCGACCTGCCGCTGACGGTGGGCGTCGACGAACCCTGGCGCGAATTGCGCATCGCGGCCTGGGCGAGGCCGTGGCGGCCGCAGATCGTGCAGGTATCGCCGGAGGATACGGGCTTCGAGCAGCGGACAGCGTTGCCGGACGCCGCCAGGCTCGGCGAACTGACCGAGGCGCTCGGCCCCGGCGTGCCGGCGCGGCTCGACCGGGGCGGCACGATCCGCGTGGCGCTGTCGGGCGGGTCGCTTCAGGGCATCTCGGTTCCGCAACTGCTCAACGGCGGCAACGCGGCGGCGATCCTGTCGCAGAGCGGGACCTGGGAGGTGGTGCAGTTCCGCGCCGCCGAGGAGGTGGCGCCCGACACCTGGCGGCTCGGCGACCTGCTGCGGGGACAACTCGGCACCGAGGACGCGATGGCGGCGGGCGCGGCGGCGGGCGCGCCCTTCGTGCTTCTGGACGGGGCGGTGATTTCGGCGGGGCTGAAGCCCGCCGAGGCGGGGCTGGCGCTCAACTGGCGCGTCGGCCCGGCAGGCGCGGATCTCGAAAGCGACGTCTTCACGCTGGAGACGGCAACGGGCGGCCTGCGCGCGGCGCTGCCGCTGTCGCCCGTGCACTTGCGAGCGGTCTTCGACGGCGGCGACCTCGCCGTGACCTGGATCCGGCGCGGGCGCATCGCCGCCGACGGCTGGGACGCCGAGGAGATTCCGCTCGGCGAGGAGGCCGAGGCCTATCTGGTGGAGGTGCGGACGAGCGGCGGCGTCTTGAAGCGCTCGGCCGAGACGACCACGCCTGACTGGACCTATGCGGCCTCCGCGATCGCTGCCGATTTCGGCGGCGGCGGGCCGGCGGTGCTGACCGTGCGCCAGCGGAAGCGGCCGGGCGGCCCGGCGGGACTGCCGGCGACGCTGCCGGTGGTGCTGCCATGAGGATTCTCGCCAGCGCGATCCGCCGCATCGCGCGTCCCCGCAGGCCGGCGATCCCGATTTCCAACCCCAACAGGAGACCTGACATGACCGACCAGAAGCCCTGGTATCTCTCGCGCACCGTCTGGGCCTCGATCGTCACGATCGCGACCACGATGGGCGGCATTTTCGGCCTGCCGATCGCCGGCCTCGACAATTCGGCCCTGACGGATACGATACTGCAGGTCGCGGCCGCCATTTCGGGCGTTGTCGCGCTGTGGGGCCGCATCGTGGCGACGAGCAGGATCGGGTAGTCGCGCGGGCAGGCGGCGGGAGCAGGCGGGGCTGGTGGTGACGAAAGATCGGATCGAACCGAACCATTCATGCCCCGTTCAGAGGCGACGGATTATCAAGGCGGCATGAAAACCTTTCTCGCTCCCCTGCGGCGCCTCGCGCCCGCGCTGATGATCCTGATGGCGGCGACGCCCGCGCTGGCGCAAATGCCCGTGGCGCCGCTCGCCGCGCCCGACCTCGTGCAGCCGGTGGCCGCCGATTGCGGCGCCATCGGCCGCTCCGTCGCCGCCAGCGAAGGCGGCACCGTGCGCAGCGCCGTGGCCGAAAACCGCGGCGGGCGCACCGTCTGCGTCATCGTCTACACCGTGCCGGGCCAGGGCGGGCAGCCGCCCCGCGTCGTGCGCAAGCAGGTGCCTGCGAATTAGTTCACTGTGAAGTCGACCGCGGTCGTGCACATGAACGTGGACGAACCGCAGGACAGGGGAAACATGCGCATACTGGTTGTCGAGGACGACAAGAACCTGAACCGCCAGATCGTCGAGGCGCTGACGGAGGCGGGCTACGTCGTCGACCGCGCCTTCGACGGCGAGGAAGGCCATTTCCTGGGCGACACCGAGCCCTACGACGCCGTGGTGCTGGACATCGGACTGCCGGAGATGGACGGCATCACGGTCGTCGAGAAGTGGCGCCAGGCCGGCCGCAAGATGCCGGTGCTGATGCTGACGGCGCGCGACCGCTGGAGCGACAAGGTGGCGGGCATCGACGCCGGCGCCGACGACTACGTCGCCAAGCCGTTCCACATCGAGGAGGTGCTGGCGCGCCTGCGCGCGCTGATCCGCCGCGCCGCCGGCCACGCCTCGTCCGAACTGGTCTGCGGGCCGTTGAGGCTCGACACCAAGGCCTCGAAGGCGGAGGTGGACGGGCAGACGCTGAAGCTGACCTCGCACGAGTTCCGCCTGCTCGCCTACCTGATGCACCACATGGGCGAGGTGGTGTCGCGCACCGAACTGGTCGAACACCTCTACGACCAGGATTTCGACCGCGACTCCAACACGGTGGAGGTCTTCGTCGGACGACTGCGCAAGAAGATGGGCGTCGACCTGATCGAGACCGTGCGCGGCATGGGCTACCGCATCCGCGAGCAGCAGGGGTGAGCCGGGGCCGCGCGCCGGCCGTCGGAGACATCGCGTGAAGTTCGGCCTGAGATCGCTTGCGTTCCGCGTCGTCACCTTCTCGACGCTTTGGGCGGTCGCGGCCCTGGTGGTGATCGCGACGCTGATCTCCGCGCTCTACCGCGACGCGACCGAACGCGGCTTCCGCGACCTGCTGACCGCGCATCTCTACAGCCTGGTGACGACCGTCGGGCTTTCGCCCGATGGCGCGTTGGAAGGCGCGCCCGACCTCTACGACGTGAAGTTCGCGCAGCCCGGTTCCGGCTGGTACTGGGCGGTCGAGCCGGTGTCGGCCGACGTCAGCGGCCTGATCCGCTCGCCGACGATGACGGCCGCCATCCCCGCGCCGAGCGTGGAGGAGGTTCCCTTCGACAGCCAGTTCCAGCGCCTCTACCAGGCGCAGGGGCTGACCGGCGAGAGGGTGGACGTGCTGGAGAACGACTTCATCCTCGACGCCGAAAACCGCATCGCGCGCTTCCGCGTGATGGGCAACCGCAGCGAACTCGAGACGCAGATCTCGGATTTCGAGACGCAGCTCTATTCCTACCTGTCGGTGTTCGGCATCTCGATGATCGCCGTGAACGCGCTGGTGATCCTGTTCGGGCTCAAGCCGCTGGACCGCGTGCGCACCGCGCTGGCGCAGGTGCGCGAAGGCACGGCGAGCCGCCTCGACGGCACCTTTCCCGCCGAGATCGAGCCGCTGGCCAACGAGACCAACGCACTGATCGAGAACAACCGCCGCATCGTCGAGCGGTCGCGCACGCAGGTCGGCAACCTCGCCCATTCGCTGAAGACGCCGGTCGCGGTGCTCCTGAACGAGGGGCGCGCCATGGGCGGCGCCAAGGGGGCGCTGATCGTCGAGCAGGCCTCGGCCATGCAGCAGCAGGTGGAGCACTATCTCCAGCGCGCCCGCATCGCCGCGCAGCGCGACAGCGTCGTCTACCGCACGCCGACGCGGGAGGCCTTGCAGCGGCTGGTGCGGGTGTTCCGGAAGGTCGATGCGCGCATCGAACTCGAATTCGTCGAGCCGGACCGGGAGGTGATCTTCGCCGGCGAGCGCGAGGATTTCGAGGAGATCGTCGGCAACCTGCTCGAGAACGCGATGAAATGGGCGAAGAGCCGCGCGCGCGTCTCCCTCTCCGAGGAGGGAGGCGTCGTGCTCCTGACGATCGAGGACGACGGACCGGGCATTCCCGAGGACAAGGCGCGCGAGGCGCTGGCGCGCGGTAGGCGGCTCGACGAGAGCAAGCCCGGAACCGGCCTCGGCCTGTCGATCGTCAACGACCTGGTGCGCGAATATGGCGGCGAGTTGAAGCTCCTGCGCTCGGACCTCGCCGGGCTGAAGGCGGAGGTGCGGCTGCCGGGGCCGGGGTGAATAGCGGCTTGAAATCTGGCACGGCGTAGATACATGCAACCTGTAGCCGCAAAGCGATTGACCACTCACCATGGCCACAATAGAGTTGTTTCATGTGGGGAGTGAACTGTATCGTATTACCGTACGTTAAGATGCGCACGGCATGGTTCATTTGGAGGGCGCAAAATGGCTGACGTTATATTCGCGCTTGCAGGTATCGCGCTAGGGGTGTTGGTAGCAGCCAATGCCGCTCTGGTGTTCGCACGGATCACGCATCACGAGCGGCTAGCTCGAATCATAGTGCGAGAATTCTCCCACGTCACTTGGCTATTCAAGCTAGGGAGCGATGGTTCCGGCCGTCGCGGTCGTGGGAAAGATGGATCTATTCGGGTTTAACGTATCCGATATATATTGCTACGGCGTCTTGGGTAGTCTCGGCGTTGAACTGGGCGCCGCCATAACAAGCGCATCGAACAATAACGGAGCGCTTCCGGAAAAGTATCGGAACCGCACTTTTGTTAGCCTTCGGGTTGTTTTCGCGTTTTTCGCCGGTTCAGTACCATTGGCATTAGATGCCCAGAATATGTGGGCTGCAATCTATTTGGGTGCTAGTGCTCCACTAATTTTCGACCGGGCTGCACGAGGGTTGGATCCTCCAGACAAGTCCGCATGACAGGACCGCGATCCCTACGGCCGAACAGTCGCGACCAGCCGAGCTTGATGTCACACTATGCTTGGCAAGTCCGGATAGCCAGCGCGTCGGTCATGACGGGACGAGCCCCCTGGCCAAGACCCGCGCGACGAAGGCGGGCGTTATGGTGGAGGCATCGCGAAGGTCGACCGGCACGCCGAGGCGCCGGCAGACTTCCTCAGCGAACCGCCATGCGTTGCCGCTCCGATCCTTAGGGAAGTCGACCGGGAGAACCAGATCACTGTCGAAACGCATCGCGTCGGTGACGTAGGACCCAAAAACGATGAATCGTCCGCCATGCTCCCGCGCATAGCGGGCTAGCTCGCCGATCGCCGCGTCGGCTCCGCGCTTGCGGCGCGCGGCTTCCGCGGTCTTGCGGACGGACAGGGTCGTTACGGTCGTCGAAGACATGCCATTGCCCGAACTTCTCCCCGTCCAGCCGCTTCTCGCCTTCCGTCCGCGTCCGGATTTGCCGGGCGCGGAGCCTGTCCGGCACGATCACTGCCGGAGTGATGACCGCCGGGGACGGTGTTCCGCAAGGAGATACAAGAGCAGGCGTCGGACGACAACGTCCGTGGCGTTTAGCGCCGCTCGGAACCGAATGAAGCGGGCATCGTTCATCTGCGTCAGGAGCATGACCGGAGTGCTGTCCGCGCCCTTCCAACCGGGCCAAAATTCCGACATACATCAACCCTATCCGGCGCTTCGGCCGAGGCTGACCATGGGAGAGCGAATGCGCAGGACGACTGGACGGCTCGTGGTGGCGCTCGCCTGCCTGAGTCTCGGCGGCTGCACGACGACATCGCTCACGGGCGCGGCCGCGACGCGGCCCGCGACGGCCGATTCGATCATCTCGGCGATGCAGGGCGGGCTCATCGGCGGCAATCTGGGGGCGAACCTCGGATCGCGCGACCGTCGCAGGGCGCTCGAGGCGGAGTACCGCGCGCTCGAATACGCAGCCGCGGGGACGCCGGTGAGCTGGAGGAGCGAGGATGGGCGCGTCACCGGCCGGGTGGTCGCGGCGCAGCCCTACCGCGTCGGCTCGCAGGACTGCCGCCAGTACAGCCACGCGATCACGCGGGGGGCGGAGGAAGCCGATGCGCGCGGCACCGCGTGCCGCAGCCCGAACGGCAGCTGGACGCCGCTGACCTGAGCTTCCGAACCCCGTTTGCCGGCCGACTGCGGCCGACGTCGCGGCGAAATCCGTCGCGTGCCGCCAAATAGCCGCACGACGAGGCGATTGGAATGCGGTCCAACCATCGCTATTTGAGGTCGCATGGTGTTCTGGATCGTCCTCGGGCTGCTCACGGTCATCGCGAGCCTCGCCATCATCCTGCCGCTCTCGGGTTCGCGCCGCGAGGTCGCGGGCGCGCGCGAGCATGATCTCGAAGTCTACCGCGACCAGCTGGCGGAGATCGAGCGCGATGCCGAACGCGGCCTGATCGGCAAGGAGGAGGCGGCGCAGGCGCGCGCCGAGATCGGCCGCCGCATCCTGAAGCTCGACGCGACCGGCCTGGGCGGGAAAAGCTCGGCTCGCGACAATGCGCTGGTTCGCGGGCTGGCGATGGCGGCCGTCGTGGCGGTGCCGGTGATGAGCTGGGGCCTCTACTCGGCGATCGGCTCGCCCGACATGGCCGGACAGCCGCTGGCGGAACGCCTTGCCAAGGATCCTGCCTCGTCCACCATCGACGAACTCCTCGCGCGTGCCGAGGCGCATCTGCGCGCCAATCCCGAGGACGGGCGCGGCTGGGACGTTGTCGCGCCGATCTATCTCAGGCTCGAGCGCGCCGGCGAAGCGGCGACCGCGTTCCGCAACGCGATCCGGCTGAACGGCGACAGCGCGCCGCGCTGGACGGGCCTCGGCGAGGCGCTGATGGCGGGCTCGGGCGGCGTCGTGACCACCGATGCGGGATCGGCCTTCGAGCGGGCCGCCGCACTTGACCCCGTCGATCCGCGGCCGCGGTTCTTCCTCGCCACCGCCAAGGCCCAGGAGGGCGATCTCATGGCGGCCGCCGGCGACCTGCGCGCGATGCTCGCCACGCTGCCCGCCGATTCGCCCTGGCGGCCCGTCGTCGAACAGACGCTGGCGCAGGCCACGGCCGAGGCCGCGCGCCGCGCCGCCGCCCCCGGCCCCTCCAGCGACAACATGAAGGCGGCGGCCGAGCTTTCCGAGGAGGAACGCGCTGACATGATCCAGGTCATGGTCGCGCGGCTCGACGAAAGGCTAAGGGAGAACCCGCAGGACGCCGAGGGCTGGCAGCGGCTGGTCCGTTCCTACCTCGTCCTCGATCGGAGGCAGGACGCACGCGATGCGCTCGCCCGCGGCGTGGAAGCACTCGGCACGGACACGGAAAGGGCCCGCGAACTGACCGCGTTCGCCGCGGCGCTCGGGCTTGGAGACGACCAACCATGATGAAAAGAAAGCGCAAGCGGCTGACGATCATCGCCGGCGGGCTGACCTTCCTCGGCGCCGCCGCCGGCCTCACCTTCTACGCGCTGGGCGAGAAGTCGTCCTATTTCTACATGCCGGCCGACCTGACGACGGCGAGCATCGCGCCCGGCCAGCGCATCCGCCTCGGCGGGCTGGTCGAGGAGGGCTCCGTCGAGCGCGGCGCCGGCACCCGCATCGCGTTCGGCGTCGAGGATGGCGGGGGCAAGGTGAAGGTCGTCTATGACGGCATCCTGCCCGACCTGTTCCGCGAGGGACAGGGCGTGGTGACGGAGGGGACGCTGGGCGCCGACGGCGTGTTCGTGGCCGACAGTGTGCTGGCCAAGCACGACGAGACATACATGCCGAAGGAAGTGGCCGACAGCCTCAAGGCGCAGGGCGTCTGGCAGCCGGAATAGCCGCGAACGGGGAGGACTGCAGACCATGGTCGAGACCGGACATTTCGCGCTCGTGCTGGCGTTTGCGCTGTCGCTGGTGCAGTTCGTGCTTCCGCTGGTCGGCGCCAGGACCGGCGACGCGCGGCTGATGGCGACCGCCGGGCCCGTGGCGGTGACCGGCTTCGCGATGACGGCGATCTCGTTCGCCGCGCTGACCGCGGCCTACGTGCTGTCCGACTTCTCGGTGCTGAACGTGGTCGAGAACTCGCATTCGCAGAAGCCGATGCTCTACAAGTTCACCGGCACCTGGGGCAACCACGAGGGCTCGATGCTGCTCTGGGTGCTGATCCTGACCTTCTTCGGCGCGCTCGTGGCCGCGTTCGGCCGCAACCTGCCGGCCACGCTGCGCGCCAACGTGCTGGCGATCCAGGGACTGATCGGCTCGGCCTTCTTCCTGTTCATCATCGCCACGTCGAATCCGTTCGTGCGGGTCAGCCCCGCGCCGATCGAGGGCCAGGACCTGAACCCGATCCTCCAGGACGTCGGCCTCGCGATCCATCCGCCGCTGCTCTATCTCGGCTATGTCGGCTTCTCGGTCTGCTTCTCCTTCGCCATCGCGGCGCTGATCGAGGGCCGGATCGACGCCGCATGGGCGCGCTGGGTGCGGCCGTGGACGCTGGCGGCGTGGATCTTCCTGACCGGCGGCATCGCGATGGGCTCCTACTGGGCCTATTACGAGCTCGGCTGGGGCGGCTTCTGGTTCTGGGACCCGGTCGAGAACGCCTCGTTCATGCCCTGGCTCGCGGGTACCGCGCTGCTGCATTCGGCGATCGTGATGGAGCGGCGCTCGGCCTTGAAGATCTGGACGCTGCTGCTGGCCATCATGGCCTTCTCGCTGTCGCTGCTCGGCACCTTCCTGGTGCGTTCGGGCGTGCTGACATCGGTGCACGCCTTCGCGACCGACCCGGCGCGCGGCGTCTTCATCCTGATGATCCTCATCTTTTTCATCGGCGGGGCGCTGATGCTGTTTGCCTGGCGGGCACAGACGCTGACGCCTGGCGGCATCTTCGCGCCGATCTCGCGCGAGGGTTCGCTGGTGCTGAACAACCTGTTCCTGTCGACGGCAGTGACGACGGTGCTGGTCGGCACGCTCTACCCGCTGGTGCTGGAATCGATCACCGGCGAGAAGATCTCGGTCGGCGAGCCCTTCTTCAACCTGACCTTCGGCCCACTGATGGTGCCGCTGCTGATGGCCGTGCCCTTCGGGCCGCTGCTCGCCTGGAAGCGCGCCGACCTGTGGGCCGCCTCGCAGCGGCTGGTCTTCGCTTTCGGCGGCGCGGTGCTGGCCATGCTGGTGACCTATTCCTTCGTCGACCGCGCCTCGGTGCTGGCCGCGTTCGGCATCGGGCTCGGCACCTGGCTGGTGCTCGGTGCCGTCACCGACCTCGCCACCAAGTCCGGCCTCGGCAGCGTGTCGCCGGGCGTGGCCTTGCGCCGCTTCATGGGCCTGCCGCGCTCCGCCTACGGCACCGCGCTCGCCCATCTCGGTCTTGGCCTGTCGACGCTCGGCGTGGTTGGCGTGATGTCGCTGCAGACCGAGCACATCCTGACCATGAAGCCCGGCGAGAGCGTCGCGGTGGCGGGCTATGAGGTGCGATACGAAGGGCTTCAACCCTACCGCGGCCCCAACTACACCGAGGACCAGGGGCGCTTCCTGCTTCTCGATTCGAGCGGCCGCACGCTGACCGAGATCGTGTCGGCGAAGCGCTTCTATCCGGCCCGCCAGATGCCGACGACCGAGCCCGGCATCGCCACACGCGGTCTGAGCCAGGTCTACGTCGCGCTGGGCGACGCAGTCGCCGATGGCGGCATCGTCGTGCGCATCTGGTGGAAGCCGCTGGTGACGCTGATCTGGCTCGGCTGCGTGGTGATGATGGTCGGCGGCACGCTGTCGCTGCTCGACCGGCGCCTGCGCGTCGGCGCGCCCGCCAAGCGGCGCAAGCGGCTCGGCCAGGAGGCGGCGGCGTGACGGCCCTGCTTCGCCCGTTGCTGGCGGCGCTGGTCGTTGCGCTGGCGCTCGGGCTGTCCGGCGGCGCGGCCCGCGCCGTGCTGCCGGACGAGGTGCTAGACGACCCGGCGCTGGAGGCGCGGGCGCGCGAGTTGTCGACGCATCTGCGCTGCCTGGTCTGCCAGAACCAGTCGATCGACGATTCCAACGCCGAACTGGCGCGCGACCTGCGGGTGCTGGTGCGCGAGCGGCTGGTGGCGGGCGACACCAACGAGGAAGTGATCGACTTCGTCGTCTCGCGCTACGGCGAGTTCGTGCTCCTGAAGCCGCGCATGAACCTGCGCAACCTGGCGCTCTGGGCGACGCCCCTGGTGGTGATCGGCGCGGGCGGCGTGTTCCTCCTGACGCGCCGGCGCCGCAAGGCCGGGCCGGGCGACAGGCTGTCGGCCGAGGAAGAGGCGCGGCTCGGCAAGATTCTGGAAGAGACGGATCGTCCCGGCTGACAGGGTCGGCCTCCGCGAACGGAACGGAGAAGACCATGCAGCCGATGACCAGCCGAGCCAGCTTTCCCGGCCATTCGGGCGCAAGCCTCGCCGCGCGGCTCGACCTGCCGAACGGACGCGTGCGGGCCTTCGCGCTGTTTGCCCACTGCTTCACCTGCTCCAAGGATCTGATCGCGGTGCGCCGCATCGCCGCGGACCTCGCCCGCGCGGGCATCGCCGTGCTGCGCTTCGACTTCACCGGGCTCGGCTCGAGCGAGGGCGAATTCGCCTCGACGAACTTCTCCTCCAATGTCGGCGACCTCCTGGCCGCAGCCGACTGGCTGCGCGAGAACCACGCCGCGCCTTCGCTGCTGATCGGCCATTCGCTGGGCGGCGCGGCGATGCTGGCGGTGGCGGCCGACATTCCCGAAGCGCGCGCGGTCGTGACCATCGGCGCGCCGGCCGATGTGGACCATGTGCTGGCGAATTTCGGTTCGGACCTCGCGACGATCGAGCGCGACGGCGAGGCCGACGTCACGCTGGCCGGGCGCGGCTTCCGGATCGCCCGCCAGTTCGTCGAGGACGTGCGCGGCGTCCGTCTGGCCGAACGCATCAAGGCGATGCGCAAGCCGCTGCTGATCCTGCATTCGCCGCTGGACGAGACCGTGAGGATCGACAATGCGACGGCGATCTTCATGGCCGCGCGCCATCCCAAGAGCTTCGTCTCGCTGGACAAGGCCGATCATCTCCTGACCAGCGAAGCGGACGCGGCCTTCGCCGCCTCCGTCATCGCCGGCTGGGCGTCGCGCTACATCGAGGCGGACAGGCCGCAGGGCGAGGCGGCCGTCGAACACGTGCGGGTGACCGAGACCGGCGAGGGCAAGTTCCAGAACACCGTGCAGGCCGGCCAGCACAGGCTGTTCGCCGACGAGCCGGTCTCCGCGGGCGGCCTCGATTCGGGTCCGTCGCCCTACGATTTCCTGTCGATCGCGCTCGGCGCCTGCACGTCGATGACGCTGCGCATGTATGCCGACTTCAAGAAGATCCCGCTCGGCCGCGTCAGCGTCGACGTCAGCCACGCCAAGGTTCATTCCAGGGATTGCGAGGACTGCACCGACGAGGAGCGCGGCTCGGGCAGGCGCATCGACCGTTTCGAGCGGGTGATCACGATCGAGGGCGACCTGCCGGAGGAACTCGCCGGCAAGATCGAGGAGATCGCGAACAAGTGCCCGGTGCACCGGACGCTGGAGGGCAGTTCGAAGGTGAGGACGGTGGTGAGGCGGTAGGGGGCCCAGGGTTTGGGACGCATGCCCGCGAATCGCAATTGGTGTCCCTGTCCGACAATCCTCCCTCAAACCTTACCAACATTTCATCCGCCGGAAATGGCGATGTAATGTGCTGTTGCCTAAATCCCTGTCCAAGGATGCTCGCCCGCATCCGAACCTGAAAGGACAGGACACGATGAACTCTCCATTCTCTCCCAAGTCGACGATCGGCAAGCGCTTCGCGGCCGCCGCCGCTTCGGTGGCGATCGCGTCGGCGATCGGCCTTGGCGCCGTCACGTCGGGCACCACGCCCGTCTTCGCCGAAGCCGTCCGCGTCGAGACGCAGCAGCAGCCCGGTTTCGCCGATGTCGTGGAAAAGGTTTCGCCGGCCGTCGTCTCGGTCCGCGTGAAGGCGAAGGTGCAGCCCGCCGCGGCCGGCCCCGAGGGCATGTTCGGCCAGGGCTTCGAAAACCTGCCGGACGACCATCCGCTGAAGCGCTTCTTCCGCGATTTCCGCGGCTTCGAGAACAGCCCGCGCGCCGAGCGCAACCGTCCGGGCCGCCCGGAGCGCGCGCGCCCGGTCTCGCAGGGCTCCGGCTTCTTCATTTCCGCGGACGGCTATCTCGTCACCAACAACCACGTCATCGATGGCGGTTCCGAACTGACGGTCGTGATGGACGACGGCACCGAGATCGGCGCGACGCTGGTCGGCACCGACCCGCGCACCGACCTGGCGCTGCTCAAGGTCGACGAGGAGCGGACCTTCACCTACGTCTCTTTCGCCGACGATTCCAAGGTGCGCGTCGGCGACTGGGTGGTGGCCGTCGGCAATCCCTTCGGCCTCGGCGGTACGGTGACTGCCGGCATCGTCTCGGCGCGCGGCCGCGACATCGGCGCCGGCCCCTATGACGACTTCATCCAGATCGACGCGGCGGTGAACCGCGGCAATTCGGGCGGCCCGGCCTTCAACCTCAACGGCGAGGTCGTCGGCATCAACACGGCGATCTTCTCGCCGTCGGGCGGCAATGTCGGCATCGCCTTCGCCATCCCGGCCTCCACCGCGAAGGACGTGATCGCGTCGCTTCGCGAGAGCGGCACGGTCGACCGCGCCTGGCTCGGCGTGCAGATCCAGCCGGTGACAGACGAGATCGCCGAATCGCTCGGCATCACGGGCACCGACGGCGCGCTGGTCTCCCAGCCGCAGCCCGACAGCCCGGCGATGAAGGCGGGCGTGAAGCCCGGCGACATCATCGTCAAGGTCGACGGCAGGACGATCAAGTCGCCCCGCGACCTCGCCCGCACGATCGGCAACATGGCGCCCGGGGTCTCCGCGGAGCTGACGGTTCTGCGCAACGGCGCGGAGCAGACCATCACGGTCAAGCTCGGCGAAATGCCCGGCATGGAGCAGCAGGCGTCGCTCGACCCGGCGCCGGAGGACGAGGGCAGCGTGCTCGAGGACTTCGGCCTGACGGTCACGCCGTCCGAGGACGGCCAGGGCGTCGTGGTGACCGCCGTCGAGCCCGGCAGCGACGCGGCCGACCGCGGCATCCAGACCGGCGACGTGATCACCTCGGTCAACTCGCAGGCCGTGACCACCGCCTCCGCGGTGGAGAAGGCCGTGGGCGACGCCGCCAAGGCCGGCCGCAAGGCGGTGCTGTTCCAGATCAAGCGCGACGACACCAACCGCTTCGTGGCGCTGCCGGTGCAGCAGGGCTGATCCTGTGCGGCGCCGCGCTTCGCGGCGCGACGCCAATAGCGGGCTCCGGCTCGGAGCCCGCGACGGCGGCGGAGCAGGTTCGCCGCCTGCCGCGTGGGTAGTACGGAAAAATGGACAACACGGCAGTTCATGCGCCCGAGATCGCGTATAAGGCGGGCATGAAGATTCTCGTCATTGAAGACGATCGGGAGGCGGCGGACTACCTCCGCAACGCGCTCGCCGAGGCGGGCCACACGGCGCATGTCGCCGCCGACGGCGATACCGGATTCACGCTCGCCGACGAAGGCGACTACGACGTGCTGATCGTCGACCGCATGCTGCCGCGCCGCGACGGCCTGTCGGTGGTCGCCGGCCTGCGGGCGCGGGGCTGCGAGACGCCGGTCCTGATCCTCTCGGCGCTGGGCGAGGTGGACGACCGCGTGACCGGCCTGCGCGCCGGCGGCGACGACTACCTGACCAAGCCCTACGCGTTCAGCGAATTGCTGGCCCGCGTCGAGGTGCTGAAGCGGCGCTCCGGCGGCAAGGACGTGGAGACCATGTACCGCGCCGGCGATCTCGAACTCGACCGGCTGTCGCACACGGTGCGTCGCGCCGGCCGCGACATCCCGCTCCAGCCGCGCGAATTCAAGCTGCTCGAATACCTGATGCGGCATGCCGGACGGGTCGTCACCCGCACGATGCTGCTCGAGAATGTCTGGGACTACCATTTCGACCCGCAGACCAACGTGATCGACGTGCATGTGTCGCGCCTGCGCGGCAAGATCGAGAAGGGCTTCGACAAGCCGCTGCTGCACACGATCCGCGGCGCGGGCTACATGCTGAAGGCCGAGTGAGCTTGGCCGTCGGGGCTGTCATGCGCGGGACGGCCGCGCGCCTCTCGGCCCTGATGAAGACCACGGCCGCGCGGCTGTCGGCGCTCTACCTGCTGCTCTTCGGCGTCTGCGCCATCGGGCTCGTGGTCTACATGACTTCGGTCTCGGTGCGCATCCTCGTCAGCCAGACGCAGGAGACCATCAACGAGGAATCGATGAGCATGGTGCGCGCCTACGAGCGGGGCGGCCTGCCCTTCCTCGTGCGCATGGTGGAGCAGCGCGCGCGCCAGCCTGGCGCCAACCTCTATCTCATCGCCGATTCGAACGGGCGAATCCTGTCGGGCAACGTCGAGAGCCTGGAACCCGGCGTGCTGGAGACCGTCGGCTGGACGACGCGGCCCTTCCTCTACAAGCGCTATGGCGAGCGCGGGCCGTTGCAGGTGCCGACCGAGGAGGGCGCTTCGCCTCCGCCCGGGGCCGCGCCGCCGCACGCGGCCATGGCGCTGGTGCTGCGGCTGCCCAACCAGCTGATCCTGCTGGTCGGCCGCGATCTCGGCGAGCCGGAACGCTTCCGCCGCGTGGTGCAGCGCGCGCTGATCCTGGCGCTCGGCACGATGGGGCTCGGGGCCTTCCTGATCTGGTTCTTCGTCGGCCGCACGGCGCTCAGGCGCATCGACAGCGTCTCGCAGGCGAGCCGGCGCATCATGGGCGGCGACCTGACGGGGCGGCTGCCGGTGACCGGCGCCGGCGACGAGTTCGACCGGCTGTCGGAAAACCTCAACGCCATGCTGGCGCGCATCGCCGTGCTCAACGAAGGCCTGAAACAGGTCTCCGACAACATCGCCCACGACCTGAAGACGCCGCTGACCCGCCTGCGCAGCCGCGCCGAGTCGACGCTGTCGAGCGCCCGCGACGCGGCCGACTATCGCGCCGCGCTGGAGGCGACCATCGCCGAATCGGACCAGCTCATCCGCACCTTCAACGCCATCCTGATGATTTCGCGGCTGGAGGCCGGCTACTCGGCCGAGCAGACAGAGACGCTCGACCTGACGCAGGTCGTGGCCGACGTGGTGGAACTCTACGAGCCGCTGGCCGAGGAAAGCGGCGTTTCGCTGGAGACGAGTATCGACGGCAACCTCGCCGTGAACGGCAACCGCGAACTCCTGGCGCAGGCCTTGTCAAACGTGGTCGACAACGCCATCAAGTACAGCGCGGGCCATGCCGAGAAACCCCTCGTGCAGGTGAGGGCGACCCGCGCGGGAGACGACGTGCAGATCGAGATTTCCGACAATGGCCCCGGCATCGCGCCGGAGGACCGCGACAGGGCGACCGAGCGTTTCGTGCGGCTGGAGAAGAGCCGCTCGCAGCCCGGGTCGGGCCTGGGGCTCAGCCTCGCAAAGGCGGTAATGGGGTTCCATCGCGGCAGCCTCGATCTCGACGGCGCCGATCCGGGCCTCAAGGTGACCATGAAGATACCTGTCCGTCGGGGCGCGGCGTGACCGCAGGCGAGGACGCGGACTGGTTCGCGATGACGCCGCGACCGCTGGAGCCGATCGACCCCGAGAGGACGGCGGAACTGCGAGACCTCCTGTCCGCCGCTGCCGAGGCCG
This sequence comes from Mesorhizobium sp., assembly GCA_046292285.1. Lineage (GTDB taxonomy): Bacteria > Pseudomonadota > Alphaproteobacteria > Rhizobiales > Rhizobiaceae > Aquibium. Next base: position 5,870 of record JBKBRJ010000016.1, on the reverse strand, counting down.
GCTGCGCGCGGCTGACGGACCTGCCGGCGACCCGTCCGGAGATCGCCGCCTTCCTGGCCGGCGCGATGTCGCTCTCGACCTATGTGCGCGACACGCTGCGCCGCCGCCCGCGAATGCTCGAGCCGCTGTTCGACATACCCTGGGACGCGCGCGTGGAGGCCATCACGGAGGAAATCCGCGATGCCTGGGCCATCGACGGCGTGAACGAGAAGTCGCTGATGGCCGGCCTGCGCCTCCTCAAGACCGAGGCGCATGTGCTGATCGCGCTGGCCGACCTCGCGGGCGCCTCCGATGCGGCGACGAGCGTGCGCCTTCTGAGCGCGCTGGCGGACGCCGCGGTGGGCGCGGCGATCGATTTCCTGCTTCGCGAGGCGCACGACCAGGGCAAACTCTCGCTGCCCGACCGCGACAGGCCCGGCGACGGTTCCGGTTTCATCGTGCTCGGCATGGGCAAGCTCGGCGCCGGGGAGCTCAACTTCTCCTCCGACATCGATCTGATCCTGTTCTTCGAGGCGGAAGCGCCGGCCATCAGGGACCCGCTCGACGCCACCGACCTGTTCTCGCGGCTGGCGCGGCGGCTGATCCGAATCCTGTCGGACCGCACGGAGCACGGCTATGTCTTCCGCACCGATCTGCGTCTGCGTCCCGACCCGGGCTCGACGCCGCTGGCGATCCCGGTCGAGGCGGCGCTGAACTACTACGAGGGCCGCGGCCAGAACTGGGAACGCGCCGCCATGATCAAGGCGCGGCCGGTGGCCGGCGACTTCGAGGCCGGCATGGCGGTGCTGAAGGAGTTGCAGCCTTTCGTCTGGCGCAAGTACATGGACTATGCCGCCATCGCCGACGTCCATTCGATCAAGCGCCAGATCCATGCCCACAAGGGCCATGGCGAGATCGCCGTGCGCGGCCACAACGTCAAGCTCGGCCGCGGCGGCATCCGCGAGATCGAGTTCTTCGTGCAGACGCAGCAGCTCATCGCCGGCGGCCGCTTCCCCGAACTGCGCGGGCGCGAGACCGTGCCGATGCTGGCGCGGCTCGCCGCCCGCGGCTGGATCACGGCCGAGGCGCGCGACGCGCTGACCGGGCAGTACTGGTTCCTGCGCGACGTCGAGCACGCCGTGCAGATGATCGCCGACGAGCAGACGCATGTGCTGCCCGAGGACGACGAGGGCATCGAGCGGGTCGGCCGCATGCTGGGCTTTGCCGACGGGGAAGCGTTCTCGGCCGCCTTCCGCTCCGCGCTGAGGCAGGTGGAGAAGCACTATGCGGCGCTGTTCGAGACCGCCCCGCAGCTCTCCGCGGGCGTCGGCAACCTGGTCTTCACCGGCGACGTGGACGATCCCGACACGCTGCGGACGCTGGCCGAGCTGGGCTTCTCGCGGCCCTCCGACATCTGCCGCATCATCCGCACCTGGCATTTCGGCCGCTACCGGGCGACCCGCTCGGCCGAGGCGCGCGAGCGGCTGACCGAGCTCACGCCGGCCCTGCTGGCGGCCTTCGGCAACACGCGCCGTGCCGACGAGGCGATCCTGCGCTTCGACGAGTTCCTGGCCGGCCTGCCGGCCGGCATCCAGCTGTTCTCGCTGCTGCAGTCCAACCCCGGCCTGCTGCAGCTCCTGGCCACCATCATGGGCGCCGCGCCGCGCCTCGCCGCCCTCATCACGCGGCGCCCGCACGTCTTCGACGGGCTGCTCGACCCGCTGCTGCTCTCCGAACTGCCGGACAGGGCCTATCTGGCCGCGCGGCTCGCGGCCTTCCTGGAGGGCGCCCGCGCCTACGAGGAGACGCTCGACCGGCTGCGCATCTTCGCGGCCGAGCAGAAGTTCCTGATCGGGATCAGGCTGATGACCGGCGCCATCGACGCAAGGCGGGCGGGCAAGGCGTTCTCCGACCTGGCCGACCTGACGATCGGCACCGCGCTGGCGACGGTGAAGGCCGAGTTCGAGCCGCGCCACGGCACGGTCGCGGGCGGGCGCACCGCCATCCTGGGCATGGGCAAGCTGGGCAGCCGCGAGCTCACCGCGGGTTCGGACGTCGACCTGATCCTGCTCTACGACCACGATCCGCAGGCCGAGGAATCCTCCGGCCCGAAGGCGCTCGCGCCGTCGCAGTACTATGCGCGGCTGACCCAGCGCCTGATCGCCGCCGTCTCGGCGCCGACGGCGGAGGGCGTGCTCTACGAGCTCGACCTGAGGCTGCGGCCGTCCGGCAACAAGGGGCCGGTGGCGACCCATCTCGACGCGTTCCGGAAGTACCAGAAGGCCGAGGCCTGGACCTGGGAGCACATGGCGCTGACACGGGCGCGGGTCGTCGCGGCGGATGGCGGGCTGGGCGCGGAGGTCGAGGCGGTGGTGGCGGCCACCCTGTCGGGCGGGCACGATCGCGCAAGGGTGCTGAAGGACGCGCGCGAGATGCGCGCGCTGATCGCCGCCGAGAAGCCGCCGCGCGGCATCTGGGACGTCAAGCTGATCCCGGGCGGGCTGATCGATCTCGAGTTCATCGCCCAGGCCGCCGTGCTGCTGGGCGAGGTCGAGGGCGAGCGCAGCGCCTCGACCGGCGAGACGCTGGCCAGGCTGGCGCCGGGCTTCTGCGACGCGCAGGCGAGGCGCGAGCTTGCCGCCGCGCACGACCTGTTCCTCTCGCTCACCCAGGTGTCGCGGCTCTGCCTGACCGGCGGCATCGACCCGGACGACATGCCGCCGGGCCTGGCCGACCTGCTGCTGAGGACCACCGACCTGCCCGACATCGGCGTGCTCGAGGCGCATGTGCGCGAGACGGCCGCCGGCGTGCGGGCGCATTTCGACAGGATTTTCGGGGGGAAGTCGTAGCGCCACCTCAGGCTGCTTCGATCGACCCGGCTGCCGCTACATCCCCGCTTCGCATCGCACGAAACGGCCCGGAAGCCTGCGCTCCCGGGCCGCCGAGGTCCGCCGCCTCGAAACCTTCCGCGTGCCGTTCGTCCGTTCCCCCGGGCCGTTCCCGCTCAGGCCGCCTTCAGCATCCGCCCCGCCGGGATGCGCACCGACACGATCGTGCCCTCGCCTTCGGCCGACTTGATCTTCAGCGCCCCGCCATGCATCTCGGTCAGCGAGCGCGAGATGGCGAGCCCGAGGCCCGAGCCGGTATGGCTCTTGGAGAACTGGTTCTGCACCTGCTCGAACGGGCGGCCGAGCTTCTTCAGCGCCTCGCGCGGGATGCCGCAGCCATTGTCCTCGATCGACAGCACCAGCGAGCCGCCGGCCTTGCGCGCGCGCACCTGGATGCGGCCGCCCTGGCCGGTGAACTTGACCGCGTTGGAGAGCAGGTTGATGGCGATCTGCTTGATGGCGCGGCGGTCGGCATGGAGACGCGTCGACTGGTCGATGCTGGTCTCGACCGCGATGTTCTTGGCGGCCGCCTGGACGGAGACGACGCGGATCGCCTCCTCCATCAGCGCAGCGAGCTCGATCTCCTCGCGGTGCAGCGCGAACTGGCCGGCCTCGATCTTGGACATGTCGAGGATGTCGTTGATGACGCCGAGCAGGTAGTTGCCGCTCGCATGGATGTCGCGCGCGTATTCGGCGTAGCGCTCCGATCCGAGCGGGCCGAACAGGCCGGACTGCATCAGCTCCGAGAAGCCGATGATCGCGTTGAGCGGGGTGCGCAGCTCGTGCGACATGTTGGCGAGGAACTCGGACTTGGCGCGGTTGGCGGCCTCGGCGCGCTCGGTCTCGCGCATGTACTTGCGGTTGAGGTCGGACAGCTCGCGCGCCCGCTCCTCCTCGGCGCGGCGTGCCAGGCTGAGATCCTGGATGGTCGCCATCAGGCGGCGCTCGCTGTCGACCAGCTTCTCCTGGTTGATCTTGAGCTGGGTGATGTCGGCGCCGACCGAGACGGTGCCGCCGTCGCCGGTGGGCAGCTGGTTGACCTGCAGCCAGCGGCCGTCGGCGAGCTGGCGCTCGAAGGTGGCGCCGCCGTTGCGGCCGTGCCCGCCGGCGAACCGGCGCTCGACGGCATAGGCCTTCATCCGCGCCTCGACTTCCCTGCGCGGCGTGCCGGGCGACACGTCGCGGTCGGTCAGCCCCATGTGCTCCTGGAAGCGGGTGTTGCACATCACCAGCCGCTCCTCCGCGTCCCAGAGGACGAAGGATTCGGAGATGCTCTCGATCGCCGTGCGCAGCCGCCGGTCGGCCTCTTCCGACTGGCGCGCGAGCTCGTGCTGCTCGGTCACGTCGACGGCGATGCCGATCAGGTGGAGGTCGGCGGCATCCGGGTCGACGACCTGGGCGCGGGCGCGCATCCACACCCAGTGGCCGGCATGATGGCGCATGCGGAAGACGCGGTCGATCTGGTCCACCTCGCGCGCCACGATGGAATTGGCGAGGTCGAAGAGGTCGCCGTCCTCGGGATGGATGATGTCGGCGACCTCGCCGAAGGACAGCATGTCCTCGAAGGGCTGGTAGCCCAGCATGTCGTACATCGAGCGCGACCAGTACATGCGGCCGCGCCCCATGTCCCAGTCCCACAGCCCGCAGCGGCCGCGCACGAGGGCGAGATCGATGCGCTGGTGCGCGTCGGAATAGAGGCCGTCGGCGGCCTGGGCGCGCGCGGCCTGGCTGAAATAGGCGTAGAGCACGATGATCAGCACGCCGGAGGTGACGACGAACAGCGTGACGTTGAGCGAGACGGTGCGCCGCCATTCGGCAAAGACCATCTCCTCCGGCACCAGCACGGCCGCGGCGCCGGCGCGCCCGGGCAGCAGGCTGACCGCCGCCAGCCAGCGCCCGGCGCCGATGGTGACGGGCATGGCGCCGACGCGCTCGCCGAACAGGAACAGCGGCTGGCCGCCGCCGATGATCTCCTCCAGCGGGCGGCCGATCCATTCGCGGTGGGCCGCGGCGGTGGCGACGACGCGGAAGCCCGGGTCGGTGACCAGCATGACGTGGCGGTGCCGCAGCGCCTGCAGCGGCTGGGCACCCTCGAGCATGCGCTGGATCTCGTCGGCATGGTCGACCGGCCGGCGGTCGGCGGCCCCGATGCTGGCGGCGATCTGGGAGGCGGCGAGGCCCAGCGTGGTGCGCGCGCCGCGCTCGACGTCGTCGCGCATCGCCATCAGCGAGAGCGTGCGGGCGGCGGCCACGATGACGAGGAAGACGATGATCAGCGTCGGGATCGAGCGCCTGAGATAGGGCTCGGCGGCGATCAGCCGCTCGTAGGCGGGATGGGCGATGAAACGGGCGTTGCCCGACAGGGCCCGCATCGCCCTGCGGCTGTGGCTGCGCCGCGCAAAGCTGCTCGCGCCGGCCGCGCCGCGCGCGTCCGCCTCGGCCATCGCCGACCCCTCGTGCTGTCCGATTGCCCCCGAAACGATCCGGTAACGCCGCACGCCCGAATCACGGATAAGGAATCACACGCGGAGTCCGAGGTCCAGCGCCTATCCGGGCCGGCCGCGAAATATTCGTCGCGCGATCGCCGGGCCGCACGGGCGGGCAGGGAGAGCGGGCAGGGAGAAGGGTCTTCCGGCCGCCCGCGGGGCCGGTCCGGGACGGCCGCGGAGGCCCGCTTCCCCGCGCCCCGTCAGGCCAGCGTCCGGTCGACGATGTCGCGCAGGTCGGGCGACAGCCCGTCGGCGGAGGCGATGCGCAGCAGCACCTCGCGCGCCAGCGCCTTGCGGCCGGGCTCCAGCGAGCGCCAGGAGCGCAGCGCGGTGGCGAGGCGGGCCGCGACCTGCGGGTTCTTGCGCTCGACCTCGAGCACGGTGTCGGCGAAGAAGCGGTAGCCCTCGCCGTCGGGCCGGTGGAAGCCCGTCTGGTTGGCGGTCGAGAAGGCGCCGACGAGGGAGCGCACGCGGTTGGGATTGGTGGGCGAATAGGCCGGGTGGCGGGTCAGCC
>JBKBRJ010000015.1:3669-82460 GCA_046292285.1 Mesorhizobium sp. | reverse complement strand
GCCCACCGATCAACCTGCCGATCCACAGCAGGCCGTCAACAGACAAGGATGACGAAGCGGAAGGGCGGGCCGCTCCGAGTGGTCGGCTTCGTCTGGTGCTTCCGCACGACGACCGCCTGCGCTCGACGACACCCCCCTCTGGCCTGCCGGCCATCTCCCCCTCAAGGGGGAGATCGGCAGCGTCGGCGTCGGCGCTCCTCCTGCAGCGTTGGCGATCGGCCGGAACGGCGGCGCGCGTGATCTCCCCCCTTGAGGGGGAGATGGCCGGCAGGCCAGAGGGGGGCGCGACGGGCGGGGTTGTTTCAGTGTCTTGCGTCCTTGGAGAACTGGCGCCGGAAGCACCCCCTCACCGTCCCGGGCTTCGCCCGGTCCACCTCTCCCCCTGCCCGGGGGAGAGGATGGGAGCGTGTTGCTACGCCCCCTCGCGATACCGGTTGGTGATCGGATACCGCCGGTCGCGGCCGAAGTTCTTGCGCGTGATCTTGACGCCGGGCGCGGCTTGGCGGCGCTTGTATTCGGCGACGTAGAGCAGGTGCTCCATGCGGGTGACGGTGGCGGCGTCGTGGCCGCGGGCGACGATGGCGTCGACCGACATCTCGTTTTCGACCAGGCATTCCAGGATGTCGTCGAGCACCGGATAGGGCGGCAGCGAATCCTGGTCGGTCTGGTTCTCGCGCAGCTCGGCCGAGGGCGCCTTGTCGATGATCGATTGCGGGATGACCTCGCCCGACGGGCCGAGCGCGCCGGGAGGAACGGTGCCGTTGCGCCAGGCCGACAGCTTGTAGACCTGCATCTTGTAGAGGTCCTTGATGGGATTGAAGCCGCCGTTCATGTCGCCATAGAGCGTGGCGTAGCCAACCGACATCTCCGACTTGTTGCCGGTGGTGACGACCATCGAGCCGAACTTGTTGGACAAAGCCATCAGGAGCGTGCCGCGCGCGCGGCTCTGCAAATTCTCCTCGGTGATGCCGGCCGTGGTGCCCTGGAACAGGGGCCCGAGCGCGGCCATGAAGCCCTCCACCGGCTTGGCGATCGGGATCACGTCGTAGCGGCAGCCGAGCGCCCGCGCGCAGGCCTCGGCGTCGGCGATCGATTCCTTGGAGGTGTAGCGGTAGGGCAGCATGACGGCGTGCAGCCGCTCCTCGCCCAGCGCATCGACGGCGAGCGCGGCGCAGAGCGCCGAATCGATGCCGCCCGACAGGCCGAGCACGACGTCGCGAAAACCGTTCTTGTTGACGTAGTCGCGCAGGCCGAGCATGCAGGCGCGGTAGTCGGCCTCCTCGGTCTCGGGTATGCGCGACAGCGGCCCCTGCGCGCAGCGCCAGCCCTCGCCGCCGCGCTTCCAGGTGGAAACGGAGACGGCCTCCTCGAACTGGCTCATCTGGAAGGCGAGCGACTTGTCGGCCTGGATGGCGAAGGAGGCGCCGTCGAAGACGAGCTCGTCCTGGCCGCCGAGCTGGTTGGCGTAGACGATCGGCAGGCCGCTCTCGATCACCTGGCGGATGACGACCTGGTGGCGCACGTCGACCTTGCCGCGATAATAGGGCGAGCCGTTGGGCACGAGCAGGATCTCGGCGCCCGCCTCCGCCAGCGTCTCGCAGATGCCGAGCTCGCCCCAGATGTCCTCGCAGACCGGCAGGCCGAGCCGCACGCCGCGAAAGCTGACCGGCCCCTGGATCTCGGGCGCGGGCTGGAAGACGCGCTTCTCGTCGAACTCGCCGTAATTGGGCAGGTCGAGCTTGTAGCGCTCGGCCAGCACGCGGCCGGCGTCGGCGACGACGACCGAATTGTGCAGCCCGGTGGCGCGGCGCAGCGGCGTGCCGACGACCAGCCCCGGCCCGCCATCGGCGGTGTCGGCGACGAGCGCGGCCACCGCCGCCTCGCAGGCCTCGACGAAGGAGGCGCGCAGCACGAGGTCTTCCGGCGGATAGCCGGAGATGAACAGTTCGGTGAACAGCACCAGCTCGGCCCCGTGGCGCGCGGCGTCGGCGCGCGCGGCCCGCGCCCGGGCGAGATTGCCGGCGATGTCGCCCATGACGGGATTGAGCTGGGCGACGGCGATGCGGAGCGTGTCGGGCGTGGTCATGGCGCCGGTGTAGCGCGCGGCGGGGAGCGCGGCAATGGCGGGAGGGGGCGCATCGTCCTGTGCCTTGCCCCGACGCTTGTATCAATCTACGATACACGAGCGATGGGAAACGGTCATGATCGTCTCGTTCAGGGGAAAGGCCGTGGAGGAGGTCGCGTCGGGCCACGCTCCAAAGGGCTTCCCCGCCAACCTCGTCGCGGCCGCCGAACGAAAGTTGCGTGCGATCGACCATGCGCAGGACCTGCGGGACCTTCGATCGCCGCCCGGCAATCGGCTCGAAGCACTGAAGGGAAGCCGAGCGGGACAGCACTCCATTCGCATCAACGATCAGTGGCGGATCTGTTTCCGCTGGACGGCGGCCGGCGCGGAAGACGTCGAAATCGTCGACTATCACTAGCGGGTACCATGCCCCGAACACGAGGACATGACATGCTGCATTTTGCTCGTCCCATCCATCCCGGTGAGTTCCTTCGGGAGGAATACCTCGCGCCGCTCGGCATGAGCCCGGGCCAACTCGCCAAACATCTTCGCCTGCCGCGCACCCGCATCGAGAGGATCGTCAAGCAGGAAGTCGGCCTCACCCCGGATACGGCGCTCAGGCTGGCGCGCTTCTTCGATACCACGCCGCAGTTCTGGATGAATTTCCAGCAGGCCTGGGAACTGGAAACGGCCTCGGAGCGGCTGAGGGACGAACTGGAACGCATCGAACCGATGGATCGAGCGGCGTAAGTCCCGCTACTCCCCCGCATACGCCCTGAGATCCTCCGGCGCGCGGTTCTCGCCGATCGATAGGGCGAGGATGCGCGAGAGGTGGGTGTAGGGCAATCCGGTCTCGGCGGCATAGGCGTTCATCCGGAACTGGATGGCGGCGAGGTCCTTCCTCGAGGTCGGGGGTTCTGCGATGGCGAGCCCCGCGTCGCGGAGCGCGGCGGCCATGTCGGGCGAGACGACATAGGCATCGAAGCCGATCCAGCGGAGAAAGTACTGGCCGGTGGCGCCGCCGAGGCGGCTGCCCTGCTTTGCCAGAACGGCCATGAGACCGGCCTGGTCGTCCCTGGGCCAGTTCGCCAGGAAGCGGCCGAAGCTCCCGTGCTCGCGCGATATCCGGTCGACGAAGACCGCGTTGTCGCGCACCGAGCGAATCTTTTGCGGATTGCGCACGATGCGCGCGTCGGCGGCGAGCCCTTCCCAGAACTCGTCCGGCTGGAACAGGAGCCGCTTCGGCTCGAAGCCGAGGAAGGCTTCCTCGAAACCCGGCCATTTCTGCGCGATGACGCGCCAGACGAAGCCGGCGCAGAAGACGCCGTTCGCCATGGTGGAGAGGATGCGGTGGTCGGGAACCGCCGCCAGCGCGGCGTTGTCGGGCGCGGGCGGCAGGAGCGACGACAGCACGTCCTCGCCGCCCTTTCGCTCCGCCGCCCTCGCCCGGATGTCGTCGAATGATTTCACCGCGCGCCCTCGCCGCTCCCGATCACGCGCGCAAGGCTAGCCGATCGGGGCGGGACCTGGCGAGGGGGCGCGTCGCACGCGATCGATCCGCCCGGCAGCGGCCCGCCGGCCTCAGTGCGGCTCCAGCGCGGCATCGCCCCGGTCGAGGATCAGCGGGATGATCAGGTCTTCCTCGTCGTCGAGATGGCGCGACAGCATCGCCACCAAGGCCTGGTTGGCGTCGGCATAGGCGTCGGCCGCGAAGCGCTGGCGATCCTCGCTCTCGCGTAAGGCGCGAAGGAAGAAGTTCGCCGTCTCGGCATTGTGGGCGAGCGCGTCGTGGATCTGGTGATGGTCGGCGTCGAGGATGTCGAAGCCGCGCTTCAGCCGCGCCTCGGCCTGCGCGAAGGCCGGAAAGTAGTGCTGGTCCTCGACCTTGTGGTGCCCGTCGAGGTTGCCCAGGAAGAAGTTCAGCCGCGGCGCGAACCACTGCGCGAAGTCCGGCGCCGATTTGCGGCCCTCGCGATAGTCCGCGATGCCGGCCGTCAGCATGGCCCCGACCTCGCGAAACATGTCGTGGCGCTGCAGCCAGAAGCTGGCCATTCCCTGGATGTTGGCATGCCCGCTCCAATCGCCGCGCGGGTATTTCTCCGCCAGGAAGCGGAGCTCCGCCGGCAGGCCGGAGCGCTGCGTGAGGTCGAGTTCGGATCGATCGGTCATGTCCAGGGTCCCTGTGCGCGCCGTATATAGGACCTCCGGCCACGCACGGAAGAAGGCACGCGGAGCCGCGTCGGTATCGCGGACGAAACCGACCTCAGTTGAACAGGTAGGAATCGTAGGCGAAGAAGCCGAATTCGCGCGACTCGTGGATGCGGCGCGCATGAGCGTGGTCGCCGGCCGCGCCGAGCGCGAAGAAGATCGGCATCAGGTGTTCGTCGGTCGGATGGTTGTCGACCGGGAACGGAGCGCGCGCGCGCCAGTCGAGCAATGCCTCGACGTCGCCGGCCGCCAACGTCTCGGCGAACCAAGCGACAAAGGAATCAAACCGCGCGCCCAGTTCCGGCGGCATCCGCATGCCCGCCCGCATGACGCCGAAGACGGCGCGCAGGTTGTGGGTGATGTGGCCGGATCCGATCACCAGGATGCCCTCGTCGCGCAAGGGCGCCAGCGCCCTCCCCACCTCGTAGTGCCAGCGCGCGTCGCGGGTCGGATCGATCGAGATCTGCACGACAGGAATGTCGGCCTGTGGAAAGGCAAGCTTGAGCGGCGTCCAGGTGCCGTGGTCGTAGCCCCGCCGGCCGAGGCGCGCGGGCGCGAGGCCCGCCTCGTCGAGAAGCGCGATCACACGCTCGGCCAGCCGCGGATCGCCCGGCGCCGGATAGACCATCCGATAGAGTTCGGGGGCGAAACCGCCGAAATCATAGATCATCTCGGGCTTCGGATCGGTCACCACCGTCACGCCGTGCGTCTCGAAATGCGCGGACATGATGACGATCGCCTTCGGCCGCTCGACCAGCGAGGACAGCCCTTCGAGGAAGCGTCGCGCCGGCATGTCGTCCAGGACGATGTTTGGTCCGCCATGCGAAATGAAAAGCGAGGGAAGCGTGGTCATCGGCAATCTCCTTTGTGCCAATATAGTCCGGCGCGGAGAGCCTGTGCAGCGCACGGGTGCGCGACTGAGCGTTCAACAAAACAGAACGGCTTCGCCGTTCACGTTCAACCAGCAATTCGGACGGGCCGTTTCAGGCGCTGAGCGGCATGCGATCGTCTCCGCCCGGATGGATGCAAACCGTACCGCGCCCCTTGGCCTTGGCGGCATAGCAGCCCTTGTCCGCGTCGGCGACGATCTCCGCGGGCTCCCGCCCCGGAGTGATGGCGGCAATGCCGACGGAGGCGCCGACCCGATGTTCCCTGCCCTCCCAGTCGAAGGCGAGCCGCCCGATCGCCTCGACCAGCAGGCGGGCGATGGCTTCGGCCTCGGACTCCCGGCAGCCGCGCAGGATGACCGCGAACTCGTCTCCGCCGAGACGCGCGAGGATGTCGGTGGTGCGGACACAATCCTGCATGGCTGACGCGATCCGCTTCAGGAGGGCGTCGCCGGCGACATGGCCCGCGGTGTCGTTGACGAGCTTGAAGCGATCGAGATCGATGAAGAGCATGTGGTTCTCCTCGCCAAAGAACCGGTCGCGGCCTTCGACCAGGTCCTCCATCGCATCCATGAAGCGCGCACGGTTGGCGAGCCCGGTCAGCGAATCATGGCTTGCCGCATGCGCGAGTTCCCGCTGGAGCGCGCGGGCGTCCGAAACGTCCTGAAAGACGATCATGGTCCCCTCGTACTCGCCTTCAGAGGAGAGGATCGGCGAGGCGACCTGCCGGATGAAGCTGCGCGTCGCATCGGGCCGCACCAGCATGGCGCGATGCTGCACGGCATCGCCTTCCGCGCCGGCGGACCGGCAACTGGCGCCGATCGGCTCGCGGGTCTCCTCGTCCACCGGCGAATGGACCTCGGGCAGCGGACGTCCGATCGCATTTTCCAGCCTGTGCCCCGTCAGGGTCTCAGCGACGGGGTTCATGAAGGCGACGCGCCCGTCGGCGTCTGTACAGATCACCGCGTCGCCGATCGATCGCAGCATCACGCGCAGGCGGTCTTTTTCGGCCCGCAGCGCGCGCGCCGTTTCGGACAGGCGCTCGTGTGCCTCCTTCTGGCGGGTGATGTCGGTGTGCGTGCCGATCGCACGGACAATCGTCCCATCGCGCTCGCGCTCCAGGATTTTGCCGCGATCAAGCACCCAGACCCAGTGTCCGTCCTTGTGGCGCATGCGGAACTCGGCCTCGAAGAAGGAATTGGACCCCTCGCGGTTGGCGCGATCCATGCCGATGACGATCTTCAGGTCATCGGGATGGATGAGCTCGAGCCACAGATCCGCCGAGTCCTCGAGTTCGCCTTCGCCGTAGCCGAGTATCTCCCGCCAGGTGGCCGAGTGGTAGCTTCTGTTCTTTCGCAGGTCGATTTCCCAGACACCCTGGCGCGCGCTCGACAGAGCGAAGTTCCAGCGGTTCTCGGCCTCGGCGACCGCTTCCATGGAGCGACGGCGTTCGTCGACGTTCTCGATGTGGCAAATGAGGTGGGTCGCCCTGCCCGTCATGGTGTCGAATACCGCCGAGATCGAGCCCTGCCCCCAGACGACGCTGCCGTCCTTGCTCATGTAGCGCTTCTCGACGCGCGCCGAGGTTCGCCTGTCGCGGATCGCAGTGCGCCCCTGTTCGATGGCGCTGTCCCGGTCAGCCTCGTGAACGAAGTCGGAGAGAACCCGTCCTTCGATCTCTTCGATGGCGCAGCCGAGCATGTCGGCCAGAGCCTTGTTGGCTTTCTGGATCCGCCCGCTGACGTCCATGATCGCCATGCCGATCGCCGAATCCTCCATCGAGCGTCGGAACACCGCGTCGCTTTCCTCCTTTCCGCGCCGATCCAGGGCCGCGCGCGCCCGGACGATGCCGAAGAAGACCGGCACGACGAGAGCCAGCGACAGCGACGGCTGCAAGCGCGGCGGAAAGGGCGCGCCCAGCGTCTCGAAGCCGGGCACCATCCCAAGGGATGCAATCGTCACAGCGATGATGCCGCACAGCGAGGCGACGACGGCGGTCTCCTCGACCGGCCTCACGAAGGCCACGACCAGCATACCGAGGCCGATCATCGCCAGCGGATGATTGAGGGTCGTCATGGCGATGACGGTCGCGGCCGCCAGTCCGATCATCACGCGGGCGAATTCGCCTCGGCCCGCCCGATCGGCCTTCCATTGCGCCAGCACCGCGCCGCCATAAGCCGCCATCGGCATGACGATCGCCGCGCCGAGCAGTTGTGCTTCGACGAAGCCCCGCAACGTCGCCGCCACGGTCCATCCCGCGACGTGCGCGATGGCGGGGCCAGCGACCAGCGCGAACAGCAACGGCATCGCCAGCGCGACAATCGAGAAGAACTGGATCTGGCGTTCGGGCGAATGCGGGTCCGGCAGGCCGGGGCCAAGCCAGATGCGCGCAACCCATGTCGTGGCGGAAACCTGAGCCGCGTGGGTCAGCGCGAGGGCGACCGCCGGCAGCAGCGGCATTCCGCCGCCCAGCAATACAAGCCATGCCGCGGAAAGCACGATTGCAAACGGGACGACACCGCGCGCATCCATCCGCAAGAACTGGACCACGGCCAGCGCATTTGCCAGCCAGATCGCGGACTGGACTTCGGCGCCGCCAGACAGCAGCAGGGAAACGGACGCAGCGAGAAAGTAGCCGGTCCATGACCGAACCCAATCGGCTGAAAGGCGAAGCCGCGTTCCCACCCTACTGTCGTCCCCCAAGCCGATTACCATTTCTTGCCGCGGCGATCATCGCAGCCCGGTGATTAACGGCCGATTTCCAGGGTTGACGTTTGCGGAAACTGCGCGCCCTCAAGGGAAACGGATGGTTAACGGGGTTTTCGCGATTGTTCGGACCGGAGCACGGATTCCGGTCTCGCGAGCGGAAACGAAAGGCCCGGCGCTTCGCAAAGGAAGCGCCGGGCCTGATTTCATTCGCCCAGTGCAATGACCGAAGCGGCGGCTCAGCCGTTGACGACCTGCCTCCGTGCGCCGCCGGCGCTGCTGTTCTTCAACAGTTCGCTGACCAGGAACGCCAGTTCGATCGCCTGATCGGCGTTGAGGCGCGGGTCGCAATGCGTGTGATAGCGATCCTGCAGCTCGTCGTCGCGGATGGCGCGCGCGCCGCCCGTGCATTCGGTGACGTTCTTGCCGGTCATCTCGATATGGATGCCGCCCGGATGCGTGCCCTCGGCGCGGTGGATGTCGAAGAAGCTCCGCACTTCCTTCAGGATGCGGTCGAAGGGCCGCGTCTTGTAGCCGGCTGCCGTAATGGTGTTGCCGTGCATGGGATCGCAGGACCAGACGACCCTGCGGCCCTCCTTCTCGACCGCGCGCACCAGCGCCGGAAGGTGATCGCCGACCTTCTCGGCGCCGAAGCGCGCGATCAGCGTCAGGCGGCCTGCCTCGTTCTCCGGATTGAGCAGGTCGATCAGGTTGAGCAGCCCGTCGGGCGTCAGCGAGGGGCCGCACTTGAGGCCGAGCGGGTTCTTGATGCCCCGGCAATACTCGATGTGCGCATGGTCGGGCTGGCGGGTGCGGTCGCCGATCCAGATCATGTGGCCCGACGTCGCGTACCAGTCGCCGCTGGTGGAATCGACGCGGGTCAGCGCCTCCTCGTAGCCGAGCAGCAGCGCCTCGTGGCTGGTGTAGAAATCGGTCTCGCGCAGCGCGTAGTGCGTGTCCGAAGTGATGCCGACGGCGCGCATGAAGTCCATCGTCTCGGTGATGCGGTTGGCCAGCGCCTCGTAGCGCTCGGCCTGCGGGCTGTCGGAGACGAAGCCCAGCATCCACTTGTGCACGTTCTCGAGCGAGGCGTAGCCGCCCTGCGCGAAGGCGCGCAACAGGTTGAGCGTCGCCGCCGACTGGCGGTACGCCATCTCCTGGCGCGCGGGGTCGGGCAGCCGCGAACGCTCGTCGAACTCGATGCCGTTGATGATGTCGCCGCGATAGGATGGCAGCGTCGTGCCGTCCTTGGTTTCGAAATCGGACGAGCGCGGCTTGGCGAACTGGCCGGCGATGCGGCCGACCTTCACCACCGGCTGCGAGCCGGCGAAGGTGAGCACGACCGACATCTGCAGGAAGACGCGGAAGAAGTCGCGGATGTTGTCGGCGCCGTGCTCGGCGAAGCTCTCGGCGCAATCGCCGCCCTGAAGCAGGAAAGCCTTGCCCTCGGCGACGGACGCGAGCTGCTTCTTCAGCTTGCGCGCCTCGCCTGCAAAAACGAGTGGCGGAAAGGTCGAAAGCTGCTTCTCCACGGCCACGACGGCAGCCGGATCCGGATAGGTCGGGACCTGGCTGATCGGCAGGTTGCGCCAGGAGTTCGGTGACCACTTCTTCGACATGACAGCACCCAATGATGACTCGTCGAAATCTCGCGATTTCGTCTCCCGGGGACCTCCGGGATGCGGTCCTATACAGGATCAGGGGGGCCGATTCTACCCTGTTGGGGGCAGGAAACCGTACAGCGCAAGGCTCTCCGTTCGGTCAGCCGAGCAAGCAGGGCCGAAAACAGGGCGGCTTCGTGGCCCGCGAGGTCGACGGCGCGCGGGTAGATCGGCCGATGCCGGTCGTCGTGGACCGGCGTGTCGAAGCCTTCGGTCTCCGCGATGAACCGTGAAACGCCGGCCTCGCCGTGCTCGGCGAGAAAGCCCTGCAGAACGGCATCGAGATAGGAGCGCAGGATCATCGGCGGCGCGGGATGCGGCGGGATGTCGGTCTGGGCCACGTAGACGTAGAGCGGCAGCCCGGCCGGCAGCGGCTCGGCGGTCTCGATGCTGTCCAACGGCAGTACCAGGCGCCGGTAGCGCGCCTCGCGCGCGTCGACGGCGGGCAGGTTTTCCGCCCGGTCGAAGACGATCAGCCCGTCGCAGCCCGCATCCGGTTCGGGCCGGACGCTGAGCAGCGCGGCGGGAAAGCCCGGCATGTCGGGACGAGGCCGCCAGATGCGCCGCCAGCCCTTAAGCCGCGCCGGCATCGCGTGCAGGATCGCGGTGCGGTGCGTGGCCCGGTTGACCAAGGATCCGTAGCCGAAATAGGCGACGACCTCGCCGCTCGCATGGAGATCGGCGAGCATGTCCGCGACCGCCGCCTTCGGGGTGGTGGCGGCCGCCTCGACCTCAGGAGATCCGCTCGCCATCCTTCACCCGGTAGGTCGGCTGGTACATGGTGACGAGTTCCTCGGCGGCGCTCGGGTGGACGGCCATGGTGCGGTCGAAATCGGCCTTGGTGAGCCCGGCCTTGACCGCGATGCCGAGCAGTTGCGCCATCTCGCCCGCGTCGGGTCCGAGGATGTGCGCGCCAAGCACGCGCTTGCTCTCCCCGTCGACCACGAGCTTCATCAGCATCTTCTCGTCGCGGCCCGACAGCGTGTGCCGCATCGGGCGGAACAGGGCGCGGTAGATCTCGACGTCGGAATGCAGCTTCACGGCATCGTCCTCCGACAGGCCGACCGTGCCGATCTCGGGCTGCGAGAAGACGGCTGTCGCCACGCAGGCGTGGTCCGGCGAGGTCGGGTTGTCCTTGAACGCCGTCTCCACGAAGCACATCGCCTCGTGGATCGCCACCGGCGTCAGCGCGACGCGGTCGGTGACGTCGCCCACCGCGTAGATGTTGTCGACGCTGGTGCGCGAGTACGCGTCGACCTTGATCTCGCCCTTGACGCCGAGTTCCACGCCCGCCGCCTCGAGGCCGAGCCCTTCGGTGTTGGGGTCGCGGCCGAGCGCCAGCATGACCTCGTCGGCCACGATCGTGCCGCCATCCGAGAGATGCGCCGCGAGTCGTCCGTCCGGCCGCCGTTCGATCTTCTCGAAGATGGTGTGGCAGAGGATGCGGATGCCCTTCTTCTCCATCGTCTCGTGCAGGTGCCGGCGCAGATCCATGTCGAAGCGCCCGAGGATCTCGCGGCCGCGATAGACCAGCGTGGTTTCCACGCCGAGGCCGTGGAAGATGTTGGCGAATTCGACCGCGATGTAGCCGCCCCCGGCGATCACGATCGATCGTGGCAGGTCGTTGAGATAGAAGGCCTCGTTGGAGGAGATGCAGAGCTCGTGGCCGGGAAGTGCGGCGTGCGGGTTCGCCCGGCCGCCGGTGGCGACCAGGATCTTGTCGGCGGTGACGGTGCGGTCCTGCCCGACGAGGCGGATCGTGTGGCGGTCGACGAGTTCGGCGCGGCAGTCGAACAGCTCGGCGCCGGCATTCTGAAGCCCCCGCCGGTAGATCGCCTCGAGACGGGCGATCTCCATGTCCTTGTTGGCCACCAGCGTGCGCCAGTCGAACGAGGCCGGCGGCGCCGTCCAGCCATAGCCGCGAGCGTCCTCGAAATGCTCGGGAAACTGCGAGGCGTAGACGAACAGCTTCTTGGGAACGCAGCCGCGGATGACGCAGGTGCCGCCGTAGCGATGTTCCTCGGCGATGCCGACCTTCCGGCCCATCGACGCGGTCAGCCGGCCCGCGCGCACGCCGCCCGAACCGCCACCGATGACGAAGAGATCGTAGTCGTATCGCGCCATGTCGCGGTTCCCATCCTGCCTGCCGGATCTGTTCGCGCCGTGGCGCGGCTCCTCCTTAGAACAACCCCGTCCAGCGGGAAACGCACAGAATGCCCCGATCCCCCGCCGAGACGAAAAAAGCCCGGCGCGGACCGGGCTTTCACGGTGAAGTTTCGGCGTCTTGCGCTACTGCGCGGGGGCCGGCGCCGGCTGCGCGGCCACACGGGCGGCCATCGCCTCGCCGACAGCCTGCGCCAGATCGCGGGCCAGACCGCGCTGCCAGATCTCGGCGGCCTGGGCCACCTCGCGGATGATGTTGGGGCCGTTCGCCAGCAGGGCCTTGCCCGCCGACGAGGTGTAGAACGCGCCGATCGCCTTCAGGTCGTCCTCCGAGAAGGTCCGGGCGTAGGCGAGCGCGGCCTCGCGCTCCAGGTCGCCGCGGCGGGCGGCAAACGACAGCGTCTTCTCGTCGACGATCTCGTTGATGATGTCCTGCAGGTGCGGATCCTTCTGGATCAGCTCGTTCTTCAGCGCCGCCGCCGCGCCCAGCAGGATGCCGTCATACTGCTCCGTGGCCTTGAGCGCGGCGATCGCCTCGCGGGCGGCCTTCAGGTGGGTCTCGGAGACGTTCTGGGCGAAGGCGGAGGAGGCGCCGGCCACGAAGGCCGCCATTGCGACGGCCGTGACGAGACGCCGCGCGGTCGGAATCAGGATCATGCGAGAAAACTCCCTTCTATCGGGTGACGGCGAGCGTCTTGATGCCGTTCCGGCCGGCAATGATCGCGACGCTCGCGAGATCGAGGAAAAGTCCGTGCTCCACCACGCCTGGAATCGCATGGAGGGCATTCGAAAGTGCTCTTGGATCGGGAATGAGGCCAAAAGATGCATCGAGGATGTAGTGGCCGCCGTCGGTCAGAAAGGCGTCGCCGCCGGCCTCGCGCAGCGCCACGGGGCCGTCGAGGCCGAGCCTGCGGGCGGCCGTCTCGATCGCCCGTCGCGTGGCTGCCAGCCCGAAGCGGTTGACCTCGATCGGCAGCGGGAAGCGCCCCAGCTTTTCGACCAGCTTGGTCTCGTCGGCGATCACGATCATCCGGTCGGACGCCGCCGCGACGATCTTCTCGCGCAGCAGCGCTCCGCCGCCGCCCTTGATGAGCGCGAGTTCGGGGCCAACCTCGTCGGCGCCGTCGATCGTCAGCGCCAGATGCGGGTTCTCCTCGAGCGTCGTCAGCGGCACGCCGAGTTCGCGGCAGAGCGCGGCCGTGCGCTCCGACGTCGGCACGCCGGTGATCGTCATGCCGCCCGAAACGGCGGCCGCGAGCAGCCGGACGAATTCCTCCGCTGTCGATCCCGTGCCGATGCCGATCACCGTGCCGCTCTCGACATGCGAAAGCGCGGCGCGCGCGGCCTCGATCTTCAGCAGCCTGGCATCCATGACGGCCCGTCGGCCTCCCCTCGTCTCGCGTCGGCGATTTCGCGGCTGCTCCTATCATTTCCGGCCCGAACGGCAAAGGCTTTCTCGCTCCGCGGTGGCGTCTTGCCGCGCGGCGCGGGAAGGCCTATCGCCGCGGGAGCGGGCAACAACGGACGGAAACGCGCATGCCGGGCACCACGCCGACCATCGTCTTCGACCTCGACGGGACGCTGGTCGACACCGCCGACGACTTGATCGCGTCGATCAACCACGCGCTGGCCGACGAGGGCATGCGGCCGGTCGACCCGGCCTGGCTCAGGCCCTATGCGGGCCATGGCGGGCGGGCGATGATCGAGCGGGTCTTTTCCGCCGAACGGCGCCTCCTGAAGCCGGACACGACCGACCGGCTGGTCAAGCTGTTCCTCGACCACTATGCCGACAACATTCCGGGCGTGTCGCGCCCCTATGACGGCGCGCTGGCCGCGCTCGACCGCTTCGCCGGCATCGGCGCGCGGCTCGCCATCTGCACCAACAAGCCGCAGGCCTTCGCCGACCGGCTGATCGGGGCGCTGGGGCTTTCCGAGCGTTTCGCGACGATCTGCGGCGCCGACGTCTTCACCTTCCGCAAGCCCGACCCGCGCCACCTGACCGAGACGATCCTGCGCGCCGGCGGCGACCCGGAACGCGCGCTGATGGTGGGCGACTCGCGCACCGACGTCGACACCGCCCGCAACGCCGGCATCCCGGTGGTGGCCGTCTCGTTCGGCTATTCCGACGTGCCGGTGAAGGACCTGGCGCCGAGCGTCGTCATCGACCACCTCGACGACCTGACAGTTGAGCTGGCGGAACGGCTAATGCGCGCGGCGCGGGGATAGCGCCGGGCATCACTCCCCCGCTCCGCCCGCAGCGCCCGCCGGCCGCGCGGCGCTCCGTCCACGGCGGGGAAACCCGACGGCGCGACGGTCCTTGACTTTGCCCCGGACCCGCACGTATACCGCCGCCACTGTCCGGGGCGGCCACGCCCCCGGCGGGCGCGTAGCTCAGCGGGAGAGCATTCGCTTCACACGCGAAGGGTCACAGGTTCAATCCCTGTCGCGCCCACCATTCAAGGCCCAGGGCCGACCACCACCAGAGACACCTGCGCGACCCGCTCAGAAGCGGATCCTGACGCTGATGCCTGCGCCATGGCTCTGCTGGTCGCCGGAGAACAGACCGGTATAGCCAGCCCGGATGGTGACGTCGTCGGTGGCCTCGAAGGAGACGCCGAGCCCGAGCCGGACCCGGTCGCGGCCGGCATCCGGGCCGCGAACCTCGAATCCGGCAGGGCCGCCCGCGAAGG
Organism: Mesorhizobium sp.; assembly: GCA_046292285.1. Lineage (GTDB taxonomy): Bacteria > Pseudomonadota > Alphaproteobacteria > Rhizobiales > Rhizobiaceae > Aquibium. The sequence goes on along the minus strand of JBKBRJ010000015.1, from coordinate 68,080 downwards.
AAAGAGCCTGGCTCGGCACGACGTCCGCGAAGGCATGCTCCCAGACGATCCGTCCCTGGAGCGCGACCTTGCCGCTTTCGGTGGCGATGACGTGCTCGAGCGCGACCCCGAGCCCGGTGTCGAACCGCGTCCAGCTTTCTGACGCGCCGGAGAGGTTGAGCACGCCTGCGCCGGCTTCGTCGAAGCCGCCATGACCGGACCAGCCCGCATCGACCGTTGCGAGCGGCGAGAACGTCGTGCCGCCGGGCAGATCGAAGCGGTAGGCCGCCTCGCCGGAGAAACCGATGCTGTGGCTCCAGTAGTCGGCCTCGGCCGTTTCGTCGATGCCGCCGAACACGATGCGGCGCGTCGTGGAGACGGCGTTGGCGGCATAGGCGAGCGAACCGGCGAGCGACCACGGCCCGTCCGTCCAGCCGCCATAGACACCGATGTGGAAGCCGTCGGCGTCGAGGGAGGATCGCCGCGCATCGACCGAACCGTGGCTGCGCAGATAGCCGATGCCGAAGCCGACAAGAGCCTGCCCGCCCGCCAGTTCGATCGGCCTTTCGTAGCCGCCGACGACCCCGGCCGTCCAGCGGTCGAGCTCCCCGGCATTGCCGTCGGCCTCGATCGCGCCCCATTGCCCCACCGGCGCGAGCCATGCCCGGGCGACACGCTCGTTCGCATAGGCTTCGATCGGCATGTCTGCCGTGTCCGCGGCCATGACACCGGCCGGCAGCGACGTCGGCCGGGCATTCGGCGAATAGCCGAGCGGCGCGGCGAGCGCGCCCCCGCCGGTGATGCCGGCAATGCCCGCGGAGGCCTGGCCGCGAAGCGTGCGACGGAACAAGCCGGACCCGAGATCGACGACGTGCTGGCCGGACGCGTGGATCTCGCCGGACATGGCGTCGAACGCAGCGTTGGCGGCGGCCTCGCTCATGCCGAGCACCTGATCGAACGCGATGTGTCCGGGACCAAGATCGCGCACCGCCTCGCCGGCGGAGCACTGGTTGAAGCTCGCGCCGGCCAGGCAGAAGGACGCGGCCACCGCGCTGCTGGTCAGGTAGTAATATTGTCCGTCGTCATGGCCGGAAAAGTCCAGGAAGGCAAAGCCGTCGGTGATGGTCGGGGCGCCGTCGACCGTCAGGTTGCCCGGCGCCGCGGTCTGGATGATGGTGTACTGGGTGTTCGCCGCATAGGAGGCGCCCGTGGCCGCTCCGTCCTCGGGCACGACATGGAAGATCGTCCCGCCCGCGATCGTGGCCGTACCGGCAATGAGGAGATCGTTGTTCACCCCCGCCACGTTGCCGCCGTCGTCGATCTCGACGACGTAGGTCGAGCCGACGTCGAAGGCCGCGTTGCCCGACACCGTCAGCGTACCGATGGAATTGCCCGGCGCGATCGTGCCGCCGATGGACAGGTCGCCGACCAGCGTGCCGATGCCCGACAGCGTGCCATCGGCGAGGATGTCGATGGCGGGGCTCGTGAGCTGGCCCGCGACATTCAGAATGCCGGCTTCGACCGTGGTGCTGGTGGAGAACGTGCCGTTTCCCGTCAGCGACCATGACGTCCCCTCCATCGTCAGGGTCTCGAAGTTCAGGAATCTGGAAATGTTTTCCGTGTTGGTGCCTTGCAGCACGAGGTTGTCCGTCCCGTTCGCCCCGCCGACGACATTGCCGATGATCTGGGAACCGGTACCGAGTTCGAGCGTGCGGATGTGATTGCCGCCGAAGGTGATCGCATTGCCGCCGCCGGTCTTTTCGATCGTGCCGGTGTTCGTGATGGTGCCGGTCGTCCGGAATTCGATCGCGGGTCCGGTGAGCGAGGAAATCGTGCCGGCGTTGGTGATGGTCAGCGTTCCGGAACTGCCGGTGTAGATGCCGTTGTAGGTTCCGTAGATCGAGCCCGTGGCGTGATTGACGATCGACCCGTTGCCGCTGCCGATCTCGATTCCCGTGGCGAAGCTGCCGCCCACGCTCTCGATGACGCCCGCGTTCTCGATGGAGCGGGACGTGCCGCCGATGACGTAGACGCCGACGTTGCTGTTTCCTTCCGTGTGGATCGTGGCGCCTGCCTGATTGACGACGGAACCGCCTGCCAGCAGGTTCACGCCGCCGCCGCCCGCCGATGAGATGTATCCGGCGTTCGTCACGGAGCCCGCCGCCCCGCCGATCTGGACGCCGGCCCAGGCCCCACTGATCGTACCGCCGGCATGGTTGTCGACCGTGCCGCCGTTGGTGAACTGGACGGCGTTGTTCGTCAGGGTCTGCACCAGCCCGTGGTTCTCAAGCGTGCCTCCGGCCGAGAAGCGGACGGCGGGACCGCCGGCGGGCAGTGGAATGAAGATCGTTCCGCGATTCGTCAGCGTCCATGCGCTCGTGGACGCCGAGATCGCCGAGTAGTTCGCGCCGATCAGCGTGCCGAAGATGTCGTTGCTGACGGTGACGCCGGTGACGACCTCGGCGGTGGTCCCGGTGAAGCCGTCGAGGTCGATGCCGATCGTCGTGCTCGTGACGATGTCGACATCGGCCGCGTGGACCGGGTGCAGGCAGGACGACGCCATGAAGGCGGCGAGCAACGACGTTCGCCAGGCACGTCCGGCGCGCGGACGCCCGCGCGAAGTCAAGGAAAAGCCGGTCTTTGCCGCAGATGAAGTCGACGTTTCAATCCGCACAGATCCCACCCGAATCCCGAATACCCTTTTCAGGATTACCGCGAAGGGATTCTGTCGCCAGCTAGCCGATCAGCCAGTTGCGTGGCGACATCGACAGGTCTGGTTCAGATCAGACCGTGGAGGATCAGGATCGCGACTGCTTCCGTGCGTGAATTCTTGCGCAGCTTCTTCTTGACGCGCTCGACATGAAAATGCGCGGTGGACCGCGAGATGCCGAGAATCTGACCGATCTCCCAGTCCGTCTTTCCCGCCGCCGCCCATTTCATGCACTCGATCTCCCGCACGGTCATCTCGGGTATGGCGGTGTCGATCGTCCCGAAACCGACGGTCTCGCGGCAGCGGTCGTGGATCGCGCGCGAGAGCATCTCGAGAATCGACCGTTCGCGGGCGCCGAGGTTGAGCTTCGCGGGCGCCAGCAGGCTGACGAGGCCCTGGTAGCCGGCCGGGCCATGGACCGGAATGCAGAAGCCGTCGTGGATGTCGTAGCGGGCGATGTAGTCGAACATGTCGCGCATCTCCGGCTGCAACGGCTCCGCGTCGAGCACGCTCGCCCAGGTGTAGGCGGTCATGCGCCGGCGAGCGGCGAAGACCAGCGGATCCTTGGAAAACAGATCCTGCTCCACGTAGGCCTTCGCGACATTTTCAGGCCAGTCGACGAAGAAGAAGCGGACCGTGCGGTGCGCGCCCGCTCCGAGCCAGCAGCCGCAGGCCGAATGGCGGAACCCGAAGCGCTGGATGGTGGCGCGGAAGTCGTTCACCAAGTCTTGCGTGGAATCGTTGCCATCGCAACGATCGACGAAATCGAATGCGAGCGAGATTTCATCTTCCGTCATCCACTTGTCCCAGGCGCAGAGACAGAATGCTACTTGCGGTTGACACGACAATCAAGGCGGCATCAATCAAGGCGGCATCGGTATTTTCGGGCCCGGTTCCGCTTCCGTCACCGTGAATTCCTCCCCCGCGTGACAAAGCGATTCCGCTGCGCTAGGGTCCGAGTCGTCCGGGGCTCAGTCGCCCACCGGTTCGCGGGAGAGAGCCCGAAAGGGTCGCCGAAGGGGAAATCGCCCGAAATCTCTCAGGCAAAAGAACCGCTTGCCGGAAGGACGCTCTGGAAAGTCGGGGGCAACCCCGCGCCGAAGGTGTAAGTGCAGCCGACAGGGTTCCGGCTGTGCAAGTCTCTCAGGCTTCAGACAGAGGGGCACGAAATGGACCGCTTCGCGGCGGTCGAGGACGTGCGCCTTTGGAGAAGTCATGACCGGCCCAGAAGAGCTGAAAACCCTCCCGCTTGCGGATCTGCACGAGAAGGCCGGCGCGCGCTTTGGCGGCTTCGCCGGCTGGTCGATGCCGATCACCTATCCGCCCGGCGTGATGAAGGAGCACCTTCACACGCGTGAGCATGCCGGTCTGTTCGACATCTCGCACATGAAGCTGTTCCGGCTGTCGGGGCCGGACGCGGAGGCAGCCCTTGCCCGCGCCTGCCCGCTTGATCCGGCGGCGATCGCGCGGAACCGCTCGAAATACACGCTGCTGCTCGACGGTAACGCCGGCATCCTCGACGACCTGATCGTCACCCGTCTCGGCCCGGACGCCTTCATGGTGGTCGCCAATGCGGGCAATGCCGAGGCGGACGAGGCGGAACTGAGGGCGCGGGCGAAGGGCCTCGACGTGACCATCGAGCCGCTCGACCGCGTTTTCCTCGCGCTGCAGGGGCCGGGCGCGGAAGCCGCGGCGCGACGCGCCGGGCTGCCGGTCGGCGACCTCCTGTTCATGCAGGGCATCGAGCCCCGCGAACACTGGTTCCTGTCGCGCTCCGGATACACCGGCGAGGACGGCTTCGAGATCGGCCTGCCGGAAGCCGACGCCCGCGCGCTGGTGCAGACGCTGCTCTCCGACGAGACGGTGGCCTGGATCGGGCTCGCCGCCCGCGATTCGCTTCGCCTCGAGGCGGGGCTGTGCCTGCACGGGCAGGACATTACCCCGCAGACCAACCCCGTCGAGGCGGGACTGATGTGGGCGATCGCGAAACCGGTGCGCGAGCGTGGCGGCTTCGTCGGCGCCGAGGCGCTCGCGGCCGCGGTGGCGGCGGGATCGGCAAGGCGTCGCGTCGGCCTGAAGCCGGAAGGCAGGCAGCCGGTGCGCGCCGGGGCGACCATCCTGGACGACGCGGGCGCCGAGGTCGGCATCGTCACGTCCGGCGGCTTCGGCCCCTCGGCCGGACACCCTGTCGCGATGGGCTATGTCCGCGCCGACCGCGCGAACGCCCCGCTCCACACCGAAATCCGCGGCAACCGCATCGCGCTTGCCGTTCACCCGCTTCCCTTCACGCCGCATCGCTACCGCAGAGGATGACCAGCATGGCAGCCACCTACTTCACCGAAGACCACGAATGGATCCGCGTCGAGGGCGACACGGCGACGGTCGGCATCACCGACTACGCCCAGGAGCAGCTCGGCGACCTGGTCTTCGTCGAACTGCCGGAGGTCGGCCGCACGGTCGCCAAGGGCGACGCAGCCGTCGTGGTGGAATCGGTCAAGGCCGCGTCGGACGTCTACGCGCCCTGCGACGGCGAGATCGTCGCGGTCAACGGGGCGCTGTCGGGCGACCCGGCGCTGGTCAATTCGGCGGCCACCGGCGACGGCTGGCTGTGGAAGATGAAGCTCGCGGACGCCTCGCAGCTCGACGGGCTGATGGACGCAACCGCCTACGAAAAGCACATCGGTTAGGAGCCGCCATGACCGCCGCCCACCGCCAACTTCCCTTCGCCGGCCGTCACATCGGCCCCGGTCCCGACGACGAACGCAAGATGCTGAAGACCCTCGGGCTGACCTCGCGCGAGACGCTGGTCGCCCAGGCGATCCCGCAATCGATCCGGCTCGAGCGCCCTCTCGACCTGCCCGCGCCGGCCTCCGAGGCCGAGGCTCTGGCCGAGCTCGGCGCGATCATGTCGAAAAACGTGGTTGCGAGGAGCTTCCTCGGCCAAGGCTATCACGGAACCTTCGTTCCTCCGGTAATCCAGCGGAACCTGTTCGAGAATCCGGCCTGGTACACGGCCTATACGCCCTACCAGTCGGAAATCAGCCAGGGGCGGCTGGAGCTGCTGTTCCATTTCCAGACGCTCGTGACGGAGCTGACCGGCCTGCCGGTCGCCTCGGCGTCGCTGCTCGACGAGGCGACCGCGGTGGCCGAAGCGGTCGGCGTGGCGCTGCGCCATCATCGCGACAAGCGCCATCGCGTCGCCGTTGCCGGCGCGCTGCATCCGCAGGTGCTCGACGTGGTGAAAACGCGGGCGACCGCGCTGGACGTGACGGTGGAGGCCGGCGAGGCCAATGAGGCGACGGCCGCGCTGGTGGTGCCCTGGCCCGACACGAACGGCGTCTATGGCGACCACACGGCGGCGATCCGCGCGGCGAAGGCAGCGGGCGCGCTGGTCATCCTCGTCGCCGACCCCATGGGGCTGACGGTCACGGCTTCGCCGGCGAGCCTCGGCGCCGACATGGCGGCAGGCTCGATGCAGCGCTTCGGCGTGCCGATGGGCTATGGCGGCCCGCACGCGGCCTATCTCGCCGTTTCCGAGCCTCTGACCCGGCTGATGCCCGGCCGCCTCGTCGGCCAGTCGGTCGACCGTCACGGCCGCCCCGGCTATCGCCTGGCGCTGCAGACGCGCGAGCAGCACATCCGTCGCGACAAGGCGACGTCGAACATCTGCACGGCGCAGGCGCTGCTGGCCAACATGGCGGCCGCCTACGCGATCTGGCACGGGCCGGAAGGCCTGCGCGCGATCGCGAGCCGGATCCACGGGCTCGCCGCGCGATTCGCCGCGGCGGTATCCTCCGAAGGGTTCGGCACGGCGGGCGACCGCTTCTTCGACACCGTTACCGTCCGGACCAAGGGACGGGCCGAGGCGATCGCCGACAAGGCGCGGGACCAAGGCATGCTGCTGCGCGTGGTCGACGGCGACCGCGTCGGCGTGAGTTTCGACGAGACGACGACGGAGGCGGAGCTTGTAGCCCTCGCCGCGCTGTTTGGCGCGACTGTTCCCTCCGGCGCCCAGGCCGCCCTGCCCGCGTCGCGCCCGATCGAAGGCTTCATGACGCAGCCGGTGTTCCACCAGAGCCGGTCGGAGACCGAGATGATGCGCTTCCTGCGCCGGCTCGCCGACAAGGACCTGGCGCTCGACCGCGCGATGATCCCGCTCGGCTCCTGCACCATGAAGCTGAACGCTGCGGCCGAGATGATGCCGGTGTCCTGGGAAACCGTCGCGGGGCTGCATCCCTTCGCGCCGGCCGCCCACGCTTCGGGCTACAAGGCCATGACTGACGACCTCGAGCGCTGGCTGGCCGAGATCACCGGCTTCGACGCCGTGTCGCTGCAGCCCAATGCCGGCAGCCAGGGCGAGTATGCCGGCCTGCTGGCGATTCGCCGCTTCCACGAGGCGAACGGCGATGGCGAGCGCAATGTCTGCCTGATCCCCTCCTCCGCCCACGGCACCAACCCGGCGAGCGCCGCCATGGCCGGCATGCGGGTCGTCGTCGTGCGCTGCACCGACGATGGCGACATCGACGTCGAGGACCTGCGCGCCAAGGCCGGCCAGCACGCGGGGCAGCTCGCGGCGCTGATGATCACCTATCCGTCGACGCACGGCGTGTTCGAGGAGGGCGTCAAGGAGATGTGCCGCATCGTCCACGAGCACGGCGGACAGGTCTATCTCGACGGCGCCAACCTGAACGCCATGGTCGGCCTCGCGCGGCCCGGCGACATCGGCGCCGATGTCTGCCACATGAACCTGCACAAGACCTTCTGCATCCCGCATGGCGGCGGCGGGCCCGGCGTCGGGCCGATCGGGGTGAAGGCGCATCTGGCGCCCTATGTTCCCGGGCACGTTGCCTGGGGCAACGGCCACGCGGTGGCCGGCGCGCCGTACGGCAGCGCGTCGATCCTGCCGATCACCTGGATGTACATCCGCATGATGGGCGCGGCGGGCCTCAGGCACGCGACCGAAACCGCGATCCTGTCGGCCAACTACATCGCCGAACGCCTGAAGCAGCACTATCCGGTGCTGTTTTCGGGGCGCAACGGCCGCGTGGCGCATGAATGCATCCTCGACACGCGCGTGCTGAAGGACACGGCCGGCATCGGCGTCGAGGACATCGCCAAGCGTTTGATCGACTACGGCTTCCACGCGCCGACGATGTCCTGGCCGGTGGCGGGAACGCTGATGGTCGAGCCGACCGAATCGGAGCCGCTGGCCGAGATCGACCGCTTCTGCGAGGCGATGATCGCCATTGCCGGGGAGGCAGCGGCGGTGGCATCGGGCAAGTGGCCGAAGGACGACAATCCGCTGGTCAACGCCCCACACACGGCCCAGGAAGTCATGGCGGACGACTGGTCGCACCCCTATCCGCGCAGCACCGCCGCCTTCCCGCTCGGCGCGGGCGACGGCGCCGGCGCGAAATACTGGCCGCCGGTCTCGCGCGTCGACAACGTCGCGGGCGACCGCAACCTCGTCTGCGCCTGCCCGCCGATCGAAGCCCTGGCGAGCTGACCGGCCGGTGCCTTGGATCCCACCGCCGCGAGCATTTTCGCGGCGGTGGAACAAGGCACCCGAACCTCACAATGTTCTTGATACGTTCTTAGATGGTTGATAGGGTCGCGTGCCCTTGTGAACCGCCTGGACCATCATGCAAGCGACGGCGTCCGGTCATTTCCTGTTCGAAACAGCGCTTGGCGTCGTCGGCATCGCCTGGACGCCGCGCGGCGTTACGCGGCTGCAACTGCCCGGACGCGACCCGGCCGATACGGAAAGGCTGCTGACGGGCGTGCGCAACGGCTTTCCGCGCCCCGAATGCGCCGCCGAGGCCCGCGTGCGGCTGGAGCGGCTGCTGCCGGCAAGGATCGCCGCCGCGGTGGCATCGATTCGCCGCTATGCGACGGGCGAGCCCGTCGATCTCGCGAGCATCCCGGTCGACCTGCCGCATGTCTCGGATTTCAGGCGCGACATCTACCGCGCGGCTCGCCTCATCGGCCACGGCGAGGTGCTGACCTATGGGGAACTGGCCGGGCGGGCCGGCCATGCGGGCGCTTTCCGGGAGACCGGGTCAGCGATGGGCTCCAACCCGGTGCCGTTGCTGGTGCCCTGCCACCGGGTGCTCGCCGCCGGCCGCAAGACGGGCGGCTTTTCCGCGCCGGGCGGCGTCGAGACGAAGATGCGGCTGCTTGCGCTGGAAGGCGTCAGGCTGGACGCGGCCGAACCCGCGCAGGCAAGCTTCGGCTTCTGAGCAGGCGTGTCAGCGATCGAAGCCGCCGAACGGGAAGAAATCCTCCCGGTCGTACGACTTGCACTTGAGCACGTAGCAACTCGGGTCATCCTTCGTCGGCACCGACGAACCGACCGCCACCTCGCCGACCGAGCAGAAGCGTCCGCCGGACACGTAACGATCGTAGAGCGTGAGGCTGGGATTGCGCGTCGAACGATAGCGCAGAATCACCGCCCCCTCGCGTTGCACCGCCGCCTGGACCTGGCCGCAGCTCATGCCCTGGGAATTGTAGCGGGAGATGGCGTGTGCCGGCGCGGCAAGCATGGTGGCCGCGAGTGCGATCATCAGAAGTCTCGTCATGGTTCGTCCTCCTGCCCGGTACGTTCGATCGGATCAGAGCGCCGCGATTGCGGCAGGCTTGGGGCAATGCCGCCAGCAATCGGGCGCATTCGCGGCAACGCTCGCGGCAGGGCTCCGTTCCATGCGGCGCCCCGGGCGTCCAGGGGATCGGCGACTGCGAAAAAACTCCCAACTCCAGTATCTTGTCTGAAAAGGCCGCAACGTATATGGTCGCGGCGTTGAAATTTTCGGCCGATCGATCTGGCTGCCCGCGATCTTCGCGTTTGCTCGGTTCTATCTCCAAAATCTCGATATCCCCGACTTCCATTCGTGGTGGTCAACCGAAGTTGCAAACGCAAGGAATACTCACATGGCAACTGGCACCGTAAAGTGGTTCAACGCGACCAAGGGCTACGGCTTCATCCAGCCGGACAATGGCGGCGCTGACGTGTTCGTCCACATCTCGGCCGTCGAGCGCGCCGGCATGACCAGCCTCAACGAAGGCCAGAAGGTCTCTTTCGAGATCGAGCAGGACCGTCGCACCGGCAAGTCCGCCGCTGGCAAGCTCACCGCGGCCTGATTGATCGCGAGGTCGTCGACGCGCGGCGCGGCTGACCGGCCCGCGATTGATGCGATGACATTCCCGCCTCCGGCGGGGCGAAAGGCGGGGCCAGTCCCCGCCTTTTTGATTCCCGGCCTCCCTCCCCCTCGGACGGTGCCGCCCGCGAGAACCGCGCGCCCTCGCCTTTCCCGAAACAACCGCGCACTTCTCGATGACATGCTCTATCCTGCCCTCCAGACACGAAGGAGGACCAGCATGGCACAGGAACGCATTGGCTTCGTCGGGATCGGACTGATGGGGAGCGGCATGGCGAAGAACATTCTCGCCAAGGGCTACGATCTCACCATCCTCGCCCATCGCCGCCGCGAGGCGGCGGAAGAACTGGTGGCGCTCGGCGCGCACGAGGCCAGCTCTGCGCGTGAGCTCGCGGAACGCTGCGACGTCGTCATCCTCTGCGTCACCGGCAGCCCGCAGGTCGAGGCGATCGTCCATGGCCCGCACGGGCTGGCGAGCGCCGGCCGGCCGATCCTGATCATCGACTGCTCGACCTCCGACCCGTCGTCGACGGTGCGGCTCGCGACCGAACTGGCGGCCAAGGGCATCGCCCTGGTCGACGCGCCGCTGTCGCGCACGCCCAAGGAGGCCGAGGCGGGCACGCTCGACGTCATGGCCGGCGGCAGCGAGGCGGATTTCGAGCGCGCCCGGCCGGTGCTGTCGACCTTCGCGCAGAAGATCGTCCATACCGGGCCGGTCGGCTCCGGCCATACGATGAAGCTGCTCAACAACTTCGTCTCGCTCGGCTATGCGGCGATCTATTCCGAAGCGCTGGCGCTCGGCGCCAAGGCCGGCCTGACGCCGCGGGTCTTCGACAGCGTGATCCGCGGCGGACGGATGGACTGCGGCTTCTACCAGACCTTCTTCAAATACGTGCTCGAGCGCGACCGCGACGCGCACCGCTTCGCGCTCGCCAACGGCCTGAAGGACCTGAGCTACCTCTCGGCCTTCGCCAACGCCACGCAAACCCCCAATCCGGTCGGCGCGGCCGTGCGCAACTCCTTCGCGCTCGCCGTCGGCACAGGGCACGGCGAGGATTTCGTGCCGATGCTGTCGGACATCATCGCGGAACTGTCGGGGGTGGTGGCGAAGCCGGCCGAATGAGGCCGTCAGGCCCGCAGCGTCACGGCGATGTCGGGCATCAGGTCGCGGATCAGCAATGGCGCGTCGTCGACGATCGTGCCGGCGAGCGCGGGTCGCGCGAGCAGATAGCCCTGGAGGAAGTCCGCGCCCGCCTCCACCGCCGCGTGCAGCTGCCGCGGCGTCTCGATGCCCTCGACCAGGATGCGGCAGCCGAGATCGTCCAGGCGCGAAAACAGCGCCGGCAGCAGCCTGGACGCCTCGGGCCGCGCCACCACGGAGCGGAACCAGGCGGCGTCGATCTTGACCGTATCCGGACGCAACGCCCTGACGCGCTCCGCTGTCGAATGGCCGGCGCCGAAATCGTCGACGGCCAGCCGGACGCCAATCGCCCGCAGCTCGTCCGCCAGCACGCGCAGGCGCGCGTCGTCGCCCGCCTGTTCCGTGATCTCGCAGGTCACGAGATCCGGCGCGACGCCCTCCTCCGCGAGCAGCCAGCCGAGGTGTTCGACGTCATCGAAAGAAAAGCCGGGATCGGCGTTGAAGAAGAGCTGCATGCCCGGCAGCCCCATCTGGTGGTAGTTGCGCACGTGCAGCATCCGGCAGAGCCGCTCCAACCCCTCGCGCTGCTTCCCCTTGACGAGAGCGAGGATTTCGTCGGCGCCGACCGGGACCGTATCGCGCATGCCCGTGACCAGCGCCTCGACGCCGAAGGGCTGCAGCCAGTCCCCCGTAACGCGATAGAGCGGCTGATAACAGCTCTTCAGGACCAGGCCGCCGAACCGGCCATAGGCGATGCCCACCTCGTCGACCAGGAACTCGGGTCGCTCGCCATCGTCCCGGCGAACAGGATCGGCCGGCCGCGGGGTTCTGTGCCTGGTGGGGAGCGGGACGATGCGGGATGTCATGTCGACGGGCCTCGTCCCGGGGAACCGCGGCGACCGAAAGCCCGCGCCGCCTGACGCGGTCTGGCGGGCGGCTGGGACGACGCAGCCGGCGCGCGATCCGAAACGATCGCCGCTTCGCCGATGGCGACGCCCGCGGCATCCGCCGCGCGCGAAAACTTGGAAAAGCTCGTCGGCGCCAGTTCGGGCCGCGCCAGCACGAAGCCCTGCACCATCGAGGCGCCGCATTTTTCGGCGAGTTCGAGCTGCCAGGTCTCCTCGATCCCCTCGAAGACGGTGGCGATGCCGCGCAGCGCGAAGGTCGAGACCATGGTCTTCAGCAGCGCGAAGCCGGGCCCCGTCTGCATCAGCCTCGATATCCACAACGCATCGAACTTGACGATGTCCGGCCGCAGGTCATCGATCCGGGACATGTCGGATTCATCGGCGCCATAGTCGTCCACGTCGATGCGGAAACCGTGCGTGCGCAGCAGGCCGACGAAAAGATGCAGCGTGGACCGCGAGCCGGTCTTCTGCTCTGTCATCTCGCACACCACGCGCGAGGGATGGATGCCTGCCTCGTGCATGACCAGGCGCATGTCGCGCAGCGCGACCTCCACCACGGCCCGATCCGAAAACAGCGATGGATCGAAATTGACGAACAGCGCCGTGTCGGGATCGAGGCACGCGCCGGCGTTGAGGAGGTGCAGGGTTCTCGTCAGCGTCTCGACATGGAACCGGTCGACCGCCGGAACGGCCTGGAAGAAGCTGCCCGGCGAGACCGGTTCATCGTCGCGAAAGGCGCGGATCAGTCCCTCGAAGGCGGTGATCCGCAACTTGCCATCCTCGAAGGCGAAGATCGGCTGGAAGGCGCTTTGCAGCGTATGGACCCCCCACACGCCGCTCGACGTGCCGTCGGCGTTGCGGACGATATGCGCAAGGCCTGCGCTGCGCGACATTCCAGACCCCGGTTTTCCTTTGACCCTCGGTATGGCAGCAAAGGCTTCTTGCCGGGTTAACGATCGAATAATTCCCGATTCAGGCTCCTGGCGCCGCGACTTCCCTTGCGATCCGCCTTGCGTTGCGACAATAGAATGCCGCCGAAACGGCGATCCATCGTCACCCCAGGAGAACTGAACCATGGCATTCCTTGCCGACGCCCTGTCCCGCGTGAAGCCTTCCGCAACGATCGCGGTCGCCCAGAAAGCGCGCGAACTGAAGGCACAGGGACGCGATGTCATCAGCCTGGGCGCGGGCGAGCCGGACTTCGACACGCCCGACAACATCAAGAACGCCGCGATCGACGCCATCCGCCGCGGCGAGACCAAGTATCCGCCAGTCTCCGGCATCGTGCCGCTGCGCGAGGCGATCGCCGCCAAGTTCAAGCGCGAGAACAACCTGGACTACACGCCCACGCAGACGATCGTCGGCACCGGCGGCAAGCAGATCCTGTTCAACGCCTTCATGGCGACGCTGAACCCCGGCGACGAGGTGGTCATTCCCGCGCCCTACTGGGTGAGCTACCCCGAAATGGTGCTGCTCTGCGGCGGCACGCCGGTGTTTGCCGACACGACGCTGGAAAACGGTTTCAAGCTGACCGCCGAGGCGCTGGAGAAGGCGATCACGCCCAAGACCAAGTGGCTGGTGATGAACTCGCCGTCGAACCCTTCGGGCGCGGCCTATACGTGGGACGAACTGCGCGCGCTGGCCGACGTGCTGCTCAGGCACCCGCATGTCTGGACGCTGACCGACGACATGTACGAGCACCTGACCTATGGCGACTTCGTGTTCCGCACGATCTGCGAGGTCGAGCCGACGCTCATGGACCGCACGCTGACCATGAACGGCGTCTCGAAGGCCTATGCCATGACCGGCTGGCGCATCGGCTACGCGGCCGGCCCGCTCCAGCTCATCAAGGCGATGGACACCATCCAGAGCCAGCAGACCTCGGGCGCCTGCACCATCGCGCAGTGGGCGTCGGTAGAGGCGCTGAACGGTCCGCAGGACTTCGTCGTCCGCAACAAGGCGATCTTCCAGGGCCGCCGCGACCTCGTCGTGTCGATGCTCAACCAGGCGCGCGGCATCAACTGCCCGGTGCCGGAAGGCGCGTTCTATGTCTATCCGTCCTGCCAGGGGCTGATCGGCAAGAAGACGCCGAAGGGGAAGGTCATCGCGAACGACGAGGATTTCGTCACGGAACTGCTGGAAGCCGAAGGGGTGGCCGTCGTGCACGGCTCGGCCTTCGGGCTCGGCCCGAACTTCCGCATCTCCTATGCGACGTCGGAAGAACTGCTGGAGGAATCCTGCATCCGCATCCAGCGTTTCACGGCGTCGCTGGGCTGAAGCCCCGGCGAAGCGGCGCTCCCAAGAGCGGCGTCGCTTCGTTCCCGCAGACATCCGTTTCCCGCTTGTCACGGCCCTGTCGAGAACGCACCCTAAGTGCTCGTCGGCAGCGCCATTCCGCGCATGGACGAACGGGAGATGAAACGATGAAGAAGATGCTGGTTGCGCTCGCGGCCGCTTGCGTGCTTGGCACCGGGGCCATGGCACAGGACAATCGAATCGACCAGGTGCGTCCAGACGCACCGGAACTTGCCGCTCCCGGCCCCAATGCAATCGGGGTCCGCACGATCGATCTCGTCCATGCCGACCAGATCGACATCCTCAACGTCGAGGCCGGCAAGCCGCATCCCCGCTACGATCGCCCGCTCAAGGTCGAGGTCTGGTATCCGGCCGAGGGCGACGCGGTCGGCGGCACATATGAGGGCGTCTTCCTGCGCGACGGCGTCACGCAGGTATCCCTGAAAGGCCGCGCAGTGCGCGACGCCGCGCCGAAGAAAGCCGAGACCGGCGGATGGCCGCTGGTGGTGATCTCGCACGGCTATCCCGGAAACCGATTCCTGCTCAGCCACCTGGCCGAGAACCTTGCCACGAAGGGTTATGTCGTCGCCTCCATCGACCACACCGATTCCACCTACAACGACCAGGGCAAGTTCGGCTCGACGCTGGTCAACCGCCCGCTCGACCAGATCTTTGTGCTGAACGAGATGGCGCGCCTGTCGGGCGACGCCGCGAGCTTCCTGAACGGCATCGTCGACGCCTCCAACGCCGGCCTCGTCGGCTACTCGATGGGCGGATACGGCGCGGTCATCACCGCCGGCGGCGGCGTCACGCAGACCTCGGTCGACTTCGCCTGGGGCGCGCCGGACGGGACGCTCGGCATCCACCTCGCCGGTTCGGAGAGCCACGCGAGCCTGCCCGATGCGCGCTACAAGGCCGTCATCGCCTTCGCGCCCTGGGGCATGGAACGCGGCTTCTGGGACGCGGAAGGCCTGAAGGGCATCGAGACCCCGATGTTCTTCGTCGCCGGCAGCGTCGACGACGTGTCGGGCTACGAGAAGGGCATCAAGGCGATCTACGAGGGCGCGGTCAACGCCGACCGCTATCTGCTGACCTTCGAGAACGCCAACCACAACGCCGCCGCGCCGATGCCCGCTCCGGCCGAATCCTGGACCGTGTCGGAAAAGCTCGGCTGGGCCCCTTTCGACCACTACGGCGACCCGGTGTGGGATACGGTGCGGATGAACAACATCGCCCAGCACTTCGCCACCGCCTTCCTGGGCAAGCACCTGAAGGGCGACGCGGACATGGACGCCTATCTCGACCTCGTCGAGCAGGCCGAGGCGGGCGTGTGGGCAGTCAACGAGGACAAAAGCCTGAAACCGGAGCACAGCTACTGGAAGGGTTTCGGCAACCGCACCGCCAAGGGGCTCAGCCTGATGCACGCGACGCCCGCCGGCAAGTGATGCGACGAACCGCGACGGTGAGTATCGCCCCCTGCTGATGGACTTTTGAGGCAGCGCCGCTACAAGGGCGCTGCCTTTTCGTTCCAGCCAGGAGCCCGAACGTGTCCGAGCCGGTTCTCGCCGACCTTTTCCCCCTGGCGTCAGACCAGACGCCCTATCGCAAGCTCACCTCGGATTTCGTGTCCGTCGACCGGTTCAGGGGGCAGGACATCCTGGTCGTCGAGCCGGAGGCGCTGCGGCTCCTGTCCGAAGCGGCCTTCGCCGACATCAACCACCTGCTGCGGCCTGGTCACCTCAGGCAACTGGCGTCGATCCTGGAAGACCCGGAGGCGACCGACAACGACCGCTTCGTCGCCTACGACCTGATGAAGAACGCCAACATCGCCGCCGGCGGCATCCTGCCGATGTGCCAGGACACCGGCACGGCGATCATCATGGGCAAGAAGGGCCGCCGGGTGTGGACCGAGGGCGGCGACGCGGCGGCGCTCGGCCAGGGCGTGCTCGACGCCTACGAGAGGAAGAACCTTCGCTATTCGCAGCTCGCGCCGCTGTCGATGTTCGAGGAGAAGAACACCAGGAACAACCTTCCGGCCCAGATCGACATCTACGAGGAAGGCGAGGACGCCTACAAGTTCTTGTTCGTAGCCAAGGGCGGCGGCTCGGCCAACAAGACCTTCCTCTACCAGGGCACGCCCTCGCTCCTGACGCACGACCGCATGATCGACTTCCTGAAGGAGAAGATCCTGACGCTCGGCACCGCCGCCTGCCCGCCCTATCACCTGGCGATCGTCATCGGCGGCACCTCGGCGGAAATGAACCTCAAGACGGTGAAGCTTGCCTCGACGCGTTACCTCGACGGCCTGCCGACCTCGGGCGGCGAGGACGGCCATGCCTTCCGCGACGTGGCGATGGAGGCGGAGATCCACAAGCTGACGCAGCAGATGGGCGTCGGCGCGCAGTTCGGCGGCAAGTATTTCTGCCACGACGTGCGCGTCATCCGCCTGCCCCGCCACGGCGCCTCGCTGCCGATCGGGCTCGGCGTTTCCTGCTCGGCCGATCGCCAGGCGCTGGGCAAGATCACCCGAGACGGGGTCTATCTGGAGGAGCTGGAGACCAACCCGGCGAAATACATGCCCGACATCGACGAGGAGAAGCTGACCTCGCACGTCGTCGAGGTGAACCTGGACCGGCCGATGAGCGAGATCCTTGCGACGCTGTCGCAGCATCCGGTGAAGACCCGGCTGTCGCTGACCGGCACCATCATCGTGGCGCGCGACATGGCCCACGCCAAGATCCGCGAGCGGCTGGAGCGCGGCGAAGGCATGCCCGACTACATGAAGAACCACCCGGTCTACTATGCCGGCCCGGCCAAGACGCCCGCTGGCTATGCGTCGGGCTCCTTCGGCCCGACCACGGCGGGCCGGATGGATTCCTATGTCGACCAGTTCCAGTCCTTCGGCGGTTCGATGGTGATGCTGGCCAAGGGCAACCGCTCGCGCCAGGTGCGCGAGGCCTGCGCCAGGCACGGCGGATTCTACCTCGGCTCGATCGGCGGGCCCGCCGCGCGGCTGGCGCAGGACTGCATCAAGAAGGTCGAGGTGCTGGAATATCCCGAACTCGGCATGGAGGCGGTCTGGCGCATCGAGGTGGTAGACTTCCCCGCCTTCATCGTCATCGACGACAAGGGCAACGACTTCTTCAAGGAACTGAACCTCGGCTGAGAACCCGTGCCGGGATCTCCCTCGCGTGAAGTTTCTCGCAGTAACCCTTCCGTTATCCGCATTAGTTACGGTTGAGCGCAGGTGCTCGACTGCTATTCTTCGGAAAACGACGCGAGAGGGAAACAATGAGACAGATCGGATTTCGACTTGCCGCCGTCTTCGCCGCGGTGATGACGCTGAGCCTCGGCCTTCCGCTGGCGGTGGCGCCGGCCCAGGCGGAAACCTTCTGGCAGCGCGTGATACGCGGCGGCCACGACCGCCCGGCGGCCGGCACACAGCGCATGTCGAACCAGTCGCCGATCCCGCGCCAGACCGTGCGCTACGACGGCCCGCACGGCCCCAACACGATCGTCATCAACACCTCCGAGCGCCGCCTCTACTACACGCTGGGCAACGGAAAGGCGATCAAGTACGCCGTCGGCGTCGGCCGCGACGGCTTCACCTGGGCGGGCACCAACCGCATTTCGCGCAAGGCCGAATGGCCGGGCTGGACGCCGCCGCCGCAAATGATCCGCCGCGAGGCCGCCAAGGGCCGCATTCTGCCGGCCTACATGCCGGGCGGACCGAACAACCCGCTCGGCGCCCGCGCCATGTACATCGGCTCGACGCTGTACCGGATTCACGGCACCAACCAGCCCTGGACCATCGGCCAGGCGATGTCGTCGGGCTGCATCCGCATGGCCAACGACGACGTCGTGCACCTCTACAACCAGGTCAATGTCGGCACGCGCGTCGTCGTGAGGCACTGACCGCCGGGCGCATGACGGGGTGAGCATGAAGGCGCGGAAGGGCTACAAGGACCTGCTGGCCGAGGCGAATGCCGAGGTCGAGACGCTGGCGCCCACGGCGGCGGCCGACCTTCTCGGCCGCGACGACGTCGCCTTCATCGACCTGCGCGATCCGCGCGAACTCGACCGCGAGGGCCGGATGGCCGGCGCGGTCCACTGCCCGCGCGGCATGCTGGAGTTCTGGATCGATCCGGAGAGCCCTTACCACCGAGACATCTTCGCCTCGGGCAAACATTTCGTCTTCTTCTGCGCCGGCGGCTGGCGCTCCGCGCTCGCCGCCAGGACGGCGCAGGACATGGGGCTCGAACGGGTCAGCCATATTGAGGGCGGCTTCTCTGCCTGGAAGGAAGCGGGACTGCCGCACGAGCCGGGCAAGCCGAAGCCCTGACCGGAGCGACGGCGTCAATGCACGGCGGAGAGATCCGTCTTGCCCGACACAAAGCCGGCAAGCTCCGCCAGGACGCCCGGCCCCGCGACGATGCGCCGGTGGCCGAGCCCCGGCGCCCAGACGAGCTTCACGTGCCGGCCGGCCGCCGCATAGGCCTTCGCATCCTCCGCCGGGACTTCCTTGTCGTCGGGCGCATGGATGACCAGGGTCGGCACCTCGACCTCCGCCAGCTGGTTTGCCCCGACGAATCGTTCCAGCGGCCGTCCGGCCACCCGCTCGACATGGTCGAACAACGCCGTCTGCGCGCGCGGCCCGAGCGACAGCATGCGGCCGAAATCGGCGAAGAAGGCGGGCATCGAGTTGGGCGCCGAGATCAGGACGAGCCGATCGGCCGCGATCGGTGCGAATCGCGGGATCGAGCCGGTCACCGCGTTGACCGCCACCGCGCCGCCGAAGGAATGGCCGACGACGGCCGCGAAGGGACCGAACCAGTCTCCCGCCGCGCTCGCCGCCTCGACGGCGTTGGCCATCGTCAGCCGGCGGCCGGACGACGCCCCATGCCCGGGCAGGTCGAGCGCGATCACCCGCGAGCCGGCGCGCCTGAGCGCGTCGACCAGCGCGGCCATGTGCTCGGTGCGCGAGCGCCAGCCATGCAGCACGAGCACCGTACGGCGAAACGGCGTGCCCTCGGGCGGGCGGAAGTCGTGCGCGACGACGTGGCCGGACCGGATTGGGAGGCGATGGTGCCGCGCCTCGGCCATGAAGGAGGACGCCTGCGCGATGGCAGCGCGTTCCTTCTCGTTGACCCGTGCCGGGTTGGGCGTGCGGCAGAACATCTCGAACGCCGCGCGACCGGCGAGCACGGGCGCCAGATGGTCGGCCATCCGGAACGTCGAGCGGATGACACTCAGGGGAAATGATGCCATGGTGGGATTCCGAAATTCGTTCAACGGTGAACATTATTAGTTCAAGCATGAACAAAAAGCAAGACCTTCCGTGGGACAACCCGCGCTTTCGCAACTGGATCGCCGTCGTGCGCGCCGAAAAGGCGGTCGTGCGCGCGCTGACCAAAGCGCTGGCGCCCTTCGACCTGAAGCTTGCTCAGCTCGACATGCTGATGAACCTCTACCGGCATCCGGGCATGTCGCAGCACGACCTGGCGCGGAAGCTGCTGGTCGGGCGGTCGAACATCACCATGCTGTTGCCGCAACTGGAGAGGCAGGGGCTGCTGCGACGCGAGAATGACCTGAGCGACAAGCGCGTCATGCGGCTGACGCTGACGCCGCAGGGCGAGGCGCTGCTCATGCAGGCGCTCGCGGTCTACACGGCGCTGATCGACAAGGTGATGGCGCAGTCCTCGCCCCGCGACTGCGACCTGCTCGGCGAGCAGATGCGCCGGATCGAGACCATCCTAGCCGAGGACTGAGCGAACCGGGGTGGCGAAAGCGAAGTCGGCCAGATGAGCATCGACCTGAAGATGGCAGCGAGCTACTTCCGGACCCGCGTCATCGAATGCCAGAACGGCGGCGCGCTCGCCTGGGACTGAGCGCCGCCCCTCTCAGAGACAGGACTCGCAGTCCTCGGTGTCGAGGAGCACGGGCTCGCCGCGCGCCAACCGCGCCGCGACGTCCTCGCGCAGTTCGAGCTGGTCCGGCAGGAACAGCCTGCAATAGGCGACGCTTGCCCGATGCGCCTCCTCGACGGCCTCGTCGGTGATCTCGCCGTCACGCACGTAGGAAATGCCCAGCACGGCATCGACAACCTCGATGAAGGTCAGGAACTTCGTTTCTGCGTCCCGGATGTAGGGAAGGTGGAAGGCGCAGTTCAGCCGCTTGAAGAGCAGCCGGGCGGCGCTGGTGTTCTGGTTCATCTCGGCGCGCCATGACTCCATGCCGCCGAATCGTCCGATAAACAGCTTCATGGCCTGCGGCGTGAGGCGGAAGAAGCCGATGGCCTCGCGCAGTTCCTGCGCGAGGAAATCCTGCCAGCTCCGCAGGGCCTCCGGCGGCACGGGCCGATGCTTCTGCTGCGAGCGGATCTCCGACACGTAGCGCTGGACAAGCGCCAGGAAGGCAGCCTCCTTCGTGGGAAAGAAATGATAGACGGACGCATGCGGGACACCGGCATGCTCCGCGATCTGGTAGAGGCCGACATCCTCGAGATCGTGGTCGACGAGCAGGGCCTCGAGACTGTCGAGCAGCCCCTCGTATCGGATGACGCCGCGACCGCGCGACGGCGCCCTCGGGCAGGCCCGCGTCTGACGCCTCGCCAATCTGCCTCCTGTTTCCTTCTCGGTCCCCACGTCTTTTCCTCGCCTTGCCCGGTCCCCGCGACCTACATAACGCATAGGAAGCGGATTGTTCACCACCTTGATATCGGATTGGAGTATTCTTTTGGCTTCGCGCTTACGGAAGCCCCTTCGCGCCCGAACCCGAGCGCGCCCTCGTGTGCTCGAAGCCGGCCGTCTCGCGCGAACGACCGAGGATCGCGCAGCGTCGCCCTGTCGCGTCGCACCGCTACTCCAGACACGGACAGCCTGCGTTCCATCGGTAGCGTTTTTGTCAACAACAAGGCTTGCATGCCGGGGATCGACCCGCTATGTACCCGCCACGTTCCCGGTCCGGACCGGTCGCGAACCCCGTGGGTGATTAGCTCAGTTGGTAGAGCAGCTGACTCTTAATCAGCGGGTCGTAGGTTCGATCCCTACATCACCCACCATTTCCTTCACCTTGACATCGTTGGCGAAAAGACAATCGCGCTTGTGTGCGATCGACTGCGTTTCGCGTCGATCCTCTGGACGGGATCATGCAAGGAAAGGCCTGGCCGGCCCCTCGTTGCGGAATGTCTCATGTGGCCGGGCCAGCAAGTTCGCGTAGCCGGCTTCGCAGGCCCGGCGGCTCGAATCAGGCTGTCCCGCCCTTCCGCGCCAGCACGAAGTCGTGCTCGACGGCCCAGAACCAGCCGGGGAAGCCTAGGTCCTTTGCCCGCGCGGGATCGTCGACCCGGACGAACTCGGCGAGCAGGCTCTCCTTCACGCCGAACACGGCGTCGGTGCCGATGTAGGGATCGTGCGGGTCGAAGATGTGCGTGGTCAGCGCCTCGAACCCGTCCGCCTTGATGATGTAGTGCAGGTGCGCCGGACGGAAGGGATGGCGGCCGAGGCGGCCGAGCAGCTTGCCAACCGTCCCGTCGTCGGGGATCGGGTAGAATTTCGGCTTCACCGCGCGGAACCAGTAGCGGCCGTCGGCGCCGGTGCGGAACACGCCGCGCAGGTTGAAGTCGGGCTGTAGGCCCTTCTGCTGCACGTCGTAGAAGCCCTCGTCATTGGCCTGCCAGACGTCGAGCACCGCATTCGCGATCGGCCGTCCCTCGGTGTCGAGGATGCGGCCCGACACCACCATGTCCTCGCCCTTGGCGTCGAGGCAGATGTTGGCGCCCATCGGCAGTTCCGGCGCGTTCTCGACGTGGAACGGCCCGAGCACCGTGCTTTCCGAGGCGCCGGACGGCTTGCGGTTGTTGATCGCGTCGACCAGCATGGAGACGCCGAGCACGTCGGAGAGCAGGATGAACTCCTGCCGCCACTCGTTGCAGAGCTGTCCCGTCTTCGTCAGGAACTGGATCGCCTCCATCCATTCGTCCTGCGTCGGCTCGATCTCCTTCACCGCTTCGTGCAGCTTGCGGGTGATCACCTCCATGGCGAACTTCAGCCGCGCGTCCTTCGCATTGGCGTTGCGGCCGGTGACGACCTCGACCGAGTTCTCCTCGGTGAAGTAGCCCTTCTCGTGCTCGTGCATGCCGACCTCCTCAGCGCGCCAGGATCTTCGTCAGAACCCTGCGAAGCTCCGCGACCGGGTCTGCGACCATCGCCTCGCTGCGCCAGGCGACGTGCTGGTCTGGCCGCACCAGCACCACGCCGCCGTCGCGCACCTCGCGCGCGCGCGCCCAGTCGCCGGTGAAGTCCTGCCAGCGCTGGCGCGGGCCGATGACATGGGTGGCGATGTCGAGGCCGAGTTCGGCGCCGACCGCCTTTGCCGCCTCGAACCAAGCCTTGCCGCCGATGCCGGTGAGGACGGTGAAGCGGCCCTTCCCCGCCAGGTCGAGCGACGAAACCTTTTCGCCCGCTTCGTTGTAGAGCCAGACATGCGGCAGACGGGCGCCGGGCCATGTCGTGGGCTGGTAGTGCAGTTCGCGGTCCTTCTCGAATGCAGGCTCCGGCTGGCCGTCGGTGACGATCGCGTCGGAGGAATAGCGCTGGTTCATCTCGACGCCATGCGCGTCGAATTCGTAGACCTTGAAGGCGATCGCCTGGCGGATCGCCTCGCGTTGGGCCTCCGCCTCGGGCGTGTCGTCGCAGCGCGCGTCCATGTTCTGCTGCATCTTCACCGGATCGATGGAATCGAGCAGGCCGAGCGCCTTGAAGATCGGGCCGAATTCCTCGATCGACTGGTTGGCGCGGGTGACGATCTGCTTGGCCACCGGCGCGCGCTCGACGCTGTAGCTGTCGAGGAGGCCGGGACCCGCCTGCCCCTTCACCACCATCGCGAGCTTCCAGGCGAGGTTGAAGCCGTCCTGAATCGAGGTGTTGGAGCCCAGCCCGTTCGACGGCGGATGCCGGTGGACGGCGTCGCCCATGCAGAACACGCGGCCGTTCTGCAGGTGCGTGGCATACATGTTGTTGACAGTCCAGGTGTTGGCCGAGAGCAACTCGATCTCCAACTCCGGATCGCCGACGAGATCGCGCGCGACCTTGGTGGCCATCGCGGCGTCCACCTCCGGCGCCGGCTCGTTGATGTCGTAGCCCCAGACGATCAGCCACTCGTTCCACGGCCGCACCATGCGCACGAGGCCCATGCCGATGCCGCCGACGTTGGAGCCGGGCTGCATCACCCAGTAGAGCACGGACGGACGATGCGCGACGTACTTCGACAGGTCGGCGCGAAACAGGATGTTCATCGAGCCGGCGACGCCCATCCTGCCCTCGAAGGGCAGGCCGGCATGCTCGGCCACCAGCGAATTGCCGCCGTCGGCACCGACGAGATACTTCGAGCGGATCGTGAACTCGCGGTTCGTCAGCCGGTCGAGGCAGGTGGTGGTGACGCCGTCGGCGTCCTGCTCGTGGCGTAGGTACTGCGTCGACATCCGCGCCTGGGTTCCGCGCGAGCAGGCCGTCTTGAACAGGATCGGCTCCATGAAGGTCTGCGGCAGGTCGTTCATGTGCGAGGGCGACGACAGCTGGTGCTCGGCGCGAGATAGCGGGTGCTTGCCCCAGCTCTTCATCCGGCCGATCTCCTCGCCGGCGAGCGAGGTGCAGAAGATGTTCTCGCCCATCAGGTCCTGATGCGTGCCGTGCAGGTAGGCTTCCTTCTCGACCTCCGGCCCGAGGTCGCGCAGCACTTCCATCGCCCGCTGGTTGGTGATGTGGGCGCGCGGCGTGTTGGCGAGCCAGCGGTAGCGGTTCACGACCATGTTCTCGATCCCGTAGGTCGAGAGCAGCGCGGCCGTCGCCGAACCCGCCGGGCCGGTGCCGATGATGAGAACGTCCGTGGAAATGTCAGCCATGCGGCCCTCCCCTGGTGCCTTGATGATCGATGGATGGTCCGCCCTTCAGGATGCGGCGGACGGGAAAGAACTGGATGCCCGTGCGGTCGGAGAACAGGCCCCAGAGGCCGCGTGGCGCAAACAGCATGACGGCGATGCCGATCAGGCCCAGCACGAGCAGATACCAGGAGCCGTAGTCGGCGAGCGACTTCTGCAGCAGGAAGAAGACGATGACGCCGATGATCGGGCCTTCCAGCGTGCCGATGCCGCCGATCACGACGATGAAGATGACGTAGGCGGTCCAGTCGATGACGGAGAAGGCGGCGTCCGGCGAGATGCGCGCCTTCTGGACGTAGATCAGCGCGCCGGCCATGCCGGTGACGAAAGCGACGCAGACATAGACCGCCCATTTGATGCGTTGCGCGTCGACGCCGACCGAGCGAGCCGCCTCCTGGTTGTCGCGCACCGCCGACAGGCCGAGCCCCTGGCGGGTGCGCAGTAGCCAGTAGATGAAGCCGATCGTGGCGCAGCACAGGAGCAGCGCCAGCCAGTAGGTCAGGATGTCGGCCGCCTGCGAGGCGCGGAGGGAGAAGGTGTCGGCGATCCACTGGACGACGGCCATTTCGCGTGTCGCGGCATTGGGCAGCGACGTGCCGGTTCCGCCGCCGAGCGCGCGCCATTGTGCCAGCACCAGCCGCACCACCTCCGCCACAACCCAGGTTCCGATGGCGAAATAGGCCCCTTGCAGGCGGAACACGAAGAAGCCGGTGGCGACGGAGAGCAAGGCCGCCGCCACCCCTGCGATCACGATGGCGAGGATCGGATCGAGCCCGCCGAGGCTGACGCAGGCGAACATGGCGTAGGCGCCGAAGCCGACGAAGGCCTGCTGGCCGACCGAAACGAGCCCGGCATAGCCGGCGAGCAGGTTCCAGTTCTGCGCCAGCACGAGCATGGTCAGGATGAGGAACAGGTCCTGCAGCAGGCTGCGCGACACGAAGAGCGGCGCGGCGAAGGCGAGCGCGACCAGGAGAACGGCGAAGACGGCGAAACCGGTCGCCGCGCGCGTCCGCGTCTCGACACGCCAGGCGGGAGATACGGGGACGGTCATCGCGGCCTCAGTCGTTCGCCCGCGGGAACAGCCCGCGCGGCCTGAAAAGGAGGACGAGAAGGAAGGCGACGTGCCCGGCGAGAATCTGCCATTCGGGATTGATCGCGGCTCCCATCGTCTGCGCCACGCCGATGATCACGCCGCCCGCCAGCGTGCCCCAGAACGATCCGAGCCCGCCGATGATGACCGCCTCGAACGCGTAGATCAGCCGCGCCGGGCCGATCGTCGGGTCGAAGTTCGAGCGCGTGCCGAGGTAGAGCGCGGCGATGGTCACGACGATCATGGCGATGCCGGTGGCGGTGGCGAAGAGACGCTTGGGGTCGACGCCCATCAGCCCGGCGGTGACGGCGTCGTCGGAGGTGGCGCGGAAGGCGCGGCCGAGCGAGGTACGGTAGAACAGCGCGTTCAGCCCGATGATGACGGCGACCGCCGACAGGAAGGTGAGCAGCGGCATCACGCCCACCGCGATCGGGCCGAGGCTGACGGAAGCCGCCTCGAGCCCGCCGACCGGGATGCGGCGGCTGTCGGCGGAAAACCCTTCAAGCAGCGCGTTCTGGATGACGATCGACAGGCCGAAGGTGACGAGAAGCGGCGGCAGGATGTCGTCGCCGAGCGTGCGGTTCAGCACGACGTATTGCAGGCCCCAGCCGAGCGCGAACATGACCGGCATTGCCACCAGCGCGGCGAGGAACGGGTTCAGCCCGAGGGCCGAAACGATCACCAGGATGAGGAAGGCGCCGAGGACGATCAGGTCGCCATGCGCGAGGTTGACCAGCCGCATGACGCCGAAGACGAGACTCAGGCCCGCCGCGAACAGCGCGTAGAGCCCGCCGAGCAGCACGCCCTGGACGATGGTGTCGACCCAGATCATGCATGCACCCCGAAATAGGCTGCGTGGATGTCCTCGCGCGACAGGTCGGCGGGACGGCCGGTCAGCGTCACGCGGCCCTCCATCATGCAGTAGACGCGGTCGGCGACCCTGAGCGCCTGGCCGATGTCCTGCTCGACGATGACCAGCGAGGCGCCCGCCGCCAGGATCCGGGGGAAGGCCGCGTAGATGTCGCGGATGACGACCGGCGCGAGTCCGAGGCTGATCTCGTCGCAGAGCAGCACGCGCGGGTTCGACATCAGCGCCCGGCCGATCGCCACCATCTGCTGCTGTCCGCCCGAGAGCGCGGTGCCGGGGTTGTTGCGCCGCTCCTTCAGCACCGGGAACAGGTCGTAGACCGTCTCCAACCGCCACGGACCCTCGACCTTGCGGCCATAGGCGCCCATGAGGAGGTTTTCCTCAACCGACAGCGAGGGAAACAGTTTTCGCCCTTCCGGCACCATGGCGATGCCGACCGCCATCACCTGCGCGGCCGGCAGCGCGCCGATCGGCTCGCCGTCGAACACGACCTCCCCCGGACCATTTGCGAGCACGCCGGCGATCGAACGCATCAGCGTCGTCTTGCCGGCGCCGTTGGCGCCGATGATGGCGACGGTCTCGCCGGCGTCGAGCCGAATGTCGACGCCGAACAGCGCCTGGAAGTCGCCGTAGCGCGCGGTCAGGCTCCTGGTTTCGAGCAGCGCGGTCATACCTCCAGCCCCAGGTAGATTTCGCGAACCTCGCGCGAGGCCATGATGTCGTCCGGCTTGCCCATGCCGATCACCTTGCCGAAGTCGAGCACCAGCAGCCGCTCCACGACCGAGTTCAGCGCATGCAGCACGTGCTCGATCCAGATGATCGACATGCCCGACGCGTGGATGTCGCGGATGGTGGCGACCAGGGCCGCGCATTCCCCCTCGGTCAGGCCGCCGGCGATTTCGTCGAGCAGCAGTACCTTGGGATTGGTGGCGAGCGCGCGGGCGAGCTCCAGCCGCTTGCGCTCGAGCAGCGACAATTGTCCGGCCGGCACGTTGGCGCGGCCGATCAGTCCGGTCTGGACGAGGATGTCTCCGCAGCGCGCGGCGACATCGGCTTCGCGGCTGCGCGAGCCGAAGGCGCCGGCCACGAGCAGGTTCTCGAACACGGTCAGCTTCACGAAGGGCTGCGGGATCTGGAAGGTCCGGCCGATGCCCATCAGGCAACGCTGCATCGGCGGCGCCTGCGTCACGTCGGTGCCGTCGAAGACGATCTTCCCTCCGTCGACCCTAAGGTTGCCGGTGATCAGGTTGAACAGCGTCGACTTGCCCGCGCCGTTCGGCCCGATGATGCCGAGCGCCTCGCCGGGGGCCAGCGAAAACGTCACGGCGTCGGCCACCGTCAGGGCGCCGAACCGCTTGTTGACGGCCGAGATGTCGAGAACGGGCTGCACGCCGTCGGATCTCCTTGCGGGGATGTGGTTTCGCAACGAAGCGGGGACGGGCGGACCCGTCCCCGGACATGGCCGATCAGGCGATCGGTTCCATCTTGCCGCCGACGGGGATCATCGGCGCGGTCTTGTTGTCGGTGATGACGAGGTCGTAGCCGCCGCCGTCCTTCAGGCGCCACTGACCGCCGACCAGCGGCGTCTTGGCGACGTTCTTCTGGGCAAACGGCGGCAGCGGCCCATCACCCCATGACAGCGGGCCGACGATGGTGTCGAGCTTCGTGGCCGCGATCGCCTCGACCATGGCCGCCGCGTCGGTCGGGTCGGACGCGCGCTTGATGACGTCGGCGGCAACCTCGAACAGCGCATGCACGAAGCCGATCGGCTGCGTCCAGGGCCGGCCGGTCGCCTGGGTGAAACCGGCGGCGAGGTCGGCGGCACTCTGGCCGGTCAGCGACGACTTGAATGGATGGCTGGGCGTCCACCAGACTTCCGAGGACAGGTTGTGGCCGGCATTGCCGAGCGCCTCGACCGCCTGGGGGAACAGGATCGCCTTGCCGATCGAGGCGACCTTGGGGGTGAACCCCTGCTGCCTGGCCTGGTTCCAGAACGTGGTGAAGTCCGGCGGGATCATTACGCCGGTGATGATCTCGGCGTTCGCCTGCTTGAAGGCATTGATCTGGGCCGAGAAATCGTCGGTGAGGTTCTGGTAGCGGCCCGGATCGGTGAGCGTGTAGCCCTGCTGGGCGAGCACCGGCGGGAAACCGACATTCGGATCGCCCCAGGCATTGCCGTCGCCGTCGTTCGGGAACAGTCCGCCGACCGACTTGTTGGTCTCGACCTGCGCCCACATGTTGGTGAAGACGGCGATGACGTCCTCCAACCCCCAGAAGAAATGGAACGAGCTTTCGAACGGCTTCCAGGTCGACGGGTCGCCCGGATTGGCCTGCTGGCCGATGAACCAGGGCTGCCAGGGCGCGACCGTGGAGATGCAGGGGATTTCCTCGCCCTCGCAGGTGGTCGTTACCGGGTTGGTCGTCTCCGGCGTCGAGGCGACCAGCATCAGGCTGATCTCGTCCTGAACGATCAGTTCGTTGGCGACTTCGGCGGCGCGGTTCGGGTTGGACTGGCTGTCCTTGACGATGACGTCGACATTCAGGCCGGCGGCCTGCGCGGCCGCCTTGAAACCGTCGATGATGAACTTGTCCGCCTCGGCGAAGGCGGCCAGCGGCCCGGTCTGCGGGCTGACATAGCCGATTTTCACGGCAGCCCCCTGCGCCAGCGCCGGCATGGCAAGGCCCGACAGGCCGGCGAGCGCGCCAGTGGCGGCGGTGTTCTTCAGAAGCGTGCGTCTGTTGATCATGTCTTCCTCCCTGTTTGTCTCACGCCGACGGACGCCGGCCTTCCCAGGCGTCCCGCAGCAGGCTGCGCATTCCCCCGCGCGCGATTGCCCGCGGATTCCAGTAGGTGTTGGCCGTGGCGAGATCGGCGGCGCGGTCGAGATCGGCCTCCGTCAGGCCGAGGTCGCGCAACGCCAGCGGCGCGCCGATCGAACTGGCAAAATCCCACAAGCCGGCGCCGGGCGCGTCGCCGAAGATCTCGCCGACGGGCGCCAGCAGGTCCGGCACGGCGATGGCGTTGTAGGCGATGGTGTGCGGCAGCATGATCGCATGCGTCTCGGCATGCGGCGTGTCGAAGCTGCCGCCAAGCACGTGGCAGAGCTTGTGGTGCAGGGCCATGCCGACATTGCCGAGCACGGTGCCGCACAGCCATGCGCCGTAGAGCGCGTCGGCACGAGCCTCGGCGTCGCGGGGATTCCGGACGATCGCGGGCAGCGCCGATTTCAGCGCCCGCAGCGCCTCGACGGCCATCAGGCTGGCGACCGGGTTGCGATCCTGCGCGTAGAGGCCTTCGGCGGCGTGGGCCATCGCGTTCAGCCCGCTGGTCACGCTCATGCCGACCGGCAGGCCGAGGGTGAGGTCGGGATCGTAGAGCACGACCTCCGGCAGCACTTTCGCGTCGCGCAGCGTCGTCTTCCTGCCGCCCTCGGTCTGGCCGAGGATGTCGGTCACCTCGGAGCCGGCGTAGGTGGTCGGGATGACGATCTGCGGCAGGTCGGTGCGCAGCGCCAGCGCCTTGCCGAGACCCGTCGTGGAACCGCCGCCGAGCGCCACGAAGCAATCCGCCCGTGTCTCGGCAACGACGGCCAGCGCCATCTCCGTCACCTCGACGGGCGTGTGCATCGTCGCCCCCGTGTAGACGCCGGCCGAGAGCGGCCCGAGCTTTCCGGCCAGCAACCCGGCATCACTGGCCTGTTGCGGCGTCGACAGGACCAGCGCCCTCGAGCAGCCCAGCTTCTCGATCCAGGCGCCGGCCTCGGCGCTCCGGCCGGAACCGAAGACGACGGTCGAGGGTCGCGCGGTGTAGACGAAGGCGCGGGTCATGCCGGTCTCCTCGCCGGGCGCGCCCTGGCCATCACGAAGTCGAAGTCCAGCGACCAGGCCGGCCGGCCGGCAGTCTCCCCGGTTCGGCGGAAGTCGCCGACGAGCCCCGGCTTCACGCCCAGGATCGCATCCTCGTGCAGGTGCGGGTCGCGGCCGTCGTAGACATGGGTGGTGAGCGTGTCGAAGCCGGGCGCCGATATGATGATGTGGAGATGGGCCGGCCGGCGCAGCGGATAGCCGATGCGGCCAAGGAGATGCCCGACCGGGCCGTCGTCGGGCACCTTGTAGCCGGCCGGCTTGACCGTGCGCCAGGCGAAGCGGCCGTCCGGCCCGGTCTGGAACACGCCGCGCAGGTTGAACTCCGGCTGCAGATCGGGCTGCTGGTTTTCGTAAAAACCCTCTCCGTTGGCCTGCCATGTCTCCACCGTCGCGCCGGCGATCGGATGTCCGTCGAGATCGCGGACGCAGCCGGATACCGCGAGCGGCTCGCCCTTGCCGTCGAGGCAGATGTCGGCGCCGAGCGGCAGGCGCGGCGCGTCGGCGCGGTAGAACGGGCCGCGCGGCGTGTTGGGCGTGGCGCCCCTGGGACGCTGCGAATTGATCTCCTCCACCAGCGCCGTCACGCCGAGCAGGTCCGACAGGAGCACCCATTCCTGGCGGCGTTCGTCGGCCGCGTGCCCCACCTCGGTCAGGAAATCCACCGCCGCGCGCCACTGCGCGGGCGTCGGGCGAACCTCGCGCACCACCTGGTGCAGATGCGCCACCACGGCGGCGAGCCCCCGGACGAGATCGTCCTGGCCGGCGCGCGAGAGGCGCTCGCCGACGATGTCGGACGAATTGCGCTCGCTGAAGGCGATGGTGGCCGCGTTCATGATCCTCCCCAGGTTCGATGGCAACGTAGCAAGGCTCGGTGCGCGGGTTGATGATTTCTTTGCCGATCAATATAACGATCCGTTATGAAGCTCGATGAACGCGATCTGGTTCAGCTCGCGGCCGTGGTCCAGAGCGGCGGCGTGACCGAGGGCGCGGCCTCGCTCGGCATGGCGCAGCCGGCGGTTTCGCGCACGCTGGCGATGCTGGAGAAGCGCCTTGGCGAGCCGCTGTTCGTGAAGGGCCGCCGGCCGCTGCAGCCGACGCCGCTCGGCCGCGCGCTGGCCGAGCATGGCCAGGCGATGCTGATCGCCTCGCGCAAGGCGTCCGATCTCGTCACCAGCTTCCATCACGGCAGGAGCGGCCTGGTGCGCATCGGCGGCACGCCATTCTTCATGGACGCGCTGATTTCCGGCACGATCGCCGAGTTCCAGAACCAGTTCCCGGACGTGCGCATCGACCAGAGCTACGGCTATCTTCCCGAGTTGCAGGCCGCGCTGCTCGCCGGCCGGCTCGACCTCGCCGTGTGTCCGGTCGACATTCTCGACGAAGGCTCGGGGCTGCGGTTCCAGGAAATCCTGCCCGGCCGCAACGTGGTTGCCTGCCGCTCGACCCACCCGCTGCTGATGAAGCGCAAGCTGAAAGCGCCGGACCTGCTCGACTATCCCTGGATCGCGCCTCCGCCCGGCAGCCCGCTGCTCGCCGACCTGCGCAGCCTGCTTTTGTCGCTCGGCGCCACCGAGATCAAGGTGCGCTACTCGGGCGGCTCGCTGACCAGCGCCATGACCTACCTGAAAGGCACCGACGCGCTGACGGTCTTGCCGCATGGCGTGGTCTTCGCGTTCCGCAAGGAGAAGGCGATCACCGCCCTGCCGATCGGCCTGCCGCATCCCGAACGCGCGCTCGGCCTGCTCAGGCTCGCCAACGCACCGCGATCGCCGGCGGTGGAGGCCTTCGCCGGCCATGTCGCCCAGAGCTTCGACACCCTGCGCCACCTCATCAAGCGACACGAGCAGGCGATCGTCTGGGGCGCCTGACGCGCCGTTGCGGATCAGAAGAAGCCGAGCGTGGCGGCGGTCAGCGCAAGGTAGCGCCCGGTCTTGGCGATGGCGACCAGCACGAGAAAGCTCCAGAACGGCTCGCGCAGCACGCCCGCCGCCACCGTCAGCGCGTCGCCGAAGATCGGCGCCCAGCTGAGCAGCAGGCTCCAGCGGCCCCAGCGATGGTACCATCCCGTCGCGCGGTCGAGCTGAACGGGCCCGACGGGAAACCAGCGCCGGTCGCTGAACCGTTCGACACCCCGGCCGAGCGCCCAGTTCACGACCGCGCCCAAGGTGTTGCCGATGCTCGCGGCTATGACGAGCAGCGCCAGCGGCTGCGCGTTGGCGACGATCAGCCCGACCAGCGCGGCCTCGGACTGCGCCGGCAGGATCGTCGCGGCCACGAAGGCCACGGCGAACAGCCCGGCATAGACGGCGAGGTCAGCCATGTCCGAGCCGACCCAGTCGGCGCGCGTCCGACCCGCCGGTCGCGGACGGCATGGGTTCCGTCACCGTCCCGCCTGCCAGGCCGCGGCCAGCCGCTTCTCGATCTCGACGATGACCAGCAGCGCCACGCCGACGGCAACCACCAGGAGCCCGTCCGTCAGCCCGACCGCCTCGGTGCCGAACACCGCCTGCAGCGGCGGCGCATAGGTGAAGGCGAACTGCGCCGCCACCACAACCGCGACGCCCAGCAGGACAGCCGGCGTGCCGAGCACGCCCTGCCAGGTCAGCGACGACCCGTGTACGTAGCGCACGCTGAACAGGTAGAAGATCTCCATCACCACGATCGCGTTGACGGCCATCGTACGCGCCATCTCGACCGAGTGCCCTTCGTTGAGCGCGAAAGAGAAGATGCCCATCGTGCCGACGACCATCAGCGCGGAGACGAAGAGGATACGCCACAGCAGTCGTCCGGACAGGAGCGCCTCCCGGGAGCGCCGGGGCGGCCGCGCCATGGCGCCGGCTTCCGTCGGCTCGAAGGCCAGCGTCAGTCCGAGCGCCACCGCCGTGACCATGTTGATCCAGAGGATCTGGATCGCGGTGACCGGCAGGCTCAGGCCGAACGCGATGGCAAGGATGATGGTGAAGGCCTCGCCGCCATTGGTGGGCAGCGTCCAGGCGATCACCTTGGTGAGGTTGTCGTAGACGGTCCGCCCCTCGCGCACGGCAGCCACGATCGAGGCGAAATTGTCGTCGGCGAGCACCATCTCGCTCGCCTCCTTCGCCGCCTCGGTGCCCTTCCGGCCCATGGCGACGCCGACATCGGCGCGCTTCAGCGCCGGCGCGTCGTTCACGCCGTCTCCGGTCATGGCCACGACATCGCCATTCGACTGGAGCGACTCGACCAGCCTCAGCTTGTGCTCGGGGCTGGTGCGGGCAAAGACCGACCCCTCACGCGCCAGCTTGCCGAACTGGGACTCCCCGGACTCGTCGAGATCGCCACCCGTGTAAGCCTTCGGATCGTCGGCGAGGCCGAGTTCGCGCGCGATGGCGCGCGCGGTCGCGGCATGATCGCCGGTGATCATCTTGACACGGATGCCCGCGCGCCGGCATTCGGCGATCGCGTCCATCGCCTCGGGACGGGGCGGGTCGATCAGCCCGACGAGACCGAGGAAGACCAGCCCATGCTCCACGTCGGCGGGCTCGATGTCGGTGGTGCCGGCGGGCATGGTCCGACGCGCCACGGCGATGACGCGCCGGCCATTCTCCGCCATGCGGTGGACCGCCTCCTCCCACACGACATGGTCGATCGGCCGATCGCCGTCACGCGCGGCGATGCCGGCGCACATGTGGATGATGCGCTCCGGCGCGCCCTTCACGTAGACGACCGCGTCGCCATCGGCCGGCTGGTGCAGGGTCGCCATGTAGCGGTGGCGCGCATCGAAGGGAATCTCGTCGCGGCGCGGATAGGCCGCCCTCGCCGCAGCCGGATCGAGCCCGCCCTTGAGCGCCAGCGAAACCAGCGCCCCCTCCATGGGATCGCCCGCGACCGTCCACTGGCCCTCGACCTCCCGCAGTTCGGCGTCGTTGCACAGGAAGGCCGCGCGGGTCAGCTCGGCGAGGACGGGGTCAGCCTGTGGGTCGATCGTCTTCCCGGCGGCGTCCTCGAAGGCGCCTTCGGGCTCGTAGCCGGCGCCGGTGACGGCGACCGTCCCGTCGGCCACGACCAGCGCACCGGCCATCATCTCGTTGCGCGTCAGCGTGCCCGTCTTGTCCGAGCAGATCACCGACACCGAGCCCAGCGTCTCCACCGCAGGAAGCCTGCGGATGATGGCGTTTCGGCGGGCCATGCGCTGCACGCCGACCGCGAGCGTGATGGTCATGACCGCCGGCAGCCCTTCCGGTATCGCGGCGACCGCGAGGCCGACCACGGTCATGAAGGCATCGTCGATCGCATAGCCCTGCACGTAGAGCGCGTACGCGAACACGAGCACGGACGCGGCGAGCACGGCGATCGTCACCTGCCGGGCGAACTGGTTCATCTGCCGCACGAGCGGCGTCGCCAATTGCTCGACAGCCCCGATCATCGACGAGATGCGGCCGAGTTCGCTGGCAGCGCCCGTCGCCACGGCGATGCCCGTGCCCTGCCCCGTCGCCACGAAGGTGCCGGAAAAGGCCATCGAAGCGCGATCGCCGAGGGATGCGCTGAGGGCGGCCGGCCGCGTCGTCTTGTCGGTCGGCACGGATTCGCCGGTGAGAATCGCCTCGTCGATCCGGAGATTGCGCGCCTTGACCAGCCGCAGGTCGGCGGGAACGCGATCGCCGGCCTCGAGCAGGACCATGTCGCCCGGAACGACCTCGTCGGCCGCGATCGTCAGCCGCCGGCCCCCGCGCAGCACCGAGGCGTGCGGGTCGATCATCCCGCGCACGGCTTCGAGCGCGCGTTCGGCGCGCCCTTCCTGGATGAAGCCGATGATCGCATTGGCCAGCACCACGGCGAAGATCACCACCGAATCGGTGACATGGTCGATCGCGGCCGCCATGATCCCGGCAGCGATCAACACGTAGATCAGGAGATTGTGGAACTGCGCGAGAAACCGCATCAGAGCGCCGCGACGCGCACCCTCCGGCAGGCGGTTCGGGCCGAAGGCCGACAGGCGACGCGCGGCCTCGACGTCGGACAACCCGTCATGGGGAACCATCAACGCGGCCTGCGCCGCCTTGACGTCCTCGGCGTGCCATTCGCCGACCGGCAGGCGCTCCAGAACGGCTTCCTCGGTGCGCGAAGGGGCATTCGTCTGGATCATGTCGACTCCATTGATCGATTCCGCATGCGGCCTCGGTCGACGGGCGTCGCCCATCGCCGCAACGTTGCCTGATGTAGCACAACTGGAAAGCGCGCCTTGATCTTCATCAGTTTGCCGCACCAGCGGCCGATCGGCCAGCATGCGCGCGGGTCGCCGAAAGGGCGGGATGGTCGAACCGGCCCCGACGTCGAGATCGCAGGGTCCGTGCCGTGTCGGCCCGGAGCGCTACCCGGCCGTTGCCAGCTTCGGGCGCCTGATCCGGGCCGAAGCCTCGACCACCAGCGGCATCAGCCCGTCGCCACCGGAATCCACGATCTCGAAGAACTGAGCCCGCATGCGCGGTTCCCAGAAATTGTTGATGTGTTCGGCGATGCCCGCCACCGCCTCGTCATGCTTGCGGGTCTGGAAGAAGGTGGCGATCTGGTTGGCCATGTAGACGAGCTTGTCAGGCGACATCGGCGATCTCTCCGGCAATGCGGTCGGCATGGGTGAAGACTTCGAACTCGGGGCCGCGGACCACGGCCGCGAGCGTGATGCCGGCGGCTTGCGCCGTGCGGACGGCGAGCGCGGTCGGCGCCGAGACGGCGAACAGGAAGGGCGCGCCCAGTGCGGCCGTCTTCTGTACCATCTCGACCGAAACCCGGCTGGTGACGACCACGGCCCCGCGCGCCGGATCGACGCCCGCCCGCAGCAGCGCGCCGGCGAGCTTGTCCAGCGCGTTGTGGCGGCCGACATCCTCGCGCACGGCGACCATGCCTTTGTCGAAATCATAGAATCCCGCCGCATGGACCGCGCGCGTCACGGCGTTGAGCGGCTGCTCGCCCTCGAGCGCCGCAACCGCCGCAGACACCGTGGCAGCGGGAATGTGGATGCCCGGATCGGCGACGCGCCCTGGCTCTCGCAGGGCCTCGGCGATGCTCTCGATGCCACAGAGACCGCAGCCGACCGGACCGGCGAGATGCCTGCGCCGGGCGGCAAGGGCCTCTCCCGCCTCGCCCGCCAGCCGGATCTGCAGGTCGATCCCCGGCCCGGCCTCGACGATCTCGACCGCCTCGATTCCCGCGGCCGAGGTGATGATCCCCTCCGTCAGGCTGAAGCCATACGCGAAGTCGACGAGGTCGTCGGGCGTCGCCATCATCACGGCATGCGTGGAGCCGCCATAGGAGAAGGCGACCGGCGTCTCCTCCGGCACGGCGCGGCTTCCCTCCAGGCGCGCGCCCTTCAGCCGCGCGACGCGGTCGACCAGGCGACGGGAGGGAAACGCCGTCACGCTCATTCGGCCGGTTCGGGCACGGCCACGCGCCGTGCCTTGCGCGCCTGCTCGGCATATTCGACCTGCCAGTCGGTCGGTCCGTTCGACGGCGAGACCTGCACGGCGGTCACCTTGTATTCGGGGCAGTTGGTCGCCCAGTCCGAATAGTCGGTGGTGATGACGTTGGCCTGCGTCGTTGGATGGTGGAAGGTCGTGTACACGACGCCCGGGGATACGCGGTCGGTGATCCGCGCGCGCAGGCTGGTCTCGCCCGAACGACTGGCGAGCTTGACCCAGTCGCCGTCCTTGATGCCGCGGTTCTCGGCGTCGTGCGGATGGATCTCCAGAACGTCCTCGTCGTGCCACACCACGTTGGCGGTGCGCCGCGTCTGCGCGCCGACATTGTATTGAGACAGGATGCGCCCGGTGGTCAGCAGCAGCGGGAAACGCGGGCCAGTCCTCTCGTCGGTCGCCACGTAGTCGGTGCGGATGAACCGGCCCCTGCCGCGCACGAAGCCGTCGACATGCATGATCGGCGAGCCATCGGGCGTCCTGTCGTTGCAGGGCCATTGAACCGAGCCCTTCTCGTCGAGCAGTTCGTAGGTCACGTTGGCGAAGGAGGGCGTCGTCATGGCGATCTCGGCCATGATCTCGGAGGGATGCGTGTAGCTCCAGTTTCCGCCCATGGCGTTGGCGAGCATCTGCGTGATCTCCCAGTCCGCATAGCCGTTGCGCGGCGCCATCACCTTGCGCACGCGATTGATGCGGCGCTCGGCATTGGTGAAGGTCCCATCCTTTTCCAGGAAGGTCGAGCCCGGCAGGAAGACGTGGGCGTAGTTGGCGGTCTCGTTGAGGAACAGGTCGTGGACGATGACGCATTCCATCGCAGCCAGACCGGCCGACACATGCCTGGTGTCCGGGTCCGACTGGAGAATGTCCTCGCCCTGGCAGTAAAGGCCCTTGAAGGTGCCGTCGACGGCCGCGTCGAGCATGTTGGGGATGCGCAGGCCGGGCTCGTCGGATATCTCGACGCCCCACAGGTCTTCGTAGATCTTGCGCACGTCGGCGTTCTTCACGTGCCGGTAGCCCGGAAGCTCGTGCGGGAACGAGCCCATGTCGCAGGAGCCCTGGACGTTGTTCTGGCCGCGCAGCGGGTTCACGCCGACGCCGCGACGGCCGATGTTGCCGGTCAGCATCGCGAGGTTGGCAATGCCGATGACGGTGGTCGAGCCCTGCGAATGCTCGGTCACGCCGAGGCCGTAGTAGATCGCGCCATTGCCGCCGGTGGCGTAGAGGCGGGCCGCCGCGCGCAGTTCCTCGGGATCGACGCCGGTCAGGAGTTCCACCGCCTCGGGGCTGTGGATCGGATCGGAAACGAACTCGACGTAATCCTGAAACTCATCCCAGTCGCAGCGCTCGCGGATGAAGGCCTCGTCGAACAGGCCCTCGGTGACGATGACATGCGCCAGCGCGGTGACCACGGCGACGTTGGTGCCGGGCCGCAGCGGCAGGTGGTGCGCCGCCTGGATGTGCGGCGAGCGGACGAGATCGATGCGGCGCGGATCGATGACGATCAGTTGCGCACCCTGGCGCAGCCGCTTCTTCAGCCGCGAGGCGAAGACCGGATGCCCGTCGGTCGGGTTGGCGCCGATGACGATGACGACGTCGGTGTCCTCGACGGAATCGAAGTCCTGCGTGCCCGCCGACGTGCCGAAGGTCTGGCCGAGGCCGTAGCCGGTGGGCGAGTGGCAGACGCGGGCGCAGGTGTCGGTGTTGTTGTTGCCGAAGATGCCCCGCGCAAGTTTCTGGACGAGATAGGTCTCCTCGTTGGTGCAGCGCGACGAGGTGATGACGCCGATCGATTCCTTGCCGTACTTCTTCTGGATGCCGCGCATCTTCGTGGCCGCGAAGGTCAGCGCCTCGTCCCAGGAGACCTCGCGCCACGGCTCGTCGATCGTGTCGCGGATCATCGGGTTGAGGATGCGGTCGCGGTGCGAGGCGTAGCCGTAGGCGAAGCGGCCCTTGACGCAGGAATGGCCGCGATTGGCCTTGCCGTCCTTGTAGGGCACCATGCGCACCAGTTCGTCGCCGCGCATCTCGGCCTTGAAGGAGCAGCCGACGCCGCAATAGGCGCAGGTCGTCACCACCGACCGGTCGGGCTGGCCGATCTCGATCACCGACTTCTCGCGCAGCGTCGCCGTCGGGCAGGCCTGCACGCAGGCGCCGCAGGACACGCATTCGGAGCCGAGGAAGTTCTCGTGCGCGCCGGGCGAGACGCGGCTGTCGAAGCCGCGGCCCTCGATGGTCAGAGCGAAGGTGCCCTGCACCTCCTCGCAGGCCCGCACGCACCGCGAGCAGACGATGCACTTGGCGGGATCGTAGGTGAAGTAGGGGTTGGACTCGTCCTTCGGCATCCAGCGCGCGTTGACCTCGCCGACCCCGTCGCGGGCGCGGAAATGATTGTCGCCCTCATGGCCGTAGCGCACGTCGCGCAGGCCGACGACGCCCGCCATGTCCTGCAACTCGCAGTCGCCGTTCGCCGCGCAGGTCAGGCAGTCGAGCGGGTGGTCGGAGATGTAGAGCTCCATGACGCCCTTGCGGATCTGCTTGAGGCGCGAGGTCTGGGTGTGGACGACCATGCCCGGCGCCACCGGCGTGGTGCAGGAGGCCGGGGTGCCCGCCCTGCCCTCGATCTCGACGAGGCAGAGCCGGCAGGACCCGAAGGCGTCGACCATGTCGGTCGCACAGAGCTTCGGAACGCTGATCTCGGCCTCCATCGCCGCGCGCATGATGGAAGTGCCCTCGGGCACCGACACCTCAAACCCGTCGACGGTCAGCGTCACCATCCGCTCGGACTTGGAAGCGGGCGTGCCGTAGTCGATTTCATGGACGAGCGACATCAGAAGGCTCCCTTGAACTGAATTGAGATGCCACATTCCGCACTCATTCCGCCGCCTCCCGCACCGGACGCGGCGCGAAATCCTCGGCGAAATGCGTCATGGCGCTCATCACCGGATAGGGCGTGAAGCCGCCGAGCGCGCAGAGCGAGCCGAACTTCATGGTCTGGCAGAGATCGGCGATGACGGCGCGGTTCTTCTCCGGCTCGATGCCCCTGGCGATGCGGTCGACCGTCTCGGCGCCGCGCACCGCGCCGATGCGGCAGGGCGTGCACTTGCCGCAGGATTCCACCGCGCAGAACTCGAAGGCGAAGCGCGCCTGCTCCAGCATGTCGGACGTGTCGTCGAAGACCACGACGCCGGCATGGCCCACCAGACCGTCCTTCGCCGCGAAGGCTTCGTAGTCGAAGGGCGTGGCAAACAGCGACGGCGGAAAATAGGCGCCGAGCGGGCCACCGACCTGGACCGCCTTGACCGGCCGCCCCGTGATCGTGCCGCCGCCGATGTCCTCGACGATCTCGCCCAGCGTCAACCCGAATGCCGCCTCGAACAGCCCGCCATGGCGGACGTTGCCGGCGATCTGGATCGGGATCGTGCCGCGCGACCGGCCCACGCCGAAGTCGCGGTAGTGCGCGGCCCCCTTCGCCAGGATCACCGGCACGGAGGTGAGCGAGATGACGTTGTTGACCACCGTCGGACGCCCGAGGAAACCCTTCAGCGCCGGCAGCGGCGGCTTGGCGCGCACCACGGCGCGCTTGCCTTCCATGCTGTTCAGAAGCGAGGTTTCCTCGCCGCAGACATAGGCGCCGGCGCCGATCTGCACCTCGATGTCGAAGGCCAGGCCCGAACCGAGCACCGAGCGGCCGAGCACGCCCGCCGCCCGGGCAACCTCGATCGCCCGGTTCATCACCTTCGCCGCGTCCGGGTACTCCGAGCGCAGGTAGACGTAGCCCTTCGTCGCGCCCGTCGCGAGGCCGGCGATCGCCATGCCTTCGATCAGCACGAAGGGATCGCCCTCCATGATCATCCGGTCGGCGAAGGTGCCTGAATCGCCCTCGTCGGCGTTGCAGACGATGTATTTTTGCGGCCCCTCCGCATCCAGCACCGTCTTCCACTTGATGCCTGTCGGGAAGCCCGCCCCGCCGCGCCCGCGCAGGCCGGACTCGGTGACTTCCCTGACGATGTCGGCAGGCTGCATCGACAGCGCGCGAGAGAGCCCGGCCAGACCGCCATGGGCGCGATAGCCGTCGAGATCGACCGGGTCGATGATGCCGCAGCGCTCGAAGGTCAGCCGGGTCTGGCGCGCGAGGAACGGATGCGCCTCGGGACGCCCGATGCCGAGCGCGTGCGCGCTGCCCGTCAGGAAGCCCGCATCGAACAGGCCTTCCACGTCACCGGGCTTTACGGAGCCGTAGCCGACGCGGCCTTGCGCCGTCTCGACTTCGACCAGCGGCTCCAGCCAGGCCATGCCGCGCGAGCCGTTGCGGCGGATGGTGACGTCGAGCCCGCGCGCGGCCGACACCTCGGCGATCCGCTTGGCGACGCGGTCGGCGCCGACTGCCCTGGCTGCGGAATCGGCCGGAACCCAGACGGTGACGCTCATGTCCGCACCTCGCGCGCGATCTCTTCGGCCCTTTCGGCATCGATGCGGCCGATCACTTCGCCATCCAGCATCGCGGCCGGCGCGCAGGCGCAGAGCCCGAGGCAATAGACCGGCTCCAGCGTGACCGAGCCGTCGGCGGCCGTCTCGTGCCAGTCGATACCGAGCAGGCGCTTCAGGTGCTCGGCGATCTCGCGGCCGCCGACCGACTGGCAGGCTTCGGCGCGGCAGACCTTCAGCACGTGACGCCCGGCGGGATGCTTGCGGAAATCATGATAGAAGGAGATGACGCCATGCACTTCGGCACGCGACAGGTTCAACTCGCGACCGATCACTTCGGCGGCATTGTCCGGCATGTAGCCGAAGCTCGCCTGCACCTCGTTGAGGATGGGCAGG
Organism: Mesorhizobium sp.; assembly: GCA_046292285.1. Taxonomy (GTDB): domain Bacteria; phylum Pseudomonadota; class Alphaproteobacteria; order Rhizobiales; family Rhizobiaceae; genus Aquibium. The sequence continues at coordinate 26,864 of JBKBRJ010000015.1, read as the reverse complement.
AGCGGCGCCTCGCGCTCGATCCAGCCATTGACGATTTCAACCAGTCGCTCTTCCGTCCGGCCTGCATTGTTCCGCATGGACACGCAGTCTCCTCCGTACTTGGCATGTCGGGCAGCCATGCACAGGAAAGAGGCATCGATTCAATAGCCGCGTTCCGTCGATCGATAGGATTTTTCTATCGTTCGTGAGCTTCGGCCATCGTGGTGGCCTGGTGCAGCAGCGCCGAGACCAGCGGCGTCTGCGGGTCGCGATGCGTCGCCACCATGCCGACGAGATGCCGGGCGTCGGGTTCGACGATCGGAATGGCCCGGACCGGATCGGAAAAGCCGAGCGTCTGGGCCAGGTTGACCGGCATGATGCTCGACCATTTGCCGGTGCGGATATGCGAAAAGAGGACGATCATCGAGTTCGATTCCAGCGTCGGCCGCGCCTCCACTCCCGCTTCGCGCAGATGCTGGTTGATGATGCGGCGGTTCTGCATGTCGGGCGTCAACAGGCAGAGCGGCAGTTCGGAAATCTCCCGCCACGTCACGCTCGCCCGGTCGGCGAAGCGGTTGCCGGCCGCCGTGATCAACTGGTAGCGCTCGGAATAGAGCGGCACGGCGGTGACCCGGCCCAGCGGCTCGTTGTCGAGATAGGTGATGCCGACGTCGATCTCGAGGTTGTCGAGCAGGGTCAGCACCTCGATCGAATTGCGCGATAGGACCGAGAAGGTCACCTCGGGATGCTTCTCCCGGAAAGGGGTGGTGATCTCGGGCACCATCGCCAGCGCCGTCGGAATGGCGGCGATGCGGATGTGGCCGGCAAGCCCCTGCCTTGCGGCTCGCATTTCCTGGCGCATGGTGCGGGCGTCGCCGACGATGCGGCGGGCCCATTCGAGCACGCGCTGGCCTTCCGGCGTCAGGCCCTGGTAGCGCGAGCCGCGCTTCACCAGCATGACGCCGAGCTGCTCCTCGAGCTGTCGGATGGCGGCTGACAGCGTCGGCTGCGTGATGTTGCACTCCGCCGCCGCCTTGCCGAAATGCTGCGCCTGCGCCAGCGCGATGAACCATTCGAGCTTGTCGAGCATGCGTACCTCCCGGCCTTAACTTAAGGCGCAATCGCCTCCCGGGGCAACGCCGCAGACGACACCGGGCGACGCATCCCCGCGAAAGCGCCGTCCGCCTCAATCCAGCGGCCTGACAGCCCGCACTCCTTCGAACGGCCGCGCCACACCGGGCGCCAGCGGCAGGAGCGCCGCCTGCAGCGAGTGGTAGAGGTCCGGCTTGCCGCGGAACTGCCGTCCGACCGGCGCGCCGGCCTCGTCGATCTCCGGATACCAGCCGCCGCGCGCCTGGTCGATGAAATGCCCGTCTGCGAAGCCCCAGAGGCGACGGTACCAGGCCTCGTCCGATGGCCGCGCATCGGTTTTCAGGAGCGCGGCCATCGCGCCGATCGCCTCGGTGACCGGCCACCAGTAGCGGTCGCGCACGGCGGGGCGGCCATCCGGGGCGAGCGTGTAGACCAGCCCCCCATCCCCGCGCCAGGCATCGGCGAGCGCCCGCTCGATCAGCCGGCGCGCCCGTTGCGGCGCGTCCCCCGCCGGCCGGCCGGCAAGCTCCCACCACTGCAGGAGCAAGCGGCCGAGTTCCAGGGAATGCCCCGGCGTGGTGCCAGCCGGACGGAACATCGGATTGCCGGCATAGGCGGGGTCGACGTCCCAGTTTTCGGTGTAGTGCTCGGGCAGACGCCAGTCATATCGCGGCGCGATGCGGGCGGTGAAGAAGTCGAGGATGCGGCCCGCTCGGTGCAGATGGATCGTCTCGTCCGTCGCCTCGAAGGCGGCGAGCATCGCTTCCACGCCGTGCATGTTGGCGTTCATGCCCCGATAGGTCGAGAACGGGCTCCAGTCGGCAGCGAACTCGTCGCGAAGAAGGCCGTTCGCATCGTCCCAGAAATGCCGGTCGATGACGTCGACGACATCGGCGATCAGGCGGTCGGCCTGCGGATGACCGACCTGCCGCGCGCTCGCGCCCGCCAGAAGAACGAAGACATGGCCGTAGGCGAGCCTGGTTCCGTCGGCCGCCCCCTCCCCAGTCGCCGACCAGGCATAGCCGCCGCGGACCGGATCACGATGGCGGTCCCACAGGAACGCCATGCCTGCGTCGACGATGTCGTCGCAGCCGCCCGCCCCGGCCGTCTTCGCCAAGCTGAAGGAATGGATAAGCCGGGTCGTGGTGTGCAGTTCCTGCGGCTCGCGCGGCATCGGCTGTCCATCAAGATCGAGCACGTCGAAGCCGCCGTCGACACGCAGGCTGCGGCGGAAGAAGCCGAGTTGGCGCGCGGCCTCCCCGGCCAGCCAGCGCCGGTGGGCGGCGTCTTCGAGCCATGGACGATCGAGCTTTCCGTCGTCCGGATTGCCTGGCATGTTCATCCTCCTCCTCGACCGCGCCGCGCAAAGCCTGTGCGCCACGAATGCACGAAGACGGCTGCCGCCGCCAGCGCACCGGTCGCGCTTGGTTACGAAGCGGTCAGGACGACGGCTGGGAACGCGCAATCATAGGCTGGTCTTATCGTCGCAATCAGATAATTCAACTTTCTGCTATCGACGCCTTGGGATACAAGGGGTCAACGAGAAGAAGCTCGAGGAGCGGGCTCTAGCTATTCGCGAAGCGTCGCCGTCGCCCGAAAGGTGGTGGAAGGTGCGCCGGATTGCCAGGGAGACGCCCCGCAAGAGCCACTCGGGCGATGACGACGGTTCCGTTGATGCGGAGGCGGTTCGGGTCGGCGCGCGGGACAGTCCGTGTCGCGGGTTCTTCATCGATTTCACTTACGCAGCAGCGACGCAGCCACGAACGGAGAGAGAGCAATGGACGGTTTCAAGGTTTCAGGCACGGGCCAATGCCCCGTGGCGCACGGCACCACCAACATGTCGATGCGGACGAATCGCGACTGGTGGCCGAACCAGCTCAACGTGCGGATGCTGCACCAGAATTCCGCGCTGTCCGACCCGCTGGGCAAGGGCTTCGACTACGCCGAGGAGTTCAAGAAGCTCGACCTCGCCGCGTTGAAGCAGGACCTGACCGCGCTCATGACGGACAGCCAGGAATGGTGGCCGGCCGACTACGGTCACTATGGCGGCCTGTTCATCCGCATGGCCTGGCATTCGGCGGGCACCTACCGCACCGCCGACGGTCGTGGCGGAGCCGGCACCGGCCAGCAGCGCTTCGCGCCGCTGAACTCCTGGCCGGACAACGGCAATCTCGACAAGGCGCGCCGCTTGCTGTGGCCGATCAAGCAGAAGTACGGCAACCAGATCTCCTGGGCCGACCTGATGATCCTGGCAGGCAACGTCGCGATGGAGTCGATGGGCTTCAAGACCTTCGGCTTCGCCGGCGGCCGCGCCGACGTCTGGGAGCCGGAAGAGGATACCTACTGGGGCTCGGAAGACGAATGGCTCGCCCGCAGCGACCATGAACTGGCCCGCTACTCCGGCGACCGCGAGCTGGAAAATCCGCTGGCGGCGGTGCAGATGGGCCTGATCTACGTCAATCCCGAGGGACCGGACGGCAACCCGGATCCGCTGGCTTCGGCCAGGGACATCCGCGAGACCTTTGCCCGCATGGCGATGAATGACGAGGAGACCGTCGCGCTGACCGCTGGCGGCCACACCTTCGGCAAGACCCATGGCGCCGGGCCCGTCGAGCACGTCGGCCCCGAGCCCGAGGCCGCTCCGCTCGAGGCGATGGGCCTCGGCTGGCTGTCCACTTACAAGAGCGGCAAGGGCGTCGACACGATCACCTCCGGCCTCGAGGGCGCGTGGACCCCGAACCCGACCCGTTGGGACATGGGCTACTTCGACGTCCTGTTCAAGTACGAGTGGGAGAAGACCAAGAGCCCGTCGGGCGCCTGGATCTGGCGTCCGATCGGCCTGGAAGAGCAGGACATGGCGCCGGAGGTCGACGGGTCGGGCAAGAAGGTCCCGATCATGATGTCGACCGCCGACATGGCCATGAAGCTCGACCCGATCTACGGGCCGATCTCCAAGCGATTCCACGAGAACCCGGACCTTTTCGCCGACGCCTTCGCCCGCGCCTGGTTCAAGCTGACCCATCGCGACATGGGTCCCAAGTCGCGCTACCTCGGCCCCGAGGTTCCCGCCGAGGACCTGATCTGGCAGGACCCGATTCCGGCGGTCGACCACCCGCTGGTCGATGGCGCCGATGTCGAGGCGCTCAAGGCGCGGCTGCTCGGCGCCGGCCTCACCCCGGCCGAACTGATCCAGACCGCCTGGGCATCGGCCTCGACATTCCGCGGTTCCGACAAGCGTGGCGGCGCCAACGGCGCGCGCATCCGCCTCGAGCCGCAGAAGAGCTGGGAAGCCAACCAGCCCGAACAGCTCGCGAAGGTGCTGGCGGCGCTTGAAGGCGTCAAGGCCGCCTTCGATGCCGAACAGACCGACGGCAAGAAGGTTTCGCTGGCCGACCTGATCGTGCTCGGCGGCTGCGCGGCGATCGAACAGGCGGCCAAGGCCGCCGGCCATGACGTCAAGGTGCCGTTCACGCCGGGCCGTGCCGACGCCACCCAGGAACAGACCGACGTCGACTCGTTCCAGTTCCTCGAGCCGGTCTCCGACGGCTTCCGCAACTACCAGAAGCGGGCCTACACGATCTCGCCGGAGGAACTGCTGATCGACAAGGCGCAGTTGCTGACCCTGACGGCGCCGGAGATGACGGTCCTCGTCGGCGGCCTGCGGGTTCTCGGCGCCAACCATGGCGGAGCCCAGCATGGCGTTCTCACGACGCGTCCGGGCCAGCTGACCAACGACTTCTTCGTCAACCTGCTCGACATGGGCACGATGTGGAAGCCGACCACCAACCATGCCGACACCTTCGAGGGTCGCGACCGCAAGAGCGGCGACGTGAAGTGGACTGCCACCCGCGTCGACCTCGTCTTCGGCTCCAACTCGCAGCTTCGCGCGCTGGCCGAGGTCTATGCCCAGAGCGACAGCGGCGAAAAGTTCGTCAAGGACTTCGTCGCCGCCTGGACGAAGGTCATGAACGCCGACCGTTTCGATCTCGCCTGATCGAAGCGTCACGTGACACCGGAACGCGGCCGCCCGTCGGCCGCGTTTTCGTTTTGGGGGACCGGAACCATCGGTCCCGGGACGGATTGCCTCAGCGACGCAGGCGCGACGGCGACATCGCCGCGAGCGCGGCAGCCAAGGGCGGCTCGAGCGGGTCGTCAAGCAGCGCCGCCGCCGCGACCCTGGACATCGCCGGCGCGGTCTGGATGCCGTAGCCGCCCTGCCCCGCGAGCCAGAAGAAGCCTTCGACGCCCGGATCGAACCCGACCACCGGCGTCCGGTCCGGCGCGAAGGTGCGAAGCCCAGCCCAGCTTGTCTCCAGATGCGTCACCTCCGCGCGAACGGCCTCCTGATACCGATCGAGCCCTTCGGCCAACGCCATGTCGTCGACGAACGCGTCGTGCGGTTCGACCGGGTCCTCCTCCGAGGGCGAAATCATCAGCCGGCCAGCGTCCGGCTTCGCGTACCAGCGGTCGGCGGAGTTGGATATCAGCGGCCAGTCGCGGCAATCGTATCCGGACGGGCACGCGATGACCGCCATGGAACGACGCATCGGCACCAGTCCGAGCGGCGCTGCGCCACAGGCTCGCGCGACGACATCGGCCCAGGCGCCGGACGCGTTGACGATGAAGCGGGCCTCGATCCCGCCCGCCGTCGTGTCCACCTGCCAGCCATCGCCCGATCGATGGGCGCTGATGAGCGCGGCGTTGGTCAGGAGCTTCGTCCCAGCCTGCCGCGCCATGCGAAGCCAGCCCTGGTGCAGGGCATTGACGTCGATGTCGCTGGCGTCGCGCTCGTAGGCCGCCTCGGCGATCCGCTCGGGACGCAGAAGAGGCACCATCGCGACCGCTTCCTCCGCGGACAGGGGCACGAGCCCCTGCGACTCGCCGAGCAGGTCACGATGCTCGTCGAGGTCCTGCGCGTCGGCGACGAACAGGATACCGCGCGCCGACAGCAATGGCTGCGGGAAAAATCCCGGATCCGGCGCATCGAACAGCGGCCGGCTGGCCGCGCTCAGCGTCCGGATGACCGCATTGCCGTAGTTCTGGATGAAGATCGCCGCCGAACGCCCGGTCGAGTGATGGCCGGGACGTGCTTCGCGTTCGATCACCATGACGTCGCGCCGGCCACCGAGCGCCGCGGCCAGGCCTGTCCCTGCGATGCCCGCGCCCACGATGAGGATGTCGGTTCTTGTCATGGTCGGCTTCGGCACCCTGGCGATGACCCGTTCAGCCGCCGGCGCGCGGCAGGCCGAAGCGATCGGCGAAGGCATCGAGGCTCGCCACCAGCAATTCCATGATCTCCCCGATCTGCTCGTGGGTGACGATCAGAGGCGGGCAGACCATGAAGTGGTCGCCTTCCAGCCCGCCGCGCGTTCGCCGCGAATAGAGGATCAGGCCGCGCGAATAGGCCTCCTCGACCAGATGCACATGCGCGTCCATCGCCTTCGGCAGCGGCGTCATGGTTTCGCGATCCGACACCAGTTCGAAGGCGAGCAGCAGCCCCTTGCCGCGCACGTCGCCGATGAACGGATAGCGCGCCATCAACCCGGTGAGTTCCGCCTTCAGCAGTTCGCCCATGTCGCGCGCGTTGGCGCAGAGGTCGAGCCGGTCGATCTCGCCCAGGACCGCCAGCCCCGCCGCGCAGGCGAGCGGATTGCCGGCATAGGTGAAGCCGTGGACGAAGCCGCCGGCCGCCAGCACCGGCTCGACGAGCCGGCGATGCGCCACCATGGCGCCGAGCGGCATGTAGCCCGCGCCAAAACCCTTCGAAAGCACGACGATGTCGGGCGCGAGGCCCCAGTGCTCCGCGGCGAGGAACCGGCCCGTCCGGCCGGCGCCGGTCATGACCTCGTCCAGGATCAGCAGGACGCCGTATTCGCGGCAGATCTCGGCCACGCGGGAGTAGTAGCCGTCGGGCGCGACCAGCGCCCCCGTCGACGCCCCACCGACGGGCTCCATGATGAATCCGAGGATGGTGTCGGGCCCCTGCCTCTCGATTTCCTCGCGCAGCATTTCGGCGTAGCGCAGGCCGCGCTGCTCGATCGTGTAGTTGTCGCGGTCGAGATAGCAGGTCGGCGCCGCGACCTTCGGCATCGGGCGCAGCATCGGCTCGAAGGGCCCGCTCATCAGCTTCATGCCCGTCAGCGCGAGCGCGCCCAGGGTCGAGCCATGATAGGAGGGATAGCGCGAGATGATCTTCCAACGCTTCGATTGACCGGTGGCCACGGCCCATTGCCGGGCGAGCTTGGCGGCGCTCTCCACCGCCTCCGATCCGCCCGAGACGAAGAACACCCGATCGAGCCCGTCCGGCATCCTGGAGGCGGTCCGCCGCGCCAGCTGCTCGGCGGGCTCGTTCTCGAAATGCAGGCGGTAGGCGAACGTCGCCTTCTCCATCTGCGCGCGCATCGCCGCGAGCACGCGCTCGTTGCCATGGCCGATGTTGGACACCATCGCGCCGCTGGTCGCATCGATGTAGCGCTTGCCGTTCACGTCATGGATGTAGATGCCGCGCGCCTCGGCGACCAAGGGGCGACGCTGTTTCGTCTGGTAGAAGAGATTGGAAGGCGGATTGCCCTCGACGTTCATGATTGTCCTGCCCCGTCGGCGACCACTGCCGACGGAGTTGCGCGTCGCAACTGCCGCCTGTCAACCGCATTCGGCGACGCGGCATTGCGAAACCGTCTGCTCGCGGAGTGCTGGACGAGATGGCGGGCGAAGTGGCCCCGTCTGGAAGCGTCACGGCGGGGCGCTGAATGGTATCGCAGTTCGCGCCCGCCGCGGACCGGAATCAGCGTTGCTGCCGTTCGGTCTCGGTCGACGCAACCGTGCGGTCGAGAACGCCGCCGCCGTCCAGCCGCGCCTCGAGTTTCGACAGTTGAGTGGTGACCTCGCGCCAGGCCGACTGGGAATAGGCACCATCGAATTTCACGGCATCGACACCGAGCGCGATCACGGCGATCAGGAGAAGCAGGCGCATCTGGGAGCTCCATGGCTGTTTTGGCAAGGAAACGCGACGCTGCCACTTCCGTTCCGGGCAGCGCCCGCTCGCTGCCCGCCTAGCGCACCAGCCGCCGCCAGAGCTTCGACGCCAGCGACCTCCGCTGCCTGGGGGGCGCGACATAGTCCTCCTGCCGGCTCATCAACTCGTCGTAGACGGCGAGGAGCGCCCGCATCTGCGGCTCAGAGTCGGGACGGAAGCCGAGACCGTGCTCGAAGTTTCCGAAATAGCGGTTGTTGGTGCCGACGATCCCCAGATGCTGCACGCGGCTCCGCCGAAAGGCGACGATCGGAATGGCCCGGCTCGCGAACAGGTCGCTGTAGGCGTCATCGACGTTGACGACGCCGGGCTCGTCGCCGAACTCGGCCAGCACCATTTCGGCCAGCGGTCGCGTCCACAGTGTTCCGGCATTCCCGACCTTGCGTTTCGACACTCGGTCGTCACCATCGGCGATACCCGGATGGTTGCGCGAATTGTAGAGCGACACGAGCCCGTCGAAACCGTCTCGAAGCCGCAAGCCGTCCATCACGGCGGACCGGTTCGCGATCATGTCGCTGTCCAGGATCAGCAGGTGGCGATGGTCGCCAGCCAGGAAATGCCGCCAGATCTCGCAACTCGTGTGCGACGGCCCCCGTCGCACCGCGCCGCGCCGGAAATGAGCCGGCAGGCCGGCCTCGCGCATTAGCGCCTCGACGTCGAGCGTGGGGCTGGCGTCGTCGAAGACGACGATCTCGCTGCCCGGCGGCAGTTCCAGTTCGGCTGCGGTGGCGAGGCAATGCCGGACCAGCGGCTCGCGTTCATATGTCGGAATGCCAATCAGCACGGACATGGCCCTCCCCCGACCTCCCTGGGCGGCCCAGACTAGAACGAAGGCGATGCGGAATGGAATGATTCCGCTTCCAGACGATGGGGGGTGCCGCATGTCGGTTCTTGACCGGGGAGGATGCGTCGAGTAGGAGATCAGCCGCTGCGGGTATGGTGAAATGGTATCACATGAGCCTTCCAAGCTCTTGGTGCGGGTTCGATTCCCGCTACCCGCTCCAGCCTCCCCACCTCCGACATGACACGCCTGCTTTGATCCGGCGCGCCGCCTATGCGTCGCGCTTTCGCTGCGCACGCGCCTTCTCCCAGAAGTCGAGCCTCTTGCGGATGTCGCGCTCGAACCCGCGTTCGTTCGGCTGGTAGAATTCCGGCCGCGCCGGTCCCACCAGCTCGTCGGGAAAATACTCCTGGCCCGAATAGGCGTCCGGATGATCGTGGTCGTACTGGTAGCCCGCACCGTAGCCCAGTTCCCGCATCAGCCTTGTCGGCGCGTTGAGGATGTGCTTCGGCGGCGGTAGCGAGCCGGTGCGGTTGGCGAGTTCGAGCGCCTCGTCGAAGGCGCGGTAGGCGGCGTTGGATTTCGGCGCCGTGGCGACATAGGCGATCGCCTGGGCAAGGAAGAGCCGGCCCTCCGGCCACCCCGTCCGCTCGAAGGCGTCCCAGGCCGCCAGCACCTGCGGCATCGCCTGCGGGTCGGCCATGCCGACATCCTCGGAGGCGGCGCAGGCCAGGCGTCGGAACAAGGTTCCAGGATCCTCCCCGCCCGCGATCATCCGGGCGGCCCAGTACATCGCGGCCTGGACATCACTGCCCCGAAGCGTCTTGTGGAAGCAGCTCAGCAGGTTGTAGTGCGCCTCCTGCGCCTTGTCGTAGACGGCGGCGCGCTTCTGGACCGCCTTCGCCAGCCCGGCGACGTCGAGAATCCCGTCGGGCGCCATGCCCATCAGTTCCTCGACAAGGTTCAGCATGTACCGGGCATCCCCGTCGGCCATCTCGACGAGGGTCTCGCGCGCCTCCGCGTCAAGCGGCAGCGGGCGGCCAAAATGCCGTTCCGCGCTCTCCAGCAGTCTGTCCAGGGAGTCGCGTTCGAGCCGGTTGACGACGTAGACCCGGGCGCGCGACAGCAGCGCGGCGACGAGGCTGAAGCTCGGATTTTCCGTCGTGGCGCCGATCAGCACCAGCGTTCCGTCCTCGACATGCGGCAGGAGCGCATCCTGCGTCGTCCGGTTGAAGCGGTGCAGTTCGTCGATGAAGACGGCGGTCTGCCGCCCCATGGCGGTGCGAAGATGCCGGGCGGTTTCGATCACCTTCCGCAGGTCGGCGATCCCGGCGTTGACGGCTGAAAGCTGCAGGAACTCGATGCCGGCTTCCGCCGCGACCAGGCGCGCGATGGTCGTCTTGCCGGTGCCGGGCGGCCCCCATAGCACGAAGGACGACAGCCGTCTCGACGCCACCATCCGGGTGATCGGCCCGTCGGGACCCACCAGATGATCCTGGCCGACCACATCGGCGAGCCGCCTGGGGCGCAGGATCTCCGGAAGCGGCCGGGGCGCGGCGGATTCGAGCGATCCCGGCGCAGGCTGCCGCGCGGCCGGTCCATCGTCGCGCCCGAAGAGATCGGCCATGGTCCCCTGCCCGGTCAGTAGCGCAGCATCTGGCGCATGATGTTGCCGTTGCGGTCGACCGTGAAGCGCCACCAGCGCGTCCGCTCGCTCGCCGCCTTCTGAAGCGTCTCGGGCTTGTCGATGACCGTGCCGTTGACCTCGCGCACGATGTCGCCCGGCCGGAAGCCGTAGCCCGCGGCCGGGGAATTGCGCGGCACCTCGACCATTACGACGCCGCGCGCGTCGTCGCGCAACCTGAGCTTGCGGGCGAGCCTGGGCGACAGGTCCGCCACCTTGGCGCCGGTGAACGGGCTCTGCCCCGAAATGTCGAGCATCGCCGCCGAAGCACCTTCGGGCGCCCGGATCAGCGTGAGCGACACCGCCCGCTGCTTTCCCTTCGACAGCACGTCGAACGCGACCGTCGAATTCAGCGGCTGGGTGGCGAGCCGGTATCCAAGCGCATCCACATGCTGGATCGGAACGCCGTTCATGGCGAGCACCACGTCGCCAGGCTCGAGGCCCGCGGTCTCCGCCGGGCCGCCCTCGTAGATCGCCGTGACGATCGCGCCCTGTGGACGCGGCATGCCGAGCGCCTCGGCGATCTGCGGCGTCACCTGGTCGAACTCGGCGCCGAGGAACGGGCGTTCGAAGCTCTGCTCGCCTGCCCGCGCGGCCTCCACGACGGCGCGAACCATGTTGGACGGGATTGCGAAGCCGATGCCGATGGAGCCGCCGCTGCGCGAGAAGATCGCCGTGTTGATGCCCACCAGCCGCCCGCCCATGTCGATCAGCGCGCCGCCGGAATTGCCTGGATTGATCGCCGCGTCGGTCTGGATGAAGAAGCCGAAATCGGAGACGCCGATGTGGTTACGCGCCAGCGCCGAGACGATGCCGCTCGTCGTGGTCTGGGCGAGGCCGAACGGATTGCCGATCGCCAGCACCAGGTCGCCGACCTCCAGCGCATCCGAGTCGCCGATCGGCACCACCGGGAACGGCTCCCTGCCTTCGATCTTCAGGACGGCGAGGTCGAGCGATTCGTCCTTCAGGAGCACGCGGCTCTCGAACTCGCGCCCGTCGGACAGCGCGACCTTCACCTCGTCGGCGTCGCGGATCACGTGGAAGTTGGTCACCACGATGCCTGACGGATCGACCAGGACGCCCGAACCAAGCGAGGACTGCACGCGCGGCGGCATCTGCTGGCGCCCGAAGAACTGCTCGAAGAACGGATCGCCCGCGAAGGGCGAACGCGACTGGACGAGTTGCTTGGCGTAGACGTTGACGACCGCCGGACCGGTTTCCTTGACCAGCGGGGCAAAGGACAGTTGCACCTCGGCGCGACCGAACGGCACCCGCCGCGCATCCGTTTCGCTGGCCCCCGACTGCGCCGGCGCCGCCGGGACCGGCTGCATGGTATCGGTGGCGGGCGCCGGCGGCGCCTCAGCCGGTTTGTCGCCGCGACCGAAAGGCAGGAACTCCTCCAGAAGGCCGCGCAATCCGCCGTCGGCCATCGCGGGCGGGGCTAGCACCGGCGAGGCGATCAGCATCGCCGCGAGCGCGATGCGAGCAAAACCCGGAACCATGGCTGCCATTGCGATTCTCTCCGCCTGTCTTCGAAAGCTACCCTTTAGAGCCAGCAATGTGGGGATTGGAAGGCTCCGTTCGCAAGCAATCGACATATCTCCCGGCATCCGCGGGACCGAAACGCCGAAAGGCCCCGGGCTTTCGCCGCGGGGCCTTTCGAGCATTCGATGGTCGATGGTGTCAGGCCGCTTCGGCTTCCTCGGCCGCCTCGGCTTCCGTGCGGGCACGGTCGCCGGCGCCCGTGGCCGAGGTGGCGCGGGCGACGAACGCGATCACCGCCATGGCCGCGTTGTCGCCGTAGCGGAAACCCGCCTTCATGATGCGCAGGTAGCCGCCGTTGCGCTCCGCGTAGCGCGGCGCGATCGTGTCGAACAGGCGCTTGACGAGGACGGCGCTGCCGACCTGCGAGATGGCCTGGCGACGGGCATGCAGATCGCCGCGCTTGCCGAGCGTCACGAGCTTCTCCACGATCGGACGAAGCTCCTTGGCCTTCGGCAGGGTCGTGGTGATCTGCTCATGCTCGATGAGCGAGGCGGCCATGTTGGTGAACATGGCCTTGCGATGGCTCGACGTACGGTTCAGCCGGCGGCCGGAACGTCCATGGCGCATGAGCTTTCTCCTTCAACTTCCTTTGGACCGAGGCTGTGCGAGCGCTCAGTACTGATCTTCGTAACGCTTGGCGAGGTCTTCGATGTTCTCCGGCGGCCAGTCCTGGACCTCCATGCCGAGATGGAGCCCCATCGCGGCGAGAACTTCCTTGATCTCGTTCAGCGACTTGCGGCCGAAGTTGGGAGTGCGCAGCATCTCCGCCTCGGTCTTCTGGATGAGATCGCCGATATAGACGATGTTGTCGTTCTTCAGGCAGTTGGCCGAGCGAACCGAAAGCTCCAGTTCGTCCACCTTCTTGAGAAGCGCCGGGTTGAAGGCGAGCTCGGTGACCTGCTCCTCCGGCTGCGCCTTCTGCGGCTCGTCGAAGTTCACGAACAGGCCGAGCTGGTCCTGCAGGATGCGCGCGGCGAAAGCCACCGCGTCCTCGCCGGAGATCGATCCGTCCGTCTCGATCGTCATGGTCAGCTTGTCGTAGTCGAGAACCTGGCCCTCGCGAGTGTTCTCGACCTTGTAGGAGACCTTCTTGACCGGCGAGTACAGGCTGTCGACCGGAATGAGGCCGATCGGCGCGTCCTCGGCGCGGTTGCGCTCGGCGGGGACATAGCCCTTGCCGGTGTCGACGGTGAACTCCATGCGGATCTCCGCGCCCTCGTCGAGGGTGCAGATCACGTGGTCCGGATTGAGGATTTCGACGTCGCCGACCGTCTGGATGTCGCCGGCGGTGACGGCGCCCGGACCCTGCTTGCGCACGACCATGCGCTTGGGACCGTCGCCTTCCATCTTGATGGCGATTTCCTTGATGTTGAGGATGATGTCTGTCACGTCCTCGCGCACGCCGGCGATAGAGGAGAACTCGTGCAGCACGCCATCGATCTGCACCGCCGTGACGGCGGCGCCGCGCAGCGACGACAGGAGCACGCGGCGCAGCGCATTGCCGAGGGTCAGGCCGAAGCCCCGCTCGAGCGGCTCGGCGACGAGCGTGGTCAGCGTCTTCTTCTTGGAAGAGAACTCGATCTTGTTGGGCTTGATCAGTTCCTGCCAGTTTTTCTGGATCATGGTCTGTCCTTCCGTTTCCCCGCCACCATCCAATCGTGACGGGCGATCTGGAGAACCGTAGAGGGGCGCCATCGGGCGCCCGTGCGGCAATCGTGAAGTTGGGCCGTCAGACGCGACGCTTCTTGCGCGGGCGGCAGCCGTTGTGCGGGATCGGCGTCACGTCGCGGATCGACGAGATGGTGAAGCCCGCCGCCTGCAGCGCGCGCAGCGCCGACTCGCGGCCCGACCCCGGACCCGACACTTCAACCTCGAGTTGGCGCATGCCGTGCTCCTGCGCCTTCTTGGCGCAATCCTCGGCGGCCATCTGGGCGGCGAAGGGGGTCGACTTGCGCGAGCCCTTGAAGCCCTGCGCGCCGGCCGACGACCAGGCGATCGTGTTGCCCTGCGCGTCGGTGATGGTGATCATCGTGTTGTTGAAGGTCGAATTCACGTGGGCGACGCCCGACGAAATGTTCTTGCGTTCACGACGGCGAACGCGTGCGGCTTCCTTGGCCATGGTAGTCCTTTCTTTCGATATCGACGCCGCCGTAGTGCCAGCGGCTACACCGGAGACCGTCGGGTTCCGGCGGTCGGGAATCGGCCGCGAGCCGATTGCCTACTGCCGCCGACCGCCTCCAAATTACTTCTTCTTGCCGGCGATCGCCTTCGCCGGACCCTTGCGGGTGCGGGCGTTGGTGTGGGTCCGTTGGCCGCGGACCGGAAGCGAACGACGGTGACGCAGGCCGCGGTAGCAGCCGAGATCCATCAGGCGCTTGATGTTCATCGACGTCTCGCGGCGCAGGTCGCCCTCGACGCGGTAGTCGCGGTCGATCGTCTCGCGGATCTGCAGCACCTCGGCGTCGGTCAACTGGTGCACGCGGCGCTCGGCCGGGATACCGACCTTCTCCACGATCTCCTGCGCGAATTTCGCGCCGATGCCGTGGATGTACTGCAGCGCAATGACGACGCGCTTGTTGGTCGGTATGTTGACGCCAGCTATACGGGCCATGTCTCTCTCCATCTGGGCCGGCGAACCGGCGCTTTATTGTTGCCCCGCGTCCGGTGGAGGCCGGCCCTTGCGGGTATTCCCTTCGAACGACGAAGCCGAGCCTGTGAGGCCCGGCGAACAGACTGCGCGAACGGGAGACGGGGCGCTATAGTCCAGCGCGCCCATTCCGTCAACAGTTCAGATTCAGTTTTTCCGCGAGACGCCGTCCAGCAGGCGCTCGATCTGCCTGGTGACCGAGTCCATGTCGTCCATGCCGTCGACGCCCTTGAGCAGGCCCTTGGCATGATAGTATCCGATCAGCGGCGCGGTTTTCTTGTAGTACTCCCGCAGGCGTTCCTCGAAGACGACGGGGTTGTCGTCCTTGCGCACCGGCTGGCCGGCGGCCTGGGCCTCCTCGGCGCGCTTGACGATTCGGCCTACCAGCGCCTTGTCGTCGACGACCAGTTCGATCGCGATGTCGAGGTCCATCCCCTTGGCAGCCAGCATCGCCTCCACGGCGTCCGCCTGCGCGAGCGTGCGCGGATAGCCGTCGAGAATGAAGCCGTTCGCACAGTCCGGCGCGTCGATGCGCTCGGACACGATCGCGTTGACGATGTCGTCGGAGACGAGTTCGCCCGCGTCCATCACCGCCTTGGCGCGCTTGCCGACGTCGGTTTCGGCCTTCACTGCCGCGCGCAGCATGTCGCCCGTCGAGAGTTGCGGAATGCCGTGCCTCTCGACCAGCCGCTGCGCCTGCGTCCCCTTCCCCGCCCCAGGCGGACCGAGCAGTATCAGCCTCATTTCCCTCTTTTTCCTCCGCGGAGCTTCGATTTCTTGATCAGCCCCTCATACTGGTGCGCAATCAGGTGACCCTGGACCTGCGCCACCGTGTCGAGGGTTACACTGACGACGATCAGAAGCGAAGTACCACCAAGGTAGAACGGAACGCCAGTGGCCGAAATGAGAAACTCCGGAAGGAGACAGATGAGGATCAGGTAGATCGCGCCGACGACCGTGATGCGCGTCAGCACATAGTCGATGTACTCCGCCGTGCGTTCGCCGGGGCGATAGCCGGGAATGAAGCCGGAATGCTTCTTCAGCTGGTCCGCCGTGTCCTTCGGGTTGAAAACGATCGCCGTATAGAAGAAGGCGAAGAACCCGATCATGGCGGCATAGAGCAGCATGTACAGCGGCTGGCCGTGGCCAAGCGTGGCGAGAACGGAATTGGCCCAGGACGGCAGCGTCGTGGAATCCGAGAAGCCGGCCAGCGTCGCGGGCAGGAGCAGCAGCGACGAGGCGAAGATCGGAGGAATCACGCCCGCCGTGTTGAGCTTCAGCGGCAGGTGCGACGTATCGCCCTGGAACATGCGATTGCCCACCTGGCGCTTCGGATACTGAATCAGAAGCCGCCGCTGGGCGCGCTCGAAGAACACGATGACACCGATCACCACGACGGCGATGACGATGATCGCCAGGATGATGCCCGTCGACAACGCACCGGTGCGGCCGAGTTCCAGCGTCCCGCCGATCGCGCTCGGAAGGCCGGCCACGATGCCCGCGAAGATGATGAGCGAGATGCCGTTGCCGATGCCGCGCGCGGTGATCTGCTCGCCGAGCCACATCAGGAACATGGTGCCGCCCACCAGCGTGATGACGGCGGAAACCTTGAAGAACCAGCCCGGATCGGTGACGATGCCGGTGCCGCTCTCGAGCCCGACCGCGATGCCGTAGGCCTGCACGGTGGCCAGCAGAACGGTGCCGTAGCGCGTGTACTGGTTGATGACCTTGCGGCCCTGCTCGCCCTCTTTCTTCAACTGCTCGAGCGTCGGGATCACCGACGTCATGAGCTGCATGATGATGGAGGCGGAGATGTAGGGCATGATGCCGAGCGCGAAGATCGCCATGCGCTCGACCGCGCCGCCCGCGAACATGTTGAACATGCCGAGCACGCCGCCCGCCTGCTGCGAGAAGGCCTGCGCGAAGGCATCGGGATTGATTCCGGGGATCGGGATGTAGGTTCCAAGGCGATAGACCAGCAGCGCCCCCAGCGTGAACCATATCCGCTTCTTCAGGTCCTCCGCCTTGGCGAAAGCCGAGAAGTTCAGATTGGACGCAAGTTGCTCAGCAGCTGATGCCATGGAAAATTCTCCGCTTCGTGACGCAGACGAGCCGCCCGAGGGGGCGGCGCGCAACTGCGAAGCCCGGAAATAGGCTCCGGCCGGCCATCATGCAAGCGACGGCGCGAGCCGCGAGGCCGCCTTATTCGGCGGCCTTCTCCGGCACCTTCACCGATCCGCCGGCCTTCTCGACCTTCTCGATCGCGGCCTTGGAAGCACCGGCCACGTCGAACGCGACCTTGCCCTTCAGCTCGCCGTCGGAGAGAAGACGGACGCCATCCTTGGCGCGGCGCAGAACGCCCGCCTTGATCAGCGCTTCCTCGGTCACGGTAGCGCCGGCGTCGAGCTTGCCGGCATCGATCGCGACCTGCACGCGGCCGAGCGAAACGACGTTGTAGTCCTTCGCGAAGATGTTCTTGAAGCCGCGCTTGGGCAGGCGGCGATAGAGCGGCATCTGGCCGCCCTCGAAGCCGTTGATGGCGACGCCCGAGCGAGCCTTCTGGCCCTTCACGCCGCGCCCGGCCGTCTTGCCCGAGCCCGAACCGATGCCACGGCCCAGACGCTTGCGCGAGTGGGTCGCGCCTTCATTGTCGCGGAGTTCGTTGAGTTTCATGATCTTTCTCCCGCGGCGGTCAAGCCTCGTCCACGACGCGGACGAGGTGTTGCACTTTCGCGATCATGCCGCGGACGGAGGGGGTGTCCTCAAGGGTCCGGCGGCGGTGCATCTTGTTGAGGCCCAGGCCAATCAGCGTCGCGCGCTGCTCGGAGGGGCGGCGGATCGGGCTGCCGATCTGCTCGACCGTGACGGTCTTGTTCTTCTCAGCCATGTGCGTGTTCCTTCTCGCCGTCCGCGGACTATTCGTCAGCGACGGCCGCGCCGCGGCGGCTCTGGATCGCGGAGTACTTGATGCCGCGCTGGGCGGCGATGTCCTTCGGATGCATCTGGTGCTTGAGCGCATCGAAGGTCGCGCGCACCATGTTGTAGGGGTTCGAGGAACCCATCGACTTGGCGACGACGTCATGCATGCCGAGCGTTTCGAAGACGGCGCGCATCGGGCCGCCCGCGATGATGCCGGTACCGGCCTTGGCCGTGCGCAGAAGGACGCGGCCGGCGCCATGGCGGCCGGTGACGTCGTGATGCAGCGTGCGGCCGCCGCGCAGCGGCACGAAGATCATGTCGCGCTTGGCGGCCTCGGTCGCCTTGCGGATGGCCTCCGGCACTTCGCGCGCCTTGCCATGGCCGAAGCCGACGCGACCCTTCTGGTCGCCGACGACGACCAGAGCGGCGAAGCCGAAGCGACGGCCACCCTTCACAACCTTGGCGACGCGGTTGATGTGGACGAGCTTGTCCACCATCCCGTCGTCGCGCTCTTCACGCTCGCGGTCGCGGCCACGGCCGCCTTCCCTGCGTTCCTGTGCCATATCCTCGTTCCTTGTTCTTTTCCGGTAGCACGGGTTGATGAATGCCGCTGGGCTCCTGGCCCGGCGGCGGCGAAAATCAGAAGCTCAGGCCTGCTTCGCGGGCGGCATCGGCGAGAGCCTTGACGCGGCCGTGATAGATGTAGGCGCCACGGTCGAACACGACCTCCTTGACGCCGGCCTTGACCGCGCGCTCGGCGACGAGCTTGCCGACCGCGGTCGCGGCGGCGGTGTCGGCACCGGTCTTCAGCGAACCCTTCAGGTCGGCCTCGAGCGTCGAGGCCGCGGCCAGCGTGTGGCCCTTCGCGTCGTCGATGATCTGCGCGTAGATATGCTTCGACGAACGGTGCACGGACAGGCGCGGGCGCCCGTTCGCAACCTTCTTGATCTGCTTGCGAATGCGCATGGCGCGCTTCGTGGTGGAAACCTTGGAAGTCATTTCGGTTCGTCCTTGCCTTCAACAGACGGGTGCGGCCGTGTGCGGTAGGCGCCTGCCTCCCGCGACCGCTGCCCGCGGCGTTACTTCTTCTTGCCTTCCTTGCGGACGATCTTCTCGCCCGCGTAGCGCACGCCCTTGCCCTTGTAGGGCTCGGGTCCGCGATACTCACGGATTTCCGCCGCCACCTGGCCGACCTTCTGCTTGTCGATGCCGGTCACGACGATCTCGGTCGGCTTCGGCGTCGCGATGGTGATGCCTTCGGGCGTCTCGTAGACGACATCGTGGCTGAAGCCAAGCGCCAGTTGGAGGTTCTTGCCCTGCATCGCGGCGCGATAGCCAACGCCGGTGATCTCGAGCCGCTTCTCGAAGCCGTCCTTCACGCCCGCCAGGATGTTGACGATCTGCGTGCGGGACATGCCCCACTTCGACCGGGCATCCTTCGACTGGTCGCGCGGCGTGACGGAAACCTGACCGTCCTCGAGCTTCACCAGCACCTCGTCGTTGACGACGAACTTCAGTTCACCCTTTGGGCCCTTGGCCGTCACGGTCTGCCCGTCGACGGAGGCGCTCACGCCCTGCGGCACCGATACGGGTTTCTTGCCAATACGAGACATGGTCCTGTCCTCGTTCCTGTTCCTAGTTCATGCTCGCCGGATCAGAAGATCCGGCAGAGCACTTCGCCGCCGACGTTCTGCTCGCGCGCCTCGTGATCGGCCATCACGCCCTTCGGCGTCGACAGGATCGAGATGCCGAGGCCGTTGGCGACCTGCGGAATGGTCTTGGCCGAAACGTAGACGCGGCGGCCCGGCTTGGAGACGCGGGCGATCTCGCGGATCACCGGCACGCCGTCGAAATACTTCAGCTCGATTTCGATCTCGGACTTGCCGTTGTCGAAGTCAGTCTGGCTGAAGTCGCGGATGTAGCCTTCGCTCTTCAGCACTTCCAGAACGCGGGCGCGCAGCTTCGACGCCGGCGTCGAGACCTTGGTCTTGCGGCGGCCGATCGCGTTGCGGATGCGGGTCAGCATATCGCCGAGAGGATCACTCATGGACATCGTTCGTCCTCCTTACCAGCTCGACTTGACCAGGCCCGGGACGAGCCCGAGCGAGCCGAGTTCGCGCAGTGCGATACGCGACATCTTCAGCTTGCGGTAATAGGCGCGCGGACGGCCCGTCACTTCGCAGCGGTTGCGGATCCGGTTGCGCGCGGAGTTGCGCGGCATCGCCGCAAGCTTCAGCTGGGCGCGGAAGCGATCCTCGAGCGGCAGGTCCTGGTTCATGATGATCGCCTTGAGCGCCTTGCGCTTGGCTGCATACAGATCCACGAGCTTGCGCCGCTTGTTGTTCTTCTCGATTGAGCTGGTCTTTGCCATTCTCGATAAATCCTTCTATCGCCGCCGTTACTGCCGGAAGGGGAAGTTGAAGGCCTTGAGCAGCGCCCTGGCCTCGTCGTCCGTCTTGGCAGTCGTACAAACGATGATGTCCATGCCCCAGATCTGATCGACCTTGTCGTAGTTGATCTCCGGGAACACGATGTGCTCCTTGACGCCCATGGCGAAGTTGCCGCGGCCGTCGAAGCTCTTCGGGTTCAGGCCGCGGAAGTCGCGAACGCGCGGCAGCGCGATCGTGATGAGGCGGTCCAGGAACTCGTACATCCGATCCTTGCGCAGGGTGACCTTCGCACCGATCGGCATGTTCTCGCGCATCTTGAAGCCGGCAATCGACTTGCGGGCGCGGGTCACGACGGCCTTCTGGCCGGCGATCATGGCCAGGTCAGCGGCAGCCACCGACGGCTTCTTGGAGTCCGCGGTCGCCTCGCCGACGCCCATGTTGATGACGATCTTGTCGAGACGCGGGATCTGCATCTCGTTCTCGTACTTGAACTGCTCCTGCATCGTCTTCCGGATCTGGTCGCGGAAGATCGCCTTCAGGCGCGGCTCGTAAGCTGTGTTAGACATCGATCGAGGCTCCCGAACGCTTGGCGACGCGCACCTTCTTGCCATCCTTCACCTCGAAGCCGACACGGGTCGGCTTGCCGTCCTTGGGGTCGGCGATCGCGATGTTGGAAACGTGGATGGGCGCTTCCTTGGAAATGATGCCGCCTTCGGTGGTCTGGGTCTGCCTCTGGTGGCGGCGGATGATGTTGATGCCGCGCACGACTGCCTTGTCTTCCTTCGGCATCATGCGCAGGACCTCGCCGGTGCGGCCCTTGTCCTTGCCGGCGAGCACGACGACCTTGTCGCCTTTGCGAATCTTCTGCATTGGTCGGGCTCCTTACAGCACTTCCGGCGCGAGCGAGATGATCTTCATGTGGTTCTTGGCGCGAAGCTCGCGCGGAACCGGTCCGAAGATGCGCGTGCCGACCGGCTCCTTCTTGTTGTCGACGAGGACGGCCGCGTTCTTGTCGAAACGGATCACGCTGCCGTCGGCGCGGCGGATGTCCTTGGCGGTGCGAACCACCACGGCCTTCATCACGTCGCCCTTCTTGACCTTGCCGCGCGGGATCGCTTCCTTGATCGACACGACGATGATGTCGCCGACCGAAGCGTACTTGCGCTTGGAACCGCCGAGCACCTTGATGCACATGACACGACGCGCGCCGGAATTGTCGGCAACGTCGAGGTTAGTCTGCATCTGAATCATGACTGGCCGCCTTCTTATTCACCGGCTTGCGGGCGCCCGCCCTGCAGCCGTCCATTGTTTTCGTTAAGCCTGCGCTTCGGCCTGCGCCTGGGTCAGCACGACCCAGCACTTGTCCTTCGAAATCGGCTTCGATTCCTGAATGAACACCGTGTCGCCGACCTTGTGGGCGTTGGTCTCGTCATGCGCCTTGTACTTCTTCGACATGCGAACGGTCTTCTTCATCACCGGATGCGTGAAGCGGCGTTCGACCTTGACGACGACCGTCTTGTCGTTCTTGTCGCTGACGACGGTGCCCTGCAGGATGCGCTTTGGCATGGTCTTGTCCTTAAGCCTTCTTGCCGGCCGACTTCTCGGCGGCGATGGTCTTGATGCGCGCGATGTCCCGGCGGACTTCCTTGACGCGCGCGGTCTTCTCGAGCTGGCCGGTCGCCTTCTGGAAGCGCAGGTTGAACTGCTCCTTCTTCAGGCTGGCGAGTTCGTCGTTGAGCTGGTCGGGCGACTTGGCCCGGACGTCGGAGGCTTTCATCTGTCGCCCTTCCCTATTCCGCAATGCGCTGTACGAAGCGCGTCCTGACCGGGAGCTTCGCCGCGCCGAGGCGCAGCGCCTCGCGGGCGATCACTTCCGACACGCCGTCGATCTCGAACATGACGCGGCCCGGCTTTACACGGCAGGCCCAGAAGTCCACCGAGCCCTTGCCCTTGCCCATGCGGACTTCGGTCGGCTTCGAGGTCACCGGAACGTCCGGGAAAATCCGGATCCAGACGCGGCCCTGGCGCTTCATCTCACGCGTGATCGCGCGGCGGGCCGCTTCGATCTGGCGCGCGGTGACGCGCTCGGGCTCCAGCGCCTTCAATCCGAAAGCGCCGAAATCGAGGTTGGTCCCGCCCTTCGCGACGCCATGAATACGGCCCTTGAACTGCTTGCGGAACTTCGTGCGCTTTGGCTGCAGCATCTCTGTCTACTCCGAATTCAATCCTGTTGCCGCTCAGGCGTGTTCGCGTTCGCGGCGACGACCGCCGCTCGGCGAAGCCTCGCCCTCGGTCGCGCGACGTTCCGACGCCATCGGGTCGTGCTCGAGGATCTCGCCCTTGAACACCCACACCTTGACGCCGCAGATGCCGTAGGCGGTCTTCGCCTCGGCCGTGCCGTAGTCGACGTCGGCGCGCAGCGTGTGCAGCGGAACGCGGCCCTCGCGGTACCATTCCATGCGCGCGATTTCGGCGCCGCCGAGACGGCCCGAGCAGTTGATGCGGATGCCCTCGGCGCCGAGGCGCATGGCCGACTGCACCGCGCGCTTCATGGCGCGGCGGAAGGCGATGCGGCGCTCGAGCTGCTGCGCGATCGACTGCGCGACGAGCGTGGCGTCGATCTCGGGCTTGCGAACCTCGACGATGTTGAGGTGCGTCTCGGACTTCGTCATCTCCATCAGCTTCTTGCGAAGCTTCTCGATGTCGGCGCCCTTCTTGCCGATGATCAGGCCCGGACGCGCGGCGTGGATCGTCACGCGGCACTTCTTGTGCGGACGCTCGATCACGACCTTGGAGATCGCGGCCTGCTTAAGCTCGTTCATCAGATACTTGCGGATCTTGATGTCCTCGTGCAGCAGTTGGCCGTACTCGCCGGTGTTGGCGTACCAGCGCGAATCCCAGGTGCGGTTGATCCCGAGGCGCAGGCCGATCGGGTTGACTTTCTGGCCCATCAGGCGGCCTCCACTTGCTCTTCGACTTCGCGCACGACGATCGTCAGGTTCGAGAACGGCTTCTCGATCCGGCTGGCGGGGGCGCGGGCGCCGGGCGGGGCCCGCGGCATAAACAAAGACAATGCGACAAAGGCCGCGGCGCCCCCCCCCGCGGAGACGGCCACGGGAAGGGTG
>JBKBRJ010000015.1:0-3659 GCA_046292285.1 Mesorhizobium sp. | reverse complement strand
GCTTCTCGATGCGGCTGGCGCGGCCGCGGCCGCGGGCATGGAAGCGCTTCATCACGATCGACTTGCCGACATAGGCCTCGGCGACCACCAGCGAGTCGACGTCCAGGTCATGGTTGTTCTCGGCGTTGGCGATGGCCGACTGGAGCGTCTTGCGCACCGTCTCGGCGATCCGCTTGCGCGAGAACTCCAGTTCGGCGAGCGCGGTTGCCGCCTTCTTGCCGCGGATGAGCGCGGCGACGAGATTGAGCTTCTGCGGGCTGACGCGGATGGTGCGCAGCACGGCGCGCGCCTCGTTGTCAGCAAGCCTGCGCGGAGCTTTGGCCTTGCCCATGATTACTTCCTCTTCGACTTCTTGTCGGCGCCATGCCCGTAATAGGTCCGGGTCGGCGAGAACTCACCGAACTTGTGCCCGACCATGTCTTCCGACACGGACACGGGAATGTGCTTCTGGCCGTTGTAGACGCCGAAGGTGAGACCGACGAACTGCGGCAGGATGGTGGAGCGGCGGCTCCACATCTTGATCACTTCGTTGCGGCCGCTGTCACGGACCTTCTCTGCCTTCTTCAGCAGATAGCCGTCGATGAACGGGCCTTTCCAGACTGAACGGGTCACGTCTCTACCTCTTCTTAGCTCTTGCGCGCATGGCGCGAGCGCATGATGAACTTGTCGGTCGCCTTGTTGGACCGCGTCCGCTTGCCCTTCGTCGGCTTGCCCCACGGGGTGACCGGGTGACGGCCGCCCGAGGTGCGGCCTTCGCCGCCGCCGTGCGGGTGGTCGACCGGGTTCATCGCGACGCCGCGGTTGTGCGGGCGCTTGCCGCGCCAGCGCGACCGGCCAGCCTTGCCGTCGTTGATGTTGCCGTGGTCCGGGTTGGACACCGCGCCGACGGTGGCCATGCACGAACCGTGGACGATGCGCTGCTCGCCCGAGTTCAGGCGAAGGATCGCCATGCCCTGGTCGCGGCCGACGAGCTGCGCGTAGGCGCCGGCCGAACGGGCGATCTGGCCACCCTTGCCCGGCTTCAGCTCGACATTGTGGACGATCGTGCCGACCGGCATGGCCGACAGCGGCATAGCGTTGCCCGGCTTCACGTCGGCGCTCTCGCCGGCAATCACCTTGTCGCCCGCCACCAGGCGCTGCGGCGCCAGGATGTAGGACAGCTCGCCGTCCTCGTAGCGGATGAGAGCGATGAAGGCGGTCCGGTTCGGATCGTACTCCAGGCGCTCGACCGTCGCGGACACGTCGAACTTGCGGCGCTTGAAGTCGATGATGCGGTACGTCCGCTTGTGACCGCCGCCGATGAAACGGGCCGTCACGCGACCGTAGTTGTTGCGGCCGCCGGACTTGGTCAGGCCCTCGGTGAGGCCCTTGACCGGCTTGCCCTTGTAGAGGCCGGAGCGGTCGACGATCACCAGCTGGCGCTGGCTGGGCGTCACCGGATTGTACTTCTTGAGTGCCATATCGTTACCTCAAGCCTCTCAGAGACCGGTTGCGACGTCGATGGAGTGGCCTTCGGCCAGCGTCACGACCGCCTTCTTCACATCGCTCAGGCGGCCGACGGTGCCGCGGAAGCGCTTGACCTTGCCCTTGCGGACCTGGGTGTTGACCGCGCGGACCTTGACCCCGAACAGCGCCTCGACGGCAGCCTTGATCTCGGGCTTCGTCGCCTTGCGGGCGACGTTGAAGACCACCTGGTTGAACTCGGAGGCCATCGTGGACTTTTCGGTGATCGCCGGGCTGACGATCACGTCGTAGTGGCGAAGGTCAGTCATTTGAAGCGCTCCTCGAGAGCCTCGACCGCCGCCCTCGAGAGGACGAGCGTGCCGCGGCGCAGAATGTCGTAGACGTTGATGCCCTGGACCGGCAGCACGTCGATGTTCGGAATGTTGGCCGCGGCGCGCTTGAAGCCCGCGTCCACCTCGGCGCCGCCGATCATCAGCGCGTTCGACAGGCCGAGCGTCGCCAGGTTCTGCAGCAGCGCCTTCGTCTTGGCCTCGCTCAGCGCGAGGTCGTCGACGACGATCAGGCTGGACGACTTCGCCTTGGCCGAGAGCGCATGCTTCAGGCCGAGCGTGCGGACCTTCTTGGGAAGGTCGTGCTCGTGGCTGCGGACGACCGGACCGTGGGCCTTGCCGCCGCCGCGGAACTGCGGTGCGCGAGCGGAATGGTGACGGGCGCGGCCCGTACCCTTCTGCTTGTACATCTTGGCGCCGGTGCGGGCGATCTCCGACCGACCCTTCGCCTTGTGGGTGCCCTGGTGCTTCTTGGCGAGCTGCCAGCGCACCACGCGCTGCAGGATGTCCTCACGCGGATCGAGACCGAAGATCTCGTCGGAGAGGGTCACCTGGCCGGCTTCGGCGCCGGCAAGCGTCGTAATCTTGATGTCCATCACGCGGCTCCTTCGACGGCCGGAGCTTCATTCTTGGCCCGCAGCGCGGCCGGCTTCGGCGCATTGTCGGGCAGCGAGGCCTTGACCGCGTCGCGAACCAGGATCCAGGCGCCCTTGGAGCCGGGAACGGCGCCACGGATGAGGATCAGGCCGCGATCGATGTCGGTCGACACAATCTCGACGTTCTGCGTCGTGACGCGGGTCTGGCCCATGTGGCCGGCCATCTTCTTGCCCTTGAACACCTTGCCGGGGTCCTGGCGCTGGCCGGTCGAGCCGTGCGTGCGGTGCGACACCGAGTTGCCGTGCGTCGCGCGGCCGCCACCGAAGTTGTGACGCTTGATGACGCCCTGGAAGCCCTTGCCGATCGAGGTGCCCGTCACGTCGACCTTCTGGCCGGCGACGAAGTGATCGGCCGTGATCTCGGTGCCGACCTCGAGCATGTACTCGGGAGAGACGCGGAACTCGGCGACCTTCGACTTGGGCTCGACGGAGGCGGTCGCGAAATGGCCGCGCATCGCCTTCGACGTGTTCTTCACCTTGGCGAGCCCGACACCGAGCTGCACGGCGGTATAGCCGTTCTTTTCCTGGGTGCGCTGCGCAACGACCTGGCAGTTCTCCATCCGGAGGACCGTCACGGGCACGTGTTCGCCCGCGTCGTTGTAAATGCGCGTCATCCCGACTTTCTGTGCGATAACACCTGAACGCATCGGTTCGAATTCCTTTTCAGGGTTCCAGGCCCGGGTCGCCCCTGCCTGCCTTTTGCCCGCTGCTTAGAGCTTGATCTCGACGTCGACGCCGGCGGCGAGGTCGAGCTTCATGAGAGCGTCGACGGTCTGCGGCGTCGGGTCGACGATGTCGAGGAGCCGCTTGTGCGTGCGCATCTCGAACTGCTCGCGGCTCTTCTTGTCGATGTGCGGCGAGCGGTTGACAGTGAATTTCTCGATCCGCGTCGGCAGCGGAACCGGGCCGCGAACGCTGGCGCCGGTGCGCTTGGCCGTCGAGACGATCTCGCGCGTGGAAGCATCGAGAACGCGGTGGTCGAACGCTTTCAGGCGGATGCGGATGTTCTGACCGTTCATGCGTCTATTCCTTCAGATCTTTCGCGGGCGCGGGCGACCCCCGCCCGCGACAGACCATTTGTTCTTCTTGTTACTCGACGATGGTGGCGACGATGCCCGATCCGACGGTGCGGCCGCCTTCACGGATGGCGAAGCGCAGCTTCTCTTCCATGGCGATCGGCACGATCAGCGTCACGTCGACGGCCAGGTTG
>JBKBRJ010000014.1:36095-84513 GCA_046292285.1 Mesorhizobium sp. | reverse complement strand
ACAAAACGAACCCGCTCGTCCATTACCGAACTCTCCTTCCACGGCATCAACACCTCCCGCAAAGCGAAAAGTGTTACCCATGTGTCCGGTACAAAACGTCACCTATGTCTCAGGTCATTCAAAGACCCGCAGACATCCTCTGGGCGCGATACCGCGCGAGCCGCGTCAACGGCCGATCCGCGGCGCACAGGCTAATCGAGTTCGTCGCCCTCTTCTGCGTCGAGAGATGACAGCCGGAACGCTTCGGGGTGGACGGATGGGCGGTGGCTGCTCTAACTGCCGTCCGATCCGCTGACGGGCAAGTCCATCTGGCGGATCACATCGCAGGAAGATCAAGTGCCGCACACCGCCATCCTCATCGCCGAGAAGAGCTGGATATCGGCGCGCGTGATCGACGCCTGGCTGCAAGCGGGCAACCGCATCGCGGAAGTGTGGTGCTTTGAACCGGAATGCGCCCTCCTCGGACCGCCGAAAGGCCTGTTCGGTCGTCTCTTCCCGGCGTGGGACGTCTCCCTGTTGCTTGCGCGGCATCATGTCCCCGTCCGCCTCCACCAGCCCCTGAAGAACTGGGACAAGGCGCGCGATCGCGTCTTGGAGGTGGGGGCGGACGTGCTGATGACACTGATGACGCGCCAGATCGTGCCGGCATCGCTGATCGGGCACTTCGGCGGCCGGGCGATCAATGTCCACCCGGCGATGCTGCCCCACTACAAGGGCCCCTCGCCGCGGGTCGGAATGCTGCTCGACGGCAAGGCGGACGAGGCCGGCGGCGTCACGCTGCACGTCCTCAGCCCCGGCATCGACGAGGGACCCATCATCGCCCGGCGCGCAGTGCCGCGCAGCCAGGCGCGGCATGATCAGCACTGGGACGCTCTGCAGGCCGTTGCCGCCGCCGATCTGGCCGCCGGCGCGCTCCTCGACTATCTGGACGGAAGATTGGAGGCCGCGCCGCAGGCGCCCGGCAGCGGCAACTATCGACGCGTCCCGCTTTCGGAACTCGCCATCGGCCCCGCCGTCGACGCCGAACGGGCGCGGTGGCTTTGCGAGACCCTGGGCGACGCGGATGCGCTGCACTGCGCCGGCCCCGGCGGGAAATCGGTCCCCGTGGTCGGCTTTGACCGCCACCTCGGGCCACCGACCGGCGCAGCTCCGCGCAGCGGGCCGGGCTTCGTCGAGATCGACGTGCGGGATGCGCGCCTGCGCCTGCGTCGCAGAACTCCGCTTTGGAAAGCGGCGGCCTGGGCGCGGAAGGTCGATGCCGTGCGCAGGGCCGGTGAGACGAGCGGTGACTGACATGCTTCCGGCCATGCACCTCGCCTTCGATGACAACAGCACGCCCTGCGAGATCCGCGTCCGCATGGCGGCTGGCGGTCGCCATGTCGGCACGATCTTCTTTCGAACCGATGCCACGCCGCTGCAACCCACCGCGGACGCCCTGCTCTGTCTTGGCCTGTTGCCTGCGCTCGAAGTCCTCGCGCCGCTCCGGATCGATGGTTCCGTCGACCCGTCGCTCCTCGCCAATGCCGACGCGGTCCAGAACCTGCTCTGTTCCTGGTATCCGTTCTATCGAAGGCTCCCCGTTTCGGCCGTAGCGGCGGAACGGGCCTATCCGGAGGGCCGCGGAACCGCGCTGTTCTATTCGGGCGGCATCGATTCCAGCTACTCTCTAGCTGCCGAGCACGGCCGCCTCGACGCGCTGATCACCATCGTCGACGCAACCGCGCCCGGACAGCGCGGACCGGCCGCGCACCGACTGATCGGCGCTCTCGGGCGGGCCGCATCCGCCTACGACCTCGAACCGATTGTCGTCGAGACCAACGTGCGCGCCCTGATGCAGCCCTTCCTCGCGTGGATGGAGTTCCACGGATCGGCCATGGCCGCGATCCGGCATCTGCTCTGCAACCGGTTCGAGACCGTGCTGATCGCCTCCTCCGGCGACGAAACGGCATGGTTCACGCCCTGGGGCTCCCATCCGGCCCTCGACCCGCTCCTTGGGACACGGGGCGCGCGGATCGAGCACCATGGACTCGTCAAGCGGCTCGACAAGATCGGCGCCATCCTCACGCAGCCCGCGCTGATGGAGCGACTGCACATCTGCAACCGCGATCCGGAACGAAATTGCGGCCGGTGCGCCAAATGCCGCTTCGCCATCGCCTGCCTGTCGGTGCTGGGCGCCATGGACAGGGCGCCGAGCTTTCCGCGCGAACTCGAGCACGCGCCGAACCATTTCCACATCCAGGACGACGCCATCCGGTCGGAATACGCCTATCTGCGGGCCGCCGCCGCCGCGACGGGGCGAAACGAAGGACTGGTCGCCGACATCGACCGCGCGCTCCTGGCCTATGAGGCGTCGAAGCGGCGGCGTATCCCTTTCATCCCGATCGATCTCGGCGCGCGTCTCAAGCGCGCGAAACATCGGGCGCGCTACTGGCGGGCGTCCGGTTAGGATCGAAACTTTCGCGCCTGCGGCGCCCATCGGGGTAAAGGCGGCGACACTCGAGGCAGGACGTCCCGACATTGCAGCGCTCCACCCAGCAGGCGATCGGTTCCTGCCAGTCCAGGACGATGCGCTCGAGGTGATCGCCGCCCGATGCCTTGAGGTAGATCAGTTCGCCGGCGATCGCCGTCCTGGAAAGGTAGGCGGCCGCTTCCTCGACGCGCTCGAATGTGAGGAGGCGTCCGCCCGCCTCCGGCATCAGCCGATCCACGCGCGCGCTCTGGGAACCGACGAAGATGACCCGGTCGGCGATGGCGAGCGCTTCGCGCGCCGTCTCCATGTACTTCGGACTCGTGCTCCCTGGGATATCGGATATCGTGCCCACCACCACGGTCTTGCGCTCGGCCCGGGCGTTGCGGACGATGTCGAGGCTGGTCGGCACGCTCCAGAGAGGCGCCTTGTAGGTGTCCGCGATGATCGTAACCTCATTCGCGACGGTATGGACCGAATCCCGCCAGGGATAGGGCGGCCACGCCGCGATTGCCCGGGCGCAGTCCCGCGCCGACACGCCGAGCCCGCGTCCGACGGCGAAGGCGGCAAGGGCGGCCGTCGTCCACCGTTCACCGATCATCTGCGTCTGAACGACGGTGACGCCCTCTCCGTCGTCGATCTCGAGGCGGAGTCGCTCGGGAAAGTGCCCGCTGGCGCCGACGAGACGAATGTCGGCCTCCCCCGAGCGACCGTAGGTCAGCACCCGGGCGGGACTGCGCTGCTTCATCGCAAGGATCAGGGGATCGTCGGCGTTGAGCACAGCGAGCCCCGTCGGCGGCAGCATGTCCACCAGCCGTCCCTTCTCCGCGGCCACCGCGTCGCGGGAACGGAAATTCCGGTAGTGGTCGAGTCCGACCGTCGTCACCACGGCGACGTCATGGCCCAGGAAGCCGGCACCGGTCTCGATCGCACCCGGCGCATGGCCGCTGACCTCGCTGACCCAGAAGCGGTGCCGGCGTCGGGCGCGTGTGACGTTCTTGGCGATCGCCGCCGCCGTGTTGAAACCGATCGACACATGCGTCGGCGCCCGCGTCGCCAGGACCAGCGCAATCAGGCCGACCGTGCTCGACTTTCCGGCGCTGCCGGTCACCGCGACGACATGGTCGGGCCGCGTCAGTCGACGCCAGAACGCGGCCGCATGCACGCGCCGCCACAACCGGAAGGCCCGCAGCCTGGCGTGCAGCGCCGACGGCATCAGACGAATGTCCTTGCGACTTGCCCAAGCATGCGCGGCGATACGCGCGCACGGCTACGAAGGGTTGCAGGCAACGGTCGGCACGCGCGCGCCTTTCGCGCGATCGCTGACGGTTCTGACGCTGGTGGCTTGGCGGCGGACATCTGGTTCGTGCTACGTGAAACAACTTGCTTCTTTGTGTTATTGTATTGTTCAAACTCGTTTTTCCGCGGATCGATTGCAACCGGTTTGATCGGGAGCAGCATCCCTCTCCTACGGCAGGTGTTCAGGACTGATGAGACTGGCGGGTTGCGAAGAGGGGACGCCACAGCCGCGGCGATCGATCGGTGTCGGAGCCGCGAATGACGGATAATGCGAAGCCACGGCATTTCCTGAGGCGTCTTTTCAGCGACTACGTCGAAAAGCCTGCCAAGCACCGGCTCGCGATGTGGGCCAGGGCGCGCAGTGCGGCCGAGTTCATCTGCATCACCGGCAGTTCGGGAAAGTCGACCACCGCGATGCTCCTCGCGCATATCCTCGAGGCGCATGGCCCTACATCGAGCCAGGTCCTGTCCAACACCTTGCCCGCCATCCAGCGCTGTCTGCGTCGGCTGCCCTCTAAGACGCGTTACGCGGTGTTCGAAACCGGCATCGGCAAGAAGGGCGACATGGACGCCCTGAGCCGTCTTGCCAGGCCAACCGTCGCGATCGTGACGCTCGTTTACAGCGAGCACTACGTCAGCTTCCGCGGACGGCAAGGCGTGGCCGACGAAAAGGGCAAGCTTGTCGAGGCCATCCTGCCGGGCGGCTTCGCGGTGCTGAACGCCGACGACGAGTTGGTGGCGGCCATGGCGGCGAGGACCGGCGAAAGGGTTGTGACCCTGGCGCGCCATGCCGAGGCGGACTATCGAGTGTCCGCCCGTTTCGCGCCGGATTCGCCCGGCTTGCTGGTGGAGATCGAGGGGCCTCGCGGGTCGCTTGCGATACGGACACGGTTTCTCGCAGACCATTTCTGGCTCGCCTGCGCCGCGGCTTCGGTGGCTGCGCTCGAACTCGGCGTTCCCCCATCGACCGTGGTCCAGCGCGTCGAGAGCTTCGGTGGCGTCCACGAACGTTTCAGCCATTTCGAGACGAAGGAGGGCCCGCGCTTCATCCTCGACAGCGCCAAGGCGCCATGGGATTCGCTCTTCCTGTCCTTCGACGCCTTCGCCAGGATCGAGGGCGGCCGCAAGCGCATCGTTCTCGGCCAGATTTCGGACTATGCAGGCAACGCTGTATCGAAGTACCGCGATGCCTACAGGCGCGCGGCGCAATGCGCCGACCAGGTCATCTTCGTTGGTGACAACGCACACCGGTCGAAGGCAAGCGAAGAGGATATCGCGGCGGGGAGGTTCAAGAAGTTCTCGACCGTCAAGGAGGTGGTGGCATACCTTCGTGCCGACGCGACCGCGAACGACCTCATCCTGCTCAAGGGGTCGCGCAACCTGCATCTGGATCGCATCGCGCTTGCATGGGACCATGACGTGAAGTGTTGGAACGATCATTGCGGCTTGACCGGCAGTTGCACGGGCTGCGGCCTCTTTGAGCATCCGTTCGAGGAGCATGCGCGCATCGGGAAGCAGCGGCGGCGGCGCTGGTTCCGCCGAGGGTCGGCAGCCTGATGCACCGGAGACAGTCTTGCAGGCCTACATAATCCACTTGAAGGACGCTTCCGGTCGTCAGCCCCAGGTCGAGCGCCTCAGGCAGAGACTGCCTGTTCCTTCCCAGGTCATCGATGCTGTCGCGGGCGGCCGGCTAGGCCCCCACGAACTGGAGGCGACCTATCGCCGATCGCTTCATTGGCCGCCTTACCCGTTCCGTCTCTCCAATGGCGAAATCGGCTGTTTCCTGTCCCACCGCCTGGCGTGGCAGGCAATCGCCGATGGAACTCCGGCGGGCGGCCTGGTGGTGGAGGATGACATCGAGATCGATATGGCGCGCCTTCCCGCGGCGCTGGACCTGGTGCAGCGTTTCGCCTCTCCGCGCGACATCGTCCGCTTCCCGAACAAGTTCAGATCCCGCCCGGGAAAGGTCGTCGCGTCGCAGGATGGTCTCGAGATCGTCCGGGAGAACTCGCCGGGGCTGAATATGATGATGCAGTGGATCGGCCGCGATGCCGCCCGGGAACTCCTGGCGCGAACCGAAACCTTCGACCGGCCCGTCGATGTCTTCATCCAGATGCGCTGGCTGCACAAGATCCCGGTCTTTGCATTGAGGCCTGTCCTGATCCGCGAGATATCCGGTCAGCTCGGCGGTTCGACCATCCAGTCCAGGAACAAGTCCGCCGCAGGCGAAGTGGCGCGTGGCATCGGCCGCGCGGCCTATCGCGGCTTCACCCGCGCCCGCAACCTGTTCCAGTAGAGCCACGTAAAGCCAGGGGAGAGGCGGCGGGAGGAAGCCATGACGAGCCTGTCCGGAAAGATCGAGAAACAGTTTCGCTACTGGCGATGGCGCCTCTCCGCCGGGGTGCTGCCGATGTGGTGGCACGTCGGCCGGCCGAACTTCGGCGACGACCTGACCCCAGACCTGTTCCACCGCCTGACCGGCGCCGGCGTTCGCTTCGAACCGAACCGTTCGGCGCCGCATGTGCTGGGAATGGGCAGCATCCTGTCGAAGGCGACGCCCGCGTCCATCATCTGCGGCAGCGGCCTGATCGCGCCGACCGCATCGGGGATTCGCGCCCGGGCCGTTGCCGTTCGAGGCGAGCTGTCGCTGCGCGCGCTGGCATCGCCCCCGGACGACCTGATGCTCGGCGATCCGGCAGTGCTCGTGAGCCAACTGGTGACCCCGCCGGCGCGGAAGCGCCATCCTTTCGGCTTCGTTCCCCACGTCCGGTCGGTCGACCGGTGGCGGGCCTGGAACTTCAAGGGGCACAAGCTGATCGACCCGGCCGCGCCTGCCTGGAAGGTCGTGGACGAGATCGCCGCCTGCGAAACCATCGTCAGCCAGTCGCTGCACGGACTCATCGTCGCCGATGCACTGGGCATCCCGAACGTATGGGTGGCGCCATCCGCGAACATGATGGGCGGTCGTTTCAAGTTCGACGACTATTTCACCACGATCGATGCACCCAAGGAGATGGTGCTGGAAACGCCCGACATCTTCTCCGATCCTCGCGCGTTCACGGCCTCTCTCGGCCACTATCGGTTCGACAAGGCAGCCTACCGCGCCCGCCTCGGGACGGTATGCGCGGAGTTGACATCAAGCCTGCGGGCGAAATGAAGCGAAGGCTACCGCCTGAACTCCATCGGCACCCAGATCACGACCTTCGGCGGCCGGTCCCGGTCATACTCGATCGGCAACGCCTTCGCCGCGCGGGCATTGCAACGAGAGCAGACGAATCGCAGTGTATCGATCGTCCTTCCGTGCCCCACCACCCTCGCGACGTCGTGCGCGCGCAAATGCCCCACATGGCGGCAATGATTGCATTCCACGCGGATCAGCATGTCGTGTCGGGCGGCGCGCCCGACCGTATCGATCGTTCTCGTCATCAAGAACAAATGAAGAACGAAAGCCGGCGAGGTCAAGAGGGCCGGCGGACGATCCGCATGTCCGTCGAGCTTGCCGAAAACCGCGACCCATTCGCATCGGAAATCGCGGCCTTACGCGAACGGTACGGCCGTGGTCCCGGGCGGCAGCTTCGCCTCGTCGTCCGGTTCGACATGGATGATGACGCGCACCGACGGAATCTCATCCTGGAGCGCCGCCTCGATCCGGTCGCAGATGACATGGCTCTCGCCCACGCTCATGCCGCTGTCGACGACGAGGTGAAACTCGATGAAGGTCGCGCGGCCGGCGATTCGGGTCTTCAGGTCGTGGACTTCCAGCGCACCTTTCGAGTTGACCGAGATGATGTCGCGGATCCTGCGCGTCTCTTCGGGATCGGCCGCGACGTCCATCAGTCCCTGCACCGACTGTCCGATCACCTTCCAGCCCTGCCAGAGGATGTTCAGGGCGACGATGATGGCAAGCAGCGGGTCGAGCACGGCCCATCCCGTCACGATCGCGCCGACGAGGCCTATGATCACGCCGACAGAGGTGACGACGTCGGTCAGGATATGGTGCCCATCGGCTTCCAGCGCCGGCGACCGCTCCTTCCTGCCCGTCCGGATCAGCAACCACGCCCAGGCGGCGTTGGCGGCGGCGGCAAGGCCGTTGATCGCAAGACCGAGCGCCGGCTCGTCCATCAGGCGCGGCGCCTGGAGCGCATCCCAGGCCTCGCGCAGGATGAGCAGGCTGGCGAGCACGATCAGCACGCCCTCCGTGACCGCCGAGAAATACTCCGCCTTGTGATGGCCGTGCGGATGGTCCGCGTCGGCCGGCTTGTGGCTGACGCGGATGGCCCAATAGGCGGCGCCGGCCGCAATCACGTTGACGATCGATTCCAGCGCGTCCGAATAGAGCGCGACCGAGCCCGTCACCCACCACGCCGTGAATTTAAGCGCCATGACGCCGAAGGCGACGAAGATCGAGGCGAATGCGAGCCGCCGAATCCGCTGCTTGACCGGCATCGTCAGTCTCTCCGGAAACCGGCGGCGTAGGGGCCGCCCCTCGTCACGCCGCCTTGACCTTGGACTTCAGCGGCAGGTGCGCCACCACGTTTTCGATCATGCGCATGCCGGCGTTGTGACCGAGTGACATGATCGATTCGGGGTGGAACTGGACCGCCGCGATCGGCTCGCGCTTGTGTTCGAAGGCCATGATGACGCCATCCTCCGTCTCCGCCGTCACCATGAATTCGTCGGGAAGCCGCACCGGATCGGCGAAGATCGAGTGATAGCGGCCAACCGTCACCTCCTTCGGCAAGCCGGAGAAGACGACGCCCGGCTTGGTCACCCGGATGCGCGACGGCTTGCCGTGCATGGGGATATGGAGCTGGCGCAGTTCGCCGCCATAGGCTTCGGCGAGCGCCTGAAGCCCTAGGCAGACGCCGAAGATCGGCAGGTTGCGTCCCCTCGCCTTGCGGATCGTCACCGCGCAATCGAAGTCCTTCGGCGAACCGGGTCCCGGCGACAGCACCACGAGGTCCGGCCGCACGGTCTCGAACGCCTCGTCCGGCACCGGCGTTCGCACGGTCGTGACCGTGGCGCCGGTCTGGCGGAAATAGTTGGCGAGCGTGTGGACGAAGCTGTCCTCGTGGTCGACGAGCAGGATACGGACCCCCTCGCCCACCCGTGCGGTCTGGCGCTCCTGCCGCGCCGCGTTGCTGGAACCGGCCTCGCGGATCGCCGAGAGCATGGCCGAGGCCTTGAGCTCCGTTTCGGCTTCTTCCTCGTCCGGCACGGAATCGTAGAGCAGCGTCGCGCCCGCGCGAACTTCCGCGATGCCGTCCTGGATGCGGATGGTGCGCAGGGTCAGGCCGGTGTTCATGTCGCCGTTGAAGTGCACCATGCCGATCGCCCCGCCATACCAGCAGCGCGGGCTCTTCTCGTTCTGCTCGATGAAGCGCATCGCCCAGAGTTTCGGCGCGCCCGTGACGGTCACCGCCCAGGCATGCGACAGGAAGGCGTCGAACGCATCCATCCCCTCGCGCAGCCGTCCCTCGATATGGTCGACGGTGTGGATCAGCCGCGAATACATCTCGATCTGGCGGCGCCCGATTACACGCACCGATCCTGGCTCGCAAACCCGGCTCTTGTCGTTGCGATCGACGTCCGAGCACATGGTGAGTTCGGATTCGTCCTTCTTCGAATTCAGGAGCTTCAGGATCTGCTCCGAATCGGAGATCGCGTCGTCGCCACGCTTGATCGTTCCCGAGATCGGGCACGTCTCGACGCGCCGGCCCGAAACGCGCACGAACATTTCCGGCGACGCGCCGATCAGGTACTCGCCCTGGCCCAGATTGATGAAGAAGGAATAGGGCGACGGGTTGATCGCCTTCAGCCGGCGCGAGATTTCGGACGGCTGCGTCTCGCAGCGCTCGTAGAACATCTGCCCCGGAACCACCTCGAACAGGTCGCCGCGGCGGAAGCTCTCCATCGCCTTGCGCACCAGCTTGGCATATTCGCCGGGTTCGTGGTCGCCGCGCGGCGGAATGCGGTCGCTCGGCCGGAACGGCTCCGCGACGGCATCGCGCGGCAGGCCTTCGGTGGTCCAGCCGTCGCCGGAATAGTCGTAGCGGTCGTGCCATGCCCGCGCCTGGTGATGGTCGACCACCAGCACCTCGTCGGGCAGGAAGAGCACCATGTCGCGCTGGCTCTCCTTGCGCTCGAGCGTGTACTTCACCGGGTCGAACTGGAAGGCGAGATCGTAGCCGAAGGCGCCGTAGAGGCCGAGGCTCGGATCGTTGTCGGTCCGGAACAGGCCGACGATCGCCCTGAGCACGGTGAAGACGGACGGCACGCGCGACCGCTCCTCCTCGGCGAAGACGCGGCCGGGAGCAGCGATGTCGAGCGCAAGCAGCTTTTCGCCGCGCTCGGCGACCGCGACCTCCGGCAGGGCCGCGACAATGTCGGCGATCGCCGGCAGCATCGCCTCGCCACGGCGGTTCAGGGCTTCGATGCGCATTGCGCGCCCGCGCGAGGAGATCACCAGCGGCGGATCGATGATGGCGGTGTCCCAGCGCGTATAACGGCCGGGATACTCGTAGTTGGACGAAAAGACCGCCCCGCGCCGCGAATTCAGCCCGTCGACATAGGCTTCGATCGCGCCTTCGTAATTCGTTTCATGGCGTTGGCGGGTGATGGTCACCCCACCGGCGGTCACGAAACGCTCCGCCCCGTTGTCAAGCACTTCCACCGTCATTTCCGTCTCCGTCCTGGTTGGCGGAAGCGCCGGGAGCCCAAAACATCGAAGGCCGCCCGGAACATCCGAAGCGGCCATCTACCCTGTTGAACGTACACGCGCGTAGGTTCAGGCCGCTGCTAGCAGGCCCACCACCAGTTCCACGCGATCAGGTTCGTCAACATGACGACTCCCATAGCGGCCAAAACGACCTTCGGCAAGCGGCTTCGTGGATCGGGCGTCCAGGCTCACGCCGGCGCGGCGACCTGCTCGGGCAGCATGGTGAAGAGTTCTTGCGGACGATCGAAGCCCCGCAGCGCATAGCGCCCGATCGACACGACGTTCGTCGGCACCTCGACGAGACCCCGGACGAAATCGTTCGATATCAGCACATCTCGTTCCGCTGAACGGCACATCACCGAAATGCGGCTGGCCATGTTCACCGCCGGTCCGATCACGGTGAAATCCAGCCGGTCGCTAGCGCCGACATTGCCATAGAAGACCTCGCCCAGATGGAGCCCGACATAGGCTTCGGTCACGAACAGCCCCGACGACTTGCGGATCTCGTTCAGCGCGGCGATGCGGGCTCTCATGATGGTGGTTGCCTCGAGCGCCCGTTCGCAAGCCCCCCGCTCACGCCCGCCGGTGAAGATCGCCAGCGTTCCGTCGCCTATGAGCTTCAGGACGTCGCCGCCGGCCTCGTGGATCGAGGAGATGATTGCGTCCGCGTATTCGTTGAGGAACGGAATGATCTGCTCCGGCGGCGCCGTATCGGTAATGCGGGTGAACCCTTTCAGGTCGCTGAACCAGATCACGGCGCGCACGCGGTCGGCCACACCCCGCTCGATGCGTCCGTCGAGCACGCGCCGGCCAGCGTCCCGCCCGAGGTAGGTCTCGACCAGGGTGGCTGTAATCCGTTGGAGAGACACCGACTTGAGCGCAAGCGCCAATGACGGCAGGAGGTCGCGGAGCGTCGCAATGTTTTCGTCGGAAAAGCCGCGGGGGTCCTGCGTCGCCCATGAGACGTTCACGCAATCCATCTCGCCGACCGCGCCGTCGGATGTGAAATGCTGGAGCTGGACCACATAGTCGGTGTGGCCCTCCTCCCTCAGTTCGGCGAGAACCGCGAAATCATCCGGTTCGTTGCCCGTCAGCCGCCGCCGCAGCATCATGGCGCCCGACTGGCGCAGATGATGGAACGGACTTCGCGTCCACGCCGCTGACAACGCCTCGCGACTTTCCGAGTGCCCCACGTCTATGACGCCGCCATCCGCGCGTTCGTCGGCGTACCAGAGAAGAAGCCGGCCTTCGTGCAGCGGATGCAACGTGTCCATGGCAACGTTGGCGCGCGACAACGGTAGGCCGGCCGCGCGCAACCGTCGGCAGAACTCGGCGAGCAAGGCATGGTCGCCGGCGCCGGACAAACCGGCCGTCACGACCCAACGGCGTATTTCGCTCAGTGCGGCATCAAGCATTGAAGGTCATTCCGGTGGGACGCGGGAACTATACTACGCAGCGTTGTTCTCGCCACCCCGGCCGGTGCCGGTCTTCGGCGACCCATCGACGTTGGGATCCCGCCGCATCCGCATCATCAGGGACAGCGCCAGCCAGGCGACGCTTGCCCAGGCGACGCCCAGCGCCCAGCCGGCGACGACGTCGCTCGGCCAGTGGACCCCGAGATAGACGCGGCTCACACCGACCGACAGCGAGACGAGGACGGCGACCGTGAGCACATAGGCGCGCGCGGCGCGCGATTCGACGATGCGCACGATCAAGCCCGCCAGCGTCAGGTAGGCGACCGCCGACATCATCGCGTGGCCGCTGGGGAAGCTCGCTGTGTGGATGGTGTCGAGATGGGCGACGAGGTCCGGCCGCGGCCGGTCGTAGAAGGACTTCAGAAACTGGCTGACCGCGGTTCCGCCGGCGACCGACAGGAAGGCATAGAGCGCCGGCCCCGGCCGCCGCGTCACCAGCAGGAAGCCTATGACGGCGGCGACCGTCAGCAGGATCAGCGGATATCCGCCGAGCGCGGTGATCTCGAGCGCTGTCTCCTCCAGCCATGGTGGGCCGAGGGGATCGGACGGATCGGACGGATTGCGCAGCGAAAGCAGCAACCGCGTGTCGAACGCATCGATCTCGCCTTCCGCCATCTCGTCGGCAATGGCGAGGAAGATGTACAAGCCGGCAGCCGTGATCGCGATCATCGTCACCGGAAAGGTCGCCAGGCGGAAGTCGCGGAGGCCGCGAACCAGGTCGGTCAGGGAAAACGTCATGGCGCCGACAGTTAGACCCTTTGCGGCCTGGCGCAAACCGTTCTCTGGCCTGCGCCACGTTTCCGGCGCGCCGCGCACGGCATCGCCCGTCGCGCGCCGGAAGCAACGTCCTCTTCGAGCCGGACGATACATTTGGCAGCCATGCCGTGCCCTGCTACGCCCTGCCGGGCGGCGCGACGCGACCGCCATTCTTCAGGTTGCGCCGCGACCATTTGAGGAATGCCGCAACCTGCGACCGCTCGGCGTTGGCGCGCTTGGCCACCATCCAGACGTCGCTGGACGGCAGACCGGCGAAGGCAAGCTCCGTCAGCCGCCGGTCGCCGGCGGCGACCAGCCGCGGCAGGAGCGAGATGCCGGCGCCGTGGGCCGCGAGGTTGGCCATGGCGAGCGGGCTTGTCGCCGACGCCACCGGCTCGCCGCCGAGACCGGCGAACCAGCGGTAGGCCTCGACCTCCGCGAGCGAGCCCGACGCGGCGATGACGGCGCATCCGGCAAGGCTTGCTTCCCGCGGCGGCGCCGGATTTCGGACGAGCCAGGCCTCGCCGGCATAAAGACCCCAGTCGAGGCGCGCGATCCTGCTGCCGACCATGTCGGCCGGCGCCGATTCCAGCGGCGTCACCAGCACGTCGAAATCGTCGTCCGGAAGCGCGAACAGGTCCTCGTGCACAGCGATGTCGAAGCGTCCGCCCTCCTCGACCGCCCAGCGCGACAGCACCGGCGTCAACACGGCGTTGGCGATCGCCTCGCAGGTGGCGATGCGCACCGGCGTCTCGCCGCC
Source organism: Mesorhizobium sp. (assembly GCA_046292285.1). GTDB lineage: Bacteria > Pseudomonadota > Alphaproteobacteria > Rhizobiales > Rhizobiaceae > Aquibium. The sequence goes on along the minus strand of JBKBRJ010000014.1, from coordinate 71,038 downwards.
GCCCAGCGCCGCGCGCGCCGCCTCGAAGGCGGTACGCATCTCCTCGGCCGCTCCGACGAGCCGGAGGCCAAGGGCGCTTGGCTCGAAGCCGCCGTCACTCGCTCGCACGAATATCCGCTCGCCCGCGGCGCGCTCGATCGCCTGCAGGCGCCGCGATATCGTCGACTGGCAGACCCCGAGCGCACGCGCCGCGCCCGAAAGGGTTCCGGCCCGGGCGATGGCAAGGATGGTCCGGAGATCGCTCCAGTCGGACAGCATCGAGGGAGTATTCTCCGGCGCATGGGGCCATGCAAATTTGCGGATTGTCCGAAGCGTGTCAATCGAACCAGAAGGCGGCATTCCAACTGGAGTTCAAGGAATGCCTTTCTCGCTCACCCACTATCTCGAACGCATCGGCCTCGACCGCATCGACGCCACCGTCGACGGCCTCGACGCACTCGTCAAGGCGCAGATGACCGCCATCGCCTTCGAGAACATCGAGCCGCTGCTCGGCGGCGTGCCCGACCTCTCGCCGGCCGCCATCTGGCGCAAGCTCGTCTCGGACCGCCGCGGCGGCTACTGCATGGAGCTCAACGGGCTGCTCGGATCGGCCCTCGACGCCGCCGGCTTCGCCAAGCGTCCGATCCTCGGCCGTGTGCGCATGGGCGCGGCAGTTGGCGGCCCGCGCTCGCACCACGCCTGGATCGTCGCGATTGAAGGCAACGACTTCCTCGTGGATTCGGGCTTCGGCGGGCCGGGCGCGCACGGCGTCGTCCCGCTCGCGTCGGTCGGCGCGGGGCACCGGATCGGCGGCAGGCTATTCCGTCTGCGCGCCGACGAGGCGACCGACGAGATCGTGCTCGAGCGGCAGGAGCCGACGGGGTGGTTCTCACTTTACGGTTTCGATGCCTTCCAGACGACCGCGGCCGACATCGACGCGGCGAATTTCGTCTGCGCACGCTCGGAGAAGTCGCCCTTTCCCTCGCACCTCATGCTCAGCCGGCACCGTGCCGAGGGGCGAGCCGGGATGTTCGACTCCTCGCTGACGCTGGAAAGCGCCGCGGGTGTCCACAATCGCACGCTGGCATCGGTCGAGGAGTTCGCCACCGTCCTCGACAGCGTTTTCGGCCTGAGGCTCGATCGCGCGACTGTCGACGCCGTATGGTCGAGGATTGGCGGAGCATTGTCCGACGCGGCGTAACGAGGAGATTGGCCGGCCACCCGACGCGCGGGGCCGGCCACGATTGCCTAGAACAGCCCCTCGATGTAGCCCTGCTCGTTGAGGAAGATCTTCTCCGACGACGGGCTCTTCGGAAGCCCCGGCATGGTCATGATCTCGCCGCAGATCGCCACGACGAAGCCGGCGCCCGCCGATAGCCGGACCTCGCGCACCGGCACGGTGTGCCCGGTCGGCGCGCCGCGCAGGTTGGGGTCGGTCGAGAAGGAATACTGGGTCTTGGCCATGCAGACCGGGAGATGGCCGTAGCCGGCCTCCTCCCACTGCCGGAGCTGGTCGCGCACGCTCTTGTCGGCGATGGCTTCCGAGCCGCGATAGATGCGCTTCACGATCGTGTCGATCTTGTCGAACAGCTTCATCTCGTCGGGGTAGAGCGGCGAGAACTGCGAAGAACCCGATTCAGCCAGCGCAACGACCTTGCGGGCCAGATCCTCGATGCCGGCCGACCCAAGCGCCCAGTGCTTGCACAGGATCGCCTCCGATCCCTGCCCCGCGACGTATTCCTTCATTGCCGCGATTTCGGCGTCGGTGTCCGTGGTGAAATGGTTCATCGCCACGACCACCGGCACGCCGAACTGCTTCACGTTCTCGATGTGGCGGCCGAGATTGGCGCAGCCCTTCCTGACCGCCTCGACGTTCTCCTTGCCGAGGTCGTCCTTCTTCACGCCGCCGTTCATCTTCATCGCGCGCACGGTGGCGACGATGACCGCGGCGGCCGGCTTCAGGCCCGCCTTGCGGCACTTGATGTCGAAGAACTTTTCCGCCCCGAGATCGGCGCCGAAGCCAGCTTCGGTGACGACGTAGTCGGCGAGCTTCAGCGCCGTCGTCGTCGCGATCACCGAGTTGCAGCCATGCGCGATGTTGGCGAAGGGACCGCCATGCACGAAGGCCGGATTGTTCTCCAGCGTCTGCACGAGGTTGGGCTGCATGGCGTCCTTGAGCAGGACGGCCATCGCGCCGTCCGCCTTCAGGTCGCGGGCGTAGACCGGCGTCTTGTCGCGACGGTAGGCGACGATGATGTCGCCGAGCCGCTTCTGCAGGTCCTTCAGGTCCGTCGACAGGCACAGGATCGCCATCACCTCGGACGCCACCGTGATGTCGAAGCCCGCTTCGCGCGGATATCCGTTGGCGACGCCGCCGAGCGAACAGATGATCTCGCGCAGGGCGCGGTCGTTCATGTCCATCACCCGCCGCCACACGACCCGGCGGGTGTCGATGCCGAGTTCGTTGCCCCAATAGATGTGGTTGTCGATCAGCGCCGACAGCAGATTGTGCGCGGTGGTGATGGCATGGAAGTCGCCGGTGAAGTGGAGGTTCATGTCCTCCATCGGCACGACCTGCGCATAGCCGCCGCCGGCCGCGCCGCCCTTGACGCCGAAATTCGGCCCCAGCGAGGCCTCGCGGATGCAGGTGATGGCCTTCTTGCCGATCCGGTTCAACCCGTCGCCGAGGCCGACCGTCGTCGTCGTCTTGCCCTCGCCGGCCGGCGTCGGATTGATGGCGGTGACGAGAATGAGCTTGCCGTCCCTGCCGCCCTTCTTGGAGGCGATGAACTCGGCGGAAATCTTCGCCTTGTCGTGCCCGTATGGCAGAAGATGCTCGGACGGTATGCCGAGCTTCCCGCCGACCTCCATGATCGGCTTCTTGCTCGCAGCGCGCGCGATCTCGATATCGGATTTCACGTCGGCCATTGCGTCTCCCCCGCATTCGTTTCCAGGTCGCGGATGACCTCCCTCCGCGCGACCGCGATAAGAGCGCGGGCGAGCGTGTTCCGCCGTCCCAATACAGCCGCCGAATGCGCCGATTGCGACAGGCGGCCCCTCCTCGCGCCGCGGCGGGCAGCGAGGACGGACGACGCCGTCAGACGACCCTGCCCCACATCTCCGCCGCCTTGATGGTGGCCTCGACGCGGTTGCGCACCTGAAGCTTCTGCAGGATGTTCGTCATGTAGTGCTTTACGGTCTTCTCCTGGAGGTTGAGCGTCCGCCCGACCTCCTTGTTGCTCAGTCCCTTTGCGACGAGACGCAGGATCTGCTCTTCGCGCGACGTGAGATCGGCGTGCGCCGCGAGACCGCTGGTTCGGGTCCGCACACCGACGAGAAGCCGCGCGGCGAGACCGGGAGCGACGTAGGACTGGCCGCCTGCGATATTCTTTGCGATCCGCACGAGGTCGGGTCCGCCCACCCCTTTCTGGATGTAGCCGGCGGCGCCGAAGTCGAGCGCGCGCACGATGTCGTCGTCGGCTTCGGAAACCGTGAGCATGGCGATGCGGGTGTCCGGGACCATCTCGGCGATGCGCTTGGCCGCCTCCAGTCCGTTTCCGGGCATGGAGATGTCGAGGATGATGAGGTCGGGCTTGTGCTGGACCGCAAGCTGGACCGCGGTTGCGGCGTCGCTGCCTTCCGCGACGACGTCGAAGTCGCCGTCGTCCTCCAGCGTGCGGACGACGCCGCTGCGGTAGAGCGGGTGGTCGTCGACGACGATGACGGTGATCTGCCTATTCATCCAATTCTCCAGTCCCGAATGGCAGAGCCATCCACATTTTCACCGGCGCGCCCTGTTCGGCGGAAAAGCCGAAGGTCCCCCCCAGCACTTCCACTCTCTCGCGCAACCCCACGAGGCCAAGCGGGCGCTCGCCCTCATCCAGGCAAGGGCAGACCGCCGGGCCATTCTTCAGCATGATGAAAAGCTCTCCGTCGCGCGTCTTGCATTCGATCGACTGGTCGCGCCCTTCGGCATGCCTGTAAGCGTTGTTGAGCCCTTCCTGGACAAATCTGTATGCGCAATATTTCATAGAGGGGGCGATGAAACCGTCGATTTTGCCGATTTCCAGTGCGACATGGGTGCCTGTGCGCCGTACATGTGCCTGAACGGCCCTGCGCAGCACCTCGCCGATCTCGAGTTCCCCGATTTCCGGCAAGGACAGGCCCGAACAGATGTCGCGTATTTCGCGCATGGCCTCGTCGAGCGTCTGCTTGATGGTCGCGCATTCCGCTTCCCAGGCGGGCGGAACATTCTTCAGGCTGCTGATCCGCAGCGCCGCGAAGCCAATGAGCTGGGCCGGTCCGTCATGCAGGTCGGCGCTGAGCTGTCGAACATGCTGTTCGTTCATGGCCAGGCCGCGCGAGGCGGCGCGCTGGACGCGCATGCGCAACTGGCGATTCACTTCCGAAACCCGCTCCGCTTCGATGGTGCGCGCGCGCAGGTCGCGACGCTGCCGCTCGATGGTCCGGCTTGCCTGGTGCACGATCCCGAACAGCGAGGCGCCGACCAGAAGCGCCGCCCCGATCGTGATCGCAAGCACCACCAGCGTGGCTTGTCTCAACGTGTCGCGCAGCTCCGTCGCATTCTCGTAGAACTCGGCGACCCCCAGGATCCGTCCCGACCAGGGATCGCGGATTGGGGTGTAGACCTCGAGCAACGGAACGCCGAACTGCCTTTCGTATTCGCTCTCTTCGTGCTCCAGGTCCTCGATCTCGGCGACCAGTTCACCTCCAAGCGCCCGCTCCAAAGCTTCGAACAGGTCGAACTGCCTGCCGATCATCGTTTCGTCCTGCGAATAGACGACCACGCCATCCGGCCTCCAGAGCTTGATTGAGTAGATCCGCCCCCCGAGCACGCCCTGGGCCAGGACGTCCCGCAACGACGCGCTCGGACCGATCGAAAGACTGCCGCTTTCGTCCACTTCCCGCACGAGGGGGAGGAGCAGACCGTCCATGACGATGGCGGTCGCCGCCGCGGCGTTCGAGATCGCGCTCTTGGTGATGATCCGATTCACCACCGCCCCGACGATCAGGCCTGAAAGCGCCATTGCCACGACCACGGCGATAGCAAACCGCGCCGAGAGCCCCATGGAGCCGAAGGGACGGCTAAGCAGGCCTGGAAACGGCGTTTCCGACTTCGCGATCATCGTGACTTCACCCCATCGTGACGGAGCGACGCTTGGATCGGCACGGAACGTTCCTTCAGCGACGCAGCACGGCCCGGAGCACGTCGCGCACGCCGATCGAGCCGATGAAGCGCGCCTGCTCGTCGAAGATCGCAACCGGCGCGGTCTGCGATTGATGCATGGCGTGCATGACCGTCTTCAGGGACGTGCCGGGCTTCGCCCAGAAGACAGGCGGACCTTCCTGCGGCAGCGTTTCGACGTCGTCGCAGGACACCCACAGCGCCGGTTCTCCGTTGGTTTCGGCCGCGACGACCATCTGGTTCTCGTCGAGCCGGAAACGCGTCGTCTGCCGTCGGTCGAGCCAGACCCAGCCATCGCCAGCCGTTTCCAGGTCGCGGCGGTCCCGCATCACGTTCCAGGCCGTCAGCACCGAGAGCGGATTGACGTTGGCGATGAAGTCGCGGACGTAGTCGTTGGCCGGCTTCAGGACGATGTCCTCCGGGGCGCCGGACTGCACGATGCGCCCGCTCTCCATGATGGTGATCCGGTTGCCGATCTTCAGCGCCTCCTCGAGGTCGTGGCTGACGAAGATGATCGTCTTCTTGAGATCGGCCTGGAGCTGGAGCAACTCGTCCTGCAGCTTGGTGCGGATCAGCGGATCGAGCGCCGAGAACGGTTCGTCCATGAGCAGGATCGGCGCCTCGGTGGCGAAGGCGCGGGCCAATCCCACCCGCTGCTGCATGCCGCCCGACAGTTCGTGCGCGTACTTTCCCGCCCATTGCGACAGGCCGACGAGTTCGAGCTGCGCCTGCACTCGCTCCCGCCTCTCTCTTTCCGGCACGCCGGCGAGTTCGAGGCCGAAGCCGACATTCTCGGCCACGGTGCGCCATGGCAGCAGCGCGAATTGCTGGAAGACCATGGCCACGCATTCGCGGCGTACCTTGCGCAGGGTGTCGGCGCCGCACGAAACCACGTCCGCCGACCAGTCCCCGTCATGGACGATGACCTCGCCGCGCGTGACCTTGTTCAACCCGTTCACGGCGCGCAGCAGCGTCGACTTGCCCGAACCCGACAAGCCCATCAGGACGGAAATCTCGCCTTCCTGGACCGTCAGGTTGCAGTCCGCGCAGCCGAGCACCGAACCGGTTTTCTCGAGAATCTCCTGGCGGGTCAAGCCGCCGTCGAGCATGGCAAGCGCCTCGCGCGTATCGTCGCCGAAGACGATGTCGACGTGTCGGAATTCCACGGCGATGCTCATCGCGTCTGCCCCTGTCCGATGCGCGCGACGCGGTCGAGGATGATGGCGAGCACCACGATGGCGAGGCCGGCTTCGAGCCCGAGCGGGATGTTCACCGTGTTCAGCGCCCGCACGACGGGCTTGCCGAGGCCGTTGGCGCCGATCAGGGCGGCGATCACCACCATCGACAGCGAGAGCATGATGCACTGCGTCAGGCCGGCCATGATCGTCGGCAGCGCCGCCGGCAGTTCGACCTTCCAGAGCAACTGGCGCTTCGTGGCGCCGAAACTCTCGCCCGCCTCGATCATCGGCTTCGGCACGGAGGTGATGCCAAGATAGGTGAGCCGGATCGGGGCCGGCATTGCGAAAATCACGGTCACGATCATTCCGGGTGCTATGCCCAGGCCGAAAAGGATAAGCACCGGAATGAGATAGACGAAGGTCGGGAGCGTCTGCATCAGGTCCAACAGCGGATGGAGGACACGGTAGACGCGCTCGCTATGCGCCGCCCAGATGCCGATGGGGACGCCGATCGCCATGGACGCCGCCGTCGCCCCGACCACGAGAACGATCGTTTCGCAGGTCTCCTTCCAGAGCCCCTGGTTTATGATGAAGAGCAGCCCCAGCGCGACGCCCGCGGCGAGCTTCCAGGATTTCTTGAGCCACCAGGCGAAGCCGGCGATCAGCGCCACGAGCAGAACCGGCGGAATGGCCAGCAGGATGTCGACGAGCCCCCCCAGCACGAAGGTGAGGCCATCCGCGATCGAATCGAAGAACCACTCGAAATTCTCGGTCAGGAAGTCGAAGAACTGCTTGCCCCATCGACCGATCGGAATCTTGTAATTGGCGACCCAACCCGAAACCGGATCCATGTCGATCTACCCCCTGATGGTCTCGTTGGTGGGAGCGTCGGGCGCACCGATGTCCGCCCGACGCCCGAAAGTCGCAAGAGCCTTCGCGGCGCTCACATCCCCAGCGACGATTTGACGGCGGCCAGGGCATCGCCGCCATCCAGCGTCGTCACGCCATCCAGCCAGGGTGCGATCGCCTCCGGATTGGCCTTCAGCCAGTCAGACGCCGCATCCTTCTCGTTCTTGCCGTCATCCAGGATGGCGCCCATGATCTCGTTTTCCATGCTCAGCGTGAAGACGAGGTTGGTCAGGAACTTGCCGAGGTTCGGGCATTCCTCGACCAGGCCCTTGCGCACGTTCGTATGCACGGTCGCGCCGCCGTAGTCCGGCCCGAACACGTCGTCGCCACCCGACAGATAGGCCATCTCGATATTGGCGTTCATCGGGTGCGGCTCCCAGCCGAGGAAGACGATGTCCTTCTGGCCGCTCGCCGCCTTCTTGACCGCCGACAGCATGCCGGCCTCCGAACTCTCCACCACTTCGAACCCCGCCAGGCCGAACTGGTCGGCCGAGATCATGTCGAGGATCAGGCGGTTGCCGTCGTTGCCGGCCTCGATGCCGTAGATCTTGCCCTCGAGCTGGTCCTTGAACTTGGCGATGTCGGCAAAGCTCTGCAGGCCCTTGTCGAAGGTATATTTCGGCACCGCCAGCGTGTACTTCGCGCCTTCGAGGTTGGTGACGAGCGTGACCACCGAACCGTCCTCGCGATAGGGCGCGATGTCGGCCTCCATCGTCGGCATCCAGTTGCCGAGGAAGACGTCGATGTCGCCGCTCTTGAGAGATGCGTAGGTGACCGGGACCGACAGGATCTCCGTCGACGGCGCGTAGCCCAGTGCCTCGAGGAGGACGGATGCGGTCGCCGTCGTGGCGGTGATGTCGGTCCAGCCGACGTCGGAGAACGTCACGGCCTTGCAGCTGCCCGGATCGGCGGCCAACGCGCCGGAAGACAGTGCCGTCGCCAGCCCGATCGCGAGCGCTGTGGTCTTTGCGTACTTCATATCGGTAACTCCCATCGTTCGGCTGTGAAATGAGGACGGACGGTCCGCAGGTTGACGGTCATGATTGAAGCCAAACATCATTTCGGCGGCGTTTCAAGCCGCATACCGCCATGCGCTGGCCAGCTTACGCCAACAATCGCATTCCTTGCATTTTGCCGTGGATGACGTCGCATCGGTGCCGCTCCCAGGCAAGACCAGACTCCCCTCCCCGAGGAATCTGCGCTTAGTGTCCGGATAGAAAGCGCCAGGCCGAGGCGAGAATGGCGATTTCGAGAACCGGAGCGCAGCGTACATTCGGGTACGCGAGCGCCGGAAGCGCAGAAATTTCCATTTGCAGCCCGGCATGGCGACTTTTGGATCAGATACTTGAAGGCGCCATGGCCAAGCTCTACTTCCACTACGCCACGATGAATGCCGGCAAGTCGACGATGCTGCTGCAGGCGTCATACAACTACCGGGAGCGCGGCATGTCCACCATGCTCTTCGTGGCCGGGCACTACCGCAAGGAAGACGCCGGCTACATCTCCTCGCGGATCGGGCTGGAATCCGATGCCCGCATGTTCCGGGACGGCGACGATCTCTTCGCAACCATCGCCGAGCATCACGACCACTCGACGGTTCATTGCGTCTTCGTCGACGAGGCGCAGTTTCTGGAGGACGCCCAGGTCTGGCAGCTGGCGCGGGTGGCGGACCGCCTCGGTATACCGGTCCTTTGCTACGGCCTGCGAACCGATTTCCAGGGCAATCTGTTTCCGGGCTCGCGCACGCTTCTGGCCATCGCCGACGAGTTGCGGGAGGTTCGCACCATCTGCCGCTGCGGCCACAAGGCGACGATGGTCGTCCGGCTCGGCGCCGACGGCAAGGTGGCGCGCGACGGCGACCAGGTCGCCATCGGCAAGGACGTCTACGTCTCGCTCTGCCGGCGGCACTGGGAAGAGGAAATGGGTCGTTGCTCGCCCGAGGATTTCATCGGCTTCGCGCGCTAGATTCGTCCGTTAGCCGCCGGGCGACACCGCGGGCCGGACGAAAATATCAAATCTTACCGAGAGTTAATGCAACGATCCTCCTTCGTCGTCGTTGGTGCGCCATAGGGACAACGTTTCGTGAAAGGCTCGTTATGAAAAAGCTATCTTCCGCTCTCTACGGTGCGCTCGCATCGGTTCTGGCTGCGTCCTTCGCACTTCCGGTGTCCGCGGCGCCCATGTTCGTCCCTGCCGCTCCGCAGGCGAGCAGCAACGTCGTGGAGGTTCAGTCCCCGCGTGAGTTGCGTCGCGATCGAGAGGTCCGCCGTCACCACCAGGACCGTCGCGGGCGCTTCGAGCGTCGCGGCAACCACTACTACTACAACAACCATCGCGGCTATCGCGAGCGCCGTGCCGGCTATCGTTATCACAACGGTTTCTGGTTCCCGCCTGCCGCCTTCATCGCCGGCGCCATCATCGGCGGCGCGATGAACAACAACACCGTCGTGGTCCGTCCGTCGGGCAGCGCCCACGTTCAGTGGTGCTACAACCGCTATCGTTCCTACCGTGCGTCGGACAACACGTTCCAGCCCTACAACGGTCCGCGCCAGCAGTGTTACTCGCCGTATAGCTGATCGGCCGAAATCGCCTGATGCTGACAAGCCCGCCTCTCGTCGAGGGGCGGGTTTTTCTTTGGGTCGCAAAAATGCGTTTCACCCGACGTCGATGGCGACTTTCAATCGAAACAAACGGTCCATATATTCGCGACGTGAAGCGCGCGCAGGCGGAGGGTGACCATGGCGACGTTGCAGAAATTCGATGCCGAGATTGCCCGCACCAGGCAGGTGGTCGACGAGATGCGCTCGCGCATCGAACAGTCCGGCATCGTGCTCGACAAGTTCGCCAAGGCCGACCAGGTCATCGGCGACGCGGAGTTCGACATCGAGAACGCCCGCATTCAGGACGTGCTGAAGCAACAGAAGGTCATGGAAGGCAACATCGCCGACCTGATCATCGGTCTCGAGGACGCCACCAACGTCTTCGGATCCGAGTTCGAGAGCATGAAGAACTATACGGGCTGGGAAAGCTTCGTCGGCATCTTCTCCAAGCAGCGCCAGCAACGCATGCGCACCGAGCGCGTCCGCAACATGTCGCTGGCCGGCAACTTGCAGGAACTCCTGGCGAAGTCCGACACCATCGTCGGCATCCTGAAGGCGCAGAAGCAGGTGCTCGACCAGCGCTATGCCACCTCCGAGGCCAGCCTGTCGCAGGTGATCGAGCGCCGCAAGACCACGATCGCCAACCTGACTGCCACTCAGAAGCGCATCGAGGAACTGAACCCGATGTTGCTCGACATCGAGAACCAGATCGCCGCATCCACCGACCAGACGCAGCGCACCCAGCTCGAATCCGAGCGTTCGAAGCTCGCGACCGAGTACAACGAGCGGCAGGCGAAGGAGCAGGAACTGCTGGCCGAGAGCCAGACGCTGGAGCGCTATACCTCGATGTTCCAGACCTTCGTGGATTCGCTCAACAACCAGATCGCCGCGCAGAACACGCTGATCAACAAGCTCACCATCGACACCGAGCAGCGCATCGTTCTCTACAAGGCCCTGGAGGATTCGTTGAAGACGGCCGCGCAGCAGGACGTCGCCCACAAGATCAACACGCTGGGCAGCCAGGTCGACACCACGGCCGAGCAGACCATGGCCGGGATCGGCGCCGCCGCGCAGAAGCACATCGGCGATCTGCTGGAACTGCACGAAAAGAACATGGTGGCCACCGCCGACATCCAGCGCCGCAAGAAGCTCGCCGACGACGCCTTCGCACGCCGTTTCGAGGAAGTGCTGCGCAAGCACAACGCCGCCGACTACGTGAAGACGGGCGCCTGAGAACAGGCGGCCGGACGCACAGGATGGCGAAGCCATGACACCCGCCGACACGGCCGCCGGCCGTTACTTCGATGCGATCGCGGCGGCGCTGGCAGGCCTCGACATCTTCCTGCGCGACGAGCGCTCGAAGCTCCAGGCCCACGGCCTGGTGGCGCAGATCGTCTCCGAATACATCGTGCGGCTGGAGAACTCCTTCGCCTGCTGGCGCAATCGGCTCGGTTTCACCGAGAGCTTCCGCATCTCGCGCGCCGAGAGCGGATTCCCGGTATTCCAGAACGTGCTCGAACTGGAAAACGACCGGCGCACCGCCGACAAGCGTCTCGCCGCCATCCCGCAGCCCGACGAACTTCGCGCCGAGATGGTCGATTTCATCCTGCGTCACAAGGAGTTCCCCAAGACCCTGCAGCGCATGATGGCCGAGCGGCTCTATCTCGAGGAAGCGAGCACGGGTCTCGTCTTCGCGCCCTTCGTGCTGCCGAAGACGGTGCGCGTCTCGGTCAACCCCAAGACCGGTCGACCCTATTATCTCGTCCACTGGGGCGCCTTCGACGGCTCCGCCAACCTGCCGCTGGTCTACATGGCGATGGTCGAGGATTCCTCGCCCGACCTCGTCGCCATGCTGGTGTCGAAGGATGGCAGGCTGAACGAGAAGGTGCCGATCCCCCTCCCCGTCGAAGGCCTGCTCAATCCGGCGCTCGCCCGCCGCTTCGACGATTTCGCCGAACGAAACTCGGCCTACTCGCTGTCGCCGGCAACCATCGCCGGCAATCTCGACAAGGATTTCGAGAACCTGCATCCGAAGCAGTTGCGGCGCGTCGTGCTCGGTCCGTTCTACTCGGCCGGCATCACCGAACACAATTCGACGGTCGCCGCCGTCCTCGACAAGGTGCGCCGACCGCAGAGCGCCTGGCTGCTGACCTGGACGATGCAGGAAGTGTTCTCCAAAACCGAGAAGCCGGCCCGGCGCGGCCTGTGGTCGAGCGAACCGGCGCGCGAGGAGTTCCACATCGAGACGGACGACCTGGAAGCGGCGCGCCAGGGCGTCTCGGCCTACGAGAAGCACGCGCTGATCCCGCACGAGGCCTACCAGGCGCTCTACGCCGCGGGCGAGGCGCAGAAGATCTTTTCGGGATACAAGGTCCACATCCTGTCCGGCTCCGGCGTGATCAGCGATGTGTAACCGGTTCGGAGAGGAGTGAGGCTCATGGACGCCGGCCTGACCACCATCACGGAAAAGGACATCGAGAAGCACCGCGCCACCGCGCAGTCGATGGTCACCCGCATCATTGTCCTGGAGGATGACGGCGGCCGCTCGGCCACCGCGCTCGCCGGCACCGGCCGTCGCTTCGTCTCGACGGTTTCGGCCGGCGGTGCGCGGCGCACGCGCGAGGTGGAACTCGCCAGGACGATCGCATCGCTGCGCCCCGGCGACCAGATGCTGTCCATTCCCCAGCACACGCTGCTCTTCCGCGCCCGGCGCGGACTGGAGGTGTCGCTCGCCATCGGCGACGTGTTCGCTCAGGCCTCCGACCTGGAGAGCCTGCAGTCGAAGAACCTGCATGCGCCGCTGCAGGGCGAGGATGCGACCCGCTACAAGAAGCTGCTCTCGGCGGCGGCCTACGTCGCGGCGTTCGCCTTCGCTTCCTATCTGCTGCAACTGGTCGATGGCGACAGCGAGCCCGTCAACGACACGGTCGAGCCGGACTTCCTGTTCGACACCCAGCAGGACGCGCTGAAGTCGATGGTCTCGGGCCTCGACCGGGCCATCTCGGGCGCGAAGGACGAGCAGGAGATGACGGCCCGCGCCCGCGCCTTCGCCCGCGAGGCCATGGAGGGCCTGCTTGCCCGCAAGGGCCGCTTCGACGGGCTCGGCGCCTTCGAGGACGCCCACATAAGGCTCGACGCCGACGACTTCACGCTGGACGGCTTCGACGTCGCGCCGGGCCAGAAGCGCAAGCCCTTGTCGATGACCTTCAAGAAGCCGGAGGACATCGTCGGCAACCAGATCGCCAAGTACCAGGCGATGCGGCTCGCCAAGATGATCATGGCCTATGATTTCGACCGCCAGATGAACCCCTTCGTCGAGCTCGGCGGTTTCCTCTTCACCTTCATCGGCGACGGAGCGCCCGGCACCGGCAAGACCATGCTGATCCAGATGACGGCGGGCCTGATCAACGACTACTGCCAGGTGGCGGGTTACCCCTTCCACTACGAGAATTTCGGCGTCGACCAGATCTCGTCCTATCAGGGCAAGTCGGGGCAGAACTGCCGCCAGTTCGTCAACAATGTCATCAACCCGCGCGCCATCGGCTTCGGCACGATCGACGACATCGACCAGGTTGCGGCCAAGCGCTCCGACGACCGGGCCTCGGCCGGCCAGCACGAGATCACCGGCGTGCTGATGGCCGCCTTCGCGGGCGCCGAGACCGTCGTGCGCGGCAACTGCTCCTTCGGCATGTTCTCCAACTACCCGGAAAACGTCGACGACGCGCTGCGCCAGCGCGCCGGCGCCCGCTGGCTCGTCGACGGCCCCCAGACCCGCGACGACTACATCGACATCTTCGTGCTGCTCGCCGGCAAGAACCACAAGATCCCGCTCGGCGACCACAAACTGCTCCAGAACCAGGCGATCCAGAAGGCGGTTTCGGTGGCCTACGAGGAGCACTCGCAGCCGCAGGAGGAGGGGTTGCGCAAGGTCTACGACCGCTTCCTCGACCGGTTCGGCGAACCGAAGACCATGGCCGATGTCGGCACCTACCTGCACATGATCAGGGAGGCCGAGCCGCGCTTCACGGGCCGCGCGATCAAGAACGTCACCGACGCCATCAAGATGCGCGCCATGGACTTCGACCTGCCGGACGCGTGGTTCGAGACGCCCGACGCCTTCATGCACAAGTCCTACGACGAGAAGAAGGCCATGATCGAGGAGCTACGTGGCCCCTTCTCGATGGCGATGGTGATGCAGGAAATCAACCGCTACGCCGACTCGGAATTCCGCTACTCCGACCGCTCGGACGACACCGCGGTATCGAAGATCGTCCGCGACGCGAAACTGAGGGAACGCGCGATCGGCGAGATCGAGGCGCTGAAGGCGAAGGGGCTGTGGGGTTAGGTCGATGAACCGAACCTTGGAGTCCCGAACGCTGCGATGGGCTGTCTCTAGGGGAACGCTGATTGCATCGTCAACTCGAAGATACTAAGTTCTGGCGTGGCTGGCTAGAAAGGCGATACTATGCGCGAAGTCGGAACCCTGGAAGCGCGAAACTCGCTGAGCGCGCTGCTCGAACTCGTCGAGAAGGGCGAGGAGATCACCATCACCCGTCACGGCAAGCCGGTCGCTAGGCTGGTGCCGCCAGCGCGTTCCGAGGAGCAGAAGGCCAAGGCACGAGCGGCCGCTCGCGCGATCATTGAGATGCGCAAAGAAGTGAAACCTGATCCCGACGGACTGACGATCCGCGACTACATCGAGATGGGCCGTCGCTATTGACCGTCGTCGTGGACTCCTCCATCGCCTTGGCCTGGTTCCTGCCGGATGAGAACAGTCCACTGGCGCTTGATGTTCTGATGCAGGTGACCGAAAGCGGGGCCTTGGTGCCGCAGCACTTTCAAGTCGAGTTCGGTAACGCGTTGGTGATGGCCGTCCGCCGCAAGCGGATCGACCGCGATTATCGGCGTCGGACATTCGAACGCATCTCAGATCTGGAACTGGCGACTGATCAAGCAGGTGGTGACAGGCTGTGGATCGAGACGATCGAATTGGCGGATCAGCACGGGCTTACGCTCTACGACGGGCTCTACCTGGAACTCGCCCTCCGCACGGGACTGCCGCTGGCAACTCTCGACACACGGCTCGCCAAGGCGGCACACGACGTCGGCCGGCTTCGCACATGACAGGTTGGCGAAATCCGGCATGAACCTCCTGCGCGACTCGGAACTCATCTATGGCCGCCTGCTCACGGTCGAGGAGCCGCACCTCATCGCGCGCTACAACAAGGCGCTCGCGGCGTTCGGTCTCGCACCGACCAAACTCGAAAGCTTCGAGATCGACCGCACCGGCTTTTCCCCGCAGGTGGCGGAGGAACTCGGCGACTATTCCTATCTGGACCCCAACGAGGTCAACCGCCGCTTCATCGTCCTGACGCCTTCCCAAATCGAGTTGCCCGTCGTCCACACCGCCTTCTCGAACACGTCGCAGCTGATGTTCGAGTTCCTGTCTCGCAACCGCCGCGCCATCGACGCTCTGACCATCAAGGACGTGATCTACGGCGAGATCGAGGACACCGTCGCCAAGGTCGACGACATCGAGGACCTGCTCTCCATCAACCAGGTCGAGTTCAAGGTCCTGTCGGCCGAGGACGTGCTGGGCAAGGCCGCCGAGCTCGGCCGGCTCGCCGACCGGCTGAGGCAGGAGCCCGAGGCCTGGCGCGACTCTGCCATGCTGGAGACGATGGTGGAACTTGCGAAGGTCTGCGGCGACATCCGCGAGAACGCGCTCGTTCCCGACCAGGTGATCTTCCGCCACAACGCCTTCTGGACCAGCCATTTCGGCGGGCTCTACGTCTTCGTCGATCCCGACATGACGACGGTGATCTCGGATCCGTCCGCGCCCGGCTTCCGCCGCTCGCGTCCCTGGCAGGTGAGCTACCTGTCGATCCACGACGCCGACCGCGTCTTCCAGTTCCTGATCTCGACCGGCCGGCTCGACCTGCCGCGCGAATCCTGGCTCGACGCGTCGGGCTACCTCGAGCACCGCGCCGACATGGCGATCCGCAATCTGGTCCGCCGCACCGATCCGGACCGGGAGATCGCCATCGCCGACAAGGTCTGGCTGCAGACCTGGATTCACGGCCATGCCGATCTCGTCAATCGCGACGGCACCTTTCCCTTCCTCAACGCCGCCAAGCGCCAGGCCGCGCGCACCGGCCGCATCGACCTCGACGAGATCGATCCCGCGCGCCGCTTCCTCGTCGTGCGCGCCAAGCCCGAACATCCCGATGCCTGGCTGACCAACATGCTGATCGCCGACTTCGTTCCGGACGATTTCATTTCGCGGTATGTGTTCAACAAGCAGGCCTTCTACAAGGATTACGAGACCTACGAGCCCAACTGGCGGCGCCACGTTGTGGACACGCTGAAGACCGCCTATCTCTCCGACAAGGCCGGACTTCGCAGGAAGCTCTACGGGCTCGTGGATTAGGGGATTTCCAATGCTGGATCCGATCGTCGACTTCTTCTCGCGGGTCTTCCAGGCGATCGGCCGCGGCATCGGCTGGGTCGTCGGCATCATCCTGTGGCCCTTCATGGCCGCCAGCCGCTGGTATGCGCGGCGCGGCTGGCTGATCAAGGGCCCGATTGGCATCATCCTCCTCGTGCTGTTCGCGCTCTACGCCAACTTCTTCTACCAGACGCAGCGCTGGGCCGGCTTCGATCCGGATTACGTGCAGGCCTACAACCTCACCAGCCGCAACGTCTCCGCCGGCGAACAGATCACGGCCGGTGGCGCCGGCGACACGACCAAGACCTGCGGCCGCTCCGGCATCGCCGATGTGACTGCCGATCTGATCGACTACAATGTCAACGAGAACGCCTGGATCTCGTCGATGCTGCTCTACAAGATGGGCTTCTTCGGCATCCGCTGGGACAACACGCCCTTCCTCGACAACCAGGCTTCGTTCCAGCGTGGGGTCAACCAGGCGATCCGTCGCACGTCGATCGAACTGGTCGATTCGCTCGGCCGCATCCGCGGAACGTCGCAGATCGATGGCGACCTCCAGAAGGCGCGCGAGAACATGCAGTTCAGCGAGGACGCCTGGTATTTCGGGATCAATCCGTTCGGCCCGAAGACCCCGACCCCCAGTTTCTACCGCACGGCGATTGGCTCGCTGCGCACCTTCAACGACAGGCTCGAACGCTGCCAGGCCGTGTTCGACGCCCGCGCGGACAACCTCATCCAGTTCATCGACCGCATCGCCAACGACATCGGCTCGACCTCGGCGATCCTGCGCGAGCGCTCAGAAAACTACGACCGCGGCTGGTTTGATACGCGCGCGGATGATCGCTTCTGGTTCGCCTACGGCCAGCTCTACGGCTACTACGGCATCCTGCATGCGGCAGGCGCCGACTTCGAGGACGTGATTGCACAGCGCTCGATAAGGCCTCTCTGGGACACGACCGAGGACCAGCTCCGCGCGGCGCTCCGGATTCAGCCCTTCATCATCTCGAACGGCAACGAAGCCGGCTGGATCATGCCGACCCATCTCGCAACCATGGGCTTCTACGTGCTGCGCGTCCGCTCCAACCTGGTGGAACTGCGCTCGGTCCTCGATCGCTGACCCGCGACGCAGCGACGCGGCCCCTGCCGCGGCGGCTTGGAGCCCGCGGAACGGAGAGGAGCGGTCCGAGCCGGGGCGCCGGCCATCTTGCTTTCACGTCCTCCCTGCCGCTACGATGAGACGATATTGTTTTGTCTCATAACATTCTGGGAGGACATCTCATGGACGCATCTGGTCAGGTCGCAATCGTCACCGGCGGCGGTTCGGGTCTCGGCGAGGCGACCGCGCGCGCGCTTGCCGCGCGCGGGGCAAAGGTCGCGATCTTCGACGTCGGCATGGAGCGGGCCGAGAAGGTCGCCGCCGACATTGGCGGCATCGCCGTCAAGTGCGATGTCTCCAGCGCCGAGAGCGGCGAAGCCGCCTTCGCCACGGTTGTCGAGAAGCTCGGCTCGCCGCGCATTCTGGTGAACTGCGCCGGCATCGCGATCGCCATGAAGACGACGAGCAAGGACGGCGTGCACCCGCTCGACATGTTCAAGAAGATACTCGACGTGAACCTCGCCGGCACGTTCAACATGATCCGCCTCTTCGCCGGCCTGTGCGAGAAGTCCGAACCGCTGGAAGGCGGCGAGCGCGGCGTCATCGTCAACACGGCCTCCGTCGCCGCCTATGATGGCCAGATCGGACAGGCCGCCTACTCGGCCTCCAAGGGCGGCGTCGTCGGCATGACCCTGCCGGTCGCCCGCGACCTGTCGCGCGCCGGCATTCGCGTCTGCACGATCGCGCCCGGCATCTTCAAGACGCCGATGCTGGCCGGCCTGCCGGAGGATGCGCAGCGCTCGCTCGGCCAGCAGGTGCCCTTCCCCTCGCGGCTCGGCGAACCGGCCGAATATGGCGCGCTCGCCTGCCATATCGTCGAGAACCAGATGCTCAACGCGGAAACGATCCGCCTCGACGGCGCGATCCGCATGGCGCCGCGCTAGGCGCGACATGCCATGGGGGAGGAGAAGCGGACGGGGCCGCTCGCCGGCCTGAAGGTCATCGAGATGGCCGGTCTCGGCCCGGTGCCGCTTGCGGCCCTGATCCTGTCGGAGATGGGCGCGACCGTGCTCCGCGTCGATCGGCTGAGGGCCGGCGCGTCCTTCCTCAATCTCCCACCCGACCTTGATCTCGACCGGCACGGCCGCCAGATGCTCAGGGTCGACCTGAAGGCGCCCGACGGCATCGCCCTGATGCGCGATCTCGCCGCCGGGGCCGACGTCCTGATCGAAGGCTTCCGCCCCGGCGTCATGGAGCGGCTCTCGCTCGGTCCTGACGAGTTGCTGGCGGTCAACCCGGCTCTGGTCTATGGCCGCATGACCGGATTCGGCCAGGATGGGCCGCTCGCGGAGCGTGCCGGCCACGACCTGACCTATCTCGCGCTGACGGGCATGTTGCACGCGATCGGGCCGAAGGACGGCAAGCCGGTTCCGCCGCTCAATCTCGTCGCCGACTACGGCGGCGGCGCGATGTTCCTGATCGCGGGCGTCCTCGCCGCCCTTTTCGAGCGGTCGCGTTCCGGCAAGGGGCAGGTCGTCGACGCCGCCATGATCGACGGCGCCGCAACGCTGGGCAGCCTCCCCTTCTCGCTGCTGGCCGCCGGCCTGTGGCGCGACAGCCGCGGGTCGAACCTGCTGGATTCCGGCGCGCCCTTCTACGACACCTATGAAACGGCCGACGGAAGGCACATCGCGGTGGCCTGCCTCGAACCGCAGTTCTTCGCCGAATTCGCCCGATTGCTGCCGCTGGAAGACCGCTTCGCCAGGGCGCAGTATGACATCCGCCTGTGGCCGGAGATGCGCGCGGCGATCACCGCGAGGGTCATGGATAAGAGCCGCGACGACTGGTGGTCGATCTTCGCCGACACCGACGCCTGCGTGGCGCCGGTCCTGTCGATGGCCGAGGCGCCGGACCATCCGCACAACGTCGCCCGGCGAACCTTCCGGCGCGAAGGCAGGCTTGTCCGCGCGGCTCCGGCGCCGCGGTTTTCGCGCACGCCGTCCGCCCCCGCCGCGCCGCCCGCTCCATCGGTGGGGATCGGCGACCGCGTTCCGGTTCTCCAGGCTTTCGGCATTCCCCCGAGCCGTTCCGAGGCTCTTGCCAAGAGCGGTGTAGTCGGCACATAAGATGAGTACGTGAGTCTGCTTTCTTGATGCTTCCGGGAAAGCGAGCTGACTGGACTTCGCTTGCCGGAGATCGAGACGTGACTGACGAGAAGAAGGACGTGCTGCGGCCGACCGACGACGAGGCGATCCGCCTCGCGCGACGTTTGCTGCGCGCCTCCCGCTACGGCGCCCTGGCGGTGCTTGAACCGGAAACGGGCGCGCCCTCGGCCAGCCGCGTCGCCACCGCCACCGACGCCGACGGGTCGCCGCTGATCCTCGTTTCGACGCTCTCCACCCACACCAGCGGCCTGATGGCGGATCCGCGCTGCTCGCTGCTGCTCGGGGAGCCCGGCAAGGGCGATCCCCTGGCGCATCCTCGCATCACGATCGCATGTCTCGCCGAGAAGCTGGAGCGCGAGAGCGACGACGGCAGGCGTGCGCGGCGGCGCTATCTCAACAGGCATCCGAAAGCCGAACTCTACGTCGATTTCGGCGATTTCTCGTTCTTCCGGCTCGAGCCCCAGCGCGCCAGCCTCAACGGAGGTTTCGGCAAGGCCTATGCCCTGACCCGCGCCGATCTCCTGATCGACAGCCCCGCGCTCGGTGAAATCGAGGCCGCGGAACAAGGCGCGATCACCCACATGAACGCCGACCATCGCGACGCCGTCGAACTCTACGCCCGCCATTTCGCCAGGGCCAGGGCGGGCGACTGGATCATGACGGGTCTCGACGTGGACGGTTTCGACCTTGCCTGCGGAGACGATTCCCGGCGCGTCTTCTTCCCCGAACCGTTGAAGAGCACGTCCGAGATGCGCAAGGCGCTCGTGTCGATGGCTCAGTCGGCCCGCCGGGATGCTCTAGAGCAACATCCGCCATCATCGGAAATTGCAACCGTAGCGCTTTCGCGCGGAAACGATCTGGATTAACTTTTGATAAGTCGGTGGCAGGAGCATAGGCGTACCAATGTTTCGTAGGCGTTTCGCGCACACGGGACGGGCCGCGCCTGCCGAGGGCTCGCAGGAGGCGGCGTTTGACGATTGACGACTTGCGGTTGCACGCGGACGAAGCGTCGGTGTTCCTTGCCGCCTTTGCAAACGGCAAGAGAATACAAATCATATGCGAGTTGCTCCAGTCGGAGCTTCCCGTCGGCGTCATCGCCCAGAGAGTCGGCTTGAGCCAGTCCGCTCTGTCGCAGCATCTGTCGCGCTTGCGCGGTCTGCGGCTCGTCAATACGCGCCGCGACAAGCAGACGATCTATTACTCGTGCACGTCCGAACAGGTCCGGCAACTGTTCGGCACGCTGGACGATATCTTCGTTCCCGCAAGCGACGAGCCGGAAGTCCCCGCGTGATCGGGCCGCTGCGGCCGCCAACGCCGCGCGATTGCCGATAACCGTCGTCTTGACCCGTGCCGTAACGGCGTCCAGACCTTCCCGGCGCGGCACGCACGGGGTCAAACCCCGATGTATCTGGACAGCGGGATCGAGCACGCGCCCCGACGAAGCCTGGGACGTTCGCACGATGCCTGACATCATCCATATCACCGACCCGGACGATCCGCGGATCGCGGCCTATCGCCGGATTCGAGAGCGCGACCTGGTCGGCCGCGAGAGCCGCTTCATCGCTGAGGGGCGGGTCGTGCTCAATGTCCTGCTCGGGGAATCCCGGTTTCAAGCCGAATCTCTGCTGATCCTCGAAAACCGGATGGAAGGCGCATCGGACCTCCTCGCGCGGGCGTCGGACACGCTGCCGGTCTATGTCGCGAGCCAGGCGGTCCTCGACGCGATCGCGGGCTACCACGTGCATCGGGGACTCCTCGGCATCGGACGACGAACCGAAGAACTCGACCTGGACGCCTTCGTCGCCGCGCTCCCCGCCCATGCGCTGGTGCTCGTCCTGGTCGGCATTTCCAATCACGACAATGTCGGCGCCATCTTCCGCAACGCCGCCGCGTTCGAGGCGGATGCCGTCCTGCTCGACGAGACGAGTTGCGATCCGCTCTATCGCAAGGCGATCCGTGTCTCGGTGGGCGGGACGCTCAAGGTTCCCTTCCGGCGTGGGGAAGGCGCCGGGGCGATCCTGGCGAGCCTTGCGTGCGCCGGTTTCGAATGCCTGGCGCTCAGCCCGGCCGGAGAAACCGATGTCGCCGCGTTGACGCCGGGCGACCGCACGGCGCTCCTGCTTGGCAGCGAAGGCGCCGGCCTGCCGCCGGCGCTCATGGCGCGGCTGTCGACGGTCAGGATCGACATGTCGAGGCGTTTCGACAGCCTGAACGTGGCCACCGCGGCGGCAATCGCGCTCCACAGGTTGTGGCGGGGCGCCCGCGCCCCTTCCGGCCCTGCTTGAGGGCATGGCGGCGCGCGATTTCAGCGGGCGGCGGCGGCCTGCTTCAGGGCACGCACGCGCTCGGCAAGGCTCGTCGGCCGCCGTTCGCCCGCGGCCGCCGGCCGGGCCAGTTCGGAAACATCCGCTTCGAGGGCCGAGGAGATCGGCGACTCCGGTCCGTCGAGCGTTTCCGTCAGCCGCACGACCTCGGCGGCGAGATCGTTGATCTGTTCGCGCAGCAGGGCGTTTTCCCGCCGCTGCTGGTCCCAATCCTCCGACTTGTCGCGCTCGTAGAGGGAGAGGTCCGACTTCAGCTTCTTGTTCTCGCGCAGGAGCTTGGCCAAGCGCGCCTCCAGTCGATCGCGCTCGTCGGTCAGCGTCGTCATGGCCTTTTCGATGTCGCCGCCGGTCGCGCCCGACAGGAGCGTCGACATCTGCAGGGTCAGGTCCGCGAGATCGGCTTCCAGTTTCACGCGCTGGCTCTCGGAGGCCAACAGCCGCGCATTCAGATCGTTCTCGTTGCTCGCCCCCGAACGCGCATGCTCCCGCAGCCGCGCGAGGTCCTTTTCGCGCCGGTCGAGCCGCTCCTCGCGGTCCGCAAGCGTCGACTCCATGCGCTCGAGCTTCTTCTCGAGTTCGCTGATCTTCAGGCGCTCTGCCTTCAGGAGGTCCTGGCTCTGCTTGGTCTCCGCCTGCGCCTCGCGCAACTGGCGCTCCATGTCGCGGCGCTTGCCGCGAAGCACGCTCAGGTCGCCCGAGACCCGCTCGTACTCCGCTTCCCGCGCAACCAGTTCGATCTGGCGGCTGCTGGAGTTGAAGGCCGCGTCGTCATAGAGCCGGCCGAGCTTGTCGAGTTCGAGCGCTTTCTCGTCCAGTCTGCGGGTCGCCTCGTCGAGGCGACCGGACAGCACCTGCAACTGCTCCTCGCGCCGCCTCAACTCGGCTCGCAACTCGCTGCCCTGGCTTTCCATCGCCGTGATCGAGGCGTTCTTCTCCGCGATCTCGTCGGTGAGTTCCTTGAGTTGAGCCTGATGCCGGTTGATCTCGACGATCTGGCTCGCCGCCTTCTCGCGGAAGGTCTTGATGCTCATCTCCAGCCGTCGCGTCGACATCGCGAACTCGGCGCGCATCCGATCCTTGTCGGCCTGGATCTCATTGAGCGACAGCGGCACGGAGGCTTCGATGCGCTTGCGCGTCAGCACGACGGCGCGGCGCCAGACTGCCGGCGCCACCATCAGCGCCAGAAATCCCGCGCACAGGAAGCCGAGCGAAAAGAACAGAATGGATTCGATCACGCTGAACGCCCGCCCATAGCCGAACCTGGGTCAGGAGATTCCGTCATGTCGACGCCCCCCGATCCAAACAAGTGAAATCTACTTTGACTTAACGTTGAGCGCCAGCGTTGTAGGACTTTTCTTTGCCGTTGGTATGGCGGGAATCTCAAAAAGGATTCCAGGTCGGGCGCGACGTGACCTTGAGATAGCCGATGTTGACGCCAAGCCGGGCGCCGACGCCTGTCCGCACCGGAATGAGCAGCACGTTGCCGTAGCGCATGACGTTGAATCCCACGCCTGCCACGAGATAGGCAGATCCGGCGACACCCACGAAACGGTGATAGATCTGGTCGACGGAGCCGAGATCATAGACCAGCATCATGGTTCGCGAGCCCTGCCCGCCGAAATCCCACCCGATCGAGGGACCCTGCCAGAAAAGCGTGTGGTCGCCGGCGTTCTTGGTGAAGAGCGTGCCCTCGCCGTAGGTCAGGCCGCCCACGATGGCGCCCGATCCTTCCTCGCCGAGGATGTAGCCGTTGGGAACGCCGTAGCGTGCAAAGATCGTCTCGATCGCCGCCGCCACGCCACCGGAGGTCGCGCCGAAGAACTCGTGTCCCTTGTCGATGATTTCCTGCGCGGTGAACTCGGAGTTCGCTTTCGCCGGCCCCGGATCGGCATGCGTGATGGCGAGAGCCAGTCCGAGCACGACGATCGACCGCAGGAAATTTCGCGCCATAGTCGAGAGTGTCATATTCATTCTCCGTCCGGGCCGCTGCCGTCCGCGGCCGCGCGCCTTCCGATGATGCCCGTCCACCTCTTTGGTCATCCGCCAAATTAGGCCCAAATCGTTTTCCTTTCGTTAAGCATCTTCATGCGCCGGAACGATGACGCCGCGCTGCGCGGTTCCCGCGGGCGCCAATTGTTGCGACGAGAGCCGCCATGTGTAACGTCGAAGCCCCGGCGGCCATGCTGATTCGACCCGTGTTCCGCCGCTCTTTCTGCCTGTCGCGCCGATCGTGCTGGAGACCCGCATGTCCGAACTCTTTTCCCTTTCCGCGCCCGATCTTGCGGCTCTCCTGTGCAGCAAGGTCTGCCACGACATCATTTCGCCGGTCGGAGCGCTGAACAACGGCTTGGAGCTGCTGGACGAAGGCGGGGCGGACGAGGACGCCATGAGGCTGATCCGCGCCAGCGCCCTCACCGCGTCGGCGCGTCTCCAGTTCGCGCGGATCGCGTTCGGCGCGGCCGGTTCGGCCGGCATGCAGATCGATACCGGCGACGCGGAATCGGTCGCGACCGCCTATTTCCGCAATGAGAAGCCGAAGCTGGAATGGTCGGGCGCACGCGCGCTTCTGCCCAAGAACAAGGTCAAGCTTCTCCTCAACATGCTTCTCATCGCAGCCGGCGCCATCCCCCGCGGCGGCACCATGAGGGTCGAACTGTCCGACCTGATGACGGAGCCGAAATTCACGATCGTGTCGACCGGCCCGATGGTGCGGGTGCCGCCGAAGTTCCTCGAATTGCATTCCGGTTCACGTCCGGAGGAACCGATCGATGCCCACTCGGTGCAGCCCTACTACACCTTGCTTCTGGCGCGCGAGGCCGGCATGACGATCTCCATCCGCGCATCCGCCGAGGATATCACGCTGACGGCCGCTTAGTGTCTGAATCAAAAAGCGCCAGGCCGAGGCGAAAATGGCGATTTCGAGAACCGGAGCGCAGCGTACATCCGCGCATATGAGCACCGGTAGCGCGGAAATCGCCATTTGCAGACCGGCATGGCGACTTTTGGATCAGACGCTGAGGAGCGCCTTTACTCTACCAAAGGCTGCATTGCCTTCAAGTTTAGCGATCGGCTTCGCCAATTGTTTTGATGTTTTGTCTAGTCTGCAACTCTGGGGCCGGAAGAGGTTGCCGCATGATGCGGTCGCGACTCAGGGAATGTGGATATGAAACGCTGCATGATCGTGGATGATTCCAGCATCATCCGAAAAGTGGTGAAGCGCATCCTTGGTGGCCCCGACATGGTCGTGGTCGAAGCCGGCAATGGCCGCGACGCACTCGACATGTGCGCGGCGGAACTGCCCCACGCCATCATCCTCGACGGCACGCTCCCCGACATGCAGGCGCCGGAGTTCATCCAGGCCTTCAAGGCGCTTCCCGGCGCCAAGGATGTGCGGATACTCGTCTCCATCCTCGAGTTCGACATCGGCGCCATCATGCGCGCCAAGCGCGCTGGGGCGCATGGCTACATGCTGAAGCCGTTCAACCGGGCGCAGTTGATGGACCGTTTCCGCGAACTCCGGATCGCCGCCTGAGAGATCAGCCCTTCGCGGCGATTTTTTTTAGCGAACATGGCCTGAAAAGCAGGCCGCCCGACGATCGGTTCAGCGATCGTCGGGCGGCCTTGACGTCCGTAGCAGGAATCAGGCGCTGGCGCGCACGTCCTCGGGCTCACGCAGCACGTAGCCGCGGCCCCAGACCGTCTCGATGTAGTTCTGGCCGCCCGACGCCGCGTCGAGCTTCTTGCGCAGCTTGCAGATGAAGACGTCGATGATCTTGAGTTCGGGCTCGTCCATGCCGCCGTAGAGGTGGTTCAGGAACATCTCCTTCGTCAGCGTGGTGCCCTTGCGCAGCGAGAGCAGCTCCAGCATCTGGTATTCCTTGCCGGTCAGGTGCACGCGCTGGCCGCCGACCTCGACGGTCTTGGCGTCGAGGTTCACGATCAGGTCGCCGGTGGTGATGACCGATTGCGCGTGGCCCTTGGAGCGGCGCACGATCGCATGGATGCGGGCCACCAGTTCGTCCTTGTGGAACGGCTTGGTCATGTAGTCGTCCGCGCCGAAGCCGAGGCCGCGCACCTTGTCCTCGATGCCGGCCATGCCGGAGAGGATCAGGATCGGCGTCTTGACCTTGGACAGGCGCAGGGTGCGCAGCACCTCGTAGCCGGACATGTCGGGCAGGTTCAGGTCGAGAAGGATGATGTCGTAGTCATACAGCTTCCCGAGGTCGACGCCCTCCTCGCCCAGGTCCGTCGTGTAGACGTTGAAGCTTTCCGACTTGAGCATCAACTCGATGCTCTGTGCCGTGGCACTGTCGTCTTCGATCAGCAGGACGCGCATCTAAAATCCCCTCTTCTGCAGCCGAACCGGGTTTGCCGACACGCCGGCCCGGGAGCAGTCGTTACGTGACTCGAAGGCTGCCACGAAATGGTTAACAAAATCTGATTCCGCATGGCAAGCGCAATCAGCACTTCGAAGTTTCCAACGCACCTGCTTGAATCCAAACATGAATCGTCACGTTAGGTCGTTAAGGTTTCAGCTCAAGAAACAGCCCCAACCGATTCTGGCGACTCGCCTTGTCGGTTTCCTGAAAAGGCCCACGGCTTTTTTTACCGCCCCTTAAGCCCTCGACGTTATGATTAACGGTGCGCGTAAACGAATGGTTACCGGCATCGAAAATCCTTACGATTTCGTTTGCTTTATGCCGTTGACGTGCGGAGGCGTGGGTCGGGCGTAATTTTTCCGGCGGAATACGCGTATTCGGGAGTAAGCGGACATGAAGTCACGTGGGAATCTGGTTCGCCTGAAGCAGTTCCAGGTCAATGAGAAGCGCCGGCAGCTCGCTCAGCTGGACATGATGATCGCGGAATTCGACCGGATGGCCGCCGAACTCGACGCGCAGGTCGCCATCGAGGAAAAGAAATCGGGAATCACCGACACCAATCATTTCGCCTATCCGACCTTCGCCAAGGCGGCTCGGCAGCGGCGGGACAATCTGAACAATTCGCGGCTCGACCTGCTCCAGCAGAAGGGCGCGGCCGAGATGGCGCTCGATGAAGCCGAGGCGGAACTCGCCAAGGCCGAGCAGCTGGAGAACCGCGACGCCCGCGTGCGCGAAGCGGAAACGGACCTTCGCCGCGCCGTCGCAGGCTGATCGGGTCCTCCCCGGCGGGTCGGCGCGGCGGTCCCGGCCGATCCGCATCGACTTCCGAAGCCGCCGGTCTTCCTCTATAGGGCGCCGATGCGCCTTGTCCCGCCCATCCTGCTGTTTGCCGCGACGGTCGCCTTCACGCTTGGCGTGACGTTGCCGCTGATCCGGGTCGACCGGCTCTACTTATTCACGGAAGAACCGTCCCTGACGTCCCTGGTCGCGGCGTTGTGGCGGGGCGGAGATCCCCTGCTCGCGGTGGTGATCGCGCTGTTCTCGATCGTCTTTCCGGCGATCAAGCTGATGCTGCTGCACATCGCCGCCCATTCGGGTCGCGCCACGCATGACCGCCTGCCCGAATGGCTGCGCGGATTGTCGAACTGGTCGATGCTGGATGTCGTGCTGGTCGCGCTGGTGATCTTCGCCGCCAAGACGAGCGGCCTTGCCACGGCTTTCACAAAGCCTGGCCTTTGGTTCTTCGCGCTGTCGGTGGTCCTGACCGTCTCCGTCTCCTGGCTGCTGCGACGCGAGCGGACGGACGAGGACCGGGCCGGCTAGTGCCGGTATTGCTGGATGCGGGTGGTGCGGAGGCCGGCGAGGCCGTACTCGTCGATCGAGGCCTGCCAGGACAGGAACTCCTCGACCGTCAGCTTGTAGCGCTGGCAGGCTTCCTCGAGGCTGAGAAGGCCTCCCCGGACCGCGGCGACCACTTCCGCCTTGCGGCGGATGACCCAGCGGCGCGTGTTGCTCGGCGGCAGATCGGCGATCGTCAGCGGGCTGCCATCCGGCCCTATCACGTACTTGACCCGCGGTCTTACCAGATCGGTCATTTTACTCTCTACACCCGATACAAACTCGGCACCAACAGACCGCAGACTACCGCCCTAGCTTTAAAAATTGGCTAAGCCCGCGGTAAGGGAAACGTAACGAATCGGGACTTCCTAAAATTCGACGGATTCGTGTGTCAGAGGCCGCCGCGACGCGCGCGATACTGGTATCCCGACCGTTCTTGACCTATCTGTCGCGGAGGGGCATGTGACCCCGATCACGGGCAGAGAGAAGCAAGCGAGCCGATGAACAGCCTGGACCTACCCGGCCGGCCTGAAGACACCCGCATCGTCGTGGCGATGTCGGGCGGCGTCGATTCCTCGGTCGTGGCCGGCCTCCTCAGGAAGGAGGGTTACGATGTCGTCGGGGTGACGCTGCAGCTCTACGATCATGGCGCGGCCGTGCACCGCGCGGGATCGTGCTGCGCCGGCCGCGACATTGAGGATGCGCGCCGCGTCGCGGAGACGCTCGGCATCCCGCATTATGTGCTGAACTACGAGCAGCGCTTCCGCGAAGCGGTGATCGACCCCTTCGCCCGCAGCTACATGTCGGGCGAGACCCCGATCCCGTGCGTGGCCTGCAACCAGACCGTCAAGTTCGCCGACCTGCTCGGCACAGCGCGCGAACTCGGCGCCGAAGCGCTCGCCACCGGCCACTATATCCGCAGCCGGGCCAATGGCGCGCACCGCGCGCTCTTCCGTCCGGTCGACGCCGACCGTGACCAGAGCTACTTCCTGTTCGCGACCACCCAGGACCAGATCGATTACCTGCGCTTCCCGCTTGGCGGACTGTCCAAGCCCGAGGTGCGGGCGATGGCGGAGGAAATGGGCCTGTCCGTCGCCGGCAAGCAGGACAGCCAGGACATCTGCTTCGTCCCCCAGGGCAAGTATTCGGACATGATCGCGCGGTTGCAGCCGAACGCCGCCGCCCCGGGCGACATCGTCCATATCGACGGTCGCGTGCTCGGCCGTCATCAGGGCATCGTCCACTACACGATCGGCCAGCGTCGCGGCATCGGCATTGCATCGGGCGAGCCCCTTTACGTCGTGCATCTCGATCCCGAAGCAGCGCGCGTGGTGGTCGGCCCGCGCGAGGCGCTGGAGACGCGGCGCATCGCGCTGCGCGACTTCAACTGGCTCGGCGACGAGTCGCTGGCAAAACTCGCTGGCACCGGCGTCGAACTCTACGCCAAGGTCCGTTCCACCCGGCCGCCGCGGCCCGCCATCCTGCATGTCGACGCCGCGGGCAACGTCGAGGTCGAACTCGCCGACGGCGAGACGGGCGTCGCCCCGGGCCAGGCCTGCGTGCTCTATTCGGACGACGGCAACGAAGCGCGCATCTTCGGCGGCGGTTTCATCGAGCGCGCCCGCCGCTCGGTCAAGGCCGAGGCCATGCTGGCGAGGTTGGCCGAGAATTCGCTCGCCTGAGAGCGGAATCGAACCTTCCCCTTCCGCATCCGCGCCCCGCGGTTCGACTGTGCGAGGTTGCTCGTCCTCCGGGCCGCCGTTATGGTCGGTAACCAAAGATTGCCGAACGGAGGGAACCGATGCTTGTGATCAATTCCGCCATCGATCGGGAGTTGATCCGGCATGCCGTCCAAAGCGTCGAGGCGGCCGACACGTTCGGCGACCCGTTTCCGCATATATTCTTTCGGGACTTCTTCCCCGCCGGCTTCTACGCGAGACTGCTCGAGTCCTTTCCCGCCGACGACCGCTTCGAACGGCTGAAGGGCGACGGCACGCGTCTGGCGCTGCGCCTTTACGGCGATCACGTCGAGCGGCTCGATTCCGAACGGCGCGAGCTCTGGGCGGCGGTCACGGCCGTCCTGGTTTCCCCGGAACTGGAGGCCGCGGTTCGCGCGAAGCTTGCCGAAGGGATGGAACTCCGCCGACGGGGCGAGAAGGTCGCCACCGTCGACCAGTTGCGGACCATCGCCAAGCCGGTGATCTACAAGGATGTCGATGGCTACGAGATCAAGCCGCATCCGGACACGCGCAAGAAGATCATCACGATGCAGCTCTACTGTCCGGCGGACGAGAGCCAGATGGACCTTGGGACCACTCTCTATCGCGCTTCCGCGAAAGGTTTGCTCAATCCAGGCTCGTACTTCCTCGAACCGGTCAAGACGCTGCCCTTCTTGCCGAACGTCGGCTATGCGTTCGTCGTGCTGAAAGCCTACCACACGCTGACGCGGATGAGTTGGCACGGCCGTCCGAAGATCAAGGCGCCGGTCGACAGGCCGCGCATGTCCATCCTCAACACGTTCTATACCGACGAGACGGCCGGCTTCTGAGCGCCGACGACATTTCAAGGGTACGAAGCGCGGACGGACAGGCTGCCGCCGCGATCAGTCGTGGATGACGCTGCCGGCCGTGAGGATGCGCAGCACGGTGATCGCTTCCTCGCCGCTCGTGCGCGGCTCGGCGCGCGTTTCGATGCAGTCGATGAAGTGCTCCAGTTCGCGCGTCAGCGGCATGCCGGTGTTGTCGAACTCGACATAGGCGGGTTCGTTGGCCGTGAAGGCCCATTGTCCAGAATCCTGCCAGACGGCGTGCCTGTAGACCGCGAGCTTGCGCGGTCCGGGCTCGACGTCGTCGAACACGGCCATGGCCTTCGTGCCGACCACCGTCAGCCGCCGCTCGCGATAGGGATTGAGCCGCGACGTGAACAGATGTCCGCGCACGCCGCCGGGAAAGCGCATGTGGAGATGCGCGAAGTCGCTGAGATTGTCGAGGATCGCGGCTCCTTCGCCGCGCACCTCCAGCGGCGCCTGGCCGGTGATGGCCAGGATCATCGACAGGTCGTGCGGCGCGAGATCCCACAGGGCGTCGTTCTCGGTGTGGAACTTGCCGAGGCCGAGCCGGTGCGAATGGATGTACTTGACGTCGCCCAGTTCGCCGGCGTCGATCAGCGACTTCAGCTTCTCGAAAGCCGGATGAAACCGCAGCACGTGTCCGACCATGAAGATGCGGCCGTTGGCCTTGGCCGCCGCGACCGCGCGCTCGGCATCGGCCACCGTCAGCGCGATCGGCTTCTCGACCAGCACGTCCTTGCCCGCTTCAACCGCCGCGATGGCGAACTCGGCGTGAAACTGCGGCGGCAGGGCCAGCACGATCGCGTCCACGTCGTCGCAGCGCATCAGATCCTCGGGCGCGATGGCCCGGCACTCCTGTTCGGATGCGAAGCCTTCCGCGCGCGCGGCATTGGCGTCCGAGACGGCGTAGAGAGCGCCCAGCGATTTCAGGGTCCGAATGTGGTTGCTGCCCCAGTAGCCGCAACCGAGGACTGCTAAACGTGGCGCCATGTGCGAAATGTCCGAAAGAATCTGGCCTGACATATCGGGCCGTCGGAGGGAACTCAACCCCCGAGCGGTCCGCGAGCAAAGGCCGGCTCGATGCACAACGCAGGATTACCGGCGGCGGAACCGCTATTCGGAGTCGAGACGCGGCAGGAGCGCCCCGATGTCCTCGACCCGGCACAGCTCCGTTCCCGGCGTCATGGCGGCGGCGGCTCCGGCGGCGATGCCGAACCGGAACGCCTCGCCCGCATCCTTTCCCTCCATCAGGGCCCAGACCATGCCCGCCAGGAAACTGTCGCCGGCCCCCACGGCCGAGCGCACCCTGACCGGAATGGTGGGCAGCCGGATGACGCCGTCCCGGCTGGCCAGGATCGCTCCGTCGGCGCCGAGCGTCACGGCGATGAGTTCGGCCGCGCCTCCTTCGACGATGTCGGACGCAACCCGGCAGGCATCGTCGGGACCGAGCCGTCGACCGGCAAACTGTTCCAGTTCGCTCAGGCTGGGCTTTGCAAGAAAGACCTTGGCCCGCTCGAGAGTGGCCTTGAGCGCGGCCCCGGACGTGTCGAGCACGAAGCGCGCGCCCCGCCGGGCGGCGGCGTCGGCGGCGCGGGCATAGAAATCCTCGGGCGCCCCGGCCGGCAGGCTGCCCGAACCGACGACATAGGCGCTGTCATGCTCGGCCACCACGGCCAGCACCGCTTCGAGCCTCTCCGCCGGCGCCGCGGGACCTTCGGGCACGAAGCGGTACTCCAGCCCGGTCGAGGTCTCGTGGACGATGAAGCCCAGCCGTGTCTGTCCCTCGATCGTGATGCGCCGTGTGGCGATGCCCTGTTCGGCCAGCAGCCTGTCGAGCATCTGGCCGACCTCGCCGCCGGCCAGGTAGACGGCCTCGACCGCGCGACCGAGCTTGGCCGTCACCCGCGCCACGTTGATGCCGCCGCCGCCCGGATCGAAACGGCCGTTCGAGGTGCGCACCTTGCGCACCGGCCGGATCACCTCCGCGTCGCCGGAGACGTCGACGGTCGGGTTGAGCGTGAGCGTAAGAACCTTGGCCATGCGAATTCCTGTCCTGTCCATTGGCGGGCGAACACGGCAAAGCCGCGTCGCGTTCCGCATTAAGCGGTGCCTTGCCACATCGGGAGCGGCCGGCGAACCCGGCAATCAGCCCGAAGCGCCCTGCCCGGCCGCTTCCGCCGCCGCCACGACGCGTTTCACCTGCACGAAGCTGTCGGGGCTGACCGAGACCGAACTGATGCCGCACTCGACCAGGAAGGCGGCGAAATCGGGATGATCGCTCGGCGCCTGGCCGCACAGCCCGATCTTGGCGCCCGCCTGGCGCGCCGCGGCGATCACGCTCGAGATCATCCACTTTACCGCCGGGTCCTGTTCGTCGAACAGGTCCGCGAGTTCGCCCGAATCGCGGTCGACGCCCAGCGTCAGCTGCGTCAGGTCGTTGGAGCCGATCGAGAACCCGTCGAAGCGCTTCGCGAATTCGGCCGCCAGCACCACGTTGGAGGGAATCTCGCACATGACATAGACTTCCAGCCCGTTCTCGCCGCGCTTCAGCCCGTTCTCGGCCATCACCTCCAGCACCTTGTCGGCCTCGATCGTCGATCGGCAGAAGGGGATCATCACGACGACGTTCGAAAAGCCCATCTCCTCGCGCAGCCGCCCGATCGCCCGGCATTCCAGCGCGAATCCCTCACGGTAGCGCGGCGAATAGTAGCGCGCGGCGCCGCGAAAGCCGATCATCGGGTTCTCCTCGGCCGGCTCGAACTGCGCGCCGCCGAGCAGCCCGGCATATTCGTTGGTCTTGAAGTCGCTCATCCGGACGATCACCGGCCGGGGATACTGCGCGGCGGCGATCCGGGCGAGCCCGCGCGACAGCCGGTCGACGAAATACTCCGCCTTGTCTGAATAGCCGGCCGTCAGACGTTCGATCTCGGCCCGCGCCGTCTCGTCCCGCAACGCGTCGAAGCGCACCAGCGCCATCGGGTGGACGCGGATGTGGTTGGAGACGACGAACTCCATCCGCGCCAGTCCGACGCCGTCCGCCGGCAGCCGCCACCAGCGCAGGGCCGCGGCCGGATTGGCGAGGTTGAGCATCACCTTCGTCCGGGTTTCCGGCAGGTCGTCGATCCGGATCGTCTCCGTCGCGATCTCGGCCGTGCCTTCGAGCACGAAGCCCTCGTCGCCTTCCGCGCAGGACACCGTCACCTCCTGCTCGTCATGCAGCACCTGGGTCGCGTTGCCGGTGCCGACGATCGCCGGCAGGCCGAGTTCCCGGCTGACGATGGCCGCATGCGACGTGCGCCCGCCGTGGTCGGTGACGATCGCGGCCGCCCGCTTCATGATCGGCACCCAGTCCGGATCGGTCGTCCCCGTCACCAGCACCGATCCGTCGACGAAGCGGTCGATGTCGCGCGCGTTCTCGATGATGCAGACGCGCCCCGTCACCGCGGCGCTGCCGATCGCCAGGCCCTTGGCGAGCGTCTTGCCCTTGCCCGAGAGGCCGTAGGATTTCAGCGTCTCGGTTCCCGCGCGCGACTGCACCGTTTCCGGCCGCGCCTGGACGATGAAGAGTTCGCCGGTCTCGCCGTCCCGGGCCCACTCCATGTCCATCGGGCAGCCGTAGTGCTTCTCGATCGCCGCCGCCCAGCGCGCGAGTTCGAGAATCTCCTCGTCCGACAGCACGAAGCGCGCGCGCTCGGCCTTCGACGTCGGCACATTACGCGTCGGCTGCTCGCCGTCGGCATAGATCATCTTCTTTTTCTTCTCGCCGAGCGTCTTGTGGACGATCGGCTTCAGCGCCGGATCGCCGAGCAGCGGCTTGAACACCTGGTACTCGTCGGGATCGACGGCGCCCTGCACGACGTTTTCGCCGAGCCCCCAGGCGGCATCGATCAGCACCACGTCGGGAAAACCCGTCTCGGTGTCGATCGAGAACATGACGCCCGCCCCGCCGAGGTCTGAGCGCACCATCTGCTGCACCCCGACCGACAGCGCCACCGCCATGTGGTCGAAGCCCTTGGCGATGCGGTAGCTGATCGCCCGGTCGGTGAACAGCGATGCATAGCAGCGCCGGCAGGCGTCGAGCAGGGCTTCGGGACCGCGGATGTTGAGGAACGTCTCCTGCTGTCCCGCGAAGCTCGCGTCCGGCAGGTCCTCCGCCGTCGCGCTGGAGCGAACGGCGACGTCGACCGCCGGCTTGCCGGTCCGGGCGCAAAGCGCCTCGTAGGCGCCGCGGATTGCCGCTTCCGTCTCATCCGGCCAGTCGCCCGACAGGATCAGCGTGCGCACCGCCTGCCCGGTGGCAGCCAGCGTGGCCTTGCCTCTAGCAAGATCGGCGAGGCGCTGGCGGATCGCCGCCTCGAAGCCATTGGCCGCGATGTAACCGCGATAGGCGTTGGCGGTCGTGGCGAAGCCCGGCGGCACGCGGATGCCTTCGGGCACGAGCGCCGCGATCATCTCGCCGAGCGAGGCGTTCTTGCCGCCGACGTGGCCGACG
This sequence comes from Mesorhizobium sp., assembly GCA_046292285.1. Lineage (GTDB taxonomy): Bacteria > Pseudomonadota > Alphaproteobacteria > Rhizobiales > Rhizobiaceae > Aquibium. Next base: position 36,355 of record JBKBRJ010000014.1, on the reverse strand, counting down.
TCGCCCCGCCCGATCGCCTCGAATCCGACGACCGCCGCCTCGCCCCCGGCGCCCGTTGCGACTGTGTCCACGGCCATGTCATTCCTCCCGGGCGCGTTGCGTCGGGCGCAGCCAAGCCCAGTTGACGCCGCAACACATTGATTCCCGTCAAGTTGGGTGGCGCGCTCGCTTTGATGCGGATCAAGGTGGCCGCACCCGCCCTCGAATAACAGAAAAAGGAGGCAGGCGATGGCGCGCGCCATCGCAGCCCACCGCCAGAG